>NZ_RAVT01000001.1 GCF_013464915.1 Stenotrophomonas maltophilia
TGGTTCCACCGKCGCCGGCCCGGCATTGCTGCGCCGCTGTTCCTCGTAGGTRCGGAACGCCTGGTGGATGTGCTTGCGCAGCTCRTCGTCGTTCCAGGGHTTGGTCAGGAAGCGGTAGATCGCACCACGGTTGATTGCGTCGGTCACCGTGTTCAGAGTGCTGCCGGTGAAGCAGCCGCGCTGATCGCTTCTGGTAGTGCCGGCCGCTGGCCGGCAACCTCATTGRACCCGACATTCAGRGCAGCCGGCCAGCGGCCGGCTCTACCAGAGGGGAYCGTTACCGCAACGGTGGACGATCCTCTCCACCATCGGCTGGTTCCACCGGCGCCGGCCCGGCATTGCTGCGCCGCTGTTCCTCGTAGGTRCGGAACGCCTGGTGGATGTGCTTGCGCAGCTCRTCGTCGTTCCAGGGYTTGGTCAGGAAGCGGTAGATCGCACCACGGTTGATTGCGTCGGTCACCGTGTTCAGAGTGCTGCCGGTGAAGCAGCCGCGCTGATCGCTTCTGGTAGTGCCGGCCGCTGGCCGGCAACCTCATTG
>NZ_RAVT01000002.1 GCF_013464915.1 Stenotrophomonas maltophilia
ACCCGACATTCAGAGCAGCCGGCCAGCGGCCGGCTCTACCAGAGGGGAYCGTTACCGCAACGGTGGACGATCCTCTCCACCATCGGCTGGTTCCACCGKCGCCGGCCCGGCATTGCTGCGCCGCTGTTCCTCGTAGGTRCGGAACGCCTGGTGGATGTGCTTGCGCAGCTCATCGTCGTTCCAGGGCTTGGTCAGGAAGCGGTAGATCGCACCACGGTTGATCGCGTCGGTCACCGTGTTCAGATCGGTGTACCCGGACAGCACCAGGCGGATCGTATCGGGGTAAAGCATCTTCACCCGGCCCAGGAACTCGGTGCCGCTCATGTCGCTCATGCGCTGGTCGGACAGGATCACCTGCACGTCGTTGATCGCCAGCAGGTCGAACGCATCGCGCACGTTGCCGGCCGCCAGGATGCGGTAGCCGTCGCGGCGGAACAGGCGCACCAGCGAGCGCAGCACGTTCTCCTCGTCATCCAGCAGCAGCAGTGTCCGGTCCGGGCGCGTTTCGGCGAAGGCTTCCGGGCGCAGGTAGCGGCGGCGCAGGGTCATGCCGGCGGCATCGGCCGACATCGGTTCGCCGAACAGGTAGCCCTGGAACACGTCGCAGTCGTTGCGGCGCAGGAAGCCCAGCTGGGCCTGGGATTCCACGCCGTTGGCAATCACGGTCATGCCCAGCTGGTGGCCCATGGCGATGATCGCGCGGGCGATGGCCGCCTCGCGGTTGCCGGCAGGTGCACTCTTGATGAAGCTGCGGTCGATCTTCAGCTTGTCCACCGGGTAACGGACCAGTGCACTGAGGCTGGAATCGCCGGTGCCGAAGTTGTCCAGGCTGAGGCTGATGCCTTCGTTGCGCAGGTTGGCCAGCGTCTCGTGCACGAAGTTGACATTGTTGGTGAGCGCGCTTTCGTTGATCTCCAGCGTCAACATCTGTGCCGGCACGCCCGCGGCCTGGATCAGGCCCATGACTTCAGCGAAGAAATTCGGCCGCAGCAGCTGCAGGGTCGACACGTTCACGGCAATGGTGAAGTCGTCGAAGCCCTGGTCGCGCCACAGGCGGGCCTGCTTCAGCGCGCCTTCCAGCACCCAGGTGCCGATCTGCACGATGATGCCCAGCCGTTCGGCGGTGCGCATGAAGCGCTCCGGCACCAGCATGCCCAGCGTGGGGGACTGCCAGCGCAGCAGCGCCTCCATGCCCACCACGTGGCCGTCGCGGGCACTGACCAGCGGCTGGTAGCGAAGCTTCAGTTCACCGTTGGGAATGGCATCGACGATCTGGCGGGCGATGATGCTCTCGCTGTGCGCTCTCGGCGGGGTATCCACTGCGTGGATGCGCACCGCATTGCCGCCTTCGCGGGCAGCCTGGTACAGCGCATCCTCGGCGTGGTCGAGCAGGCGCGAGGTGCTGCTGGCGTGGTCCGGGCACAGGCTCACGCCCAGCTTGCCGGTCATGAACAGCGTGTACGGCAGCACCGACAGGGGCAACTCCATCTGCTGGCGGATCTCCTCGGCGAAGTCCTCCGGCAGCGGCACGTCGGCGGTGCGCGGCACCGCGATCAGGAATTCGTCGCTGCCATGCCGCCACAGTTTGCCGCGACCGCGCAGGTAGGACTGCAACCGCTGCGCCACCAGCACCAGCGCCTGGTCACCTACCTCGGCGCTCATGTTTTCGTTGACCGAAGCGAAGTGGTCGATGTCCACGTGCATGAGCATCAGCGCGGTGCCGCCCGAGGCCGCCTCGGCGACCATCGCCTGCAGCTCGGGGTTGCCGGCGCCGAGGCGGTCGGGTGCATCGTCGATGCTGACCGGGGGCTGGTTGGGATTCCACATAGGCTCAGTATTCCGGTGACTCAACGGCGGCCATGCTGGCCGCCTGGTAGGGGAGGTGGACGTCGATCAGGGTGCCTTCGCCGTGTGCGGACTCGATCCGCACATGGCCGCCGACACTCTGCGCACGCTCGCGCATCACGATCAGGCCCAGGCCGCGCGGGCCGTCCGGGTCGAAACCTTCGCCGTCGTCGCGGATCTGCAGGTGCAGGCCGCGCTGGCCGACGTCGCGCAGCTGCAGTTGTACCTGGCTGGCGCGCGCGTGCCGCAGCACATTGGTCAGGCTCTCCTGTGCGATGCGGAAGCAGGCCTGTTCGATGCTGTTGTCGGGGCGGTGCGGCAGGGGCTCGATCTCGGCCAGCAGTTCGACCGGCGACGAACGGAACAGCACCCGTGCCTGCCAGCTGAGGGCCGCTTCCAGGCCCAGCGCGTCCAGCTGCGGCGGGCGCAGCAGGGTGGAGATGTCGCGCAGCTTGGCCACCGTGGTGTCGGCCAGGCTGACGATCTGTGCCAGATCCTCGCCGCGGCGCTGCGGATCGTGTTCGTCCTGCGCCGCATGGGCGGACAACTTGATCGCAGTGATCGCCTGGCCGATGTCGTCATGCAGGTCGCGCGAGATCGCGCGGCGCTCGTCCTCCTGCAGCGAGAACAGCCGGCCGGCCATCGCCTGCAGTTCGCGGTTGCTGGTTTCCAGCGCACTGCGTGTCCGTTCGGAATCGCTCAGGTCGCGCACGATCAGCAGCTTGCAGTCGCGGCCGCCGTAGCGCACCTCGCCCACCGCCAGGCCAGCATGGAAGCTGCGGCCGTCTGCGCGCTGCATGGCCACCACGCTGCTGTGGCCGGGGCCCAGGTGGGGCTGCCCGGCGCGCAGCTGGCCGCGTACGCGGGCCAGGTCACCGGCCGCGACCAGCGCCGACAGCGGCTCGCCCAGCAGGGTATGGCTGCCATAGCCGAACAGGCTGGCGGCCCAGGCGTTGGTGTACAGCACGTGCTCCTCCGAGAGGATCACCACGCCATCGGGCAGCACCCGCACCAGCTCGCGGAACTGCTCCTCGCGCTCGCGCAGCAGGCGCCGCGACTGTTCGCGCTCGGTCACGTCCTGCAGGGTACCCAGCACGCGGCTGCGGCCGGACTCATCGACGCCACTGGCGGCACGCAGGTGCACCATCAGGGCGCGGCCATCCATCGACAGCAGCGGCAGCAGTACGTCCACCTGCACCGGATCACCCGAGCAGAGGTCGGCCAGCAGCTGTTCGGTCTGGGTGGCGGTGGCCGGGTCGGCGGGCACCAGCAGCTCATCGAAGCGGTGCCAGCGGCGGGCTTCCGGAGGTCGGCGGCCAAGCAGGCGGTAGACCTGGTTGGAATAGCGGCCCATGCCGGTGGATGGATCCAGTTCCCAGGCGCCGATGCGCGCCAGTTCGTGGGCTTCCTCGACCCGCGCCAGCGCCTGATCGCGGCGCAACTGGGCCAGGTCTTCCGCGGTGCGGTCGATGGCAATCAGCAAGCGGGCATTGTGGCCGTCATAGCTGATGGCGTTGGAGCGCAGTTCCATCTGCCGCCGCGAGCCGTCGCGCAGCTGCAGCTGGGTGCGCAGGATGCACAGCTCCTCGGGTGCTTCACGGATCGCCTCCAGCTTGGTCTGCAGTGCCTGGTCCTGGCCGGGTGGCCACAGCGAGTCGATGGTCTGTTCCAGCAGTTCGTCGCGGTCCCAGCCGAAGGCAGTACAGGCGGCCGGATTCGCGTCGAGGATCGCCAGCGTGTCCAGGTCGTAGACCAGGATCGGGCCGGGGTTGCCCTCGAACATCTGCCGCAGGCGCAGCTCCGACGCCTGCTGGCGCGCATGGGTGTGCAGCACGTGCTCGGCCAGCGGCCGCAGCAGCAGGTACAACAGGCCGGCACTGGCCAGTGCGAAGAACGAGCCCTTCACGCTCTGCCACATCGCCGCCTGCTGCGGATCCGGCACCAGCGCCTGCACGGCACTGTCGGAGGCGATCATCCAGGCCAACGCCATCACCAGGTAGCTCAGCACCACCCGTCGCCGGTCGCGGCTCAGCGCCTGCGCCATCCGCGGGTCGGGAACTGGGGCGGTGCCGGTCGGTTCTGCAGGCATGGACGGGCTGGATGAAAGGGGCGCTGGCCATCTTACCGCGCAGGGATGCCCTGACCACTCAATTATCCGCCGCAGGCGCCGTTAACCACTGCGTGCCCCGCTGACGGGCGTGTCATCCGGAGCAAGATCGCGTGGACCAAGGGATCATCGCCAGCCTGCTGCAGCACCCGCTTGCGTCGGCGCTGGTCATCGTCGACCGCACGGGCCGCCCGCTGGCGGCCAATCCGGCTGCGCGCGAGCACGGCCTGCCGGCCACCGTGGCCGCCTACGCGCCGATGCTGGAGGATCTGCGCCTGATGGCGGCCGATGGCGGCATCGTGGCCTGCACACTGCCGGGTGGCCCGCACGGACACTACGACGGCCACCTGCGCGCCGTGCATGATGGCGCCGGCAACCTGCTGGCCTTCACGTTGAGCATTCCCGAACCGGTGCCGCTCGGCGGCGGTGGGCGCTGGGAGCTGGCGCTGGACAGTGCCGGCCACAGCCTGTGGGACTGGGACATTCCCAGCGATCGGGTGGTGCGCACCCCGGCACTGGGCGATGAAACCGCCACCGAGATACTGGCGCGCGTGCACGGCGAGGACATCGCCCAGGTACGGCTCGCACTGGACGAGCATCTGCGTGGACTGAGCGAGCAGTACAGCGCACAGTTCCGTTTCCGCCAGGCCGATGGCCAGTGGCGCTGGGTGCTGGACCGGGGCCGCGTGGTCGCGCGCACCGCCGACGGCCAGCCGCTGCGCATGGTCGGCACGCATACCGATATCGAACAGCAGAAGCAGCTGGAAGGGCTGCTTCAGGAACAGCAGCTGCACCTGAGCGAGGCCCAGCGCATCGCCAGCATGGGCAGCTGGTCGTTCGACCCCAACAGCGGTCACTTCTGGTGGTCGCCGGAGCTGCGTTCGCTGCTGGCGCTGGAGCAGGGCGCCGTGCCCGGCCAGCGCCGCTGGCTGAAGCAGCTGCACCCACGTTCACGTGGCGCACTGCGTGCAGCCTGGCGACGGTTGTGGCGCGATGGCCGTGCCGCCAACCTCGAACTGGAGCTGACCCGGGGCAACGAACCGTCGCAGCACCTGCGGCTGTGGATGCAGCCGCTGCTGGACATGGACGGTCAGCCCAAGCGGCTGCTTGGCCAGGTGCAGAACATCACCGAGCAGCACCAGACCGATGCGCTGATCCGCTGGCGTACCGAGCTGCTCAACCGCGTCTCCGCGCTGGGCCGCATCGGCGGCTGCGAAATCGAGGTGCAGACCCGGCACATGCAGTGGACCGAGGAGTGCTACCGCATCCATGGACTGCGCAAGGAGCCGATCACCCTCGACCAGGCGCTGGCGCTGTATACCGAGGATTCACGCAACGCCTTCGAAGCGGCATTGGGGCGCATCGCCGATGGCGGGCTGCCCGAGCAGCTGGACCTGTGCTTCTACCGCCAGTCCGGCCTGCGCGTCTGGGTGCAGGTGCTGATCGAACTGGACCGTCGTGATGGGCTGCCGCCGCGCTTCGTGGTGCTGTTCCGTGACATCACCCGCGAGCGCGAGGCCAACGAGCGCATCGAACTGCTGGCCCACTACGACCTGCTGACCGGCCTGCCCAATCGCGTGCTGCTCGGCGAACAGACCGCCGAAGCCATCGAAGAGGCGCGCGACCGCGGCACCTCGCTGGCGATGCTGTTCATCGATCTGGATGGCTTCAAGACCATCAACGACAGTTTCGGCCACGCCACCGGCGACGCCCTGCTGAAGGCGGCCGCCACCCGGCTGCACCAGAACCTGCGCAACAACGATCTGTTCGGCCGCTTCAGCGGCGATGAATTCATCGTGGTGCTGCGCGACCTGGCCGAACCGGAGGATGCGGGCCATGTGGCGCGCAAGCTGATCGCGTCGTTGGCCGAGCCGCTGCGCCGGGGCGAAACCACCTTGAAGGTGGGCGCCAGCGTCGGCATCGCAATGCTGGGTGACGCGCAGACCGACTTCGACTCCCTGCTGCGTGCCGCCGATGCGGCGATGTACGCGGCCAAGGAAGCTGGCCGCAATACCTACCAGTACTACAGCCAGGACGCGCTGGCCCGCATCCAGCGCAAGCTGGAGCTGGAGCACGCCCTGCATGGGGCGATCGAGCGCGAAGAGTTCAGCCTGGCCTACCAGCCGCTGCTGCATGCCCATCATGGCGAGCCGCCGGCGATCGAGGCGCTGTTGCGCTGGCACCGGCCTGGCATCGGCTACTGCAGCCCGGCCGAGTTCATCCCCATCGCCGAAAAGTGCGGCGAGATCGTGCGGATCGGCGACTGGGTACTGAATGAGGCCTGCCGCCAGGCCACAGCCTGGGACCGCGCCGGCCTGCGCTTCGACCGAATCGCGGTGAATGTCTCTGCGGTACAGCTGCGTGACCGCGGCTTTGCCGAGCGTGTGATCGAAATCTGCCACGCCCATGGCTGGCCACCACAGCGGCTGGAACTGGAACTGACCGAGTCGGCGTTGATTCGTGACACCGACATCCTGCGCCACTGCTTCGACGTGCTGGAACGGCATGGCGTGCCGCTGGCGGTGGACGATTTCGGTACAGGCTTCTCCAACCTCAACTACCTCAACCGCTTCCCGGTGGGCCGCCTGAAGATCGACCGCAGTTTCGTGCAGGGCATGCTGCATGACTCGGGCACGGCCGAGGTGACCCAGGCCATCGTGCACCTGGGCCACGCGCTGGGCATGAAGGTGGTGGCCGAGGGCGTGGAAACGCACCAGGAAGAGGACATGCTGCGCCGCCAGGGCTGCGACGAGATCCAGGGCTACCTGTACTCGCGCCCGCTCAGCCCGCGCGACCTGGCGCAGTGGCTGCGCCAGCCACAGCCGGTTTCGCTGCGCACCGATGCCAGTGGAGAAGTGGTGCTGGTGCGCTGAAACCCAGCCCTGGTAGGTGCCGACCGTTGGTCGGCACGAATGTCTGCGCGCGCGACCATCCACGCATGGCGTGGATCTACCGCATTGGGTCAACGAACCGCCGCGGGAACTCGGAGCGCACCCGCGCGCGCACTGCTTCGACAATCTCGGCGTAGCGTCGCAGCTGGATGCGATAGCCCATGTAGAACACCAGCAAAAGGCCCAGCATCGGCCACGCAACTGGGCGTACCAGGATTATCGGCAGCAGCACCACGGTCAGGATCAGCGCAAACCAGCTGCATCGGCCGATCACACGCACTTCGCGGCGTCGCTTGTCGACCAACAGCTGCCCGTGCATGAGCGGAAAGTAGCGGCCACCAAAGCCTGGCGCGAAGCTCTCACGGAACGCCACGCTGCGGTCGGGCAACACACGGAACATGAAGCTCAGCCACTTGTTGGTAGGAAGGTCGTATTCCAGCCCGATCAGTGACAGCTGGTCCAGTTCAGCGGGGGAAGCGGCGATGCGCTGGTTGAACAGGACGATGCCGGTGCGGAAGAAGAACGGCACCCAGAACAGCAGCAGCAGGAGCTCCAACAGCATCACTGCGATCAGGGCGATGGCCATCGGTCTTCCATGGACGGGTCCGGGGCATCATGCCACAGCGATTCAGCCCATCAGCCAGATCCACGCCATGCGTGGATGATATCCGGGTACCCGCGCTGCCACACCATCCACGCATGGCGTGGATCTACCTCAAGGCTTCGCCATCCAGCCCCAGATCCCACGCCAGTCCCAGCAGCTCCTCGTCAGCCCGTGACGGGGCAGGGCGCGCATCCGCAAGCTGCTGCAGTTCGCGGATCTCCTCGCGCGCGACCTCTTCCAGCTGTTGCAGCTGCTCACGCACGCTCGCGTTGCGCGGGCGCTCGGTGTCGGTGAGGGAGGGCAGGGCGCGGATCAGGGTCATGGTGCGCGTACAGGATGCATCCAACGGCAGGGTACAGGCAAAGGCCCCGGGATGACCGGGGCCTTGCGGGCTGCCGGCGAGGGCAGCGGACATCAGGATCAGAACAGCTCGACGGTGCCGGCGCCCATGCTCTGCTGGGCAACCGGCTTGTGCGGCGGACGTTCCCACTCGCTGCGCAGCTCGCGCAGGCGGCTGCCGGTGCGCTGCAGGGCGGTGGCGATCTCTTCGTCGAACACGCCGCCATTGCGGTGCAGCAGTTCCTGCAGCGCCACCGCTTCGCGGTTGATCGCAGTCAGGCGGTCCAGGTGGGTATGCACGCCACCCAGCGCCTGGGTGGCGATGTCTTCGAACTGCAGGGCGCGCACGGCTTCGGCCACGCTGCCATCGATCGAACGTGCGCAGTCGGACACTTCGCGCATGCCGTCGCCAAGCGAGGCATTGATCTGCGCCACGTTGTCGAGCATGGCCGCCGCTTCCTGGCGTGCTTCGCGGGAGCGGTCCATGTCGCGCGAGGCCATGTGCGAGACCGTCTCGCGCACCTTGGCGATGGCGTCCTTGGAGCTGTGCGCCAGCTTGCGGATCTGCTCGTTGAAGGTGGTCGAGCGCTCGGACAGGTTGCGGACCTCGTCGGCGACCACCGCAAAGCCACGACCGGCTTCACCGGCACGCGCGGCTTCGATGGCGGCGTTCAGGGCCAGCAGGTTGGTCTGGTCGGCGATCGACTTGACGTCTTCCAGCAGGGCGAAGATGCCATCCAGGTGCTGCGCCATCTGGTCGATGTGCTGCACGGTGGTGCTGCTCTGGCCGCTCACCTGTTCCAGAGCTTCCACCAGCTGTTCCATGCGGTGGCTGGCGTGCTGGGCGAAACGGGCAACGTCGAGGCCGGCATTGCCTTCATCACCGGCGCGGTCGACGATGCGCGACAGGGCCTGGCTCTGCTGGCGCGACTTGCGGTTCATGGCATCGAAGCTGCCGCCGAGGCTGGAGACGGCCTGGCGGATCAGGTCGCGGGCGCGTTCCACTTCACCGCGCGAACCGTCGATCTCGTTGCCGACGAAGTTGCGCAGTTCGGTCAGCAGCTGGTCCTGCTCACGCAGGACACGGGCGTGTTCCGGGGAACGGTGCGCCTGGGCGCGGGTGGTCCACCACGCAAAGCCGAGCCAGCTCAGCGTCATCGTGGTCAGGATCGCCCAGCGCAGGGCGGCCGGCCATTCGAAACCGATGGCGAAGGGGAGCAGCAGGGTCAGAGCCAGGGGGGCGGCCAGACGGATGAAAATGCGTGAGTACATGGACGTTCTCGGGAGGTGCACGGAGGATGTATCGGCCGTACCCCCTTTCTCTTTAACGTCGATGTGCCTCGAAGTGCATTCTGAATGCGCCGGTTTTCCGGCGCCTTGGCGGCTTCGGGGTCAGAGCCCTTTMCGTGCCGGAAAGGGATCCGACCCCTTGGGCAGGCAGCGACGGGGTCGGATCCCTTTTCCATGGAAAAGGGCTCTGACCCCACGCCCTCACGCCAGCTGCCGGTCCACAGCCTCGATCATCGCCTTGCGGCTGAACAGGAAGTCCCAGTAGCTGCCGCCCAGCTGGCGCCACAGCACCGCCGAACGTACCGCGGCCAGCAGCAGCGCCCGGATCTCGGCCACCACGCCGGCCTGGCCCAGGTAGTGCGGGTTGCCCTGCACCATCACCCGCGGCTTGAGGTGGCTGATGGTGTCCGCGTACAGGCCCCCCAGGTTGGCCAGCACGTCCGGATGGCCGCTGTCGCCCAGCTCGGTGGCCTGGCGCTGGGCGCGTTCGATGCCCGAGGCGACCTTGTTCACGGTCGCCCCGTCCTGCACGAAGCGGCGCTCCAGCTGCAGCACCGACAGGGCCAGCTTGGGCAGGACCGGGTCCTGGCCCTGGCTGCGGAAGTAGTTGTGCAGCAGGCGCAGGCCGGCCTTCAGTGCATGGCGGTCACCGAACACCTCCTGCGGCGAGGATGCATCGACACGGAACACGCTGTCCACGGCGGTGCGCACGGCGGCGGCGTCGGAATGGCCGGTATCGGCGATGCGGCGTACCTGCTGCAGGGCCTGGGCAATGCCGGCCAGGGCCAGGACGCGGTCGTCGACAGTGAAACTCATGCAGCGATTACCTCAAAAGGGGAAGGGGTGGTGCGCAGGCGCTGCTCCAGCGGCGCATCGGTGGCGGCGATCACCGCGCCACCCAGGCACACCTCACCGTCATACAGCACCAGTGATTGACCGGGGGTAACGGCGCGCTGCGGGCGCGCGAAGGTGACCAGCACGCTGCCATCGTCCAGCACCTCGACCGTACACGGCTCGTCGGGCTGGCGATAGCGGGTCTGGGCGGTGCACTCGAAGCGCCGCGCCGGCGGCGAGCCGGCGATCCAGTGCGCGGTTTCCGAGCGCAGCCGGTCGGACAGCATCCACTTGCTGTCGCGGTCCTGGTCCACATACAGCACGTTGCTGGCCACATCCTTGCCGACCACGTACCACGGTGCGGCCGGGCGGCCGCGCACGCCGCCGATGTTCAGGCCCTCGCGCTGGCCGAGGGTGAAATAGAACACGCCCGGATGTTCGGCGATGACGCTGCCGTCGGCCGGGTCGAGGATCTGGCCGGGCTTGGCCGGCAGGTAGCGGCCGAGGAACTCGCGGAAGTCACGCTCGCCGATGAAGCAGATGCCGGTGGAGTCCTTCTTGGCGTGGGTCGGCAGGCTGACGTCACGCGCGATCCGCCGCAGGTCGGTCTTTTCCAGGTCGCCGATCGGGAACAGGGTCGCCGACAGCTGTTCCTGGCCCAGCTGGTGCAGGAAGTAGCTCTGGTCCTTGGAGCGGTCTGCGCCGCGCAGCAGCAGCCACTGGTGGCCGCGCTGGGCCACTCGCGCGTAATGGCCGGTGGCGATGCGCTCGGCGCCCAGCTCGCGGGCGGCATCCAGGAAGTGCTTGAACTTCACTTCGCGGTTGCACAGCACGTCCGGGTTCGGCGTGCGGCCGGCGGCGTACTCGGCCAGGAAGTGTTCGAACACGCCCTGCCAGTACTCGCTGGAAAAATCGCGGAAGTGGAAGGGAATGCCGAGCAGGCCGCACACCGCCACGGCATCGCGGCGGTCGTCCTCGGCGCGGCAGTCGCCGCTGCCATCGTCGGCCCAGTTCTGCATGAACAGGCCGGCCACGGCCTCACCCTGCTGCACCAGGCGCCAGGCGGCGACCGAAGAGTCGACACCACCAGAGACGCCCACCATCACGCGCGGAGTGCTCATGCGACCTCCCGGACCAGCGAAAGCGGGTGGCGCTGGCCACCCAGGTAATCAGCCACCACCTGCCAGACCAGCGGGCTGCGCTGGCGTTGGCCGGCGGCCTGCAGCTCGGCCGGGGTCAGCCACAGCGCGCGATCAATGCCGGTGTCCAACGGCTGCGCCGGGTCATGCGAGAGCGGGTGCGCCGCGTAGCAGAAGCGCAGGAAGCTCGTGCCGTCGCCGGCTGTCCACTGGTAGCAGCCGATGAAATGGGTCAGCTGCACCGTCCAGCCGGTTTCCTCGCGGGTCTCGCGCAGGGCTGCCTCGGCCAGGCTTTCGCCGGGCTCGAGGTGGCCGGCTGGCTGGTTCAGCACCTGCCGGCCGTCAATGGTCTCTTCGACCAGCAGCACGCGGCCGCCCTCGACCACCACGGTGGCGACGGTAGCGTGCGGTGCCCAGCGCGGGTCCGGCGTGGCGTTCAACTCAGAACTCGTCCTTCTTGGTCAGTTCCAGTTCCATGGCGTCGGCGGTGCGGATGGCCGCATCGATGGCGTCGCTGAGCTGGTCGGCAGTGGCATCGGCGTCGATCTTGACCACGAACATGGCGGTGGTGTCCTGCTTTACCCAGCCGCCCATCTTGGCATCCTGCGAATCTTCCAGCAGGCGGTTGGCCACGGCCACCGGGAACTGCTTGGTCTTGGCGCTGTACGCGGGCGACCAGATCTCGCGGATGTTGTGGGTGCCGAAATCCTCCACCGACGAACGCACATAGACCATCTGGGTGCGGTCACCCTCGACGTCGAAGACCATGCGGTAGTCGCCGTCCTCGTCGACTTCGTAGGTGTAGCCC
Organism: Stenotrophomonas maltophilia; assembly: GCF_013464915.1. GTDB lineage: Bacteria > Pseudomonadota > Gammaproteobacteria > Xanthomonadales > Xanthomonadaceae > Stenotrophomonas > Stenotrophomonas maltophilia_AT. Next base: position 11,858 of record NZ_RAVT01000002.1, read on the forward strand.
AGCTTGTCCAGGTGGCGGGCCACGGCCTTGTCGGCGTCTGCTGCAGCGGCGGAGCCGGATGCAGCCAGGGCGATCAGCAGGGTGGAGAGAAAGGTCCTTTTCATGAAGATCCTGTGAAACATTGCTGGGAGAGGGTGCAATTGTGACGGCGGGCGTGCGTGCCGTCCAATCTGCGGCGGGCCGACGCAGGCTCGCCCGAGCCTCTATAATGGCCCGATGCCCCATGAGTCTTCCCCCGATTCCCAGCACGAGCACGGCGTCGCCGTAGAGGCCGCGCGCCCGGAAGTGGCGCCGCCGCCGTTCTACCAGGTGATGCTGCTCAACGACGACTACACCCCGATGGATTTCGTGGTGGACGTCCTGCAGCAGTTCTTCAGCATGGACCTGGACAAGGCCACGCAGGTGATGCTGCACGTCCATACCCGCGGCCGTGGCGTGTGCGGGGTGTTCACCCGCGAAGTGGCCGAGACCAAGGTTGCGCAGGTCAACGAGTACTCGCGGATGAACCAGCACCCGCTGCTGTGCACGATGGAAAAGGCCTGACCGGCTGTCGATTTTCATCCGGGCGCATCGTCCCCGGATGAGTGTGCCCACCAAGGTGGGCAGCTACCAAAGCAGAGGCCTGTAGAGCCGAGCCTGCGCTCGGCTGCTTTTCGTTCAGATGTTCCGCATTCCAGGAAGAACAGCCGAGCATGGGCTCGGCTCTACAGGTCGAGATCACCCCTCCGCTAGCGCCTGCAGCGCCATCCGCGCCACCGCCTCGTCGACCTCGGCCGGGTCGCCGTCATCCCGGAACCACACCGCCGACAATCCCATGCTGGCCGCGATCCAGCGCAGCAGGCGCGTGCGTTCCAGTTCGGCCAGTGCGGTGACCTGTTCAAGACGAGCCGCAAACCGTTCCGGCCGCGTCGCGACATGGATGCCGGGGCCGCACAGGTCCGGGTTGCTGAACAGTGTGGTGTAGTCGAAGGCCCGGTCGCCCAGCAGCCGCTTCGGGTCGATCGCCAGCCAGCCGCGCGCGCCGAAATCCAGCACGTTGTCGTGGTGCAGGTCGCCGTGCAGCGGCCGGATCTCCCGCTCGTCATGCAGCAGTCCCTCCGCCAGTGATCTGCACTGTTCCAGCAGTGGCGGCAGCGCGGCCCTTGGCTGCAGCAGGTCGGCGAACCATGTACGCAGGCAGACCAGTTCCGCTGGCGGCGCGCTCCGTGGCCGGTGCAGCCGCTGCAGGACCTGGCACAGGATCGTGGTGCAGGCGTCATCGTCGCCCTGGATCGAACGTTGCCGCAGCGAGTCGCCACCGGCACGCTCGATCAGGATCGCCGGCCCCTCGTGGGCCAGCAGGCGGGCGGCGCCATCGCCCTGCCACCAGCGCAGCAGGCGATGGCTGTTCTGCTCTTCGGTTTCGCTGCTGATCTTCAGCATGGCCGGCTCGCCGGCGGCGGTCAGCACCGGCCAGAGCCGGGCATGGGGCGTTTCGATGGTCGCGCCATCACGCCGCAATCGCCAGCGGCTCAGGTAGGGTTCGCTCATGCTGGGCGGGCTGTCCTGGAGTGAATCAAGATCAAGCGATGTGTACTGCTAACGCCATCTGAACGCAGCAATCCGCTAGGGTGATGGAAAACGCGTAGTCAGGCCGCATATTGTCCCCATCTGCCGCCGGAGTAATCCATGTTCAGCAAAGACCTCGAACACACCATCGGCCAGTGCTACAAGCGCGCCCGTGAGGCCCGGCATGAGTTCATGACGGTCGAACACCTGCTGCTGGCACTGCTCGACAACCCGTCTGCCCAGGCTGTACTGAAGGCCTGTGGTGCCGACGCCGAACGCCTCCGCCAGGAGCTGGAGCAGGCCATCGAGGCCTCCGTGTCCCGCCTGGCCGAGGATGATGGCCGCGATACCCAGCCGACCCTGGGCTTCCAGCGCGTGCTGCAGCGGGCCGTGTACCACGTGCAGTCCTCGGGCAAGAAGGAGGTCACCGGCGCCAATGTGCTGGTGGCCATCTTCGGCGAAAAGGACTCCCACGCCGTCTATTACCTCAACCAGCAGGATGTGACCCGGCTGGATGTGGTCAATTACCTGTCCCATGGCATCGCCAAGCTGGGCGAGGAGGGCGAGCAGCCGTCTTCGTCCTCGGAAGGCGAGAGCCGCATGGAAGGCGGGGAGGGCGAGCCCAAGGGGGATGCCCTGACCGAATTCGCTAGCAACCTCAACGACCAGGCCCGGGCAGGTCGCATCGACCCGCTGGTCGGCCGTGCCGACGAGATCGAGCGGACCATCCAGGTCCTGTGCCGCCGCCGCAAGAACAACCCGCTGTACGTGGGTGAGGCTGGCGTGGGCAAGACGGCCATCGCCGAGGGCCTGGCCCGTCGCATCATCGAGGGCTCGGTGCCCGACGTGCTGGCCGACGCGGTGATCTACTCGCTCGACCTGGGCGCACTGGTGGCTGGCACCAAGTACCGCGGCGACTTCGAGAAGCGCCTGAAGAGCGTGCTGACCGCGCTGAAGAAGGTGCCCAACGCGGTGCTGTTCATCGACGAGATCCACACCATCATCGGCGCCGGTTCGGCGTCGGGTGGCACCATGGATGCGTCCAACCTGATCAAGCCGGCGCTGGCCTCCGGCGAGCTGCGCTGCATCGGCTCGACCACCTTCCAGGAATACCGCGGCATCTTCGAGAAGGACCGTGCACTGGCCCGCCGCTTCCAGAAGATCGACATCGTCGAGCCGACCGTGGGCGAGACCTACGAGATCCTGCAGGGCCTGAAGTCCAAGTACGAGCTGCATCACGGCGTGACCTACTCCGACGAGGCCCTGCAGGCCGCAGTGGACCTGTCGGTGAAGCACATCGGCGACCGCCTGCTGCCGGACAAGGCCATCGACGTGATCGACGAGGCCGGTGCCCGCCAGCGCCTGCTGCCCGAGGGGCAGCGCAAGGAGCTGATCGACGTCGAGGAGGTCGAGGCGATCGTGGCCAAGATGGCGCGCATCCCGGCCAAGCAGGTCAGCGCCACCGACAAGGATGTGCTGCAGCACCTGGAGCGCAACCTGAAGATGGTGATCTTCGGCCAGGACCCGGCCATCGAGACGCTGTCCTCGGCGATCAAGCTGGCCCGTTCGGGCCTGGGCAACCCGGAAAAGCCGATCGGCAACTTCCTGTTCGCCGGTCCGACCGGTGTCGGCAAGACCGAAGTGACCAAGCAGCTGGCGCTGCAGCTGGGCATCGAGCTGGTCCGCTTCGACATGTCCGAGTACATGGAGCCGCATTCGATCAGCCGCCTGATCGGCGCGCCTCCGGGCTACGTCGGCTTCGACCAGGGCGGCCTGCTGACCGAGAAGATCGTCAAGACGCCGCATTGCGTGCTGCTGCTGGATGAGATCGAGAAGGCGCATCCGGACATCTTCAACATCCTGTTGCAGGTGATGGACCGCGGCGTGCTGACCGATACCAACGGTCGCGAAGCGAACTTCAAGAACGTGGTGCTGGTGATGACCACCAACGCCGGTGCGGCGCAGGCCTCGCGGCGTTCGATCGGCTTCACCAAGCAGGACCATGCCACCGACGCGATGGAGACCATCCGCCGCAGCTTCACCCCGGAATTCCGCAACCGTCTTGACGCGGTGGTGCAGTTCCAGGCGCTGGGCTTCGAGCACATCCTGCGCGTGGTGGACAAGTTCCTGATCGAGCTGGAGATGCGCCTGCAGGAGAAGCACGTGAGCCTGTCGGCAACCCCGACCGCGCGCGATTGGCTGGCCCACCACGGTTTCGACCCGCTGATGGGTGCCCGGCCCATGGCCCGCGTCATCCAGGACAAGGTCAAGCGCCCGCTGGCCGACGAGCTGCTGTTCGGCAAGCTGGTCAACGGCGGCAAGGTCAGCATCGACGTGCGCGACGACGAGCTGGTGGTCGAGACCCAGGCCGAGCCGGAGCGCCTGTTGCCGGTGACGGTGGAGTAACTTCGTACCGGGCCGGTGCCAGATGCGGGCAGGGACAAGGGCGGCTTCGGCTGCCCTTGTTGCATGTGCTGCAACTCAACGCCCCAGTCGCCTGAAGGTCGCCGCATCGATCGGCTCGATCCGGGTCACGGTGCAGTGGTTGCTGTCGGTCTTCAGCGTACTGCGGGCATCCCCGCAGATCCGTTCAGGGATGCGGGGCGTGAAGAAGACGTAGCTGGCCGAGGCGGCAGCGCCCAGGCAGCGTTTCTGCAGATGCACCCGATAGTGGTTGTCTCCGTCGCGCAGCAGCACCTCGCGCTCCGTGCTGGAGGGGCGGATATCGCGATTGCTGCCGAGAGCGATGCACTCGGACGCATTGGAGGGCTTGCTGGGTTCAGCGGCGAATGCCGCCGGGGGGAGGCTGACCAGCAGAACTGCCGGCAGCAGGACGTGCGGGAACAGGGCATTCATGATCGGGCGGGGGTGGCGATCCGGACTGGATCGGATCCCACGATGCCGCGGCTGCTGCAAGCGCGGATCTGCCGCAAGCAGGGCTGACCGACGCCACGGTGAGCTCGGTCATGGTGACCTCCGGCAGGGCCGGATTCCGGGCATGACAAAAGGCCAGCAACCAGGGCTGGCCTTGTCGAAGTGGCGCCAGGCGCCGACCGCTTACTTCATGCGGTAGGTGATACGACCCTTGGTCAGGTCGTACGGGGTCATTTCAACCTTGACCCGGTCACCGGTGAGGATGCGGATGTAGTTCTTGCGCATGCGGCCGGAGATGTGGGCGATGATTTCGTGCCCATTTTCCAGACGAACGCGGAAAGTGGTGTTCGGCAGCGTCTCGCTGACGGTGCCCTCGAACTCGATGGAATCGTCTTTCGACATGTAGTCCTGTGCGGTTCAGAAAACGGCCACGCTGGGCCTAAGGCGCAGTATTTTACGCGTGACGGCGCCAGCTTGCAAAGTTTGTGTTAACCCCCGGCCAAACGCCGTGCTGGCAAGCGTCCGACCGCCCGGGTCCAGGGGCCCTCCCGGCCGTCAACGCGCACAGCCCGGCGCACGTGCTGCAGGAATTCCGCGCGCGGGAGGTGCTCGGCACCCATCCGCAGCAGGTGCGGATTCTCCACCTGGGCATCGATCAGTTCCCAGCCCCAGCCACGCAGGGTGGAGGCCAGGGCGGCCAGGGCGATCTTGGAGCCACCGCTGGCGCCACTGAACATGCTCTCGCCAAAGAACATCGACCCGATTGCCACCCCGTAGATGCCTCCGACCAGGGTCTGCCGGTCCCAGACCTCGAACGAATGGGCGAAGCCCAGGTCGTGCAGCTGGCTGTACGCCTCGACCATCGCCGGGCTGATCCAGGTGCCGTCCTGGCCGGGCCGCGGTGCCGCCGCACAGGCACGCATCACGCGGCTGAAGGCGGTGTCGGCGGTGACCTCCCACGTGCTGCTGCGCAACTGGCGGCGGAAGCGGCTGGACAGATGCACGCCACCGGTGCGGAACACCATGCGTGGGTCCGGCGACCACCACAGGATCGGCTCGCGCTCGCTGAACCACGGGAAGATGCCGCCAGCGTAGGCATTGAGCAGGCGTACGGGGTGCAGGTCGCCACCAACGGCGAGCAGGCCATCAGGCTGGCGCAGCGCGGTCTCGGCCGGAGGAAAGGGGGCGTCCGGCGTATCGGCCAGGCGCCAGGGCAGCTGACGGGTCATGCCGGCATTGTATTCGTCGTGGTGATCGGCGATGTCTGGCACCATCAGTCTCCATCGGCAAGGAGCCCCGCATGAGTGAGTCGATCACTGCCATCCTCGATGTGCACGACACCCCGCGCACCCGCAACGACAGCCAGAACATGCTGCTGTCGCTGGCCGGCGAAGCGCCGGATCAGCTCGGCGACCTGATCCGGGTTGCGCTGGCGCGTTGCTCACCGGCTTCGGCCTTTCTCGACATGGCGTTGGACCTGCTGCCCGATGAAGCTGTCGAGCCGGTCTGTGCCGAGGCCTGGCGCCGCTATCGCGACGGCGAGCGCGGTGAACTGCTGGCCAGCGTGATGGAGTTCGCCAGCTACCAGGCGCCGCAGGTGCTGCAGGATGACTGGGAGGCGTTGCTGGCGGTGGCCATTGAAGATGAGCTGCAGCTGGCCTCACAGGTATGGCGGGGCTTGCCCCCTGCCATTGCCGCGCACTGGGCGCAGATCCTGGCTGAAGCCGATGATGATCGCGAAATGGCGCGAGCCAGGGCGTTGCTGCTTGCCGCCCAGCCTGAGACCTACGCCGTTGCCCGCGGCTACACGGTCGACTGGGGGCGGCTGGACGCCGAGGTCTGGGCGCACTGGGCCGGGGTCGCCGACGGGCCGCAGCCGCGACGCCTGCATGGGGAGCGGCCGCTGCACATCCGCTTCGGCCGCGAGCAGCATCGTGCGCAGCAGGCCGACGAGCCGAGCTGGCGCAAGCGCATCTGGCGGCTGCACCCGACCTGGAATGGGGGGCAGGTGCATCATGCTGGGCACATGGGGGGACCACTGGATGCGCAATGTGGCAGCTGCCATGCGCCGCTGCAGCGCTTGCTGGAGGCCGATGCCGCCGCGCTGCAGCCGGGCGCAACGGGCGAGATCACGCTGGGGCTATGCCTGGATTGCTGTGGCTGGGAGGAGCCGCCCGTGCGTTTCTATCGCCACGATGCCACCGGTCTGCCCGCCTGCCACCCGAGCCAGTACCGCGCAGTGCCGGCCACGCCCACCGACAGTGGTGACCTGATGCTTGCCGAAGTGGGCCTGGCCGTCTTGGGCAGCGCGCGCTGGCGGCAGCAGGACTGGGGGCAGTCCAACCATCGGCAGAACCTGTCGCGCGTGGGCGGTGCGCCAAGCTGGGTGCAGAGTGCCTGGTACCCGGCGTGCATCGATTGCGGCGAAGAGATGCCCTTCGTGATGCAGCTCGATTCGACGCTGCCGACCACCGGTGGGGGCGCGCTGCTGTGGGGCAGTGGCGGCATGCTCTATACGTTCTGGTGCGCGAAGTGCCGGGTGAGTGGGCATTTCTGGCAGTGCACCTGAGCGCAGCGCCCTCGCCATTGTCCTGGTAGGTGCCAACCTTGGTTGGCACGCTTTTCGGCACCGCGCCAGTCGAGCCAGCTCGGCACTACGGCTCTGCGCGGAACGGCCCATGCCCCTGCAGCTCCTGCTGGTAGCGCCGCACATCGCGTCGCTCCTGCCGGCACCAGTCCTGCAGTGCTTCTGCAAAGTCCGCATCAGCCACCCAGTGCCGGCTGCGCACCAGCGTCGGCAGGAAGCCCCGCGCCAGCTTGTGCTCGCCCTGCGCGCCGGGCTCGAAACGGGTCAGCCCTTCGTGCAGGCAGTACTCGATGCCCTGGTAGTAGCAGGCCTCGAAATGCAGGCCGGGCAGGGTGGCGCCACCCCAGTAGCGCCCATACAGCGTGTCTCCACCGCGCAGGCATAGGGCGCCGGCAATCGGCTCGCCGTCCTTTTCGGCCAGGAACAGCACCAGCCCGCGGCCCAATGAAATGGCCAGATGGCGCAGGAAGGCCTCGGTCAACGCCGGGGCGTTGCCGTACTCGAGGAACGTCTGCAGATAGAAGCGGTACATCGCCTGCAGATCGGCGCGGCTCGCATCATCGCCGTGCACCACGCGGAAGGTGATGCCCTGGCGGGTGACCTTGGCCCGTTCCTGGCGGATGTTCTTGCGGTGCTTGTGGTTCATCGCACCGAGGAACTGGTCGAATGTCGACCAGTCACCCGGGTTATGCCACTGGAACTGCACGTTTTCGCGCAGCAGCCAGTCGTCGCCGAACAATGCCTCGTCGCCAGCGCTGTGAAAGTTGATGTGGGCCGACGATACGTCCAGCGCGGGCAGTGCCTCGCGCAACGCCAACAGCAGCGCGGCGCGGCCTGAATCGTGACGGGCCAACAGCCGCGGCCCGGTGACCGGCGAGTACGGCACCGCGCCCAGCCACTTCGGATAGTAGTCGCGGCCATGACGGGCATAGGCGTTGGCCCAGGCATGGTCGAACACGAACTCGCCGTGCGAGTTGGTCTTCAGGTAGCCCGGAATGGCGCCCATCAGGCGGTCGCCTTCCCATAGCGTGAAGTGCCGGGGCTGCCAGCCCCAGTCCTCGCGCAGGCAACCGTGCTGTTCAAGGCCTGAGAGGAAGGCGTGGCTGACGAAGGGGTTCTGCCCATCGTGCAGGGCATCCCAGTCGGTGGCGGCAATGGACTTCAGGGAGTCGAGGAAGCTGGGCGAGGGCATCGATTGATCATTGCTCAGTTTCGCGCAAGCCAAGTGTCTCGGCCCGTACATAGAAGCGAGCACGACGACGATTTTTAGCTAAGTACTGAGGGTGGGGGCAGATCAGTTGGCTCCTTCTCGTACTCGACCGTAGAATTTTCTTTATGAGCGATAATTCGATGAGCTGTAACCTTGAAGCCTTGGGTTGCGATTTCATCTCGTATAAGGCTGATGTATTGCAAGTCATCCTCATGCAAGGAAAGACTCGCGATGCAACGGCCCAGCTTTGTGAAAGGGAGATGTGCGAGAGTGAGAGTTCTTCCTGGCTCCATTGCGGTGGCGACTAGGAGGTGCTGGTTGAATGGAAGAATCTGGACTAGCGGTGAGTCATCGTGGCTTGCGTAAGTAACTGTTAGGCCAAGAGAGTCGACGGCAGAGATGATCCCAAGGTCCTGGAGCTCCATAAGTGTGGCGAAAGGCAGTCCCTTGGATGTGTGAAAGTCCCATGTTTCTGGTCGAAACATTCTTCCCTGGAACATGTAACGAGCAGCTGTGGAAATGAGTTCAGCTTCCTCTTTGCTCAGACTTCTAAGGAAGTCCATCGTTCTCATCGAGAATTTCCCGGGATCTTCAATCTCGCCAGCCAAGATTCTTCCCCACAGATCTTGGGCCTGTTCGTCTATGGCGTGGCCTGCACTTTCTTTCCATCTCAATAGCCATTCGGTAGAAGGCTTTGTCTCAGGCGGTACTCCGGTGTGATTCGCGAGGACATCTTCAGCAAAGAGAAGAGATCTTGCCACGTTGACTTCCCGCCTTATGAATTCAGCGGTGGCCGCGTGTTCCGCTCGTTCCATCAGCGAGAGGGGTTGGGCTGCCTCTTTGTGCAGGGCGGAGGTGTCAAGTCCTTTGGATATGTCGTGTGAGATAAGTCGTTGCTGATCCACGGAATAGGTGGCATCTCCGCGTCGGATCTTCTCTGCTTCCACCTCTGCTTGAGCAAGCGCCAGCAGCTCTGCACGCTTGACTTCAATTGAGGTCATGCCCTCTCGTCGGGTCTGCCAAGGCTTGAATAAGCTGCCTATCCCCTTTTCGGCAATCGTCTCCCAGAGCCTGATTACGAACTTTTCGCCGGGATAGTCCATGTATTCAATTCCTTACTTTGAAACAGGTAAAGTTCCTGCCTAGCGTTTGGCATATGCACAGAATTGCCGCTGCTATGAGCTAGATTCGTCTTGGCTCATGGGCAGGGGGGGGCGAAATAGAAATCCATTCCCCTGCCCGGCTCAATTCCTCAGCTGGCCTTGCCCTCGGCATCCAGGAAGCGCTCGGCGTCCAGTGCGGCCATGCAGCCGAAGCCGGCCGAGGTGATCGCCTGGCGATAGTGCTGGTCAGCCACGTCGCCTGCGGCGAACACGCCTTCCACCGAGGTCTGGGTGGCGTTGCCGCCGAGGCCGGAGCGGATTTCCAGGTAGCCGTTGTTCATTGCCAGCTGGCCATCGAACAGGGTGGTGTTCGGGTGGTGGCCGATGGCCACGAAGAAGCCGTGGGCGTCGATGTCGCGGGTGCTGCCGTCCAGGGTGGACTTCACGCGCACACCGGTCACGCCGGCGTCGTTGCCCAGCACTTCCTCCACCTGGTGGTGCCAGACGGTTTCGATCTTGCCTTCGGCCACCTTCTTGAACAGCTTGTCCTGCATGATCTTTTCCGCCTTCAGGGTGTCGCGGCGGTGGACCAGGTAGACCTTGCGGGCGATGTTGGACAGGTACAGCGCCTCTTCCACGGCGGTGTTGCCGCCGCCGACCACGACCACGTCCTGGTCACGGTAGAAGAAGCCGTCACAGGTGGCGCAGGCAGAGACGCCGCGGCCCTTGAAGGCCTCTTCCGTCGGAATGCCCAGGTACTTGGCGGTGGCGCCGGTGGCGATGATCAGCGCATCGCAGGTGTACTCGTGGCTGTCGCCGATCAGCTTGAACGGGCGCTGCGACACGTCAGCGGTGTGGATGTGGTCGAAGATCACCTCGGTCTCGAAGCGCTCGGCGTGGGCCTGCATGCGTGCCATCAGGTCCGGGCCCATCAGGCCATGGGCGTCACCCGGCCAGTTGTCCACCTCGGTGGTGGTCATCAGCTGGCCGCCCTGCTGCAGGCCGGTGATGACGACCGGCTTCAGGTTGGCGCGGGCGGCGTAGACGGCGGCGGTCCAGCCGGCCGGGCCGGAACCGAGGATGACGAGACGCTGGTGGCGGGAGGGCAGGCTGGTGCTCATGTAGACTCGCGAAAAGGTAGATGGGACAAGGCGCTGGCGATGTTTGCGCAGCATCCGTGGCTGGTCATAGAGTGGCGGCTGGGGCAGGGCGATTCAAGCCGATGAACGGAACGCCGTCATCCAGCAGTGGTTTCGGCCCCCTGATTGGCCTGCCGGATGTCGCATAACTGAAAACTGACGCCGTCTCATTTATTATCAATCACTAACAGCGCATTCCAAAGGTATGGTCTAAGGTGGCGAAGCAGGTCCCCGAACGCTCCAAGTCCGACGACAGCAAGGCGTCACGTCGCACGGCCGCGGCGGCGACGACCGACAATCCACGCCGCCAACGCCTCTGGCGCGACCTTGGCCTGATCGCCATCGCGCCGGCGCTGCTGTATCTGGCGGCCAGTCTGTTCACGTATTCAGCGACCGACCCGGGCTGGTCGCATACCGGCAGCGTGGTCGCGCCGGTGCACAACCTCGGCGGCCGCGCCGGCGCCTGGATCGCCGACGTGCTGCTGCAGCTGTTCGGCTACATCGCCTTCCTGCTGCCGGTGGTACTGGGCGCGCTGGCGTGGATCGCCATGTTCGGGCTCAAGCGCGAGAGCAAGGGCGAGAACGACCTGGACCCGGCGCTGCGCCTGGTCGGCCTGGTCGGCTTCCTGATCGCCGGTACCGGCTTCCTGCACGTGCGCCTGTTCAGTGGTGATGTCTCCAGTGCCGGCGGCATCCTCGGCAAGCTGGTGGGCAACTCGCTCACGGTGGGCTTCGGCGCGCTGGGCGCGAACCTGTTCGTGCTGGTGCTGCTGCTGGCCTCGATCACGCTGGCCACCGGGCTGTCCTGGTTCACGGTGATGGAGAAGATCGGCCGCGGGGTGATGTCGCTGGCGCCGTTGCTGGCGCGCAAGAAGGAAGAAGTCACCGAATGGCAGCAGACCCGGGTGATGCGCGAGGAGCGCCAGGAAGTGCGCAAGGCCGACGCCGAAGTGCGCGCCAAGCGTGAGCCGGTGAAGATCGAGCCGCGCCCGGAGCCGGTGATCGAGAAGAGCGACCGGGCCAAGCGCGACACGCAGATCCCGATGTTCCGGGGTGTCAACGGCGATGGCTCGGACCTGCCGCCGCTGGCCCTGCTGGACGACCCCAAGCCGCAACCGGTGGGCTACGACAAGGAAACCCTGGACGCACTGTCGCGGCAGATCGAGTTCAAGCTGAAGGATTTCCGCATTGATGCGCAGGTGGTCGGCGCCAACCCGGGCCCGGTCATCACCCGCTTCGAGATCGAGCCCGCGCCGGGCATCAAGGTCAGCCAGATCAGTTCGCTGGACAAGGACATCGCGCGCGGCCTGTCGGTGAAGTCGGTGCGCGTGGTCGACGTGATTCCGGGCAAGTCGGTGATCGGCCTGGAAATCCCCAACGTCACCCGCGAGATGATCTACCTGTCCGAGCTGCTGCGCTCGAAGGAATACGACAAGTCGGCCAGCGTGCTGACCCTGGCGCTGGGCAAGGACATCGCCGGCCGCTCCACCGTGGCCGACCTGGCGCGCATGCCGCACCTGCTGGTGGCCGGTACCACCGGTTCGGGCAAGTCGGTGGCGGTCAATGCCATGGTGCTGAGCCTGCTGTTCAAGGCCTCGCCGAAAGACCTGCGGATGCTGATGATCGACCCGAAGATGCTCGAACTGAGTGTCTACCAGGGCATCCCGCACCTGCTGGCGCCGGTGGTCACCGACATGAAGGAGGCCGCCAACGGCCTGCGCTGGTGCGTGGCCGAGATGGAGCGCCGCTACAAGCTGATGAGCGCGGTGGGCGTGCGCAACCTGGCCGGCTTCAACAAGAAGGTGAAGGAAGCGCAGGACGCCGGCCAGCCGTTGATGGACCCGCTGTTCAAGCCGAACCCGGAACTGGGCGAGGCGCCGCGCCCGCTGGAGACGCTGCCGTTCATCGTCATCTTCATCGACGAATTCGCCGACATGATGATGATCGTCGGCAAGAAGGTGGAAGAGCTGATCGCGCGCCTGGCACAGAAGGCGCGTGCGGCCGGCATCCACCTGATCCTGGCCACGCAGCGCCCGTCGGTGGACGTGATCACCGGCCTGATCAAGGCCAACATCCCGACCCGCATCGCCTTCCAGGTCAGTTCCAAGATCGACTCGCGCACCATCCTCGACCAGTCCGGCGCGGAAACCCTGCTGGGCCACGGCGACATGCTGTACCTGCCGCCGGGCACCGCCATGCCCGAGCGCGTACACGGCGCCTTCGTCTCCGACGAGGAAGTGCACCGCGTGGTCGAACACCTCAAGGCGATGGGCCCGGCCGACTATGTCGACGGCGTGCTGGACGAAGTGCAGACGATGGGCGACGGCGTGGTCGTCGGCGCCACCGGCCTGCCCGAGAACAGTTCTGCCGGCGACGAGTCCGACCCGCTGTATGACGAAGCACTGCGGGTGGTCACCGAGACCCGCCGTGCTTCGATCTCCGGCGTGCAGCGCCGGCTGAAGATCGGCTACAACCGTGCAGCGCGACTGATCGAGGCCATGGAAGCGGCCGGCGTGGTCAGCCCGCCCGAGCACAACGGCGACCGCACGGTGCTGGCACCGCCGCCGCCGAAGTAAGGCCCGACGTATCCCCCACGACGTCCAAGGAACCGACGCATGCTTCACCCCGTACCAAGCGCGCTGGCACTGGCGCTGGCAGCCCTGATGGCTGCCGGCCCGGCACTGGCAGAAACCGCCACCTCCGCGCCCGCCACGGCGCCGCCTTCCACCAGCGGCGATACCGAAGCCAGCAACAATTTCAGCATTGTCCGTTACCGCGCCGACTACCAGGTGCGGCCGGATGCAGGCAATGTGCAGACCGAAACCTACGAAGTCCTGCTCAAGACCAAGGCCTCCGTCGAGCAGTTCAGCCAGGTGCGGCTGAGCTACAGCGAGAAGATGGAAACGCTGGACGTGCTTGGCGCCTACACCATCACCGCCGATGGCCAGCGCCGCGACGTGCCGGCCGACCGCATCTACACCCAGGAGAGCTACTCCAGCGCCTCGGCGGCGATGTACGCCGACCGCAAGGTGCGGGTGATCGTGTTCCCGAACCTGGCCCCGGGCACGCGCCTGTACTACCAGGTGCGCCGCACCCAGGCCACGCCGTACTTCCCGGGCTACTTCGGCCTGTGGGAGACGTTCAATGTATTCACCGAGTACGAGGACGCCGAGGTCACCCTCAGCGCGCCGGCCAACCTGCCGATGTTCGTCGACAGCCGTGGCGTGCAGGGCAGCGACCGTCCGACGGTGAAGAACGGCCAGGCGCAGTGGCGCTGGCGCTACCAGCGTCGCGAAGCCATGCCGGCGCAGAACTGGTCGGCGGCGGGCTGGGAGTTCGGCCCGAACATCATGGCCAGCACGTATCGTGACTGGTCGCAGATGGGTCGCGCCTACCAGCTGAAGGCCGGCCCGGCGGCCGAGGTGACCCCGGCGCTGCAGGCGCTGGCTGATGAGATCACCGCTGGCATCAGCGACAGCCGCGAGCAGGCCGACGCGCTGTACCGCTGGGTGGCGCAGAACATCCGCTACGTGGCCGTGTATCTGGGCAATGGCGGCCTGGAGCCGAACAGTGCGCAGAGCATCCTCGACAACCACTATGGCGACTGCAAGGACCACGTGACGATCCTGGAGGCGCTGCTGGCGGCCAAGGGTATCGCCAGTTCGCCGGTGCTGATCGGTGCCGGTGGCGGGCCGACGCTGCCGAAGATTCCGGTGCTGGGCCGCTTCAACCACGCCATCACCTACATTCCCGAATTCGATCTATACCTGGACTCGACCACCGCCTGGGCGCGCTTCGGTCAGTTGCCGGAAGGTGACCTGGGTGCGCCGGTGATGCGTACCCGCGACGCCACGCTGGCACGCACCCCGGCCAACACGCCGGAGCGTAACGCCACCTCGATGGAAGTGCGTTTCACCTTCGACGCCAACGGCAACCTGCGCGGCGAGACGATCCCGAAACTGGGCGAGAACGCCGAGATCGGCATGCGCGCCCAGTTCTCCCAGCTCAACGCGCAGAACCGCGCGCGCGCTGAAGAGCAGATCATGGCCGCGTCCGGTTTCGATGGGCGAGGGCAGCTGCAGATCCAGGGCGTGCCGGTCGACCTGACCCGGCCGTTCGGTTATCGCATGGGGTTCCAGGCCGAGGACTACGCCGATTTCAGCGTGGCCGGCGGCATGGCCGTGCCGGACCCGCCGGGTGGTGAGTCGGTGCGCGGGCTGTATGCCACCGCGTCGGCGCCGGCCAACGAGACCCCCTTCTACTGCAACGCCAGCCTGCGCGAGGAAACCTATCGCCTGCAGTTCCCGGCCAACGCACCGGTCATCGCGGTCCCGGCCAGCCAGCGCTTTGCCAACGCGGCCGGCGAATACCGGGTGGACTGGAGTCGCCAAGGGCAGGAGGTGACCGTGCATCATCGCCTGCAGCAGAACGCGGTGCGCGGTCCGGAGGCGCTGTGCCAGCCGCAGGACTACGCCGCATTCCGCGCGCTGTATCGCGAAGTGCGGCGCGGCTTCCGCGGCCAGGTGCTGTACGGCAAGCTGCCGGGATCCGGCGGCTGAATCGCCGATGGACGTTCGGGGCGGCATAATGTCGCCCTGATCGCCCATTCATCTTTGCCCGGGCACACTGGCAACCACCTTTCCTGGCGCTCGCGCCCACAGGATTCCCGCATGAACTTCCGCTTCCGCCGTTTCCTTGCCACCACCACCCTGGCCGTGGCCTGCGCCGCCGCCGGCAGCGCGTGGGCAGGCGCCCGCGATGACCTGAAGACCTTCACCAGTGGCCTGAAGGGCCTGGATGGCCAGTTCAGCCAGCAGGTGTTCGACAGCCGCGGCAAGGTGAAGGAATCGACCAGCGGTCGCGTGGCCCTGTCGGCGCCGCGCCTGTTCCGCTGGGAGTACGTGCGCCCGCACGAACAGCTGATCGTGGCTGATGGCAAGAAGGTCTGGATGTACGAGCCGGACCTGGAGCAGGCCACCGTGCGCGAGCAGGGCAAGGAAGAGCAGAACAGCCCGCTGACCGCGCTGATCAACCCGGCGCTGCTGGAGCAGCAGTACGACGTGAGTGAAGAGGCCGCGCAGCGCGACGGCCTGCAGTGGCTGTCGCTGTCGCCGAAGCGCGAAACCGAAGCCAGCTTCCAGTACGCCGCGCTGGGCTTCAACGCCCAGGGCCTGGCCAAGATGGAGATCACCGACGCGGTCGGCCAGCGCACCGTGATCAGCTTCAGCGGCTGGAAGCGCAACCCGGGCTTCGCCGCCGGCACCTTCAGCTTCACCCCGCCGAAGGGCACCGACGTCATCGGTAACTGATAAGGGTCGCCGGGCATGGCCCGGCGCTACCTGCTTGGGTGGGTGTCAACCGGCATCGCCTTGGTAGGTGTCAACCTTGGTTGACACGCTTTTGATCTGCCGACCAGCGGCCGGCACTACCGATTCCCGTGGCCTGGCGTTGGTGGGTACCAACCTTGGTTGGCGCGCTCTCGCGGTACAATGACCGCGTGGCAAGACATCGTTCAACTTCCTTTCCCGGCCCCGATCTGCTGAGCGTCGATCGGGAACATCTGCGCCCGCTGGCCGAGCGCATGCGCCCGCGCACCCTCGACGAGATGGTCGGGCAGAAGCGCCTGCTGGCGCCGGACAGCGCGCTGCGCCGCGCGGTCGAATCCGGGCGCGTGCATTCGATGATCCTGTGGGGGCCGCCGGGCTGTGGCAAGACCACGCTGGCGCTGCTGCTGGCCGAGTACTCCGATGCAGAGTTCCGTGCCATCTCCGCGGTGCTGTCCGGGCTGCCGGAAGTGCGCCAGGTGCTGGCCGAGGCTGCGCAACGGTTCGCCGAAGGTCGCCGCACCGTGCTGTTCGTGGACGAGGTGCATCGCTTCAACAAGGCACAGCAGGACGCGTTCCTGCCGCACATCGAGCGCGGCACCATCCTGTTCGTCGGCGCCACCACTGAAAATCCGTCGTTCGAGCTGAACTCGGCACTGCTGTCGCGCTGCCGCGTGCATGTGCTGGAAGGCGTTTCGCCCACGGATATCGTCGAGGCGCTGGAGCGTGCACTGGGCGACCGCGAACGCGGCCTGGGCGAGGAGGGCATCGAGGTCGCCCCCGAGTTGCTGCTGGAAATTGCCACCGCTGCTGATGGTGACGTGCGTCGTGCGCTGACCCTGCTGGAAATCGCCGCCGAGCTGGCGGGCGGGGAGGGCGGTCGCATCACGCCGCAGACCCTGACCCAGGTGCTGGCCGACCGCACCCGTCGCTTCGACAAGGGCGGCGAGCAGTTCTACGACCAGATCTCGGCGCTGCACAAATCCGTGCGCAGCTCCAATCCGGATGCGGCGCTGTACTGGCTGACCCGCATGCTCGACGGCGGTTGCGATCCGTCGTATCTGGCACGCCGACTGACCCGCATGGCCATCGAGGATATCGGTCTGGCCGACCCTCGTGCACAGAGCATGGCGCTGGAAGCCTGGGACATCTACGAGCGGCTGGGCAGTCCGGAAGGCGAGCTCGCCTTTGCTCAGCTGGTGCTGTACCTGGCCAGCACGGCCAAGTCGAATGCCGGCTATGCGGCCTTCAATCAGGCCAAGGCCGATGTGCGCGAGAGTGGCACCGAAGAAGTGCCGCTGCACCTGCGCAACGCGCCGACCAAGCTGATGAAGGAGCTGGGCTACGGCGCCGAGTACCAGTATGACCACGATGCGGAGGGTGGCATCGCGCTGGACCAGACCGGCTTCCCGGATGCGATGGGCGAGCGCGTGTACTACAACCCAGTGCCGCGAGGGCTCGAAATCAAGCTGAAGGAAAAGCTGGACCGGCTGCGTGCCGAGCGCGAAGCGGCAAGGGCCGCGAAGGGCCGCTGAGTCGGTTCATGTAGCGTCGAGCCATGCTCGACTTCGCTCTTGCGCGGGTTACGGGTGCCTTCTGGAACAGCAGCCGAGCATGGCTCGGCTCTACAGGGGGCAATGGCAGTCGAGCATGGTTCGTCGCCACATTGTTCTGCGCGCCTGCATTTGGCACACTGCGCGGCCACTTTTTCAAGGATTGATGCCGTGCAGGAAATGATTCTGCCGTTGAAGCGCTATGCCCAGTTCGAGGGCCGCGCCAACCGCCGCGAGTACTGGATGTACCAGCTGTTCCTGTTCCTGGTGGCGACGGCGGTGATGCTGCTGGCCGGTGTGCTGGCGATCCTGCTGCGCAACAGTGCCGATGCGCTGGCCGGCATCCTGATCGGCATGGTGGTGCTGCTGTGTGTGATGTGGCTGGCCACGATCGTTCCGCTGATCGCCGTGACCGTGCGCCGCCTGCATGACTGCAACCAGTCGGGCTGGCTGTTCCTGCTGGCGCTGGTGCCGGGCGGTGGAATCGTGATCATGATCTTCTCGCTGCTGCCGGGCACGCCGCAGGAGAATGTTTACGGTCCGGTGCCTTCGGGGCCGTGACGCTGTGGAAGTCGAGCGTGGCTCGACGCTACGGAGGCAATGAAAAGAAGCCGGCGTTTCGCCGGCTTCGTCTTTACTTGATGGCGCAATCACCGAAGGACAGGTAGTCCGTGCCGGAGCTGAACTGCAGCGTGCAGCTAGCGGTGAAGAGGGCGCCTTCTTCCAGGCCGCCCAGCTTGGCGGCCTGCTGGTCATCGGAGGTGGTCAGCCGGGCCAGGACATTGCCCTGGTCATCGCCGGCCTCAATCAGCGGTTCGCCTGCCAGGTTGCTGGAGACGCCCAGTGCCACGGCGGTGAAGGTCACCGTCTGGTTGAGCTCTTCCATGCTCAGGGTCGAATTGCCGGCCTCTTCATAGGCCTGGTAGAGCGTCGACAGATCCTGCGCGGCGTGCGCGGCCAACGGTGCAAGCAGGCCGAGGGTGAGGGCGATCAGTGCGGTGTGCTTCAAGAGGGTCTCACATTCATGGGATCCGATCCCATGGCGGTCGTGGCGCGATAAACGCGGCCCGGCCGGCGGCAACGTGCCCGCCGTCCATGGCTGCGCTGTAAGCGGAGCGATCCAATGCCCCGGTGGGCGGAAAAATAGGGGAAGTGCCGCCCCCTGTGCAGCAGGGCATGCGCGCGCGTGATACACAGCGTGACGTTCGATCGATGTGATAATCATTCGCGTTTAAGGTAGACTGCGGTCCCTTGTGAACCGGCGGCCGCGGGCCGCTCCTGCCGCCGCCGATGAAGCATTTCGTCCTGCCTTCGCACCGTGGTCCGCTGGTCCGCGGACTGGTCGCCTTGATGATGGGTCTGCTCCTGTCCACCCCGTACGCCCATGCGCAGCAGCGCAATCCGCTGCAGAAGATCGGCCACACCGTGCTTGACGAGCCCGCGGCCAGCTATCGCTTCGAGCAGTTCGTGGTGGACAGCCCGGACCAGCAACGCCGCTGGCGGGTGAATGTGGCGATCCCGGCCAGGGCCGGCAAGTCGCCGCTGCCGGTGCTGTACGCGCTGGATGGCAACGCCGTGGCGATGGTGCTGGACCAGCCGATCCTGGCTGAGCTGGCGGCACGCAAGGTGCCGCCGGTGCTGGTACTGATCGGCTATGACAACGATCTGCGCATCGATTCCAAGGCGCGCACCCGTGATTACACCGCGTGGATCGACCGCGCCGACGACGAGAGCGGCAGCACGCAGGCGGTAGGCGGTGGCGCGGCTGCCTTCCTCGATGTGATCGAGCGCCGCGTCAAGCCGGAAGTCGAGCGCCGTGCACGCATCGATGCGCAGCAGCAAGCGCTGTGGGGCCACTCGCTGGGCGGTCTGTTCGTGCTCAATGCGCTGTATACCCGACCCGCGGCGTTCCAGTCCTATCTGGCCGCCAGCCCGTCGCTGTGGTGGAGCCAAGGCGCGGCGCTGGGCGATCCCGAGCAGCAGTTCGTGCAGAACGTGCATGGCCAGCCGGCACGCGTGTGGCTGATGCTGGGCGGTGCCGAGCGTGTTGGCGATCGCGGCAAGCGCGACATGAACAATCCGCGCGTGGTCGCGCACCTGCGCCGCATTGGCGGTGCCACGCCGGATGCGGCCATGCAGTTGTCCGAGCGGCTGGCCAAGGTACCGGGACTGAGCGTGCAGTATCGCGAGTTCGAGGGGCTGGGCCATGGCCCGATGCTGCCGGCCTCGTTCCACGCAGCGCTGCACGAACTGTACGGCGTGACCGATCGCAGCGCCGGTGATGGCGCCCCCACTGGCGGTGACAACGCCGCCGAATGAATCCCTTCGCACGCGATGCCGTGCGACCCCACTACCCAGGCGAGGCTGCCGGCGTGCAGCGGCCCAGGCAACCGATGAATCCCGCGCCACGTGGCGCGGCCTACGTGTGCAAGGAGCCTTCCATGTCGTTCCGTCCGTCTCTCCGCCTTACCTCTCTCGCCGCCGGCCTGTTGCTGGCGGTGACCGCCACCGCGCAGCCGGTGTTCGATCAGCCCGCCAACGCCACCTTCAAGGGTGAAGTTGTCTCGCGCGGTGAGAACGTGGTTCCCGGCAGCACCGCCGACGTGATCGGTCGTGGCTTCGTGCCGGGCCAGAAGGTCAGCCTGCTGCGTGGCGACAGCGTGCTCAACACGCAGCCGCTGGTGGTCGATGCCGATGGCAACTTCAAGACCCAGCTGAACATTCCGGCCGACGCCGTGCCGGGCACTCACCCGGTGGTGGTGCGCGCCAGCCAGCCGGCCGCGGCAACGGTGCTGAAGCTGCGCGTGTCGCCGCAGCTGCCGCTGTCCGGCCAGGCGCAGTTCGCCACCCAGTCCAACAAGCTGGTGCCGGGCCTGTACCAGTCCGCCTACAGCGCCGCCAGCAACGCGGTGTTCGTCACCTCGGCCGTGGGCCGCCCGCCGGTGACCCAGTCGCAGCTGCTGAAGCTGGACCCGAAGTCGCTGAAGGTGACCAAGGCGATCACCCCGGCGCAGGTGCCGGGCAGCACCAACGGTGCGGTGTACGCGGTCTATGGCGTGGGCGTGGATGACACCAACGGCAACGTCTGGGTGACCAATACCCGCCAGAACTCGATTGCCGTCTACCGCCAGAAGGATCTGTCGCTGGTCCACCAGTTCCCGGTCGATGCCGTGCCGCACGCGCGCGACGTGGTGGTCGACGGCACCCACGGCAAGGTGTTCGCCTCGGCCACCGGCGAGGACCACCTGTCGGTGTTCGACGCCAAGACCCTCAAGGAGCTGCCGGCGGTGACGCTGGAGTCCGGCGTGGACGACGGCAAGTTCACCCCGATGAGCCTGGTGCTGGACGAGAAGGGCGGCAAGCTGTTCACCGTCAGCATCGGCACCCCGGAAGCGGCAGTGATCGACGTGGCCAGCGGCAAGGTCGAGAAGGTCATCGACCTGGGCAATTCGATCAGCGCCTCGGGCGTGGCCTTCGACGCAGCGCGCAATCGCCTGTATGTGGCCTCGCAGGGCACCGACAACCTGCTGATCGTCGATGTCGCCGCCGGCAAAGTGCTGCACGATGTGCCGGTCGGCGCCGGTGCGCTGAACGTCGCGTTCGATGACGCCTCCGGTCTGGCCTATGTGAGCAACCGCGGCGCCGGCACCGTCACCGTGGTGAATGGCGACGGCAAGGTGGTCGCCAACCTCGACGGTGGCACGCTGCCGAACCATGTCCGCGCCGACGGCAAGGGCAACGTGTTCGCGGTGAACAAGTCGCGCGGTGCTGAAGACCCGAAGGGTGACCGCATCACCCGCATCACCCCCAAGCAGTAAGTCACCCGGCGGGGCGGCGTGCGCGTCGCCCTGCCTGCAAGGAGAATGTCCATGAACATCGCTTCCCGTCTGCGCCTGTGTGCGCTTCCGCTGGCTGTTTCACTCGCGCTGGCAGCCTGTGGCGGGCCCTCGGCCTCCTCGGACGCTGCGAAGCCTGCCGAGCCGTCGGCCGCAGCGCCGGCTGCGGAAGCCGCATTGCCGGCAGGGTGGCAGCGCGTGGCCGGTGCCGAGATGCCGGCTGTGCGCGACCAGAAGGCTTCGCTGCCGGCCAAGGTGCATTCCGATGATGGTGCCGACGTCGAAGTGGCCGATACCAGCCGCATCATCGCAGGTGGTGACGATGTCATTGCGGTGATCGAGGCGCTGGGGCTGGGCAAGCAGGTGTTCGCTGCGCCGACCAATACCACTACCCAGGCCGGCCTGGCCGCGCCACACCAGTTCCTGTTCAACCGCACTACGGGCGTGGAGGGCGTGCTCAGCCTGAAGGGCTCGCTGTTCCTGGGCAACAGCCTGCGTCGGCATACCGAGCTGGCAAAGAAGCTGCGCGAAGTGGGCGAGCCGGCCGTGGTCATCGATGACCTGCAGCCCGCACCGGAGAAGGTGCGCAAGGTTGCCGCCGCGCTGGGGCTGGTCGAGGCAGGGCAGACGCTGGCCACCCAGGTGCAGCGCCAGCTCGATGAGGCCGCATCGATTGGCAAGGGCCTGGGCCATGCGCCACGAGTGATCCACGTCTCGGCAACAGGTGCCGGTGGCTCACCGACCGTTGCGGGTGCCGACAGCGCGTCGGCGCAGCTGATCGCACTGGCCGGCGGCGTCAACATCGGCACCGAGGCCGGGGTTAAGAACTACTCGCAGCTGAGCAATGAAGGCGTGGTCGCCGCGGCGCCGGAGGTGATCCTGGTGACCGAGCACGATCTGCAGCTGTTCGGCGGTGCCGAAGGCCTGTGGAAGGCGTACCCGACGCTGAAGCAGACCCCGGCCGGGCAGGCCAACCGGGTCTGGGTGATGCCCGATGTGCAGCTGAAGTACACCAGTGTCGGCTCCGGTGCCGGGGCGCTGGCGCTGGCCAAGGCGTTTTCGGCGATGCCGAAGGCATGAGTCCAGCGGATCGGCGCCGCCGTCGCGGGCGGACGATGTTGATGGTGGCGTTGCTGGCACTGCTGGGGGCAGTGCTGGCGTCGTTTGCCGTGGGTCCGCTGCGCTTGCCGCCGCTGGAGGTGATGCAGGCGTTGGCAGTGAAGCTGGGCCTGCTTGATCCGCAGGCAGTCAGCAGCCGCGATCTGGCGGTGGTCTGGCAGCTGCGCATTCCGCGTGCCCTGCTGGGTGCGATGGTGGGCGCGTCGCTGGCGATGGCTGGTGCCAGCCTGCAGGGCCTGTTCGGGAATCCGTTGGCCGATCCTGGCATTGTCGGTGTCAGCCAGGGCGCCGCACTGGGTGCAGTTGCCGCCATCGTGCTGGGCGCTGCGGGTGCGGCCGGTTGGCTGGTGCCGGTGGCCGCGTTCGCTGGCGGCGCACTGGCAATCGGCCTGACCTACGCATTGGCCCGGCCCGGCAAGGGTACGGGCAACGCCACGCTGCTGCTGGTCGGCATCGCGATGGCGGCGTTCTGCTCGGCGTTGATTGGTTTCCTCACATATATCGCCAGCGAAAGCGAACTGCAGTCGCTGGTGTTCTGGCAGATGGGCTCGCTGGCACGCGCCAACTGGGCCGACGTGGCGGCGGTGGTGCCGTTGTTCGCCATCGGCGTGTTTGCGTTGCAGCGGTTGGCCACGCCGCTGGACATGCTGGCGCTGGGCGAACGCCAGGCACAGCACCTCGGGCTGGATGTGACCCGCACGCGGCGTCGCTTGGTGGCGTTCAGCGCGCTGCTGGTGGGCGCAGCGGTGGCGTTCGCCGGCTCGATCAGTTTCGTCGGCCTGGTGGTGCCGCACGTGGCGCGCCTGCTGGTCGGCCCCGGTCATCGCTGGCTGCTGCCGTTGTCCGGGCTGCTCGGTGCGCTGCTGATCGTGGTGGCCGATACCGCCGCACGCACGCTCGATCCGCCTGCGGAGATTCCGCTGGGCCTGTTCTCGGCCGCACTGGGTGCGCCGTTCTTCCTCTGGCTGGTGCTGCAGCAGCGCCGCAAGGCCGCGCCATGAGCGTGCTGTTGAAGCTGCACGAGGTGCTGGTGCGCCGCCAGCAGCGCGAGATCCTGCATGGCATCTCGCTGGCGTTCGAACCGGGTACGGTGACCGCGCTGGTGGGCCCGAATGGCGCGGGCAAGTCGACCTTGCTGGCCGTTGCGGCCGGTGATCTGCGCGCAGATGCAGGTGAGGTAAGCCTGCTGGGCAAACCGTTGGCGGGGTACAAGGCCGGGCCGCTGGCGCGCCAGCGCGCGGTGATGCCGCAGGAGCACGGCGTGCGCTTTGCCTTCAGCGTGGAGGAAGTGGTGGCGATGGGGCGGTTGCCGCATCCGCCGGATCCGGTCACCGATGACGCCCAGGTGGAAGCTGCAATCGATGCTGCCGAACTGCAGGCATTGCGGCTGCGCGAAGTGCAGCAGCTGTCCGGTGGCGAGTCCGCGCGGACCACGTTCGCGCGCGTGCTGGCACAGACCACGCCGTTGCTGCTGCTGGATGAGCCGACTGCCGCGCTCGATCTGCGTCACCAGGAACGCACGCTGCGCAGTGTGCGCGCCTGTGCCGAAGCCGGTGCGTGCGTGATCGTGGTGCTGCACGATCTGAACCTGGCCGCCGGCTATGCCGATCGCATCGTGTTGCTGGAGCAGGGCAGGGTGGCCGCCGATGGCACGCCGTTGCAGGTGCTGACCGAGGACAACCTGCGAAGGGTCTACCAGCAGGATGTGGTGGTGCTGGAGCATCCGCGCCGCGGAGTGCCGCTGGTGGTGGTGACCTAGCCTGGATCAGCTGGGGCGGCCTGGGTCGCACCGGGTACTGCGTAACGCTCTATCATTGGCGGTTCGCATTTTTCAAAGGAATGACCGTCATGAACCGTATCGTGCGCCGCGTTGCGCTGTCTGTTTCGCTGATCAGCCTGACAGGTGCCGCACACGCCGGCACGCTGTCGCTTGAAGATGCCGTCGTGCAGGCCTCCAGCATCGATACCCGTTACTCGAAGGCGCCGGGCGCTGCGGTGACGTCTTTCACGACCGAGTACTTCGCCAATGGCGAAATCATGATGCGATGGGACGATCAGCGTGTACTGCTGATGTGCAACAAGGCGGCGTATCTGAATCTGCCCGGCATGAAGCCGGCGGCGGGCACGCTGACCATCGAGCAGCGGCAGATGGTCGCCTACGAGGCGATGATGGCCGGAATCGGCGGCGTGGCCGCGGTGGTGGGCTTGACCGGCGAAACGATCGAGTATGCGGACGACGGCAGCGAACTGCGCAGCACGCGTGAAGGTTCGTGGGCCTATGGCGTGGAGCGCTACGAAGTGATCACTCAGCGCCTGCCCGAAGGTGCGGTGCGGGTGCGCGCACGCAAGACCGAGACGGTGAACAAGGTGGGGCCGTCCGCGCCCGACGATACGTTCAGCACCGACGACGACCAGGCCGCACGGCTGGCCGAACTGGCTCCCGTCGATAGCTGGACTGAACTGGTGATCCATGGCGCGCCTCGCTCGCCGGGTGTCGATGCAGGGATGTCGCTGAAAGGCTGGGTGTCCACTGTCGACAAGCAGGCTGTGACCGTGGGTGAGGCGCGCAAGCTGCACGACTGCAAGTGAGCCGAGCTGGGGTCGGATCCCTTTGCCGTCGCAAAGGGATCCGACCCCGATGCCGACCGGCCTCATCGTTCTATTTGTGTGCGCAATATTCACTTGCGCGCCAGATTGGCAGGTCTAGAATGCGCCCCATGAACCGGATGCCGCTCCTGAAGTTTTTCACCCTGACCCGCGCAAGCGCGGAACGGGCGTGTCTGCCTGGAGTGCCACGAGGCCGTTGAGACGGCCATCGCTGGACCTTCGACAGAGCGCCCTCCGGGGCGCTCTTTTCGTTTCTKATTTCCCGCAAGTCGACTAACCGTCGACTCTACCCAATCGACTCTACCCAATCGACTCTACCCAGTCGGCCCTACCCAGTCGGCCCTACCCAGTCGACTCTACCCAGTGCCGCCAAGGAGAACGTGCCATGCACCAGATCGCCGAGACCGAACGCTAGCCGCGCACCCTGTCGCCAACCGGGGTGTGCGGCCCCTGGAGTTGGCTTTGCAGGAACCTTTCTCATGAACACCCAGACCCTTTCCCGCCGTCGCAACCTCGGCATCATTGCCCACATCGACGCCGGCAAGACCACGCTGACCGAACGCCTGCTGTGGAAAAGCGGAGAGATCCATCGCGTCGGCGAAGTGCACGATGGCAATGCGACCACCGATTTCTCGGCGATCGAGCGCGAACGTGGCATCACCATCGGCGCGGCCGCCGTGCAGGCACAGTGGGCGCCGCGCGACCTGCCGCCGCATCGGCTGACCCTGATCGACACCCCCGGCCACATCGACTTCGCCATTGAAGTCGAACGTTCGCTGCGCGTGCTCGACGGCGCCGTGGCCGTGTTCTCGGCCGTGGACGGCGTGCAGCCGCAGTCGGAGACGGTGTGGCGCCAGGCGCGCCGCCATCGCGTGCCGCTGATCGCCTTCGTCAACAAGATGGACCGCGTCGGCGCCTCGTTCGAGCGCGTGCTGGAGCAGTTGCAGGACAAGCTGCAGGCACGCCCGTGGGCGCTGGGCGTGCCGT
The DNA here is from genome assembly GCF_013464915.1 of Stenotrophomonas maltophilia. Classification (GTDB taxonomy): domain Bacteria; phylum Pseudomonadota; class Gammaproteobacteria; order Xanthomonadales; family Xanthomonadaceae; genus Stenotrophomonas; species Stenotrophomonas maltophilia_AT. Next base: position 37,745 of record NZ_RAVT01000002.1, read on the forward strand.
TGGGCAGCGAAAGCGGCTTCAACGGCTGGGTCGACCTGGTCGATCAGCGCGTGCTGCAGTGGCAGGACGCTGCCGTGGCGAGGATCACCCCGTGGGACGACGCGGCGCGCACCCTGTGGCAGCCGCAGCGCGACGCACTGGTCGAGGCCGTAGCTGATCACGACGAACAACTGGCCGATGCCTGGCTGGAAGGTCGCGTGATCGATGCCGAGCTGTTGCGCGCGGCGATCCGCCGGGCGACGCTGGCCGGTGCGGGCGTGCCGGTGCTGGCCGGTGCGGCCTTCAAGGACAAGGGCATCGAGACGCTGCTGGATGCGGTGGTCGATTACCTGCCGTCGCCACTGGATCGTCCTGCGGTGACTGCCGAAAGCGAAGGCGGCGACGTGGTGTTGCCGCCGGATCCCGACGGTCCGCTGGCAGGCCTGCTGTTCAAGATCACCCATCAGCAGCACGGTGCGCTGAGCTTCGTGCGGCTGTACTCGGGCACGTTGAAGGTAGGCGACGCGGTGTCCAGTTCGCAGCATCCGCAGGGTCGGCGTGTCAGCCGCCTGGTGCGGGTGCAGGCTGACCAGACCCACGACATTGAACAGGCCGTGGCCGGCGATATCGTGGCGGTGCTGGGCTGGAAGGATGCGGTCAGTGGTGAAACGCTGAGCGGCCGAGCACAGCCGCTGCGCCTGGAGAACATCCAGGCACAGGCGCCGGTACTGGCCTGGCGGCTGGAGCCGGCGCGTGCGGCCGACCTGATCCGGATGGCGCAGGGGCTGGCCAGCCTGGCCCAGGAAGATCCCTCGTTCCGCGTCGAAACCGACCGCGACACGGCGGAGACCCTGGTCTGGGGCATGGGCGAGCTGCACCTGGAGGTGATGGTCGAGCGCCTGCGTAGCGAGTGGAAGGTCGATGTGGGCGTGGGTGCGCCACGCGTGGCCTACCAGGAGACGCCGATGCGGGCGATGTCCGGTGTGGTCGGGCGGCTGGTCAAGCAGACCGGTGGCCAGGGCCAGTTCGCGCACGTGGTGCTGGACGTGGTGCCGCGTGACGACGACCAGGTGGTGTTCAACGACCGCATCGTCGGTGGCGTGGTGCCGCGCAGCTTCATCGCAGCGGTGGAGAAGGGCGTGCGTGCCGCGCTGTCGGAGGGGCCACAGGGGCATCCGGTGGTCGGTATCGAGGTCAGTCTGGTCGATGGCCAGACCCATGCCAAGGACTCTTCGGAGATGGCGTTCCATCGCGCGGGTGCCGAGGCGATCAAGGCGGCGCTGGCCGAGGGTGGCACGCAGCTGCTGGAGCCGGTGATGGCGGTGACGGTGCATTCGCCGTCGGCGTCGGTGGGCGATGTGGTCGGCGACCTCAACCGCCGCCACGGTCGCATTGCCCGCATCGACGACCAGGACGGTCGTGCCGAGGTCAGCGGTTTCGCGCCGCTGGCGCAGCTGGTGGGTTACACCACCTCGCTGCGCTCGCTCAGCCAGGGACGGGCCAGCAGCGAAGCGCACCTGCATGGCTACGAGCCGGTGCGGGTTGCATGAGAAAGGCGAGGGGAGCCCGTGCGCGGGCTCCCTTTTTTGTGGGTGTTGGTGGCGTCCCGTATCCACGCATGGCGTGGATCTACTGGATGTCGTTGCGCATGGCCTGGAATGGGCGTGTACATTCGCGTGGTGCGGCATCCATCGGGAGATCGGGCTGCCGGCGCGTCAGTAGATCCTCGCCATGCGTGGATGGATCCATGCGGCGCGCGATGTATTTGCACTGCACTGCAACAAAAGTGCAGAAAAAGCTGGATTAAAGTGATGCCTCACGATAAATTGCGCACCCCCCGTTGCTCGCCGCCGCCCGCACCCCTCTCATGCGTGATGACAAAGACCCCGGAACCCTGGAGCTGACCCTGCCGCGAAAGCGCGGTCGTCCGCCCAAGTTCGGGTACGCCATGAGTGATGCGCAGCGGGCCGCACGCTATCGCGCGCGCCGGGCGGGGCAGGCCAACCACGCCGATGTGCGCTCCTGCTCGGACATGGTGCTGCTGGACAAGATCCGCGCGGCGGTCAGCGCCCGCGACACCGAACTGGCCGGTTTCCTGGTCCATGTGCTCTGGCAGCGGTACCCCCTGCAGCTGAAATAGGCCATCGATGGGGTGGCCGTTGTCATCGCGCTTGTTGATAATGCGGGATTCAGGTTGTTCCCGCTGGCGCGCCCGGGATGGCAGGCGCGCATGATCGAACGGTTCCCAAGATGACCACCACCAGCGACACCACCACCGAAGCGGCGCCGAGCAACGCCCCCCTGTTCTACACCCGTCCGGTGCCGCTGCAGGCCGATGTGCACGCCGACCTGCGCATCCTGCCGGGCAGGCTCGAGTTTGCCGCGGGCAACAACGCCATTCCGCTGGTGCTCGGCGAGTTCTCGCTGGCACTGCACCACTTCCCGATCCTGTTCGCTGGCCCGACTGCAGTGCCGATGGCCGCCGTTGGCGTATCCGACCAGAACCTGTTCATCAAGGACGGTCTGTGGGAAGACGAGGCCTACATCCCGGCCTACCTGCGCCGCCACCCCTTCATCTTCATCGACACCGGCTCGGACAATGATTTCCTGCTGGGCATCGACGAAGAAAGCTCGCGCGTGGTCAAGGGCGGTGACGAAGGCCAGCCGCTGTTTGTCGACGGCAAGGCCACCGACATGGTGCAGCAGGCGCTGGAGTTCTGTGGTCAGTTCACCCGTGAGCACGAGCAGACCCAGGCCTTCTCCAAGGCCCTGATCGACAACGGCCTGCTGGTCGAGCGCAATGCCACCGTGCGTACCCCGGATGGCCGTGAGTTCAACCTCAATGGCTTCCAGGTCGTCGACGTCGAGAAATTCGTCGCGCTGCCGGAAGCGACCGTGGTCGAGTGGCACCGCAGCGGCTGGCTGGCCCTGATCCACCAGCACCTGATGTCGCTGGGTCGCTTCAACGACCTGACCCGTCGCCAGGTCGAGCGTCTGGCGGCCTGATCAGGTCCTGGGCATGGCTTCCGCAGTGCGGGAGCCGTGCCATTGCTGCAGGGCTCGCAGCAGGCGTCGCGCATCGGTCCAGTCCGGTGCGGCGTCGCAACCCAGCTCCCACAGGTCGGCCGCCGTGTTCGCCTGTGCGGTGGCACCGTACATCTGCAGGGTTCCCTGTAGGCGGTGTGCGTGATGGCACAGGTCAGTGGTGCTGGCGTCATCCATGGCCTGTTCGATCTTCATCAGCTCGTGTCCGATATCCGTCATGTAGGCGGGGTCACAGGCGGCCGTGCCCGATGTGATGGTCTGTGCGGTCACCGGCCGCTCCAGCGCCCGCAGCAGTGACTCAAGCTGTAGTGGCTTGGTCAGGGTGGCATCAAACCCGGCTTTACGGCAGCGCGCCACATGACGACGATCGCGGCGTGCCGACAGCGCGATCAGTCGCAGTGGGTTACGTGCCTGCCTGCGCAACCGCATGGCCAGCGCATAGCCATCCATATCCCCGAGCCCGATGTCGAGCAGGATCACGCTGCGTGGCCGCACGGCCTGCTCGGCAAGCGCGCTGGCGGCGTCGCCAAACGCGTGCACATCGGCACCCAGGCGGCGCAGCTGCTCGCTGATGACCCTACGATTGAGTGCATGGTCTTCCACCAGCAGCAGCTCAAGGCCGCCGAGCGGCGTTCCCACGTCGGTTGCGCCTGACAGGGCCTCGGCCTTGGCGGGGCGTACCGGCAGACGCAGGGTGAAGCGACTGCCTCGCCCGGGGACGCTGTGCACTGACAGGTTGCCGCCCATTGCGCGGCCAAGCTGATGCACGATCATCAGTCCCAGTCCGCTGCCGCCGCGCTCCTTGCCGTCTTCGCCCTGCTGGAATGGCTGGAACAGCAGGGGGAGTTGCTCTGCAATGATGCCGATACCGCTGTCGATCACATCCAGCATGAGTTCACGAGGGCCGTTGCCTGGGGTCAGTTGAAGGCGCAGCTCGATACCGCCGACATCGGTGAATTTCAGTGCGTTTCCCAGCAGGTTGTCGATGATCTGACGCAGCCCCTCCGGGTCGATGGCGATGATGGGGAAAGGCTCGGGGAGACAGTCGAAGCGAAGCGTCAGCCCGCGCTGTCGAACCTGGGGACGAATCGCATCCAGCGACTGGCGGCAGAGTCGTGCGATGTCGCAGGGTTGCGCGTTCGGCTTGAAGGTGCCGCTGGCCAGGCGTGAGAATTCCAGCGAGCGGTTGAGCAGGTTGCGCAGTGAAGAGCCGGCTGCATGTGCAGCGGCCAGCAGCTCGCGCTGTCCGCGGGGGGGCGAAGACTGGTTGAGCAGGTCGATCGAGGCCAGCACCGCCTGAGCCGAATTGCGCACCTCGTGGCTGAACATGCCAATCGCTCGCGCCCGGGCGTGGCGTTCGCTGTGCAGGCGCCTGTGCCGTGCTTGCCACAGGACCGAGATGACGGTGAGTGCTGCAACGAGGCCCAGCGGCCAGGGCAGGGGCAGCTGGTGCATCCAGTCCAGCGCCTGCTGCATCGAAGCGGGTGCCGCCTGTTGCGCCCATGACTGCAGCAGGCCGGCATGCTCCTCCAGTGTGATCTCGCGCAGTGCCTGTTCGATGCGTTCCAGCAGTTGCCGGTCTTCGCGGCGGGCGAGCAGATGCAGATCGGTGGAGACGTCACTGTCGAAGGGCTGTAGATGCAGGCGTCCGGCGAAGTGCCGGCCTATCAGTGGTCGCAGGGTGGTTTCCACGCCGATGGCCGCATCGGCGATGCCGCGCTCGACCGCCGCCAGTGCAGCATGGCGGTCGCTCAGGTGCAGCAGGCGGATGCGCGGGTGGTGTGCCTCCAGCCAGCCTGCATACGGCCCCCCTTCGACCACTGCCAGTACCCGACCCTCCAGTTCCACGGTATCGCGGGGCAGTCGCTCGCCGGTGCGTCCGGCCAGCATGGTCTTGTCGCCGCGGAAGGTGCTGGATGTGACCAGCCCGGGGCAGGGCGGCTGCAGGTGCACGCTGCCACCCACCACCAGCACCAGGTCTGCGTCGCGGCTGCAGACTGCAGCCAGGGATGCGCCGGTGCTGGGGTGCGGTTGTTCGATGAACTGCAGTTGCGCGTGTCGCGCCACCAGCTTGGCATAGCCGTGTACCAGGGTGGGGAGTGGCGTCGTATCGGCGAGGGCTGCCGGTATCGGGTGTAGTGATGGTGCGGTGGCTACCCGCACTTCGCGCCCCGCCGGCCACTGATGTGAGAGCACATCCTCGGCCGAGGCGGCTGGCAACAGGATGAGGGCCAGCAGCAGGGGCGAGGTGTGCATTCGTTCGCGCGGCCTCACGGCGATTCCGGCAGTTGTCGCATGGCGTAGATCTCGGCATCGTTGCGCAGCCCGAGTTTGCGCAGGGCCGCGGTCTTCTGTGTGCTGATCGTCTTTATGCTGCGATGACGTTGGAGCGCGATCTCCGAAACGGTCAGTCCTGCGAGCAGAAGATCAAGCACTTCACGCTCGTTGCGGCTGAGTTCGTGGCAACGGCCTGGAAGGGTGACATCCGGTGGTAGTCGCGTCAGGCCTTGGGATATGCGTACGATCGCGTCCGACAACATGTGCAGCGGCTCTGCCTTGCTGACGACCCCGCTGATGCCGCTGGCAATCAGCTGGCTGATGTGCGTGGTGGGCGAGAGGGTGGCGAAGGCCAGCAGGGGAACCCGGGCAAAACAGTCACGTAGCAGGCTCACCAGTTCTGCGGTGCCGCGGTCCTCACGGCCCAGCGCCAGATCGATGATTGCTACGTCCACGGGCATCTTCCGCAGGCTGTCGATGAATTCGTCACTGCGAGCATGACTGGCGACGATGCTGAAGCGGGCATCGCTGGACAGATGCAGGGCGGTGCCGCGACGGACGATTTCATGATCGTCCAGGAGCGCCAGCCGCAGCCGACGCGGTGCAGGGAATCCATTCATGCGCAGGGAGGTGATCGGCGCCCATGGGGCGTGGCGATCATTCTGGCGCTGCTGTCGCGTCGAACACCGAAATTGCCCGACTTTTGCGATTATTCCTAAAGATTGATTGCCAACGGGTATCGATAATCACGTCGTCGATTGATTATCTCGATAATCGTGAAGGCCAATCCATGCGCCCGGCCTGCCCGTGGACTGATCTGGATCGTTGCGCGTTGTCCTGATCGTCCGTCACAGTCGCCCTCCAATGGTAGTACGCCGGTCGGCACGTGCGGCAACGGGCATTCCATCGAATGCCCGCCGCGCATCGAGCGATCATTTCGGCATGAGCACCGTGTCGATGACGTGGATCACGCCGTTGGACTGACCCACGTCGGCGATGCTGATGGAGGCCTTTCCGCCTTTTGCATCAACCACCCACAACGCGCCATCGCGAAGCACGACGGTGAGAGGCTCCCCCTCGACGGTCTTGAGCGTCGCCTTGCCGCCATGCTTCCTGGCATCGGACATCAGCCAGGCCGAACTGTAATTGCCTGGCACAACGTGATAGGTGAGGATCTTCGTCAGCTGCGCCTTGTTTTCCGGCTTGACCAGCGTATCAACGGTTCCGGCAGGCAGTTTGTTGAAGGCTGCATTGGTGGGGGCGAAGACCGTGAACGGGCCTGCGCCGTTCAGGGTATCCACCAGGCCGGCGGCCTTGACCGCTGCCACCAGGGTGGTGTGGTCTTTCGAGTTGACCGCGTTCTCCACAATGGTCCGGGTCGGGTACATCGCCGCTCCGCCGACCATCACGGTGTTGGCGGCGAAGCTCGCCGAGCTTACTGAAGCCAGTGCGGCAAAACCCATTGCGGTGGCCATGCGCTGAAGCGTGTTCATGGTGCCTTCCTCCACGGGACGCCTGCAGAGCGCAGGCATCTTATGTACGTTCCGAGGACGCGGGTGGATGCAGTTCCCAGAGCATTGAATCTGCGTCGTACAGCAGGAATGCAGGAGGGCGGGGCGCCGTCCGCTCAAGGCGTGCTTCGGACCGACTGCGGTACGCGGCGAAGCTTCTGGATGTCATAGCCCATGTCGGCGATGCGCTGCACGGCCTTCTGGTAATCGGCGTCGGACACCTGCGGCGTGCGTGCCATGTACCAGACATAGTCGCGCTTGCTGCGCGCCACGATGGTCTGGCGGTAGTCGTCATCCAGCCAGGCGATGATGTACTCGGCCTGGATCGGCCAGATGAACTGCATGCCCCAGACCGCACCACGGCCTTCTTCTTCGACATGGCCGATGGGGTGCATCGACCTCTGCGGGGCATCGAAGCCGCCCTTGCGATAGGTGAAGGTGGTCTGGATGCGCCCGTCGGGCTTCAACGCATAGCTTTCCACTGCATCGTAGGCATCGCGTTCGGGCCAGGACGGGATATGGGCGATCACGTACCAGTCGCCCATGAAGCGCGGCACATCCACCGAAGGCGCATGTGGAAGTGGCCGGGTGTCGCTGGAGGAGCAGCCTGAGCCGAACAGGCCGACCGCGATCAGCGGAAGCAGTGGGAACATGCGCATGTCACACCTCAGCGGGGACGGAACAGGTAATGGGCCACCAGCCATTGCTGGCCATCGTCGTAGCCGAACAGTTCGGCGCATGCCATCCAGAACATCCGCCAGCGCTGCCACCAGATGCGTGCGGCCGCCGCACCGTAGGTCGCCGACAGCACCGGCATCACCCGGTCGCGTGCAGCGTCCTGATTGGCCAGCCAGTGTTCGGCGGTGCGCTGGTAGTGGCGGCCATCAAGCAGCCAGCGCTGGTCGAGCCGCAGGTCGCGCTGGAAATGCAACAGGGTATCGGCGGCGGGCATCAGGCCGCCGGTGAAGAAGTGGCGGCCCATCCAGTTGTCGCCACCCTCGGTTTCGAACGGGTACATCAGCGTGCGATGGGCGAAGATGTGCACGAACAACGCACCGTCCGGCTTCAGCCACTGCGCAATGCGCGCCAGCAGGCGCTCGTAGTTGCGCACGTGCTCGAACATCTCGACCGAAACGCAGCGATCAAACTGCGCCGAGGGCAACTCCAGCTGGTTCACGTCACGGGTGAGCACCTGCACGTTGTGCAGCCCTCGTGCCTGGCACTGCGCCATGATGTGATCGCGCTGGCTGTGCGAGTTGGACACGGCAGTGATTGCTGCGTGCGGATAGCGCTCGGCCATCCACAGCGTCAGCGAGCCCCAGCCGCAGCCCAGTTCCAGGATGTGCTGTCCATCTGCCAGGCCAGCGCGCTGGCCGTACAGCTCCAGCATTGCTTCTTCAGCCTGGTCCAGCGTTTCGTGACCAGCGGGGTAGTAGCAGCTGCTGTACTTCAGCCGCTTGCCCAGGCAGGCCTGGAAGAACGCTGCGGGCACTTCGTAATGCTGGCGATTGGCTGCATCGGTATGCAGCGCCAGCGGGCTGTCGGCCAGTTCGGCGATGCGGCGGCTGAAACGCGCGGACTGCGCTTCGATGCCACCTTCTGATTCCTCCTGCAGGCGCTGCGCGCACAGTCGCCGGATACCGGCACGCAACGCGGCATCCGGCAGCAGGCCACGTTCGGCCCAGGCGGTCAGCCCGGTTTCTGCTTCCTCGGCCGGATTCAGTGACGGTATCGCGTTCATGCGGAATGCTCCTTGGAAGGGCGGGGGAACCAGGGGAAGAACATCGGCGTGCTGCGCTGGTAAGCGCGGTAGTCGTCGCCGCGGCTGCGCAGGGCCTGCTTTTCGGTGAACGGGACGCCGCTGAGATAGCGCAGGAATACATACATCAGCACGGGGCCGAGCCAGGCCAGCCACCACAGCGGGGAGCCGACGGCCAGCAGTACGTAGGTGAACCAGTGCAGCCACTCGAAGAAGTAGTTGGGGTGGCGGGAATACCGCCAGAGCCCGTCACGGCAGGTGTGGCCCTTGTTCGCCGGATTGGCGCGGAACCGGGCCAGCTGGCGGTCGGCCAGCGCCTCTCCGCCCACGCTCAGCAGCCAGACGAGCGCGGCCGCCAGCACCCATCGCGTCATGCCAGCGGTCTGATTGCCGGCGACCGCGACGAAGGGCAGGGCGAACAACCCCACCAGCAGTGCCTGTGCCATGAGGAACCCGAAGATCTTTCCCTGGTGTCCCTGCCAGTGGTCACGAAGGTAGCGATAGCGCCCGTCCTCTTCTTCGTGCCGGACGCGATGCCATAGATGAAAGGCCAGGCGACCGCCCCACAGGCCGCCGAGCACAGCCAGCGCCACCCGTGGCGCCACCGCTCCATCGCCCAGCAACGCCAGCAGCAGCGCGGCCGCGGCCACGCCCTTGGCCCAGAGCACATCCACAACACCGATGTTGTGGTGGCAGCGCTGCCAGGCCCAGCCCCAGCTCATCACCAGCACTGCATACAGCAGCACCCAGAGCAGATTGATCATGATGACGCTCCGATGAGAGGTGGCTGCGGTGTGGTGCGCGGGCGGGCGGCGCGGCACAACAGGGAAAGTGCAATGGCCCAGCCTGTGCCCAGCATCAGGACGCCCTGCCACATCGGGCTGTTGAACTGCACCGCACCGTATCCATGCGCGGCCGACAGGTAGGCCAGTGGCGCCAGCAGCAGGCCGAACAGGGGCGGCAGGGCAGGATGGCGCTGCAGGAAGCGCATCGAAGTGGTCAGGGTCATTGCGAATGCAGCCCACAAGGCCATGATCCAGGGCGGCGGCGCCCATCCCAGTGGGGCGGCGGCATAGCGCACGGTGCCGCTGGCGGCCGCGCTGGCGTCGACCAGCCAGGCGCAGGCCAACGCAAGCACCAGCAGCCGCAGGTCCAGTCGCGGATGCGCCGACGTCAGCAGCTGGCTGCCGATGTAGAGCGAAGCAGCCAGCAACGCGGGCCACTGCCAGCCGCGCCCGGCCCCGGCCACGGCGCACAGCCAGACCAGCTGGTTGCCAAGCAGGTTGGCCCAGAACCGTCGCATTTCAGTGGCCTTCACCAGGCGGGACCGCAGGCCGATGGCCCGGGCGTGCCAGCAGCAGGTGCGAGACCCCGATTGAGCGCTCCAGGAAGCCGCCTTCGCAGTAGGCCAGGTAGAAGTCCCACAGGCGGCAGAAGCGCGCATCGAACCCCTGCGCCTGCACCGCAGGCAGCTGCGCAAGGAAGCGCTGGCGCCAGGCGCGCAGGGTCAGCGCGTAGGAATGGCCGAAATCCTGCTGGGCGATCAGCTGCAGGTCACTGGACCGCGTCTTGGCCGCCATGATGGCGTTGATGGACGGGATGAAGCTGCCAGGGAACACGTAACGCTTGATGTAGTCGACGCTGCGCCGTGCCTGCTCATAGCGATGATCCTCGATGGTGATGGCCTGCAGCAGTGCAACGCCATCGGGCTTCAGCAAGCGCTGCAGCGTTGCCATGTAGGTGTCCAGGTACTCGGCACCGATGGCTTCGATCATCTCGATCGACACCAGCTTGTCGTACTGGCCCTGCAGGTCACGGTAATCCTGCATCAGCAACGTCACCCGGTCCTGCAGGCCGGCGGCCCGCACGCGCTCGGCGGCCAGCGCATGCTGTTCGGCGGAAATGGTGGTGGTGGTGACGTGGCAGCCATAGTGCTGGGCTGCATGCACCGCGAAGCCACCCCAGCCGGTGCCGATCTCCACCACGCGATCGCCCGGCTTGAGTTGCAGCTGCTGGCAGATGCGGTCCAGCTTGCGACGCGAGGCGGACGCCAACGATTCGGATTCGCTGGCGAACAACGCCGACGAGTACATCAGGTCCGGTGACAGGAACAGGGCGAAGAAATCGTTGCCGAGGTCGTAGTGCGCCGCGATGTTGCGCCGGCTGCCCTCGCGGCTGTTACGGCGCAGCCGGTTCCAGCCACGCAGCAGCCACCCGCCCACCCTGGCCGGGCCGCGCTCCATGCCGTCCAGCAGGTCGCGGTTGCGGACCAGCAGCTGTATCAATGCGACCAGATCATCACAGTGCCAGTCGCCCTGGATGTAGCTCTCGCCAGCGCCGACGCTGCCCTGCGCAGCGACCTTCCGGTAGAACGATGGGTCATCGATGGTCACCGTCACTTGCAGGCCGGCGTGGGCATTGCCCAGCCGGACCTCGCCGAGCGCATCGCGCACGCACAGGTGGCCATCGCGCAAGGGGGCAAGCTGGGCCAGCAGGCGGCGGCGCAGGAAGGCGTCCAGCGCGCCGGGGCGCGGCAGGGTCACCGAAGGTGTCATCGAGTTCATCGCGGTTTCCCGGCAAGGGTGGGGTGGTCGTGTACGGGGTTGCGCTTCAGCCACAGCCGCAGTGCGTGCCAGTGGATGGCGGCCACCACCTGGGTGGTCATCAGTGGGTAGCAGACGAGTACCTGCGCCAGGCCGCGGCCGTCCAGGGGGCGGCGGTGCATCGTCTGGGTGGCATCGAACTGGCGGGTGCCGTCGCGCCAGACCTGCATGTGCACGCGCAGATCCTCATCAGGGCTGTTGAAGCGCCAGTCGTAACGGCAGTCCATCGGCATGAACGGCGAGACGTGGAAGCGTTTGTCGAACTGCCAACGCAGTGACGCCCCTTCGTGGACGGCCGTAGCGACCGGCAGCACGTAGGCGTGCCGTTCCTTCCAGGGCGTATTGGTGATCTCGGCCACGATGCAGTCCAGCGTGCTGCCGTCGGCGTGGTAGCAGTAGTAGAAGCTGACCGGGTTGAACACATGCCCGGCAAAGCGAAGGTGGGTGAGCAGGCGCACCGGCCCCGAGGGTCGATGACCGAGCGTCATCGCCGCATGGTCGCGCACGGCATCGGCCAAAGGCTGTGCGGGATCGCCGAAATAGTCGCTGCGCCGGAACTCGGCAAGGTTGCGGCGATTGGCCGACCACAGCCAGCGCCCGGCAAACACGCTCTCCAGTTCATCCAGGTCGAGCAGCAGCTGCGCAACCGGGTAGCGGAATGCATGGGGGTGCGGATGATGCCGGCGGTGCATCACCTGCCCGAAATAGAGTGCGCTGGCGCTCATGCCGCCACCTCGCCCGGTACCAAGCCCCGGCGGTGCGGTGCGCAGGCCTCCAGTGCATCCACCACGCGGCGGGCACTGCGGATGCCATCCTCATGGAAGCCCCAGCCCCAATAGGCCCCTGCGAACCAGGTGTGGCGATGGCCCTGCAGGTCTGCCCAGCGCTGCTGCGCACGAACCGCAGCGTGATCATGCACCGGGTGTGCATAGTGCAGCGTGCGCAGCACCCTGGCAGGGTCGATGGCCTCGCTGCGGTTGAGGGTGACTACCAGCGGCGTGCTGCCAGGCAGGCCCTGCAGCAGGTTCATGCAGTAGCTGACCGTGCAGTGCGCAGCCGGATCCTGCGGGACGTGCGCGTTCCAGGCCGCCCAGGCCTTGCGGTTGCGCGGCAGCAGCGAGGCATCGGTATGCAGTACCGCTTCGTTGCGCTGGTAGCGGATGGCACCCAGTACCTCGCGCTCGACGGGGTCGGCATCACCCAGCAGGGCCAGCGCCTGGTCGCTATGGCAGGCCAGGATGACTTCGTCGAAGGCCTCGACACCGGCGGCGCTGTACACGCGTGCACCACCAGGCATGCGCTCCACCCGCTGGACCGGGCACTGCAGGCGCTCACGTACCTGCCAGCGGCAGCGCAGTGCATCCACGTAGCGGGCCGAGCCACCCGTGACCACCCGCCAGGGCGACCGCCCGGTCATCTGCAGCATCTGGTGGTTGGCCATGAACTGGGCCAGGTAGCGCGCGGGAAAGTCCTGCACGGTGGCGGTGGGCGACGACCACAGCGCCGAGGCCATCGGCAGCAGGTGCTCTTCAATGAAGGCATCGCCATAGCGCTGGGCGCGCAGGTACTCGCCCAGCGTCGGCCCGTCCTCTTCAGCCAGCAGCAGCGGGGCATCCCGATAGAAGCGACGCAGATCGGCCAGCATGCCCCAGAAACGCGGTGACACCAGGTTGCGTCGCTGGCAGAACAGGCCATCCAGCGAGGTGGCGTTGTACTCCACGCCGCTGCGCTCGCTGTGCATCGAGAAGCTCATCGTGGTCGGCTGCGAGGCCACGCCCAGCTCATCGAACAGTGCCGTCAGCAGCGGGTAGTGCTGGGGATTGAAGACGATGAAACCGGTGTCCACGGCCATGCGCACGCCTCCCACCTGCACGTCGTGGGTATGGGTGTGGCCTCCCAGGTAATCGTTGGCCTCGAACAGCGTCACGTCGTGCTGTTCCTGCAGCCACCAGGCGCTGGCCAGCCCTGAGATGCCCGAGCCGATGATGGCGATGCGCATGTCAGTACCTCGCCTTTGCCAGCACCCACTCGGGGATGGGCTTGAGTCCCTTGACCAGGCCGAATGCCGCCATTGCGCGCAGCCCGTACCAGGTCAGGTCGATCTCCCACCAGCGGAAACCCTGGCGTACGGTGCCGGGGAAGAAGTGGTGGTTGTTGTGCCAGCCTTCGCCGAAGGTCAGCAGGGCCAGCCAGAGATTGTTGCGGCTGTCGTCGCGGGTCTCGAAGCGGCGACGGCCGAAGCGGTGCGCCAGCGAGTTGATGGTGACCGTGGCATGGAACAGCACGATGGTGGAGATGAAGAAGCCCCACACCAGCAACTGCGGGCCCGAGGTGCGCAACCCCGGCGCCCAGCGCTCCAGTGCTGCACCCAGTGCATACAGTGCGATGGCCAGCAGCACCGGAATGGCGGTATCGAAACGGTCCAGCCAGCGCAGTTCAGGGAAGCGCGCCAGGTCCGGCACCCGCGACAGGTCGGTGGCGAATGCTTCGCGGGTCAGGAACCATCCCATGTGGCTGCGCCAGAAGCCGCCTTCGCGCGGCGAGTGCGGGTCCAGTGGCTGGTCAGCGTGGCGGTGATGGTGGCGATGGTGGGCAGCCCACCACAGCGGGCCCCGCTGCACGCTGGAGGCGCCGATCACCGCGAACACGAACTGCACCGCACGCGGTGCCTGGAAGGTGCGGTGCGAGAAGTAGCGATGATAGAAGGCGGTGATGGCGAACATGCGCACCGCATAAAGCGCCGCGGCCACGATGACTGCCGTCCACGAGACGCCTACCCAGATCACCGCGATGCAGGCCAGGTGCATCAGTGCAAACGGGACCGCACGCAGCCAGTCGATGCGGCCCGGCTGCTCTGTGCCGGCATCCGCAGCGTTGCCGGTATCGACCCATCGTTGCAGGGTGCGCAGCAGGCGCCAGCGTCGACGGGGGAGGGGCGATACAGAGGCCATGGCGGATCTCGGCGGGTGTCGTGTCTTCCTGTACGCAGCAGAATGCGCAATGGATGCGACGTAGTGCAGTGAATGTCGACTTCACGCGTTCGTGACGGGGCAGCGGTCGACCAGTGGCTGCGCCCATGCCTGTTGCCACTCCGACGCGGGGCGTTGCCCCGGTGGCGAGCTGAAGCGCACCGTCACCTGTGGATACGAGCCGCGCGCATCGCGCAGATTGCTGGTGCCGTTGAATTCCAACAGGCGCCGGTCGGCGCTGGCATAGACCAGTGACAGGCGTGGCGCGATGCCGCCATACCAGGTGTCCAGGCTGACCTCGATCGACTGGGCGTCGATGCCTTGCCAGCGCAGGCTGCCGGTATGCCTCACCTGCACCGGGAAGTAGCGCTGTCGGCCGGGCACGAGGAACGGCAGCGAAACGCGTTCGCCCTGCATCAGCGCTGTCCAGTGCAGGCGGACCGCCGCATCGAATCCCGCATCGATCACCGCGTCCGGCGGCAGATCGAGCCTGCGTTGCCGCGGCGGGCTGGCGGCATCCTCCTTCCAGACGATCGACACCGCGCCGCTGGCGGTCTCGATCTGGGCGGTCTGGCCGCTGCGCCGGTCCTGCAGCGAATAGCCTCGGGCCTGCGGAAGCAGGCTGGCCGGCAGGTGCTTGCGGGCGAACGGCTGGCCACCCGGGCACTGGTACAGCACCCAGCGCTCGGCACCCTCGGTTGCATCGCGCCGCCAGTGCACTTCACGGTAGAGAATCGCGCCCTGCGCGGAGGTGGCCACGCCTTCGCTTCGCAGCCAGGGCGCCGCCAACGCGGCATGGGGCAGGCACAGCAGCAGCCAGGCGGTGCGCATCGCGTTCATCCGGAAGAGGTGGGCTCAGGTCATACGGCAGGGATGGCCGGTTGGATGCGCGGTGCCGGCTGCATCCAATGGCTGCCTCTGCGCGTACAGAGGACAGACCTTCACCCGCCCGCCGCGAACGCAGATGTACCCTGACGCCGCCAGCACCCTTGCCAACCTCGACAGCGCACGCATCGTGTCCAGCTCCCAGCAGCCCAGCAGCGAGCCGAAAAACTGGGCCGGTGACATGGACGGTGTCGCGCGGCTGCGCGACCGCGACTGTTTCATGCGGATCTACGACTACTTCATGCCGCGGCTGTGCGTGTACCTGCGCGGCTTGGGCGCGCCCGATGCCGTGGCCGAGGAGCTGGCGCAGGAATGCCTGTTGCGCCTGTGGCTGCGGGCGGCCGACTACGATGCGGCCCAGGGCGCGCTGAGTACCTGGCTGTACCGCATCGCCCGCAACCTGCATATTGATCGAGTGCGCCGCGAGCGTGGCTGGATGCAGGTGCAGGCCGCGGTGGAGGACGCCGCAACACTGGATGTGATCGAGCGCAGCAGCGCCGAGCAGTTCGCCGACCACGCGCGTCTTCGCCAGCGCATCAACGAGCTGCCTGCGGTGCAGGCGCGGCTGGTGCGGATGTCCTATTTCGAGGCCAAGAGCCACAGCGAGATCGCTGAAGCGCTGGGCATGCCGCTGGGCACGGTGAAATCGCACCTGCGGCGCGCGTTCCTGCAGCTGCAGTCAAAAGTGGGAGGTGCGCTGTGAATCCGCACCACCATCTGCACGAATCCACGCTGATGAGCTACGCCGCAGGCGCGCTTCCTGCGCCGTTGAGCATCGTGGCGGGCGCCCATCTGGAGCAGTGTGCGCATTGCCGCCAGCGCCTGCGCGACGCAGAGGCGATCGGCTCGGTGCTGCTGGAGCAGACCCAGCCGTCCGATGGGGACGTGCGCCGCGAACGGTTGCGCGAGGCAATGCTGATGCAGCTGTCCAGGGAAACGCCGATGGCCGTGGCTGGAGCCGCGCGCCCGATGCCGAAGGAGCGCCCCGAGGCCGATCCCGATCATCTGCCGGTGTCACTGCATCCGTACTTTGGCACCTCGCTGGGTGGCCTGCGCTGGCGCTGGATGGCACCCGGTGTACATTGCATCCGCGCCGAGCAGATGCCCTCGCTGATCATGCTGAAGATCGCCCCTGGCAAGTGCCTGCCCATGCACAGCCATGGCCGCAGCGAGCTGACCCAGATCCTGCGGGGCTCGTACAACGATGCGCTGGGGTTGTTCGCGCCGGGCGACGTGGCGGATCTGGATGAGGATGTGGAGCATCAGCCGGTGACCGCACCTGGCGTTCCCTGCATCTGCGTGTCCGCGCTGGATGCGCCACTGGTGTTCAGCGGCTGGCTGGCGCGGAAGATCCAGCGCTTTGTGAAGCTCTAGGATGAGTGCAGCGATGGCCACAGGCGCGCTGCGGGTTCTGCTGGCCGGTGCCGCGGGGCTGGTCGGGCAGGGTGTGGCCCTGGCCTGCCAGCGCTCGCCCCGGGTCGCCGATCTGACCGCACTGGTCCGGCGCCCGGGCAGCCTGAACGGTAGTGGCAGCGAGCTGATCGTGCCGGACTTCCTCGGGATCCAGGAATTGCAGGATGATCTGTCGGGATTCGACGCCTGCTTCTACTGTGCCGGCGCTCCACCGGTGGGCACGGCCGAGGCCGAGTACCGGCGGGTGACACTGGACACCACCCTGGCCGTCGCCCGCGCCTGGGCCGCGGCAAATCCGCAGGGGTGCTTCCTGTATGTATCCGGTGCCGGCGCAGATGCGCGAAGCCGGTTCATGCCGTTGCGGATCAAGGGCGAGACCGAGCGGGCACTGCGGGCGCTGCCGGTTCGCACCGTCATGCTGCGTCCGGGTGGCGTACGCCCCGTGCAGGGTACCGGCACCCGTCATGGCCTGCTGAAGCCGCTGTACTGGGGTGGCGCGCCCTTGATGAAACTGGCGGGCGTGATCGCGCCATCGCTGGTGACCAGCAACCTGGCACTGGGCCAGGCGATGATTGCGCTGGCCGGCACGGAGCATCCGCCGGCCACGGTGGAGTGCGCGGACATCAACCGGATCGCGGCGGAGGTGCGCGAGCCGGTTGCCTGACCTCAGTGCGCCGTACCTTCCAGCGCGATACGCACCGCCTGGGCCAGGTCGCTGCGGGTAAATGGCTTGGGCAGCAGCGCGGCCGCCCGGCCCTGGCTGCCGACCGCGTCGTGATCGCGTGGATAACCTGAGGTGAACAGGACGGCAACGTCGGGCCAGCGCCCGCGAACCTCGCGGACCAGTTCCCAGCCCGACATACCAGGCATCACCACGTCGGAGAACAACAGGTCGACCGTGGTGTCCGGCCGCTCCAGCAACCGCAGTGCGGACGGTCCGTCATGCGCTTCCAGTACGCGGTAGCCCAGCAGGCGCAGTGATTCAACCGTGTGCGCACGCACATCGTCGTTGTCCTCGGCCACCAGGATGGTTTCCTCGCGTGGCGAGTAACCGGCCAGGCCGGTCAGTGGCGCGCTCGGCTCGCAGGGCAGGGCGAGCGCCGAACGCGGGAACATCATGGTGATGCTGGTGCCGCCGCCTTCCACCGAATCGATCAGTACATGGCCACCGGACTGCTTGACGAAGCCATGCACCATCGACAGGCCCAGGCCGGTGCCACGGCCAACCTGCTTGGTGGTGAAGAAGGGCTCGAACACGCGCGCCAGGGTGGCTGCGTCCATGCCGTGTCCGTTGTCGCGCACGCGAAGCATCACGTACTCGCCCGGCGCCGCGTCGGGGAACAGGGCAGCGTAGTCGTGGTCGAGATGGCTGTTGTCGACCTCGATCACCAGCCGGCCACCGTGGGGCATGGCATCGCGGGCGTTGACGGCCAGGTTGAGTACCGAGGCCTCCAGCTGGCTGACGTCGATTTCCACGCTCCAGATGTCCTCGGCGGCACGGATTTCCAGCTGCACCAGTTCGCCCAGCGCACGCTGCAGCATGTCATGCATGTCCAGCAGGCGGTCATTGAGGTTGGCCGCCTGGCTGTGCAGCGGCTGGCGGCGGGCAAATGCCAGCAGGCGCTGGGTCAGGCTGGCGGCGCGGCCCACGCCTTTCAGGGCATTGTCCAGGGCGCGGCCGACCAGCGCGGCCGGTTCGCCGGCCCGCTCGCTGAGCAGCATGGCGTGTTCGACGTTGCCGGAAATCACCGTCAGGATGTTGTTGAAGTCGTGGGCGATGCCGCCGGTGAGCTGGCCCACCGCTTCGATCTTCTGTGACTGGCGCAGCGCGTGTTCGGCCTGCAGCCGGGCGGTGGTTTCCACCGCTTCGGAGACCACGGCCGTAACCGCGCCGTCTGCGTCCAGCAGGGGACGGAACGAGAAGTCGAAGCTACGCCGTCCGGTCGGCAGCTCGATATCCAGTGCATGCAGCGAGCTATGGCCGTGCACGGCATCGGTGACGGCCTGAGCAACGGTCGTGGCGACCTCGTCGGTCGTGGCGAACCACGGCGACTGCATATAAGGCTGGCCCACCACATCCTTCTTGTCGGCCAGCACAGCGGCCAGCGACGCGACGTTGGCATCAACCACGCCGCCGGAAAGATCGAGCAGTACCTGGTGCTGGAAGCTGGATTCGAAAATGGCCTGCAGGCGACGCTTGCTGGCCCTCAACTCGGCCGTGCGCGCCTGGACCTGCCGCTCCAGTTCCTGGTTGTCTTCGCGCAGCGCCAGCTCGGCCTGCTTCAGCTGGGAAACGTCGCTGCCCATGCAGATGTAGCCAACCACACCGCCGTCGGCCGCATGTTCCGGTACACAATCCATCTGCACGAATCGTGACTGGCCACTGCGATGGATCAGTTCCACCTGGAAGCTGGCGCGCTCGCCCTGAAGCACGCGCTCCAGGCTGGGCAACGCGTGCTCAAACGCAGAAATGCCACTGACTTCCCTTGCCGTGCGGCCCAGCAGTTCGGCAAGGCTGAAGCCATGCCAGTCCAGAAACGCCTTGTTGGCAAACCGGTAGCGATGGTCCTTGTCCAGCTGGGCGATCAGCGCAGGAACGGCGTCGGTCACCTGCTGCAACTGGGCCTGACTGTCATTCAGGGCGGCCTGCGCGTGGGCCAGCCGGGTGCGCTCGTGCGCCTCCTGGCGGGCACGGCGGATCGCATCGGGCAAGCGTTGCAGGCGTTGCTTCACCACGTAGTCGCGGGCACCGCGCGTGAGCGCCTGCACAGCCAATTCCTCGGTCAGCGTGCCGGAGACAAAGATGAAAGGCGTCTGTGGCACGCGCTCGCGCGCCAGGGCAAGTGCAGCGTCGCCATCGAAGCCCGGCAGGACATGATCGGCCAGGATGACATCGAAGGCGCGATTCTCGATCGCCTCGATGAAGGCATTGCGGGTCCACAGGCGCTCAGCCTCGAAGTCGAGGCCGGCCCGTTGCAGTTGTGCGGTGATCAACTCCGCATCAAGCGCACTGTCCTCCAGCATGAGGATGCGCAGGCGCTCGCTGCGGCGCGATCCATCATGCATTGTGCTGCCCCGTACCGGAGGGGCGATGCGGCGGTGGCTGGTTGGTGATGCCCCAGAACATGCCCAGGCCCTGGATGGCGTCGAAGAATTCCTTGAAATCGACCGGCTTGACCACGAACGCATTGACGCCCAGTTCGTAGCTGCGCACCAGATCCTGCTCTTCGCGCGAGGAGGTCAGCATCACCACCGGCGTACTGCTCAGGTTCGAATCTCCACGGACCTGCTCCAGCACCTCCAGGCCGTTCACCTTGGGCAACTTCAGGTCCAGCAGCACCACCACCGGACCACCATGGTTGGCGCCGGCGAACTTGCCTTCGCAGCGCAGGTAATCCAGTGCTTCGGCGCCGTCACGTACATGGATGACATCGTTCAGCAACTGGCAACGCGACAGCGCCGCCAGCGTCAGCTCTGCATCCTTGGGGCTGTCCTCTACCAGGAGGATCGGCCGCAGGTCCCTCATGGGTGATCTCCTGTGGAACGGGGTAGGGTGAAATGGATCGTGGCGCCCTTGCCGGGTTCGCCCTCGGCCCAGGTCCTGCCGCCATGGCGGCCGACGATACGGCGCACATTGGCCAGGCCGATGCCGGTGCCTTCGAATTCCTCGACGTGATGCAGGCGCTGGAACACGCCGAACAACTTGTCGACATAGCGCATGTCGAAACCGCAGCCGTTGTCGCGCACGAAGAAGTGGTCCTCCTCATCGAGGCGCTCATGGCCGATCTCGATCACCGCCTGCTCGCGCTCGCGGGTGAACTTGACCGCGTTGGCCAGCAGGTTCTGCCAGACCAGGCGCAGCATCGTCGGGTCGGCCTCCACCTCCGGCAGCGGTGCCATCGTCCACCGCACCTCGCGGCCTGCGTAGTCCAGCGCCAGGCTCCTGCGGACATCCGCGGCCAGCGCGGCCATGTCCAGCCGCACCCGGCCGAGCGTGGAACGGCCCATCTGCGAGAAGCTCAGCAGGTCGTCCACCAACGTTCCGGCGGATTTGGCCGACTCCACGATCGTATCCAGGAAGCGGCGCTCGGTATCATTGAGGCGTTCGCCGGCCGAGCTGCCCAGCAGCTCCGAGTAACCGACGATATGGCGGAATGGCGCGCGCAGGTCATGGCTGACCGAATAGGAGAATGCCTCCAGTTCCTTGTTGCTGCGCAGGAGTTGTTCGTTCAGCTCGGCCATTTCCTCGGCCTTGCGCAAGACGATGTCGACGATGGCGGTTCGCATCTCGTGCGCGGCATCGCGATCGGCGTCACCCCATGGCAGGCTGCGCTGCTGCACGGTCTCCTTCCAGGCCTCAAAGGAGCTGCGCGGCGACAGTGCCACGTCGGGTGGGGCGGTCTTGCGTGGATCGCCGCCCCAGCGCACGGTGCGCACCACTTCGGGGCGGAACCACATCAGGTAGCTGTCATGCAGCTGGGAAATGGACACAGCGAGTACGCCGCTGGCCACATCGGACAGGCGCGCGCCCGCCGCCCAGTCGGCTGCCAAGTGCTCAGTGCAGTAGGCTTCCTGCCCGGCCTGCTGTGCGGCCAACCAGTCGGCCAGGGCCAGTACGTCGCCTGCCGGCGGGCACTGGCCGACGCGCATGCAGTCGCCCTTGTGCACGATGGCGGCGCCTGCTGCGCCGGTCAGCGACAGCAGGCTGGCTTCATCGTGGCGCAGCGCAGCCATGAAATCCTCGTCGCCGGCCATGCGTGCCAGCAGCTTGACCAGCACCGAACGCCGTGCCACGCGCTCCTCGATCGCGCGTGCACGCTCCTTCAGGGCAATCTGCAGCGACAGGATCTGGCCCATGAACTCACAGGCGGTGCGCACGTGGTAGGGCAGGCGGCGCGGCTGCACCGTATGGCACGACACCAGTCCCCACAACTGGCCTTCATGCACCAGCGAGACCGACATCGACGCCCCGGTGCCCATGTTGCGCATGTACTGCAGGTGCACGGGGGAAACGCTGCGCAGTACGGCCAGGCTCAGGTCGGTCGGTGGCGCGTCGTGATGGTCCTCGGTCCGCATCAGCGGGGCAGGGGTATAGCTGTTGTCCGCGATCAACCGCACCCTGTTGCGGCGGTAGAGTTCGCGGGCCTGCGCAGGAATATCCGATTCAGGGAAGCGCAGGTCCAGGTACGAGGGCAACAGGCCATTGCCTTCCTCGGCCACCACGATGCCGTTCCAGCCGGCGTCGAATTGATAGACGAGGGTGCGATCGAAGCCGGTGAGCCGGCGCATGTGCGCGGCGGCCAGCTGGCACAGATCCTCCACCGTCGAGGCCGATTCGATGCCCGTCATGAGCTCGCGGATGGCCGGATACAGTTCTTCCAGCGAGCCGGGCTGGCCCGGAACCGGTGCCTCCAGCTCGACAAGGAGATCGGTGGCGGAGCGATGCACCAGCAGCTGATGCCGGCCGTGACCATCCAGGTGCACTGCGCCCACATGCGCACTGCTACCGATGGTGGCCTGTTGGAGCAGCGCCTGGAATGGCGCCAGCACGCCACCAAGCACCTCGCTGACATGCTGCGTCAAAGGCTCGCCGAACTGTTGAAGAACGCTCGGCTGACTGATGGCCCGCTCGCGCACCCGCAGTGACTGCGGCTCCAGCACCAGGAGCACGCCGTAGGGCTGGATCGCACCGGGCGTATGAATCGGCTCGCGCGCACAACGGGACTGGGCAGTGTCGTGCGTGGACTCGGCAGAAGGCATCAAAGGCGGGACTCATGATTCGTGGATGGCTGGAATGGCCCAGCGTTGCATCCGGCATGCATGGATGGTGAAGCAAAAGCGTGCATCTGCATACCAGCACGTGCGCGTGAAGAACGTTTCATTCGAACCTGAATTCTTCATCCGAACATTCCAACGGCACTTGCCTGTTTCGCGAAAGGTACATGTGCGCTGCACGCGCGCTCGACACCGGCCTGCCTAAGGTGAACCCACATCCCTCAGTGACCACGTCCGTGAATCTGCAGACCTTGCCTTCAACGCCATACCGCATGCTTGCCGACAGCTGCCAGTTTGAACTGCTGGATGTGGATGCGCTGCAGGATCCGGCCAGTGGACGCCTGCTGCACCTGTACTCGCTGGTTGCGCGATGCCTGTGCTGCGAAACGGTGTTCAAGGCGGAGGAGGGGCAGGGCCTGGTCAGCCACTCCGCCGCGCGGGTGGTGCGGTGTCCCACAGGCTGTGGCCAGCAGGCGTTCAAGCCGGCGTTGCTGCGTGCCTGGCAGCCGCAGCGCGTCGCACAGGCCTGAGTGTGCTGATGGCGGGTCACAGCAGCCCGGGATTGGCGCGCCATACCGCGAAGTTGAGCGCGGAAGCAAACGATATCCAGGCCAGGTAAGGCAGCAGCATCAGCGCCGCGCCGCGATGAATGCGGGCGAATGCAAGGATCGTTGCACAGACCAGGGTGATCAATACAAGAATGTCGGCGAAGGCCAGCGCACCGAGCTTCCAGCCGAAGAAAAGCCAGCTCCATAGCGCATTGACGGCCACCTGCAGCAGATAGAGCGTCAGCGCCGGCCGTGCACCTCGCCACCCGCGCTGACGCCAGACCAGCCATGCAGCAACAGCCATCATCGCGTAGAGCAGGGTCCATACCGGACCAAACACGCTCGCAGGCGGTGCCCAGGCAGGCAGGGTGAGGGTGGCGTAGAAGCTGGCGGCGGAAGTCGATGCCCATGCGCCGACTGCTGCCGCCGCAAAAGTGACCATGCCCCATCCCAGAAGACCCAGAGCCTGTGAACGCCGCCTCATTCCGTACCGCTCCATCATGCCTATACCAGTGCATACGAACGGAAGCGGCAAATGGATGCAGGCCGGGTGCGATCAGTCTGAAGTACCCACGGCGCTTCCGCTTCCGCTTGCCGGCAACAGCGAAGGGCGCTGATCGAACCATTCGCGCGCCCTGGCCAGATGCCATTGACGCTGATCGCCATCAAGCTCGATGCCGGCGCCCAGCAGTCCCCAGCGCAGATAGAGATCGCCACGCTTGCGCCGCTCCAGTAGATCCAGCCGCGCACGCACCGACAAGCGATCATTCTCGGCCTGCAGGCCATCGATCACCAGATGCCCCGGGCGCCAACGCAGCGTGGCCTGCGCATCGACCTGGCCGGAATCCAGCAGGGACAGCGTCCAGCGCGGGTAGTCGGTGCGCTTGGCGAACACCGCCAGCAGCGGGCGCGCATCACTGAGGGTCAGATCGGTGGTGGCGTCCACCTGGAACGGGGACTGCGCGTCGATGCGGCCTCGCTTGAAGGCGGCGCGGCCCTTCCACGCCGTGGTGCGCTCGCTGCCGGCCACCTGCACATTGCGCAGCTCCACGGTGGTGCCGGACAGATCGAAATGACGCTGGTTGAAGTCCCCGCGGCGAAGCGTCGCGTTCACGTCGATATCGCCGCCCATGTCCAGGCCCGCAACCTTCGCGCTGGCGTCGCGCCCCTGCAGGCGCGCGGTGCCGTGGCCGACGCGGCCGTCGGTGTCGAGCGTGGCGTCGCCGCTGAGGCTGCCGGTGCCACGCAGCAGGCGCACCTGTTGAGAGCCAAGGTAGCGGTTGTAAGCGGCCAGGTCCGGGATGGTCGCTTCGCTGAAGCGCAACCGCGCACGAACGCCCTTGCGCAGTTCCTGCAGGCGGCCATCGCCGGTGAGGTCCACGGCCAGGTCGCGACCATCGAACAGCCGCACGCCCCTGGCATCGCTGGGGCGTGCACTGAAGCGGGGCAGCCGGATCGCCAGCTGTGCCTGATTGGGCGTGCCGGCCTTCAATTCGCCATGCGCACTGGCCGTGCCGGCCAGCCGCACGCCAGCGACCTCGGCTACGGCGGCAGCCGAAGGAATGTCCACGGTGCTGCCTTCGATCAGTTCGCCATTGCGCAGGCGCAGATCGGCCTTCAGCGTGCCGCCGCCATCCAGCTGCAGCCACGGCTTGCGCACGAACAGGGCAGGGATCCAGTTGAGCGAGGTGAAGGTCCATTCGCCGCGCACGGTGCCGGAGCTGCGCTCCAGCAGCTGGGCAGGGTGCTGGAATGGAATCTCGCGCCCGGTGATGTGCAGGTCGGCATCGATGCCAGCGGCCGAATCCGGGCGTGGCGGCAGGCGCGCCTGCAGGCGCAGGTCGTTGGCCACATTGAGCTGCAAGGCCAGCACGCCGCGATTAGGCGCGCCATCGCCGAGGAAGAGCGGCACCTGCCAGAGCGCGTGGTCGCCGGGTTGCAGCTGGCCGTCGATCATGTGAACTGCCAGTTGTAGGCGTCCGGGCACTGGCGAGCTGGAGATGCGTGGTGTCTGCGCGTCCGTATCCATGCGCAGGCCCTGGCTGCGCGCATCCACCTCAAGTTGCGCATGCAGCAGCTTCAACTTGGCCAGGCCGGGCGCCTGGTCGCGATAGTGGCGCGGAAAGCTGAAGCGCGCGCTCAGATCCATGTCGCCCAGCAGCTGCACGCCGTCATAGCTGGCGTCTGCCTTGCTGAACGAGACCTCGGAATCGAACAGTTCCGATGGGCCGCCGCGCAGCTGCTTGAGGAACCCGACCGTGCCCTGGCCCTTGCCGATGATCAGCAGCTTGCCGAGCCGGGCACTGCGGATGCTGTCGCTGTGGATGGCATCGAAACGCAGGGTCCAGCCCTGGTCGCTGCGCGGGGGTGGCGGAATGGCGTCCTCGACGCGGCTGATCTCAGCGGATACCCCGGTGGCCTGCAGCCGGGGCACCCGGACTTCCCGCTTGAACAGGGGCAGCACCGCCAATCGGGCGCTGGCACGCTCGGCGTGCAGCACGTAGACAGTGTGATTCACGTGGCCGCGCATGTGCACGTTCCAGGCAATGACGTGGCCCGGCAGCAGTGTGATGGCGGGGCCGGTGGTCATCACGAACTTGTGCGGCTTGCGGTTGGTGACCTGGTCGAACAGTGGTGTGTTGAGGAAGATGTTGCCGGCCAGAAGGTAAGCAGCGTACACGACAAGCAGAATGCGCACCGAGAGGCGCGCATGGCGAGGCCATTGAGGGTAGCGAACGGAAATCAGCGGCTTCAACCTTCATCACATGGGGAGCCAGCGCACTATTGCGAAGTGTTGGGTTGCACCGCGTGAATGCGGGCGTGGAGAGGGTCTGAAGTCGGCGACCTGGAGCAATTAGGTGGTAGAGGGAATAAGTGCAATGCTTTTTTTGGGGATTATCAACCCAATAGGGGAAGTCTACGCTTTGCCTGCCGAATCCAATCCCCTGGAGAACTGAAATGAGCACGCAACAGAACGTCAGTTTCAAGAACCGCAGCTGGGAAGTCGCCGCCACCCTGCGCTTTCCGGAAGGCTTCGACCCTGCCAGCAAGTACGCCGCCATCGTCTGCGCGCACCCGATCAGCAGCTGCAAGGAGCAGACGTCGGGCGCCATCTACGGTGAGGCACTGACCGCCGCCGGTTTCATCACTCTCGCTTTTGACGCCTCCACCCAGGGCGCCAGCGGCGGTGATCCCCGCTTCATGGAAGATCCCGCTACCCGTGTGGAGGACTTCCGTTGTGCCATGGATTACCTGATGACGCTGCCGTACGTCGATGAAGACCGTGTTGGCGTGCTGGGCGTCTGCGGCGGCGGTGGCTACGCGGTGAGCGCGGCCACTACCGACCACCGCTTCAGGGCAGTCGGCACGGTGGTGGCTGCCAACTACGGCCGGCTGATGCGCGAGGGTGACATGTCGCCGGATGCTGCGTTGAAGACGTTGGAAGCGCTGGGCAAGCAGCGCACTGCCGAGGCACGGGGTGCTGAGCCGTTGATCGTGGGCTACATTCCCGGCTCCGAAGCGGAGCGCGAAGCCGCCGGAATCAACGACATCGACATCGTCGAGGCGGTGCAGTACTACCGCACGCCGCGTGGCCAGCAGCCGGGCTCGCCGAACAAGCTGCGCTTCACCAGCACCGGCGCCGCCCTGAACTGGGATGCCTTTGCGTTCACCGAGCATCTGCTGACTCAGCCGCTGCACATCGTCATCGGCGGTGTGCCCGGTGGCTTCGGTTCGTATCGTGACGGCCTGGAGCTGTACGCAAGGGCGCGTTCGGCGCAGAAGAGCATCCAGATCGTGGCCGGCGCCAGCCACTACGAGCTGTATGACCAGCCAGCAGCCACCACCCAGGCACTGCAGCAGCTGATTCCGTTCTACCGGACGCATCTTGGCGCTTGATGCAACAAGACCCGCCAGAGCAGCGTACGTCCCGCCGGCCCATTTCAGGCCGGCGGGACGTTTGCTTTACAGCTGGATCTGCACCGTAGCGGCGCCCTCGAACGCGGTATCGATGCCGCGCTCACGCCACCTGGCCAGATCGGCCTGGCGGTTGGCCAGGGTGGTCTCCCAGATCGAATAGGCATCCGCACCCAGCATCAGCCGCACCGGCGGATCATTGCTGGCTACAACGTCCAGCATGCGCTGTGCGGCCTTTGCCGGGTCACCCATCTGCTGCCCGGAGGATGATTCCAGGTAGGTTTCGAATGGCTCCACAACCGGCCGATAGGCATCGATGCGGTGTGCTGGCCGCATGTTGGCATCACCGGCGAACTCGGTGCGGAACGCGCCCGGCTCCACCAGCGTCACCCGGATGCCGAGCGGCTTTGCTTCGATCGCCAGTGCTTCGGTCCAGCCTTCGATGGCGAACTTCGCTGCACAGTAGGGGCCGGCCGCGTTCATTGCCACCAGCCCGGCAATGCTGCTGACAGTGAGGATGTGGCCAGCGCCTTGCTTCCGCATCTGCGGCAGCACGGCGCGACTCATTTCGGCAGCAGCGAAGAAGTTCAGTTCCATCTGCTCGCGCAGCTGTTCCAGGCTGAATTCCTCGCAGGCGCCCACCACACCGCGGCCAGCCACATTGGCCAGCACATCGATGCGCCCGAAGCGTTCGATGGCGTCGGCCACGGCACGGGCACGGCCATCGGCATCGTTCACGTCAAGCGCCAGCGGCAGGACGTGGTCCTCATGGCCTGCAGCGATCGCGCGAAGGCGGTCCACCCGCCGCGCGGTGAGGATGGCACGGTCACCTCGGGCAATGACCGCTTCGGAAAGGGCCTTGCCCAGGCCGGAAGACGCACCGGTGATGAACCAGACACGTGGCTGTTGTGTATTCATTGGAGAATCCTGCGGAATGTTGTGCAACACGCGATCAGATGATGGTCAACCCACCGTCGACCACCAGTTCGGCACCGATGACGTAGGACGCGTCATCGCTGGCCAGGAACAGCGCGGCCCTGGCGATTTCCTCCGAAGTGCCGACGCGGCCGATCGGAATGCCCTTGAGCAGGCTTTCCAGCAGTTGCGGATCTTCGGTGAAATGGGTCGCCATCGGCGTGTCGATCAGCCCCGGGTAGATGCCGTTGACACGGATGCCGCGGCGGGCGAAATCGACGGCGGCGGCCCTGGTCAGGTGACGGCTGCCACCTTTGGAGGCGCTGTAGCCCGGCGGTACGTCGGGGAAGACGATGATGCCGGCGGCGGACGAGATGTTGATGATCGCGCCACTGTGCTGCAGTTCCATCTGCGGCGTGACCGCCTTGATGCCATGGAACTGGCTGGTCAGGTTGACGTCGATGACGTGGCTGAAGTCCTCGGCCGTGGCGTTGTGCCAGCGGCCGTCGCGCGGCCCCGGCGTACCGGCGTTGTTGACCAGTATATCGATGCGGCCATGGCGCTCGATCGTGGTGGCGGCTACCTCGGCCCATTGTTCGGGCCGGGTCACATCCAGGAACGCCGATGTTGCGCGCTGGCCCTGGGCGGTGAGGTCCTGCACCAGTGCGTCAAGGTTCTGTTTGCGGTCGGGGGTGCCGGTGGCAACAACGATGGCGCCTTCGCTGGCGAAGACCCGCGCGATGACCGCACCCATGCCGGTGCCGCTGCCGGCGCCGGTGATGATGGCGACTTTGTCCTGCAGGCGTTTCATGGGCAATTCCTGTGTTTGATCGGGAGCGGGGCGGTGATGTGCCGCCATGGAATGCACGATAGGCCCGGGGTTCTGTACGATCCATGCCGTGGCGTTCGCCTGACTTCTTCGAGCGTACGGAAATGAGCGCTGACCCGCTGTCCGATGTGTTGTCACTGCTGCAACCAAGCAGCCAGTTCTTTGCCGGATTCGATGCCGCCGGCGACTGGGCATTCGATTTCCCGGCGCACGAAGGCATCAAGTTCACGGCGGTCATGGGGGGCGGCTGCTGGGGCCGCGTCGAGGGTGAGCCCGCACCCTTCCACTTCGAAGCCGGCGACTGCTTCCTGCTCAACAGCCGCTGCCGGTTCGTGCTCGCTTCGGATCCTGCAGTGGCCATCGCCAGCGGCGAGCCCATCATCGAAGCGGCGGCACGGCAGGGCGTTGTCACTCACAACGGGGGGGGAGAGACCTTCCTCATCAGCGGCCGATTCGCGTTTCCAGGGCGGCATGCCGCCGTGCTGTTCGATGCGCTGCCACCCCTGATCCATGTGCCACGTGCTTCGGGACAGGCAGGCGTGCTGCGCTGGGCGCTGGATCAATGGGCCAATGAGCTGCACGCGCCGCAGCCGGGCGCAGGGTTGATGTCCACCCATCTGGCCCATCTCATGCTGGTACAGGTGCTACGCCTGCACCTGGCTACCCCGGGCCGGGTGCCGAAGGGCTGGTTCCTGGCCTTGACCGACAGCCACATCAGCCTCGCCCTCGGGGCGATGCACGCGGCTCCGGCCCAGTCCTGGACGCTGGAGTCACTGGCGCGTATCGCCGGGGTTTCGCGCACGGTGTTCGCGCAGCGCTTCAAGGCACTGGTCGGGCACACGGCAATGGACTATCTGTCACGTTGGCGGATGCTGCTTGCGGCGGACCGGCTGTCCCATGGAGCCGATGCCGTGTCCAGTATTGCCTTTGCCGTGGGCTACGAATCGGAGAGTGCGTTCAGTACCGCGTTCAAGCGCATCATGGGGCAGGCGCCCGCGCAGTATCGCAGGCAGGCCGCCCCGCCCAGGCAAGCGGGATCAGGTCGTGCGCCGGCGAGGCCTGGCCGGTGAACGCTGGGTGGCGGCACGTGTGGCACTGGTTGCGCTGCGCTTCCTGCTGCCTTCCAGGTTGTCACGCAACGCTTGCAGCAACAGCTTGAACACCGGCGAAGCCAAGCGCCGGTTCGGGTAGTAGAGGTGATACCCCTCGTAAGTCTTGCGCCACTCGGACAGCGCCTCGACCAGCTCTCCTGACGCCAGCCGGTCCTGCACGTAATGCAGTGGCAGATAGGTGAGGCCGACACCCTGCAAAGCGGCATCGCGCATGGCCGAAATACTGTTGACCACCACCTGGCCTTCGGACTTCACCCGGTGGTCGCTGCCGGCGCGAGTGAATGTCCAGGCATAGATCTCGCCATGGGTGGGCAGCCGCAGGTTCACGCACTGGTGCTCCACCAGCTGCTGCGGCTGTTGGGGCGCCGGGTGGCGGGCGAAGTAGGCCGGTGATGCCACCACCACCATCGGTATCGGGAGGCTGATCGGCACGGCGATCATGTCCTTGGCAACCAGGCCACCGCGACGCACGCCGGCATCGAAGCGCCCGCTGACGATGTCGGTCAAGCCGTAGTCGGTGGTGATTTCCACGCGGATGTCGGGGTAGTCCGGTACCAGCCGGGCGATGGCGGGCATCAGTACAGCGTGCACGGCATATTCGTCTGCGGTCAGGCGCAGGGTGCCGGCGGGCTTGTCGCGCAGTTCACCGATGCGGGCCAGCCCGGCTTCCAGTTCGTTCATGGCTGGGCCGATGAGTCCGAGCAGGCGCTCGCCGGCCTCGGTCAGGGCCACGCTGCGGGTGGTGCGAGCGAACAGGCGCAGCCCCAGGCGGGTTTCCAGCCCGCGGATGATCTGGCTGAGCGAAGACTGGGTGATGCCCAGCCGGATCGCGGCGCGGGTGAAGCTTGCCTCTTCGGCAACCATCAGAAAGGCGGAGAGATCCTTGAGGTGACTGCCTGCCATTGGGTGGTCCTGCTTATAAGTCCATTACGATTTTTGCGGATTATCACCGCGCCATGCCAGCCCTATCGTAGCTGTCATTCCACACAACGTGGACAGCAACCTGTGAGGATGGCAATGAAAGCAGTGCAATTCCCCAATGGCAGCATCACCATGGCCGGCCAGCTGCATGTGCCGGAGCACGCCGCACTGTCGGCCCGTCATCCGGCCATCGTGGTCGTTCACCCGGCCGGTGGCGTGAAGGAGCAGACCGCAACGGTGCATGCGGCCAGCCTGGTCAAGCAGGGCTTCGTGGTGTTGACCTTCGATGCCTCCTGCCAGGGCAACAGCACCGGCGCACCGCGCGGCAATGAGAACCCGTATGCGCGCGTGGCCGACATCAGCGCGGCGATTGACCTGCTGGTCACGCTGCCGATCGTCGACGCCGATCGGATGGGTGTGCTCGGTATCTGTGCCGGTGGCGGCTATGCGGCACACGCCACGATGAACGATCGCCGCATCCGCGCGGTGGGCACCATCAGTGCCGTCAATTACGGCCAGATGTTCCGCCAGGGTTGGGACGGCGGCGCCGATCCCCGGAATTCAGTCGCGCTGCTTGACGCCGCAGCGCAGGCCCGCAGCCGTCAGGCCGAGGGCGGGCAGCTCCAGTACCAGGATTCGCTGCCAGCCAACCGCGAAGCGGCCACACACCCGGACTTTGCCGAAGCCTTCGACTACTACCGCACACCGCGTGGCCAGCATCCGAACGCCACTGGGCTGTTCCCGCTGCAGAACCTGGCCGAACTGGTGGGCTACGACGCCTTCAACAACGCGGAACTGTTCCTCACCCAACCGTTGCTGGCGATCGCCGGTAGCGAGGCCGGCACCCGCTGGATGAGCGAAGAGCTGCACCGGCGCGCGGCCAGCACCGACAAGCACCTGCTGATCCTGGCCGGTGGTACCCACGTGGCGCTTTACGACCAGCCCGAATTCGTGGCGCGCGCGGGCGCGGCATTGGGCGAGTTCTACCACCAGGCGCTGGTTGCGCGCTGAGCACGCCAATGCGGCGTTTCGTTGAATTACTCAAGGATTCTGCAGATGAGAACCCAGGCCTACGCTGCGCTGTCGGCAACCACGCCAATGGTGCCGCACACCATCGAACGTCGTGAACTGCGTGACGACGATGTCGCTATCGAAATCCTCTACAGCGGTGTCTGCCATTCGGATCTGCACATGGTCCGCAACGACTGGGGCAGGGCGATCTATCCGGTCGTGCCCGGCCACGAGATCATCGGTCGTGTGGTGGCCACCGGCGCGTCCGCGCATCGCTTCAAGGCAGGTGATGCAGTGGCTGTCGGCACCTTCATCGACAGCTGCGAGCACTGCGACCAGTGCCACAAGGGCGAAGAGCACATGTGCCGCGAGGTGCTGACCGAGACATACAACGGCCTGGACCGCGTCACCGGCCAGCCGACCCTTGGCGGCTATTCGCGGCACATTGTGGTGAAGGAAGCTTTCGTGCTGCGCGTGCCCGAAGGATTGGACCTGTCTCGAGCCGCACCGCTGCTGTGTGCCGGCATCACCACTTATTCGCCGCTGCGCACCTGGAACGTTGGCCCCGGCAGCCGGGTGGCCGTGGTGGGCCTGGGTGGGCTGGGCCACATGGCGGTCAAGCTGGCGATCGGGCTGGGCGCACACGTCACCGTCATCAGCCGCTCGCGCGCCAAGCAGGCCGACGCGCTGGCCCTGGGTGCAGAGGCACTCCTGCCAACCGACGACGCGCAGGCATTGGCGGCTGCAGCTTCCAGCTTCGACCTGATCGTCGATACCGTACCGACCAAGCACGACATAAACCCGTACATTCCGCTGCTGGATATCGACGGCACGCTGGTGGTCGTCGGGCAACTGGGCGATCTGCAGGAGCCGTTCACCGTTCCGATGATCATGGGCCGCCGCCGCGTAGCAGGCTCGATGATCGGCGGAATCCGCGAGACCCAGGAAATGCTGGATTTCTGCGCGCGACAACAGATCCTGCCGGACTGCGAACTGATCCGCATGGACCAGATCAACGAAGCCTTTGATCGGCTTGAGCGGGCCGACGTGCGCTATCGCTTCGTCATCGACATGTCCACGTTGGCCTGAAGGCCTGCGGTAGGGCGGACGAGGAGCACAGCATGCGCACGGCATTGATCATTGGTGGTTCGCTGGCGGGATTGTCAGCGGCCCTGGCACTGGCCAACGTCGGCGTGGCCTCCACCGTGCTCGAGCGAGCACCGGCGCGCGGGCGCGCTGGTGTGGCCATCCGCGCCGGCGGCACTGCCTTGCGGATGGCATTCACCGTACCGGCGAGCCAGCAGGTGGTGGATGCATTGGGCGGTGATGCCATCGAACAGGCCGTGCTGCCGCATGCGTGGTGGGACGTCTACAGTGCGCTCCGCCAGGCGGCCTGCGTCGAGCCCGGCATCACGCTGGTGGATGGCGAGGCGGTGGTCACCGTTGGTGAGCGGGTTGACGCGGCATGGGCCCGTAGCGCAGAGGGGCGGGAGTGGACGGCCGACCTGCTGATCGGGGCCGATGGCCATCGGAGCGTGGTTCGACGGTGCGTCGCCCCGGAGCAGCCCGAGGCCTGCTACGCAGGCTATCTGGCGTGGCTGGGGCAACTGGACGTGCCACCCCGGAACGCGCGTGCGCTGAGCGGTGTCGAGTTCCATTCGGCCGGCCACGATGTGCTGGCTATCTACCCGTTGCTGGAGGCTGCACACGCCATCCCGCGACGCGTGGGGTGGGCGTGGTTCGAAGCGCGCAGCACCCGGCTGTTGCAGACCCTCGGGGCGGTCTGCGAGGACCGGGTGCGGTTCACGCCGACGGCGGACGCAGTGCCCGCAGACGCCCGCATTGCGTTGGCCAATCGTGCGCGGGTGCAGTGGCCTGCGCCCTGGGGCAAGGCACTTTCGCGGGCGATCCGGCAGGCGGGCGCGCTGCCGATGCCCATCTCCGAGTACGTCCCCACGCATGTCGCGCGCGGGCGCCTGGCCCTGGTGGGGGACGCTGCGCATGCGCAATCGCCGATGACCGGCGCGGGATTCGCTGAGTCCATGCTCGATGCCCTGCACGTGTCACGGGCGTTACGGCTGGAACCCGACGTGGTGGACGCCCTGGCCCTCTACCAGCAACGGCGCCTGCCCCACATGCGCGAACAGGTGCTGCAGGGCCAGGTCTTCGGGCGTTCCTTCCGCGACGCCACTTCGCCGGGTGCGGCGCGCCAGCGCTGGGCCTGACTTCATTCCGAACCGAGACAGAAACATGTTCAGTCACGTAACCCTTGGCAGCAACGATCTTGTGCGGTCCCGTCGCTTCTACGACGCCGTAATGGGAGTACTCGGCGCCCGCCCGGCACTCAGCCTCAACTTCAATTCCGAGCGCATCCTCTATCAGCACGCAGGTAGCCTGCTGGTGCTGGCCACGCCGCTGAACGGCGAAGCTGCCTCGGCGGCCAATGGCGGCACCATCGGCCTGCTCATGGCCAACCCGGCACAGGTGGATGCCTTCCATGCTGCGGCGCTGGCCAACGGTGGAACCTCGTGCGAGGAACCGCCCGGTGTGCGCGAGACTCCGGCGGGCTCGCTGTATCTGGCCTACCTGCGTGACCCGGACGGCAACAAGCTGTGCGCGTTCCATACGCTGGCCCATTCTGCCTCCACGCTTGACACTGCGGGGGCGTCGTCGTGATGAGCCTTCAGCGCCCCCTGAACTCCGGCTTCGACCGGACGAGTTCCGCAGCCGATGTGGTGCGGGGTATCGATCTGCGCGGCAAGCTGGCCATCATCACCGGCGGCCACGGTGGCCTCGGCCTGGAAACCACCCGGGCCCTGGCCAGCGCCGGCGCAGACGTGCTGGTACTTGCGCGCAACCCGACGGCGGCCCGGGCCACGCTGGCCGATGTGCCCGGGGTGGAGGTGGACATGCTTGATCTGGCGGACCAGGCCAGCGTGCGTGCCTGTGCCGAGCGCTTCGTCGCCAGCGGACGCAAGGCGGATATCGTGATCTGCAATGCCGCGGTCATGGCCAACGATGAATCGCGCGTGGGCAACGGTTGGGAATCGCAGTTCGGCACCAACCACCTGGGCCATTTTGCATTGGTCAATCTGCTGTGGCCGGCCATTGCGCGAGGAGCCCGCATCGTTTCGCTGTCCTCGATGGGACATCACTATTCGCCCATGCGCTGGACGGACCCGCAGTTCGAAACGGGGTACGACAAGTGGCTGGCCTATGGGCAGTCCAAGACCGCCATCGCGCTGTTCGCGTTGCACCTGGATGTGCTCGGTCGCGCCGCTGGCGTGCGTTCCTACTCGGTCCATCCGGGCAAGATCCACACGGCGCTGCAGCGCCACATGGCACTGGAAGAAATGCAGGCATTGGGCTGGCTTGATGCAGAGGGCCGGTTGATCGACCCCAGTTTCAAGACGTCCGCTCAAGGTGCGGCGACCACGGTGTGGGCGGCCACATCGTCGCTGCTGGATGGCATTGGTGGGGTGTACTGCGAGGACTGCGACGTCGCATGGGAGGAAGACCTTCCCGTGCCGAGCGAAGGGGGTGTTCGCCCGTATGCGGTGGACGCCGCGCAGGCAGAACGCCTGTGGCGGCTGTCAGCCGAGCTGACCGGTATCAATGCTTTCGCTGGCGTGACGCCAAGCGCGGAGTGATGTCGGAGGCACGCGCCCCCTTGGCCGAACGGCTGCGCCCGGTATCGCTTGCCGGCGTTGTCGGGCAGTCCCATCTGCTGGCGGATGGACAGCCGCTGCAGCGGGCACTGGAAGCAGGCCTGCCACGTTCGATCATCCTGTGGGGGCCGCCGGGGTGTGGCAAGACCAGTATCGCGCAACTGCTACTGGGGGCATCGGGGCATCGGCACACATCGCTGCCTGCAGCGGTGATGACACCCTCCGAACTGGGCCGGGCGCTGGCCGTGGCCAGCCACCAGACCGGGCGCGGCCACCTGCTGTTCGTCGACGAGGTTCATCGTCTGGACCGTGCCACGCAGGATGTGCTGGTACGTCATCTGCAGGGCAACGACGCCCGCTTGCTCGCTGCCACCACCGAGAATCCGTCGTTCCAGCTGCGACCGTCACTGCTTCAGCGCTGCGACGTTCATGTACTGCAGCCGCTGCAGCCGATCCACATCATCGGACAACTGCGGCGTGCGCTGGTGGATGGGATGCAGGGACTGGCCCACTTCGATCTGAAGATCGACGACGACGTTCTGGGCGCCATCGCCGTTCGCGCCGATGGAGATCTGCGCAGGGCGCTGAATGCTCTGGAGATCGTGGCGGATCTGGCGCCTGCGGATGGTCGGATCCCCCATTCGTTGCTGGATGACGCGCTGCCCCGCCAGGTGCGCCGCTTCGACAAGCAGGGGGAATTGTTCTACGACCAGATATCCGCGGCGTTCAAGTCGGTGCGCAGCACGAATCCTGACGCGGCCCTGTACTGGACCTGCCGGATGCTGGATGGAGGCTGCGATCCACGGTACCTGGCCCGCAACCTGAGCAAGATGGCCATCGAGGACATCGGCCTGTCCGACCCGAGAGCACAGACCAGGGCCCTGGAGGCCTGGAAGGTGCTGGAGCGATTCGGCGACGAACTGGGCGCGGCCGCACTGGCCAACACGGCGCTGTACCTGGGGGCCACCCACAAATCCAACGCCACGGTGATGGCGTGGCTGAACGCGCGCTCGCGCAGCGGGTCACGTGCGGACGCTGGCTGAGTGATTGCGGTCAGACACGCATGGCCTGAGCGTTGCACGCGGCGCCTAATGACCTGAACACGACGCTTGCGGCCATGGCATGGAATCCAATGCCCACCGCGGCTGTTTCAACCCGCGCACGATGTGCGCCTCAACAAGGTGAATGTGAGATGCAACTTGGTATCCAGAACAAGGTCGCCGTGGTTACCGGTGCGACCCAGGGCATCGGCTATGCCATCGCCAGTACGTTGCTGGCGGAGGGCGCTACGGTGGTGGTGAATGGCCGCAGGAGCGACCAGGTGGACCAGGCTGTTGCGCGGCTGAAGGCCGAGCGCGGCGCCGCAGCACCCGTGCAGGGCGTGGTTGCGGACCTGGCCAGCGCGGCGGGTTGCAACGTGCTGCTGGCACAGGTTCCGGCGTGCGACATCCTGGTCAACAACGCCGCTGTCTTCGAAACCGCAGACTTTTTCGAGATTGCCGATGACACGTGGGACACCTACTGGGCGGTGAACATCATGGCTGGCATGCGCCTTGCGCGATCGTACCTCCCGGCCATGGCAGGCAAGGCCTGGGGCAGGGTGGTCTTCATCGGCTCGGAGTGCGGCATCAGCACGCCTCCCGACATGTTGCACTACGCAACCACCAAGACCGCGCTGCTGGGTCTCTCGCGTGGCATGGCCAAGCGCATGGCCGGTACTGGCGTGACCGTCAACGCGGTGCTGCCGGGGCCGACCCTGAGCGAAGGTGTGGAGGCGATGTTGCAGGATGAGATCCGCCGGACCGGCAAGAGCATCGAGGAGCAGGGCGCAGCGCTGGTGAAGGCCATGCGGCCTTCGTCGATCACCGAGCGCTTCCAGACTGCGCAGGAAGTGGCCAGCCTGGTTGCCTACACCTGCTCCATCCTCGCATCCGGCACCACCGGCGCCGCGCTGCGTGCGGATGGTGGCGTGGCTGACACGCCATTCTGATGCTCCTGGCTGCCGCCGTCAGTCCGCATCGATGCGGGTGCGGACCTGACGGCGATAGCGGCCCGGTGCGACGTCCATCACCCGGGTAAAGGCTGCGATGAAGGAGAACTCGGAGCTGTAGCCCACGTCTGCCGCGATGCGTGCCAGCGTCTGCTGGGTGCTGCGCAGGCGGGAAGCGGCCAACAGCATGCGCCAGTTGGTCAGGTACTCGATGGGCGAAACGCCCATCAGCTGCTTGAAGCGGCCGGCGTAGACCGTGCGTGACATGGCCGCGATGCTGGCAAGATCGTCCAGCCGCCAGGTACGGGCTGGCTCGCCGTGCATGGCGCGGATGCTGTCGGCGATACGTGGGTCGGTCATGGCCTGCATCCAGCCGGGCGGCAGGGCAGGGTGCTCGGAGGACAGGAACAGGCGGAGCATCTCCACCAGCATCAGATGGGCAAGGTGCTCGACCACCAGCGCAGCCCCCGGGCGTGGCTGTACCAGTTCTTCGGCAAGGCGGGCCAGCGCACGGCGCAACAGGATGGCCTCGCTGTCGCCATGTGACACCTGCACGATACCGGGCAAGGGGTCGAGGACGCGCACCGCATCGGTATCGGCGAAGCGGAAGCTGCCGCTGACGATCAGGTGGTCGCCGCCACCGTGCAGCGTCCTGCGGCCAGTGGCTTCGAGGTCGAGCACCGAGGCGGCATCAACAGGGGCGAGTTGAGGGTCGCTGCAAAGGACATACGAGCCGGCTTTGCTGAGCAGGAAGCAGTCACCTTCCTGCAGGTGCTGCGCCTGTTGGCCGCCATCTGCGGAGATCCAGCATTCCCCGCGCTCGACGGCACAGAACTTGATGCCCTGCCGGTTGGGAAAACGCAGTGACCATGGGCCCGCCACATCCAGCGCTGCGGTACGCGTATGGGTGGGGCGCAGCAGGGTTAGTACTTCAGACAGAGGATCCATGCACCAGAACGGCAACAGAAGGGCCGCACATAGCGTACCGCGCCAACCCCGTCTCCGGCGCGAAGCGGGCGGACGATTGCACATCAACCACGAACGGTGGCGAATGGTACAGCCCGTGTTCCGTTCCTAGAATTTCCGGCTGGACGTGCCGGTCGCCGGCCTGCGTCCCGGTCCATCTTTCCACCTCGGCGGCATGGCGCTTGCCGCCCTGCGCCTTCCGGGCCCTTCCTCGTGAACCCACTTCCAGAATTGCGGTGGCCGGCATGAATGCGGCGGCCACCCTGTTGTTCGCATTGAAGCTCTATGTGGCCTGCATGTTGGCGTTCGTCGCCTCCGTGCACCTCGGGCTGGAGCAGAATTACTGGGCCAGCGTGACCTGCGTCGCGTTGGCCAATCCAATCTCGGCCAATGTCCGCTCCAAAGCGCTGTACCGTCTACTGGGCACCCTCGGTGCCGGCGTGACTGCGCTGGCCATCGGCGGCCTGTTCGGCATTCTTTCCTTCCCAGTGGTGCTGGCCAGTGGTGTGGTTGCCACGCTGGGCTTCACCGTGGCGGCGGCCAACCGCACCCCACGGGCATATGCGCTGCAGTTGTTTGCCGTCACGTTGTGCCTGATCGCCGTGGGCAACGTGGAACACCCGGGGCGCCTGTTCGACATCGCGCTGCTGCGCGTCACCGAGATCTGCATCGGCATCGCCGCGATCACCCTGGTCGACGGCCTGGCGCCAACCGCGTTGGGCCCTTCGGTGAGAACCCGACTGCGCCGCTGGTTGCCAGAGGTCAGGCAGTGGCTGGACGACGCAGTCGCTGGCAACGTGGCCACGGACGTGGCTGCGCAGCATCGGCTCAAGGCCGTGGCCGACCTTTCGGCGCTCTCGCTGGTGGCTGAGCAGCTGCGTTTCGACAGCACGGTAAGCAATCGCCAGCACAGGCTGCTGTTTGCGCTTCAGCGGCGGCTGGCGCGTCTTGTGCCCTTGATCGGAGCGTTGGAAGCGACGACCGCGGGCAGCTCGCGCCTGCATGACCCGGCCTGGCGCGCGCGCATCGTGGCAACCCGCCAGCGCGACCTGGCGCGTGCACAGCAGGCATGGACCGATATCCAGGTGCTGGATGATGCCCTGGAGAAGGGCGACCCGCTGCCGCCGCATCTGGAGCGCAGCCTGGCCACGAGCCAGCCACTGCCGCTCGCGCCGGATCATCATCACGCACTCCGCATCGGCGGTGGCTGCGCCCTCGCGTATGCGCTGATCTGCCTGCTGTGGTGGGCCACCGGCTGGGCACAGGGGCCGAACATGCTGATCATGGGTACCGTGACGCTGGCCTTCTTCGGCATCTTCGATGGCGCCAACCTGGCCGCGATGAAGTTCGGTCGCTTCGCCGCGTTGTCGGTCGCGTTGTCGGTGGTACTGGGATACCTGCTTCTACCCATGGCCCAGAGCTTCACTGGATTCGCACTTGCGTGTGCACTGGTGATCCTGCCATTGGCGGTGTGGAGCATCGAGGAGCCGCTGGCGATCCTGCTGCTGGCGCTGACACTCAGTAATGCAGGTCTGGCCAGTCACTACCAGCCCCAGGACTTCGGCACCTTCCTGGACATGGCCGCAGGAACCCTGATCGGCATCTTCATCGGCTTCTTCTGCCTGCTGCTGGTCAAGCGCATGGGCGCCGAAGCGGCCTCGAAGCGATTGCAGGAGGACGGGCGGCAGGACCTGGCGACGCTGAGCCGGACCGCGGATCGCGACGTAGAGGACGCCTTCCTTGAGCGCGATCTCGATCGCATCGGGCAGCTTGGCGCTCGTGCCACAGGCGCGAATGCGGTGGCAGCAGCGCACCTGTTTCGGCAGCTTCGCCTGGGCCACAGCCTGGTACACCTGCAACGTGCCACCCACTATGTGGCAGGGATCGAACGCGACTTGCTGGATGCGCTGATGCGTCGACTCCACCGTGAACTGGCGGGCGCAGCGTCGCCCGGAATGCTGGGCGATCACCTCGACCGGGTGCTGCGACGCGACATCCTGCTGGGCAGCCGCGAAGGCGAAGTACTGACCGATGCTCTGGTTCACCTGCGCCTGGCCCTGGAGCCGGTGCCGGCACAGAACGGAGAGGCAGCATGATCGGAGAGCTCGACCTGGCTGGACTGTTTGTCTCGCCGTTGCTGCCGTGCCTGCTGATCGGATTTGTGCTGCGCATCGCATTGTCGCGCGTGCTGGATCGGATTGGCGCCTACCGGCTGCTTGGCAATCGCCCCCTGTTCGACCTGTCGCTGCTGGTGATGCTCGTTGGCGCGCTCATGGTTCTCTTTCCGCTTGTCTGGCGCACATCGTCATGAAGAATCTGCAACCCCTGCTGCTTGCCGTTGCCCGGCAGGCCCTTACCCTCATGTTCAGTGCCATTGCTGCGTTCGTGGCCTGGCACATCTACAGCTACTACATCAGTGCGCCACAGACCCGTGACGGCAAGATCCGCGCTGACGTGGTTGCATTGGCCACCGAGGTCTCTGGCCGCGTCTCTGAAGTACATGTGAGAGACAACCAGCAGGTGCAGCGTGGGCAGGTCCTGTTCGTGCTGGACCGTGACCGCCTCGCCAATGCCCTGGAACGGGCGGACGCCGCGGTGGCACTGGCTGCGGAGCGATCCCGCTCTGCGCGCCGTGAGGCGTCGCGCTACGGTGGATTGGTCGGCGTAGCATCCGACCAGGACATCGCTGCCCGCCGCACGCAGGCTGAAGAGGCGGCGGCCAGTCATCGCCAGGCCATCGCTGAGCGGGACCTGGCGCGCTTGAATCTTGAAAGCGCTACCGTGCGTTCGCCGGTGAACGGCACCATCAGCAATTTCTCGTTGCGCCCCGGCACCTACGCCAGCGCAGGCCAGCCGTTGGTGAGCATCGTCGACAGCGAGAGCTATCACGTCGCAGGCTACTTCGAGGAGACCAAATTGCCACGCATCCATCCAGGTGCACCGGTCCTGGTCCATGTGATGGGTGAGGCCGCCACGTTGCGTGGCCACGTTGTCGGCCTGGCACCGGGCATCGATGACCGTGAGCGTGTGACTGCAAATGGCACCCTGCTGGCGAACGTCAATCCGACGTTCACCTGGATCCGGCTGGCCCAACGCATTCCAGTGCGGGTCGAACTGGATGAAATCCCTGAAGGGATGGCGATGATCGCGGGGCGCACCGCCACGGTGACCCTGATCGAAGACGATTCGCAGGGGAGGGCCCCATGATGCGCGCCGTTCCCTGTGGGCATGTCGCCCGGCGGGTACTGCCGGTGTGCATCGTGCTGGCCATCAGCGCGTGCCGTACCGTAGGGCCTGACTACCGGCCTCCGATACCGCCGGCTGCAGGCCCTGGATTTGCATCGATCGAACCCGTACAGGGAGCGTCGGCGGCCGTCAGCAATGCTCCGTTGCCAGAACGATGGTGGCGGCTGTACGACGACCCCGCGCTCGATGCCCTTGTGCAGCGCGCCCTTGCCGCCAACACCGATCTGCGGATCGCACAGGCGCGGCTGGAGCAGGCCCGAGCACAGGCACGGGAGGTCCGTGCCGCAGCGGGTGTGGGTACTGCCGTCAGTGCCGGGGCAGGTGCCGGCCAGGCTTCCAGCCTCGGAATTGGACCCGGCGCAGGCGTGCATGCCAGTTTCGATGCTGGCATCAGCATCGACTACGATCTTGATCTGGCCGGGCGGGTAAAACGGCTCCTCGAGGCGCAGGACGCGCAGACCGAGGCCGTCGCTGCGGCGCGGGACCTGGCCACCATCGGTATTGTCAGCGACGTGGTGCGCGCGTACACCGACAGTTGCGCCGCCGGCGCGAGCCAGCAGGTGGTGGCACGTTCCATCCAGCTGCAGGCCTCGGAGCTGGCATTGATCGAGCGTGCATGGAAGGCCGGGCAGCAGCCAGCCATCAATGTGACCCGCGCCAGGGGCCTGCTTGGGCAGCTGCAGGCGCAGATACCGCCACTACAGGCCGGCCAGCAATCCGCACTGTCACGACTGGCGCTGCTGCTGGGACAGGCACCCTCGCAACTGGATGCGCAGTACCAGCACTGCACCTCGATTCCGACCATGGCAGGTGTGGTGCCAGCGGGCGAGGGCGCCGACCTGATCCGACGACGCCCGGACGTACGTGCGGCCGAGCGTCGACTGGCAGCGGCCACGGCACGGATTGGTGTGGAGACGGCGGGCCTGTATCCCAGTGTGCATCTTGGCTTGAGTGCGGGTGCCACATCGCGTCGACTGGACCATCTGTTCGACGATTCCGCACTGCGCTATTCGGTAGGCCCGCTGGTGTCATGGAGCTTTCCGAACCGCTCCGTGGCACGGGCGAGGATAGACGCTGCCGACGCGGCGTCACGGGCTGAACTGGCCGCCTTCGACGGTACGGTTCTCAAGGCGCTGTCGGAAACAGAGATTGCCGCGGCAGCCTATGCCAAGGCATTGGAAGAGAACGCCGTACTGGTGGATGTGCGCGAGGCGGCCCGACTGGCGCATGCGCAACAGCAGCAGATGCTGAAGGCAGGAACCGTATCGGCATTGGAAGCGCTGGATGTGGCGCGTAACCTTGCGGCGGCCGAGCAGGCCGTCGCCACCTCCGATGCGACGGTCGCTCGAAGCCGCATCGCCCTGTTCCTGGCACTGGGAGGAGGGTGGGAGTCGTAAGGAAGGGCCGCAATGCAATCGGGGCCATGGCTGGCCCCGATGCACCGTCCTCTCCTCAGGCAAGACGAACGCGCGGTTGAACGCAGCTGTTCAGGCGTTCGGCCATCCACAGCAGCGTCGCCTTGCGGAAGCCATGCAGCGCATGCTGGTGGCGACGATAAAGCAGCGCATGGCTGAGATGTGCGAATCGTCCCTTGATCGACGCGCCACGGAAGAATCCGAAGTCTCCCAGCGTGCCAAAGGCGTTGTAGTCACTGATCGAAACAAGTGCACCGAAGTCACGGAACGTGAACTCGGGCAGCGGCCGGCCCTCCAGCCAGGCCGGAAGGTGACGGGCCAGATGCTGCGCTTGCTGGGTGGCCACCTGTGCCGTAGGTGGCAGGGCGCGCGTGGCACCGGCCAAGGTCAGGCTTGCGGCATCCCCGAGCACGAAGACGGTGTCGTCCGTTGTGGATTGCAGGCTGGGGCGCACACGAACCTGATTGGCATGATTGAGCTCCAGCCCATCCAGCCCCTCTGCAAACGTGATGCCTTTCACCCCGGCCGCCCAGACCATGAGGTCTGCGGGAACCAGGTTGCCATTGGCCTGACGGAAGCCTTCGGCCTCGGCGGCGATCACGGATGCCCCGGTCAGAACCTGGAAACCGATGTGTCGCAACTGGTGTGTGGCCGACGCCGAGATCGCTGGGGTAAACGCCTGCAGGATGCGCGGGCCTCCCTCCAGCAGGGTCAGATCCAGGCGATCACGCAGGGTAGGGTCTGCATAGCTGGAAGCGAGCTCCAGCAACCGGCTCAGTTCCGCAGCCAGCTCCACACCGGTGGCGCCG
This sequence comes from Stenotrophomonas maltophilia, assembly GCF_013464915.1. Lineage (GTDB taxonomy): Bacteria > Pseudomonadota > Gammaproteobacteria > Xanthomonadales > Xanthomonadaceae > Stenotrophomonas > Stenotrophomonas maltophilia_AT. The sequence goes on from NZ_RAVT01000002.1 coordinate 81,306, forward strand.
CCCCCGACAATGGCCACACGCAGGCGCTCGTCCTGGGCCATGGCACGCATCACCCGGGTTCGAAGTGCATCGTTGAAGACTTCGGCCTGGGCCAGGCTGTCGATGAAGTGACAGTGCTCGCGGACACCGGGCGTGCCGAAATCATTGGCATGGCTACCCATGGCGAGGATGAGCACGTCGTAGGGGATTCGATGCGCGGGTACCCGCAACTCTCCGTCGGGTGAGCGCAGGTCGCCGATAAGGACTTCCCGTGATTCCCGGTCCAGACCGCGCATTTCCCCCGGCTGGTAAGTGAAACCGTGCTCGCTTGCATGGGCCAGCAGTACCACCTGTTGCTGCTGCAGGCTGCGCGTGCCCGCTGCCAGCGTGTGCAGCATGGGCTTCCAGATATGGGTGGGGCTCTTGTCCACCACAGTGACGGCGGCACGACCGCTGCGACCCAGCCGTTGGCCGAGCTGGGTGGCAAGCAGCAAGCCGGCGATGCCACCGCCGACGATGACGATTCTCTTCTGATCTGACATGGGGTGTGCCTGTTGGCGCGAGGGCGAGACCGTCCCGCGCCGGATGGGCTCAGACGATGACGTAGCCGCCATCGACAACGATCTCGGCACCGGTGACATAGGACGCTTCGTCGCTGGCCAGGAACAGCACCACATTGGCAACTTCCTCTGCACGTCCGAAGCGACCAAGCGGGATGCGCGAGCGCATGCCATGGTTGGCGCCATCGTTGGCGATCAGGTCCTTGTTCTGTGGTGTGTCGATGATGCCTGGGTGCACCGAGTTGACGCGGATGTTGAAGCTGGCGAACTCGGCAGCAGCGCCCTTGGCAAGCAGGCGATTGGCGCCCTTGGACGGGCAATAGCCAGGATGGATGCCGGTGATGGCCACGAGTCCACAGATGGACGACATGTTCACGATCGAGCCCTTGCCCGCGCGCTTCATGTGCGGACTGACCGCCTTCATGCCGAGGAAATGGCTGTTGAGGTTGAGCTGGATGATGGCGTTGAAGCCTTCCAGCGTGGCGTTGTCCCAGGTATCAAAAGGGCCGGGAAGCCCTGCATTGTTGACCAGGACGTCGATGCGGCCGTGCGCTGCGATGACCTGGTCGACCACGTCGTTCCACTGGTCTTCGCGGGTGACATCCAAGGGCAGGGCCGTGGCCGACAGGCCTTCAGCACTGAGCTCCGCCGCAATGGCCTGCGCTGCGTCGGCACGGATGTCAGTGATGAACGCGTGGGCGCCCTCGCGTGCGAACAGGCGGGCATCGGCTGCCCCCATGCCGGCCCCTGCGCCGGTGATGATTGCTACTTTGTCCTTCAAACGTGCCATGTGAACGCCTCTGTACTATGGATCATGGGTTGAGAGGCCCATGCGCTACGGCTGACTGGCCGGCGCAGGGCTCGCATCCATTGGGCGCTCTGGAACCTCCTAATCCCATGTGCGGGCGTTCGCATTACCTGCGGGATTGTTCGTGCCTGGATTCTGCTGGTGTCCGCCTTGTCCATCAGGCCTCTCGCCGAGGAGCCCCATTGAAATCCGGCCCACCAGCGCGGACGACATCTGTGGCCGCCCTGGAAGGGCGCGTGGCCGGGATGTACAAGCTGGGCGCCAACTTCCCGGATCTGGGGGCGCATGTGGCCAGCGCCACCTATGTGGTTGATCCTCGGGTACAAGGTCGCGGCATTGGCCGGGCGCTTGCGGAGCACAGTCTTGATCGAGCCAGATCGGAAGGCTTTCTGGCCATGCAGCTCAATTACGTGGTCAGCACCAATGCGCCAGCGGTTGAGCTGTACCGGAAGCTGGGCTTTGCCGTGGTCGGGACGCTACCGGCGGCGTTCCGGCATCGAACGTTGGGGTTGGTCGATGTATATGTGATGCACCGGTTTCTATAGGGCGACGGGGAGGCTGCGGATTCCGTTTGACTATCGGCGTTGCGAGGAGTGAGTGGAAAGGCTGGAGGCCAGGGCTGAGGTCCGGGATCTCAGTGCTGGGGAGGTTCCGGTCTGCTGGGTGCTGGTCCCGTTGTAAACATAATATACATTATGCGAAATACGGCGCATGCGCCGGATCGGTCGGCGCGGCGCTGCTTTCGTTGGTTCGGTTTGGCAATGGCTGGGGCTCTGGCTCGGCTCTTGCCTCCCTGCAAGCTCCCCCGACAAGGATGAGCTTGCAGCATGATCGAGATCGATCCGCACGACCGAATTGACCTGACTGGCCCTTGGGCCGGTTTCGGATTCCAAGCTGGGCATATGTTCACCCCGGAAGGTCATCAGCTGGAGCCCGGCGACATGGCCTGGTGGTCGCTGACCTGCAACATCGCCCGGGAATGGCGGCTGATGATGGCTGCTGCCCGGGCCCAGTCCGCTACCCGATCGGTGCCGCCCCGAAAGGCTTCTGCCAAAAAGAAATCCAGCGTCATATACCTTGCAGAAGTACTCAGAATTCGCCGAGACCGCCGGTTGGGCGTGGGTGATCGCGGCGCCGACGCCGAGACGTCCAATGTGGTCTACATGCGCCGTGGGCCAAGGCCGCGTCAGCGCGTGTGAGGCGACTGCGTAGGGGCGCCGCCCCTACACCCCCTGTTGCTCCCACTTCTCTGCCTCCGCTGTCACCCAGCTCGGCTTCTGATGCCACATTTGCACCAGTACCTGGGCTACTTTCTGCCCTTCACCTTCCAGAGGTCGGCCAAGTCTTAGCCGGTTGATGATCGCCCCGATGAGTATGTACACCATGGCTGCGGGGTCAATCGTTGTTGGCTCGGAGGGGTCTCTTGCATGCTTCACTGCGTTCTTGGTGGCGTACAGGAATTTCCAAGCTGCTTTGGATTCCATTCCTAGGCCCCCAGCGCTCTCTGGCCGACACGCCCAATCAACCATGGTGTCGATTGCTCTCGGCTGTTGTTCTTTTAGCCAGCCTAAAGTGTCACTAATCAGCGCGCCATAGATCTCTTCCGCGACAGCTGAAAGCGTCACTACTACTGCTGGGTGAGCGCTGGACAAAAACGCCTTGCAAGCGGCATCGAAATGGGCATCAGCCACTTCCTGCTTGCTGTACTGGAATTCATCGCTCATATGTCCTGCACCTCAGCCATTCGCCCTTGGAATTCCGTAGTTGCTCCCAGCCGTTGTTTAGGCGACGCATTGCGGTTCCGCCCATGCAGGCAGCTCCCAACTTCCTTGCATCTTCACTGCCATAAGCAGGCACGCGAACAATCTCACTCGATGGCGTCGGTATGCCCTGTCGACGCGCCTCGCCTTGGATCAACGAGCGCTCAAGGTCCGCACAATAAAGCCGGATTCGTGGATCAACGTGCTCCTGGCATTTGAGCGGTTCGGCTCCAAGGTTGATCGCCTTTGGTGCGGGCGGCACGTACTTGGGCAATGGCTGTGGGCCAGTTGCCGAGCGCATTTGCTGTGCATGTAGCGATCCTGCCAGCAAAAGTGAACCCAGAATCAGTCCTAATCGAATGTCCATTTCGCCCCCAAAGGTTGAGGGCATGGTATCTCATTCTAAATCGCGTGATGCGTCACGGTTATCAGAAGCTGGCCTGATACGGCGGCGTTTCGGGGAACGTGCCCAGCGGGCGCTTGCCAACTGCAATCAAGGTGCTCCCGTTCGCCGCGGCGGTGGTCGGCTAGTCGCCCTCGGGGAATGCCAGTTCGTTCAGCACCGCGAGCATGTCCACGCAGGGGGGGGCAGTCAATGCCGACCGTCAAGGTTCCATCGAGGCTCCTGAATTCACTGACTCCCCTGTGCTGCCAGCAGTTCACCATGCTTGGTGGCACTAATCTCAGCCTTTGCGAGCGCCATGACCTGGGCTTCGCGTGACTGTTGCGAGGCGGTGCAGTCACGCCGATCGAGCAGGCACGAAACCAGCTTTGCACCGCCGATGGAGACCGCCATAGTCGCTCCTACCAAGACGAAGGCCAAAAGTGGTTCGGTCATGCCAGAATCTCCGGAACATTCGAGTTTGAATCGGAGGGGGAATGAAGAAGTTCTGGGCTAGCAACAAACACTTTCTGATTGGTGTCGCAATCGGCATTGCGTTCGGCATGGTTTTCACGATGGTGATTCGTGAAGCAGAACCGTTCGGAAGCAAGGCCGATTGGGTGGCTGCATTTGGCACTTGGGCAATCGGCATCGCGGCCACCTACCTGGCGGTGGAGACTCGAAAGCAAGCGCTCAGTGCGGAGCGCGATCGCCGAGTCGCTAGGCAGAGCCAGTTTCTCTACAGCTTGACCCACGCAACTGTCTTGGTTGGTGGCGCTGACAGGTTCCTCGACGCCGAAGTCGAGGGCAGGACTTGGGCTGACTATGACGAGCTGCTTGATGCCCTGGGTACTTACGCGCAAGAGATTCCGGTGACCTCCGACGTAGCTGACCACGTCCCGCACGAGGTGATCTCGGAAATGGTCATCGTCAATGAGATGCTGCGGATAGTGCGGCGGGACCTGGCCAAGGAGCGAGAACGCATATCGCCCTTTGTCGTGCAAAATGCTCCGATGTCTGACGCAACACTTTCTAACCTAAGGAAGATGCGTGGCCGCTTGAATGACATAACGACTCGTAGCAACGGTGTCATCAAGTTGATGACGAGTTAGTTGGCAGAACATGCCGCATCTCCCCTCCCAAGTGACTGCCCCAAGGAGCCCGCCAGCGGCCTTGGGGTGGGAGGCGTGTGGTATTAGCTACGGCAAGGACCTCGCGCCCCGCCTCGGCGTGCGACCGCCTGCGATTAGCAACTATCGAAAGCGCATTTCGCACCCAGATGCCATGGTTTGCGCAACTCTGGCCGGCCTAACAGGTGTGCCGCTTACTCGCGTGCTGGGTGTATTCGGCGAGGCGCGAGCTATCAGCCGGGAGGAAAAGGCGGTGTGGAGGAAGCTGGCGGCAACTGCATTGGCACTATGCTTGGCTGTGGGTTTGCCCTGCCCTATAAGGCACATGCAGCAGCCTCAGGATTTGAGAGCGCGAATGCTGTATACATATGCGCAATGGTGCATCCGTCGAATCTGGGCTTCGTCGTTTCCTCATGGCAATGACTGGAGCCTTGCGACATGACAGCCGCCCCAACTAAATCGGCGGCGGCTTCATCCTTTGAATATGCACTGGGACTTCTTGCTCCCCCGCCCGCTCCATCACAGAATTCACCATCCCTTGCACATAGATATCCAACAGCTCGGGCTGCGTGAGTGCGGCAAATCGGTCGCCGTGTTCTCCCATGAACTGAAGCAGCTTTTCCTTTGGGGTACGGGCGTAAGTAGCTTTCAATCTATCATAAAGTTCAATTGGATCATTGATCGGACCCGGTCCCTGGCGGATCTGCCCGAAGAAGGTCTCTGGATAGCGTTTCCAAGCAGCAAATTCCTCAGGCGAGAGCTGGTCGCTGTAGATCGCCCGCCCGCCTTCGTCCCGATCAATGATCAGCGCAACCTCGCCGCTGTCGTTCATTACGCAGGCGTCTTCCAACGTACCCACCACTCCATCGCCCATCTGATATCGGTGCCCAATAAGCAGGCGGTTTGATGGCAGCCCAGGAATTTCCCCTTCAAATGTGGAAGGCAGGTCGATATGCTCTTGGATCGATGCCACGAGTGCCTCGACCTCAGGATTACGTACGCGCATCTCAATCTTCTGCTGCAGTGTCAGGAACTGACCGGTCCGGTAGTCATCGATCTTGAAGCCCTCAACGGTGGCCCCTGCATCGGGAACCTGAGTTTCAAGGTGGTGATGGTCGGGATAGTTGGTGATGAACACCACGGCGGGGGGGGCAGCGTCGCCGCCTTGGGTTGTGCCTCGAACTTTCGAAGCGTGTTGATGGCGATCGTTCGCCAGTCATGTGGTCCGCCCGGAACGTAGGGATGAGCCTGCGTGTTCAGATCGACGAAGATCAAGCGGTCATGTGGCGTTGCCTTCTTCAGCGCATCACTCACCAGCCCAGCAAATCTCCCAAGATGCTGGTTCGTCTGCTTCGCAGCATCCTGGTTTCGGATCTTGCACTCGACGCCAAAGGCTTTGCCGGTGCGCGGATAGGTGGCGGTGTATTCCACATGCCTGGTTCGGCGATCGGTTTCATCTTCCCATTCCAGCTCGAACCCAGCCCTCAAAAGCATGGCCGCAACACGGATTTCATAGCGCACGCCAATGAACTGATCTTGGCACTTCAAACGACCAATCAATGATTTCCGCAGCTGAGGCGTGCGCGTTTGATCATTGTTGTGTTCCAGAGTATAGAGGTCATACGCCAGCGTCATAAATGCGCTGATCGCGCCGGTCATCAGCGTCTGGCGTGTCTCACCTACCGCCAGATTGGCGGCTTTGGATGCCAGCAGGAATCTTTCATGCCACTGAATGACAGGATGAAGTTTGTTGTGTTCCAGCTGCGCCTCCGCTTCGAACCAGTCGCGCCCCAGAACATCGAGAATGTAACTATAAAGGAAGTCATGAAAGGTTGGCCAGGTGCCTTGAAATAGACGATGGCCTACAGCGACGATGCGCTTACTGGCTGTCTGGGCGGCGATGATTGGGCGACCCAGGCCTTGCTGTCGCTGCTGTTGTATCCGATTGATCTCAGCCTTGCGCTTGGCTTCCTCGGCGCCTCGCGAGATCACTTCTTCGTAGTTGACATTGGTGCCGCCGTGGCAGCGCTTGACCTTCTTGCCGCTTCCACACGGACAGAGTTCATTCCTGCCTGGCTTAGTTTCGCCCATATGTGATTCCTTTTCCCTTCTTCCTCGAGGGGGGCTAATTCAGCGGCTCCTTCACCCCTTTCAGTGCTCGTGCAGAGGCAGCAGCAAGCACTTGGATGCGGCCTCACCACAACTCTATAGCCTCAGCATCGCGTCGGGAACGGCCCTCCCTACGCCCGATAAACATTCCTAACCCCCACCCTACGCAGACCTGTAACATCAGTCGCAGGCGTCGTGACAAGAGCGCCGCCTCCGCCCAAGTTGCAGTCTCCCGTGGATAGATGATGACGAGCCGCGCATCAGGTGGGCGCGCAGATGCCCAGGCGGCGTGCGCTCATCGCGTTGGCCCCCATGGGAAGATAGCGCGCCAAGCAGAATGCTATAGCTCAACCAACGTCGCGATGTCGTCGAGCGCCCCCATATTGAGGTCAATTGGGCTCAATGCCTGAGTCGGCACTCTTGGGATCCACGCAAATCGATACTCACGCTGGTACGTGTATCGGAAATGCTTGGCAAAGGGCACGCTAATGTGTGCATTCTCGGGTTGATGTGGATCGACGTAGATTGCGTCCCCGTGTGAATGCTCGGTCGATGGAGTCTGAGAGTCGGCAGCTTGGCGGAGTCGCTCGGCGAAAGCTTTCTTGTTTCTAATAATCACGCATGCCTGGGCCTCGAAGTCGACAAACAAGCGAGGCTCAACTGATTGCGTCACACAGTAGAGCCAGTAATCACCCTCTGTCGTGTAGTTGGCGTGCATGACTTGCTCGCCTGAATGCTTCGGAACATCATGTGGATTCTTGACGAGCGCTACGAGATCATCGCGAGATACCACAATAGACAAGGCTAGACTCAGCTCGTCGTCACGTACCGCTCCGTTGAGGTGGCTAGCTTTGAAGAAGCTGGCAGGCTGAATCCGTGCATTTCCTTGCCTGAGCAAGGCGGCCATATGTTCACTCTTGCCGTATTTGACCAAGCTGTTTCTTGGATCCAAATCCAATGCTGCAAACACGTTGGCGGCCTTGCGACCCAACTCTCCGACAAAATCGGGCAGCGGCTGCTCGCGGATGAACCCACTGGTAAAGCCGTTGGGAAATGGGCCGTATCGGAGCTGCATCTCCTGAAGAACCTGGGTCCACTTGAGCATGAACCGCTGCGCCTCAGGATCTTCGGGAGATCCCAATCCAATCTTCGCCTGTGGCGTCAGGGTGATCATGTTCAACACTACATCACGCACCCGTTGCTGCAGCTCATACTCAGACAAGTGCCTAAGGAACCGGTTCTCGTCGTAGGCCTTTCGCCACATTTCATGCAGTTGCATCCGTGCCTGTCTCGGGTGGAAAGAACCAATTATGGCTTTCGCGGGCCTCCGGTGCCAAAGCTGGCTTGGTCAGATGTCCCCCGAGTGGCGATCGCCCTGCCGCCTACCCTCGATAGCGAGCCCTTATCGCGACTCAACTGGCTTTGCAGGCCGAACCGGTTTTTGCGCAATCTCCAGCCTACTCACGTTGTCCACTGGCACAAGAACTGCAGCTTTCTGTACCGGGTCCCAAAGCACATAGCTATCACCCAAGCGCCCCACCAGGCCCAGGCTGCCTTGCACCTTCTCATCGATGGTCACATTGACCGTGTACTCGCTGCTGCCAGAAGTAATCGCCTTGGCGCGCTCGAAGCCAAGCCAGTTCGACGAGATCGGGACATAGACAATCATCACGAGCGCATAGACCAGCCACGGCGAGTCCTTCACGGCGGCCGGCAACACTGGGGACAGGCGTACTGCCATTGCACATATGCCCGTCAGCGCCACACCTATCAGAACGGGCCAGGCATTGGACCACCAAAGCAAGGCACCCATTCCAGCAAGACAAAGAGCCAGGGTCAGCCACATCAGCAGATTGGCTTGGGACGGCGTCGCTGTCACCTCCCCCTCGACCCACCCTCCAAGCAGCAGCGCAATCAGTATGAAGAACAACACCATGCCGATCCCAGCAAGCCCTGCCAGCGCAAGCTCACTCACCGCAACAAACTGAAAGGGATCCAGGCCGAAGTGGCCCCAATACGCCTTCAGATAGAAGGCGCCTTGAATTAATCCGAACGTCACGAGCGCCGAACCCCATCCAGCAACATCGGCCATCGTCAGTGTCTTTTTCGTACGCTCCATGTATCCCCTTCCATCGATGCAGCCCCGCTGCATAGTGACATGCAGCGCTCTGCCCCGCAGAATCCAACCCCATTAACGTGACGCGTCACGCCCAATCGGCACCACCCCATTGGCGCCCCACCCCTCCCCCACTATAGTGCCAGCCCTCACAAGGACGAGGTGGCGCACATGCCCTATATCGGAATCGGACTCCACGTACTGGCAGCCATCTACTTCGCGGTGCACGCCATCCGCTCGGGCCAGAGCCTCTACTGGCTGATCCTGCTTTTCTCGTTCCCGCTGCTGGGCAGCGTCGTCTACTTTCTGGCGATCTACTTCCCGGAAGCCCGCAACTCGCGCGGCGCGCGGCAGGTGGTCCGCTCCGCCCAGCAGCTCATGGACCCGGGCCAGGACCTGCGCAACGCCCGCGCCGAGCTGGCGCGTACGCCGACCGTGCAGAACCGGGTTCGCCTGGGCATGACGCTGCTGGATGCCGGGCAGGCGGAGGAAGCCAGAACCCTGCTTGAGCAGGCGGCCAGCTCGCCGCTGGGCGACGACCCCTACATCCTTACTGGTCTGGCGCGTGCCCGCCTCGAGTCCGGGCACGCCGCGCTTGCAGTTGAGACGCTGGACGGCCTGTTCGCCCGCCATCCGGATGTGCGTCGCAAGCCGGAACAGACCCTGCTCCATGCGCAGGCGCTGGCTGCTGCACAGGCACCTGGCACCCGCGCCGCGTTCGAGCGCGCTGTGGAAAGTGGAAATGATGCGGCCGCCCGCTGCCTGTTCGCCGAGTGGCTGATGGCACAACCGCAGCCCGCCGACCGTGAGCAGGCCCGAACTTTGTTCGCCAGCATCATCGACGATGCCCAGCACTGGTCGCGCCATGCGCGCAGCCACAATGCCGCATGGCTGGAGCGGACCAAGGTCGCGTTCAAGGGCTACTGACGCCTGCCAGCCTCTGGCAATCCTGTCGCATCCGCCTCGCTCATGGTCTCTCCGGGCGGTTGCCGACAGTCCGTAGGCCTGCACCACTCGCATCACCGATAGCATTGCGGCGCAAGGCTCCAGCCTCATTGCGTCGTATGCAACGATTCTGAAAATGTTGAAAGTGGTGACGGCATCGGCCTTACTGCATTGGCATCGCGCATAGCCGGGGGTATTCCTTTCTGTGCCACCAATACATCGGTGGTCGGGGCTCGAAATCCCGGTAACGCGACTGTAGTTTGCGCTTGCCAGCCGGCACCAAGCTTTGTGGTGCCGGCTGGCAATCCGTCGGCCGGTTATGGCGGGCGGTGCGTGGGGGCCTTGTGCTCACCGGTCATAGTCGCGTACCGGATTTCGAGCCACGCACCGTCCGCCACCTTCATCGGTGGCGGCTTCTGCACGCACGCAAGGAGCCCAGCCATGACCCAGCCCCMCCCCCCWGCCCCGCACCCGACCCGCGACGCGCCCGCCAACGGCCCCGCGATGGATCCCAACACGCTTATCGCCCTGCTGCACAGCATCGGCTCCGGCGCCGCCTCCGATGGCCAACCCTGGCCGGAGCGCCACCAGATGCCAGGCCGACGCATCGCCTTGGCCGATACCGATTGCTCGCTAGCCGGGCTTCGCGTGGTGCTGGAAATCCTGCTGGCCGCACAGCGTGCCCGCGAGAACGGTGAACTGGAGCAGTATGTCGGCCCGCGCGTCATGGAGGGGCTGATCATGGCCGGGTTGGGACTCACGGCGCACGCCAGCACACGGGTACGTCCGGACGGTTGAGTGGCGCGGTACTGCTGGGCGGCCACCGCGCTCTGTCTCGTGGCGGTGGTTGCGGCACAGGCGCAGTGGTCCGCGCGACCGGTTCCCGCGCCTGTCGGGTTCCAAAGCATCAACGACGATCGATTCTCACAACTGCGCCGCCAAGCGATGCAGTTCGTGGAGTCTCGGCCACGACAGGGCTTCCAGTTTGTTGAGCGGCATCGAGATGCCGAGTTCCAGGTTCATTGCCGAGGCATACCAGTGCTGTGGCTGGAGAGGCGCTCGAAACATCTGCTGTTGCAGGTCTCACTGGACGCGGACCAGCGGGCGCCCGCCGTCCTGCAGCTTCGTGCGTTGCTTCAATGGCAGCTGGAACCCGTGGACTACCTGGAGCAGGTACTGGCTGGCGTGCCGGAACCTGTTCTGTTGGATCGGGTGCTGCAGATATTCGCGGGCGAGGTGCCTGAGGGCGCGCGATGTGGCATGCCGTAGTCGAGCACGGCTCGACTCTACAGAGGCGCGGACTGCGGGCCGACCCGCACATGCACCACATGGCTGATGCCACGATGGAACATCTTGGCGTACGGGCAGACGCGTTCGGTGTTGCGCACCAGTTCGCCAGCCAGGTCCGCATCCATGCCGGGAAGATGGACCACGATCTCGGCAGACAGCAGGTACAGCCCATCTGCCGGATCACGGGCGAAGGTGACCTCCACTTCGACGCTGGGGTTGTGCAGCAGCAGGCCGGCACGCGCGGCCACCAGCACCATGGCGCCGTGGAAGCAGCCGGCGTAGCTTGCGGCCAATAGCTGCTCGGGATTCGATCCGCCGCCAGGCCCACCGAGTTCCGGCGGCAGGCGCAGGTCCACCGCCAGTGCACCGTCGTCCGATCGCACCACGCCGGACGCGCGCCCGTGCTGGGCCTGGCCGCCGCTCACCCGCACGCGGCCGGTGTACAGCGGCTGCACGTCGTCGCCCAGGTAGCGGTCCAGGATGGCGGGCGAAGGTGGCTTCAGCTCGGTCATTGGCAGGTGATCGATGGCCGCTCAGGCGGACTGCCGCTGCAACAGGCCGGACTGCTGCAGCCAGGCGTCGAAGCCGACCTGCCCCAGCCACGCCTGCCCCACCGGCACCAGCGTATCGATCTGCAGCGGCGCGCCGAAATACAGGGCCTCGGCGTCTGCCACGACCTGCCGCGGGTCGCCGGTCCGCTGCAGATACTGCGTGGCCAGATCCGCCATCGCGGCGCGCTGGGGGCCCGCAATTTCCACGACGCCATTGCGGGGTGGCTGCTGCGCGATGCGTGCCACCGCTTCGGCAACATCCTCGGCGGCAATCGGTTGAACGTTGGCGGCCGGCAGGTGCAGGGTCTCCCCGTTGCCGGCGGACTGGATGATGCCCGGCAGGAACTCGAAGAACTGCGTGGAATGGATGATGGTGTACGGCAGGCGCGAATCACGGATCAGGCGCTCCTGGGCGATCTTGCCGCGGAAGTAGCCGCTGGCCGCAAGCTTGTCGGTGCCTACGACGGAAAGCGCAACGTGGTGGCGTACGCCGGCACGGGCGGCGGCGGTCAGGACGTTGTGGCCAGCGGTCTCGAAGAACGAAAGCACTGCCGCATCTTCGAACGAGGGCGAGTTGGCCAGGTCCACCACCACGTCGACACCGTCCATGGCGGCGTCCAGGCCTTCACCGGTCAGCACATCCACGCCGGTGGAGGGCGCGGCCGCCACGATGTCATGCCCGGCGGTGCGCAGGCGCTCCACCACCTTGCTGCCGATGCGGCCAGTACCACCGATGACGAGGAATTTCATGACGTGTCTCCTGGACTGTAGAAGGGGCGACCGGCTGTGGCCGTGCATGCTGGAATCGTAGGCAGCGTGGGTGCGGGGCAGTAGGTCCGCGCTGGGGCGCGCACTGTTGCCCGGCACGCACCAATGTGTTCAGGCCCAGGCGGGCTGTGCCCCTGGCTTCATGGGGTTGGCCTGCTGGCGTGCTTCCCAGTGCGAGATCACATCCAGTTCGAGCGCGCGCACCCGCTGCGTGCTGAAGTCGATGAAGGCCCGTACGCGCTTGGGGAGCTGGCGGCGGCTGAGGTAGCACAGGTAGTGACCGCGATCGAGCGGCGCATGCCGATCCAGGCAGGTCACCACCCTGCCCGCCCACAACGCTTCACGCACCTGATAGCTGGGCAGCTGGGCGATGCCCAGTCCGTCGATGACGGCCTGCAGGGCCAGGTCGGCATCGTTGAACACCAGTGCGGCTGGCGGCTGCAGGTGCACATCGATGCCGTCGACCCGGAATTCCCAGGGCTGCATGCGCCCACCCGGCAGGCGCCGCCCGATGCAGGCATGCGTGGACAGCGCATCCACCGACGACGGTAGACCCTGCGCCTGCACGTACGCCGGTGACGCGCACACCACCAGCTGCATCGGCACCAGCTGCTTGGCGATCACCTGGCTGTCTTCCAGCAGGCCGTCGCGGAACGCCACATCGATGCGGTCACCAGCCAGGTCGGGGGCCTGCTCGTCCAGCAGCAGTTCTACCGAGACCTGCGGGTACTCGGCGCGGAAGGCGGCCAGCAAGGGGGCGATCACCCGCCGGCCGAAGCCGTGGCTGGCACTGATACGGAGGTGCCCGCGCGGCGGCCCCTCGCGCAGGTCACGCATTTCCTCCAGCGCCTGCAGGATGCAGTTCACGCCCGGGTTGCAGCCCTCCAGGAACAGCTCGCCTTCGCGGGTCAGCGTGGTCGAGCGCGTGGTGCGCAGGAACAACCGCACGCCCAGCTGGTTTTCCAGCTTCTGCACGCTGCGGCTGACGGCCGAACGGCCAATGCCGAGGCGGTCGGCCGCGCGGGCGAAACTGCCCTCGGCCGCCACTGCAATGAAGGCCAGCACGCCGGCGTAGCTGGTGGAGAAGGATGCATTGAGCGCATCGTGGCCGTCGCTGGCCGGGCTGGGCTGTGCGGTGTTCATGGGCGGCCTGGCTCCAGGCGGGCACGGTGTGCGTGCAGGTGGTTCCGCGCCAGCGCCAGGCGCTGCCTGCACGCGGAAAGGTCGAGCCCCAGCAGGGGCACAATGTCCTCGAACCCGGCGCCCAGCACGTCGTGCAGCAACAGCACCGCACGTGCATCGGGCGGCAATTCGCGCAGTGCGGCCAGGAAGGTCTGCCAGACCTGTTCGCTGGCAGGGCGGAATGCGGTGCGCAGGTGCGATGAGGTGTCCATGCCCGGCAGACGGCCGAGCATCGGCCGCTGTGACAGGCCATTGGTGTTTTTCATGCAACAACGTGCAGCCCGGCCCCGGCCTACCGGCAGTGCGGGCGCAGGCCTAGCCTCGCTGTGTCCTTCACTCGCTACAGGAACACGCCATGACCGCACGTCTGGATTACGCCGCGCAATCGCCGGAACTGTTCAAGAAGCTCGGCCTGTACTCGCATGCCGCCCATACCGCCTCGATCGAAGAGGCCATCATCGATCTGGTCAACATCCGTGCATCGCAGCTCAACGGCTGCGGCTTCTGCCTGGACATGCACGTGAAGGAGGCCACCCTGCGCGGCGAGCGCCCACTGCGCTTGCACCACCTGGCGGCATGGCGTGAATCGACGCTGTTCAGCCCGCGCGAGCGCGCCTGCCTGGCCTGGACCGAAGTGCTGACCCAGCTGCCGACGCAGGGTGTGCCCGACGAGCTGTACGCGCGGGTGCGCGGCCAGCTGTCCGAGCAGGAGATCGTCGACCTGACCCACGCGGTGATGGCGATCAACGCCTGGAACCGCGCCAACGTCGCCTTCCGTACTACGCCCGGCACCTTGGACGCGGCCTTTGGCCTGGACAAGGCCGGCCTGGCCTGATCGTTCTGCCGCTGCTCCATGCAGCGACCCTCCCCTACCGCACTGGAGACCTGCCATGCGTCGTTCTGTTCTGGCCCTGCTTGCGCTGCTGCCACTGTGCAGCGTTGCCGCCACCCCGCCCCCTGCTGCGCCCGAGCCCCTGGTGCGCGAGGTGATGACCCGCGCCCTGCCGGAGCAGCCCGGCAAGGAAGCGCTGATCCTTACCGTGGAATACCCGCCGGGTGGCGCCGATCCGGTGCACCGCCACGATGCCCATGGCTTCGTCTACGTCCTGGAAGGACGAATCGTGATGGGCGTGGCCGGCGGCAAGGAAGTCACCCTCGGCCCGGGCGAGGCCTTCCATGAAGGCCCGGCCGATCTGCACACCGTGGGTCGCAACGCCAGCGCTACCGAGCCGGCGAAGTTCGTGGTGTTCCTGATCAAGGACATCGGCAAGCCGGCGGTTCTGCCACCGCACTGATCGCACGTCCGGCGCTGGCACCAACGACAGGTCCCCGGGTGTCACAATCCGGGGACCTGTCCCGTCTACGCTGGCATGGACGATTCCACTGCGCTGTTCTCCCGCCTTCGCCCGCGCTTGTTCGGCGTGGCCTACCGCATGCTCGGGTCTTCGCATGAAGCCGAAGACGTGGTGCAGGATGTCTGGCTGCGCTGGCATGGCGCCGACCAGTCACAGATCGAGAATCCGGAAGCCTGGCTGGTCGCCACCACCACCCGTCGCGCCATTGATGGCCTGCGCCTGGCACGGCATACGCGCGAACACTATGTCGGCATGTGGTTGCCCGAGCCGCTGCTGACCGATGACACCAGCACGCCTGAATATGTGCTGGAAACCGCCAGCGATCTGTCGGTCGCCTTCCTCAGCGTGCTGGAGCGGTTGGCGCCGGATGCGCGTGCGGCCTTCCTGCTGCACGACGTGTTCGATCAGGACTACGCGGTGGTCGCGCGCACCCTGGACAAGACAGAAGCTGCCTGCCGGCAGATCGTGCATCGCGCACGCCTGCAGCTCAGGCAGGAGCGCCCGCGCTACAACGTCCCGCAGGAGGTGCACCAGAAACTGCTGCGCCGTTTCGCCGAGGCCGTATCCAGCGGCGATTTCCGAACGATGAAGGCACTGATGGCCGAGTCGGCCGAGCTGGTGGGTGACGGCGGCGGCATCGTCACCAGCTTCCCCAAACCGATGGTCGGGGGCGCTCGCATTGCCCAGCTGCTGTATGCCCCGCACCTGCGGCGCAGCGCGCAGTTGCGGATGGTGCCGGCCATGCTCAACGGACGGCTGGGACTGCTGCGCTACTTCGATGGCGAGCTGGAAGCGGCGATGGCCTTCGAGACCGATGGCGAACGGATCACGCAGATCCTGGTTCAGCGCAACCCGCACAAACTGCAGCGGCTGGCACTGCCTACCTCCATCCAGTAGATCCGCGCCGCGCGTGGATGGCATCCATTGTCGACCTCGTTCTTGCGGCATTCGACCGGGGCGCCGATGCGCCCCGGTCGTCAACGCCCGCCTGCGCAATGGCCGCAGGATCCGATCAGAAGTCCCAGAACACCGGCACCCAGCGGAAGGTCTCGCCCTCCAGTGACACCCGGCCCACTGACGGGAACGGAAGATGCGTGGCTACCAGCATTTCGCCGGTGCCTGCCAGTTCCTTCAGCAGGGCGATGCGGACGCGCGCGGATTCCTCCGGATCATGCTCGAAGCCGTTGTGCCAGTTCGGCTGGTCGAAGCCTACCGCGAACACCGCGTCACCGGCGAAGGTCAGGGCCTGCCCGGCAGACGCCACGCGCACCACGCAGTGGCCCGGGGTATGCCCTCCGGTTCGGCGGGCCGTCACGCCCGGCGCGATCTGCTGTTCGTCCTGGAAGGTGTGCACGTAGCTGCTGTACTCGGCCCAGAAGTGCTTGGCCGTGGCGCGCAGCGCATCGGGGAACCCCTGCGGCATGTTGGTACGGCTGAAGTCCGGCGACTTCCAGAACTCCACCTCCGCCGCGGCCACGTGGATTTTCAGGTCCGGGCGCAGCTGTTCCTTCACGCCTTCAACCAGCAGCCCGCCGACGTGATCCATGTGCATGTGGGTGATCACCACATCGGTGATTTCGCCCAGGTTGATACCGGCGGCACCGAGGCGGCGGATCAACTGGCCGGCGCGCGGCAGCTGCAGGTCCGGATCCATGCCCAGGCCGGCATCGATGAGGATGGTGCGATCACCGCTGTGCACCACCATCACGTTCAATGCCCAGTCGAAGGCATCCTGCGGCAGGTACATCTCTTCGAACCATTCGGCACGGTCGGCGGCCGGAACGTTGTGGCCGAGCATCTGGGTGGGCAACGGCAGGACGCCATCGCTGATCACCAGCACTTCGACGTCGCCCACCTTGAGGGCGTAGCGCGAGGGCACCAGTTCATCGAGGGCGGGGGCAATGGGCGCGGCGGTGTTTTCCAGACTGAACATGAGGGATCTCCACGAAGGGGCATTGGGCGGGCAGCGATGCAAGGCTGGCGCGGAACGATTCCGGGCGCTTTCCCACGGCGCAGGGCGTGGCGTTGCCAGGGCACGATGCCTGGCAGGCCAGCGCTGCAGGGTTCATGGGAAGGCGGGCCACTGCGCAAGCGGTGGGCCCGGAACACGGCATGTGCCGTGTGCGATCAGCCTAGGCAGCACACCGTTGCTGCGGTAGGCCCGTGGAGGGGGACGTGATGTTGCATTCCAGGAAGCAATGCGAATCACATACCCAGATCAGACAGCCCCGGATGATCATCGGGGCGGCGCCCCAGCGGCCAGTGGAACCTGCGGTCGCTTTCCTTGATCGGCATGTCGTTGATGCTCGAGAACCGGCGCTGCATCAATCCATCGGCGCCGAATTCCCAGTTCTCGTTTCCATAGGAACGGAACCAGTTGCCGGAGTCGTCATGCCACTCATAGGCGTAGCGCACGGCAATGCGGTTGTCGGTGAAGGCCCACAGTTCCTTGATCAAACGGTAGTCCAGTTCCTTCTTCCATTTGCGGGCCAGGAACTGCCGCGCTTCCTCGCGGCCGTGGGTGAACTCGGCACGGTTGCGCCACTCGGTGTCCAGCGCATAGGCCAGCGAAACCTTGTCGGCATCGCGGGTGTTCCAGCCATCTTCGGCAAGGCGAACTTTCTCGATGGCCGATTCACGGGTGAACGGGGGGAGTGGCGGACGGGGTGCTTCAGTGGACACGGTGGGGCCTCCAATCAAATGGATGAACGGGGTGCTTCGACGGATTTTGATGGCTCAGGCGTCAGCGCCTGGCCTGCTCCAACAGCACTTCTGCAACATCCCTTGCAGTGTCTGCGGCGTTGTAGTCGCCCATCACGCGCGAGACGGTGATGGCGCCTTCCATGAGAACCAGCAGCTGCCGCGCCAGTGCGTCCGGCTGCTGGATATCCAGTTGCGTGGTGAGTTCCAGCGTGTAATCCAGCAGCTTCTGCTTGTGGTGTTTTGCGATGTGGCGAATCGGATCGCCGGGGTCGCCCACCTCGCCCGCGGTATTGATGAAGGCGCAGCCGCGATAGCCCTCGGACTGGAACCAGCCCTTGAGCACGGTGAACATGCCGAGGATGCACGCTTCCGGGGTGTCGGCCTTGTTGCACTCCTGCTGGAACCAGGTGAGCCAGCGCACGTCGCGCGCGTTCAATGCCGCAGCGGCCACCTGGTCCTTGTTTTCAAAGTGCCGGTAGATGCTCTTCCGGGCAACGCCGGAGGTCTTCACCAGCAGGTCCATGCCGGTGGCGTGGATCCCGTTCTGGTAGATCAGCGCTTCGGCGGTAGCCAGGATCCTCTGCTGGGTGTCGGTGCCGGTCTTGTTCATGGCTGCAAGGTAGAACGTTCGTTCTACCTTGTCAACGCGCGATTGGCAGCGCCTCGGGTGCGCACATCCATGCAGGACGATCTATCAAGAAATCCGGACAGTTCATCACCAATGCGCCTGATTGCAGGCGCAAAGTACGCCTCACCACCCACCCATGAGAGTCCCGCATGAACACCTTTGCCCGTACCCTGGCCATTGCCGCCCTCGCCCTCTCGGTCCAGGCCGGCCTGTCCGCGCAGGCTGCCGAACCGGCCAAGCCGGCTGCAGTCACCAGCATCGCGCGCACCGCCAGCTACATCACCACCGCCGATGGCGTGCAGCTCTACTACAAGGATTGGGGCCCGAAGACCGGCCCGGTCGTCACTTTCAGCCACGGCTGGCCGCTGAACTCGGACAGCTGGGAATCGCAGATGATCTTCCTGGCCAACCACGGCTACCGCGTCATCGCGCATGACCGTCGTGGCCACGGCCGTTCCAGCCAGCCTTGGGATGGCAACGACATGGATCACTACGCCGATGACCTGGCTACGGTGATCAACACGCTGGACCTGCATGACGTCACCCTGGTGGGCTTCTCTACCGGCGGCGGCGAAGTGGCGCGCTACATCGGCCGCCATGGCACCGGCCGGGTGAAGAAGGCGGTGCTGATCAGCTCGGTGCCGCCGTTCATGCTGAAGACCGCCGACAACCCGAACGGCCTGCCGATCGAAGTGTTCGATGGCATCCGCAAGGCGCAGATGGACAACCGCGCGCAGCTCTACAAGGACATTCCGTCGGGCCCGTTCTACGGCTTCAACCGCCCGGGCGCGAAGGTGTCCCAAGGCTTGATCGATGCGTGGTGGGCACAGGGCATGCAGGGTGGCCACAAGAACACCTACGACTCCATCGCTGCGTTCTCGGCCACCGATTTCCGCGCAGACCTGAAGAAGTTCGATGTGCCCACTCTGGTCATCCACGGCGACGACGACCAGATCGTGCCGATCGACATCTCCGGCCGCCAGTCGGCAAAGCTGATCAAGAACGCCAGGCTGATCGTGTACCCGGGTGCACCGCATGGCCTGACCGACACCCACAAGGATCGCGTCAACCAGGACCTGCTGACGTTCCTGCAGGAAAAGTAAGCCCCGCGGGCTCCGGCATATCGCCGGAGCCCCTTGCATCAGGTCACGCTTTCGCAGCCGCGCGCCATGCGGGCCACGCTTCGCTGATGACGCCAACCGCGGACTTCAGGAACAGCAGCGCGATCACTGCGCCTGCTGCGATGTCCGGCCAGCCGCTTCCGGTCAGCGCAACCCCACCGGCAGCCACCAGTACACCGAGGTTGGCGACGACATCATTGCGGGAGCACTCGAAGGTGCTTTTCATGTTGATGTTCAGCGCGCGGAACCGCCACAGCAGTGCCAGGCAAATCAGGTTGGCCACCAGCGCGATGGCCCCAAACCCCAGCATCAAGCCGCTGGAGGGTGGTACGCCGTGCATCAGCTTGCTGACCACTTCCACCACGATGAAGACAAAGAAGGCCAGGATCAGCAGCCCCTTGGCGAGGGCTGCACCGGCCTCCCAGCGCGCTCCCCGGTTCACCGCCCACAGGCTCAGGCCATACACAATGGCGTCGCCCAGCATGTCGACAGCATCGGCCTGCAGGGCGCTGGAGCGCGCCACGATGCCCGCGCCGAACTCGATGAAGAACATCGCCAGGTTGATGATGAGTACCGCCACCAGTACGCGCCGCTGCGCACCGTGGTGGGCCAACGCTTCCAGTTCCTGGCGCTTGTGGCCGCAGCAGTGGTCCATGGGAGGGCTCTTGCCAGGCTGTGCCCCGGCTTGAAAAAGGATGGGACAGTCGTTATCAACCCTGTAGCCCCTACAAGGTCAAGCCCATGCCCAGCCACCTCACCATCGGCCAGCTGGCCCACCAGACCGGCACCAAGGCCGAAACGATCCGCTATTACGAGAAGATCGGCCTGCTGCAGCCGCCGCTGCGATCAGAGGGCAACTATCGCTACTACGGCGCCCAGGACCAGAGACGCCTGTCGTTCGTGCGCCGCGCCCGCGAGCTGGGCTTTTCCATCGAGCAGATCCGCGAGTTGATTGCCTTTGCTGAACAGAGCGAGCACGAGTGCAGTTCGGTGGACGATGTGGTGAAAGCGCACATCGCGGACATCACACGCCGCATCCATGACCTGCAGGCACTGCAGGGAGAGCTGGAGCGGATGATCGGTAATTGCCCCGGCGGCCGCGTAGCCGATTGCAGGGTACTGGAAGCCCTTCAGCCGCAGCCTGGCGCTTGACCTTGTAGCTGCATCAAGGTTTACAACGCCGGGCTACTTCGCCACCGCGCGGCCTGCCCGCCCTGACGACCCATGACCCTGCTGCCCCATCCGCTTGCCCTGGCGTTGAGCGCCGCCCTGCTGTCCGCCGCGGCCTCGGCCAGTGCGCATGAACCACCCGCCGCGCACGACGATCACCACGATGAGGCGGTGGACCTCGACGCAGTGGTGGTGCAGTCCACCCGGTCAGGGCGTCGCGTTTCCGACGAACCGATCCGGGTAGACGTTGTATCGCAGGAAGAGATCGAAGAGAAGCTGCTGATGTCGCCGGGCAACGTCTCCATGCTTGTGGCCGAGACGGCGGGCGTGCGGGTGCAGAACACCTCACCGGGCATGGGGGCATCGAACATCCGCATCCAGGGCATGCGCGGCCGATATACCCAGCTTCTGGCCGATGGTCTGCCGCTGTACGGCGGTCAGTCATCGTCCATCGGCCTGCTGCAGATTCCCCCGACCGACCTGGGCAGTGTCGAGATCATCAAGGGCAGCGCATCGGCGTTGTACGGCCCGGCAGCGTTGGGCGGCGTGGTGAACCTGATATCGCGCCGGCCGAAAAAGACTGCTGAGGCCGAAATGCTGCTCAATGCCACCAGCCGCGGCGGCCAGGACGTGACCGGCTACGCCGCCGGGCCGCTGGTCGAGCACTGGGGCCTGTCGGTGGTGGGTGGCTACCATCGCCAGGACCGCCAGGACCTGGACGGAGACGGCTGGACTGACATTCCCGGCTACGAGCGCGCCACGGTTCGGCCGCGGTTGTTCTGGGAATCGGACAATGGAGCGCGTGCACTGCTGACGGCGGGCGCAATGCGCGAGAGCCGGCTGGGCGGAACACTGCCCGGTCAACGGGCGCCCGACGGACAGCCCTTCGCCCTCACACAGCGCACGGAGCGCGTTGACGCAGGCGCGGTGGTTGATGTTCCGGTGCGCGAGAGCGACCGCCTGCAGCTGCGCGCATCGGCCATGTCCACCCATCACGACCACGGGTATGGCCCCGAGCAGGACAACGACACCCATCAGACCGGCTTTGCGGAAGTGAGCTATGCGTCCGGCATAGGCGCAACGAGCTGGCTGGCGGGCATTGCCGCACAGCAGGACCGGTTCCGTTCCACCCGATACCCGCAGTTTGATTACCGCTACACCGTGCCCGCCCTGTTCGTGCAGGCCGAGCAGGCGCTGCGCGACGACTTCACGCTTTCCGGTAGTGCGCGTTGGGATGACCACAGCGAGTATGGCGGGCATTTCAGCCCTCGCATATCGCTGTTGTTCCGCCCTGACGAGTGGACCCTGCGCGCCTCGATCGGCAGAGGCTTCTACGCGCCTACGCCCTTCGTCGAGCAGATCGAGGCCGCCGGCCTGTCACGGCTGGAGCCGCTCATTGGACTTCGCGCGGAGATCGCTACCACCGGGTCCATCGATGCAGGCTATGTGCATGGCCCCTGGGAGCTGAACCTCAGCGTGTTCGCGTCCGACATCGACCATGCGGTACGCCTGGTGGAGTCTGCGACCGCCCCGGGAGAACGCGTGCAACTGGTCAATGTGGAAGGCGTTACCCGCACCCGTGGCAGTGAACTTCTGCTGCGCTACCGCTGGGAGGACATCACGGTGACCGGCAGCTACGTCTACACCGATGCGCGCGAGCCCGGCGAGGAAGGCGCAGGCCGACGCCTAGTCTCACTTACGCCCCGGCACAGCGCAGGCCTGGTTGCCATGTGGGAGCAGCACGAGCGTGGCCGTATCGGCCTCGAGGCCTATTACACCGGCATCCAGGCGCTGGATGACAATCCCTGGCGTCGACGCAGCCGACCGTATCTGGAAGTGGGAGCACTGGGGGAGATTGTGCTGGGAAGAATCAGCCTCTTCCTCAACCTGGAAAACATCCTGAACATCCGCCAGAGCGGCTACAACCCGATGCTGCGGCCTCGCCGCGCCGACGATGGCCAGTGGACCGTGGATGCGTGGGCGCCGCTGGAAGGGTTTGTGGTGAATGGGGGTGTGAGGATGAAGTTCTAGGCGGGCGGGTTTGGCTTGCCGCATTGCAGGCCCATTCAAGCCCTGGCCTCCAGCTCCCTCGCAAGGAACGGCGCGGTCCTGCTGTCCTTCGCCCGTGCCACCTGTTGCGGGGTCCCCTTCGCCACGATGGTGCCCCCTGCCCCGCCAGCGCCGGGGCCTACATCAATCACCCAGTCCGCCTGTGCGACCGCGCGCATGTCATGCTCGATCATCACCACCGTATTGCCCGCGTCCACCAGCCGCTGAAGCTGTACCAGCAACCTGTCCGCGTCCGATGCATGCAGGCCGGTGGTGGGTTCATCCAGCACATACAGCGTGCGTCCGCGCTGGCTGCGCTGCAGTTCGGTGGCCAGCTTGATGCGCTGGGCCTCGCCGCCTGAAAGCTCCGTGGCCGGCTGGCCCAGGCGCAGGTAACCAAGGCCGATTTCCTGCAGCAACTGCAGCGGGCGCGCAATGGCATCCTCTTCACTGAAGAACGCACGCGCCTGGTCCACCGTCATCTGCAGGACTTCGGCGATATTGCGGTCATTCCACTGCACCTTCAGCGTGGCCTCGTTGTAACGCGCACCGTGGCAGGTGGGACACGGCGCATAGACGCTGGGCATGAACAGCAGTTCGACGCTGACGAAGCCCTCGCCCTCGCAGGTCTCGCACCGGCCCTTGGCCACGTTGAACGAGAAACGGCCCGCATCGAAGCGGCGGCGTCGCGCGTCGGGTGTCGCGGCGAACAGCTTGCGCACGTGGTCGAACAGGCCGGTGTAGGTCGCCAGGTTGGATCGTGGCGTGCGGCCGATCGGCTTCTGGTCCACCTGCACGACCCGCTGGATGGCGTCCACATCACCGGCCAACTGGCCTCGGGTAGTTTCGATCACCGTCGGCCCGTCGTTCGGCGAGGCCTCGGCACCATCGTCGGCGGGTTCATGCCCCAGATGCAGCAGTATCAGCTCGGGCAGCGCCTGCGCCATCAGGCTGGATTTGCCCGAGCCTGAAATGCCGGTCACTGCCGTCAGCAATCCCAATGGCACCTGCGCGTCCACACCCTGCAGGTTGTGGCGATGGATGCCCTTCAGTTCCAGCCAGTTCGCGACACTACGCTGGCGACTGGCAGGCGCAGGCACCTGGTCGAACAGATACCGGGCCGTGCGCGAATCCTGTACTTGATGCAGGCCATTGGGCTCGCCGCTATAGAGCACGCGCCCGCCCCGCTCGCCTGCCTCCGGGCCCACATCCACCAGCCACTGCGCGCGGCGCATCAGCTCCAGATCGTGTTCAACCACGAACACCGAGTTTCCGCCGTCGCGCAAGCGCTCAAGCGCGTCGTACAACGCCTGGCTGTCGGCCGGATGCAGGCCGGCCGAGGGCTCATCGAGCACGTACAGCACACCAAACAGCAAGGAACTGAGCTGGGTGGCCAGCCGCAGGCGCTGCAGTTCGCCAGCGGACAGGGTTGGCGTGGCGCGATCCAGCGAGAGATACCCCAGGCCCAGGTCACGCAGCTGGCGTACCCGCGCCATCACACCGCCTGCCAGCCGCTGTGCGGCCAGTCGCTTCTCTTCGGACAAGGCCGAGGTCAGGCGCACGTCGGGAGCACCCTCGTGGGTCGCCTGGCCACTCGCGGCCCTCCGGGCGCGATCGCGGGGTGTCGCGCTCCTGCGGGTGCGAGCGCCCTTGCTGTGCGCGCCGAAATGACCTTGTGCGATGGGCTCCAGCAGCGCCGCCAGTTGATCCAGCGGCAGCCGCATGAACTCGCCGATATCCACGCCGGCAAAGGTGACGGAGAGTGCTTCCGGCTTCAGACGCTTTCCGTGGCAGGCCGGGCACAGCTTGCCTTCCATGTAGCGCGACACGCGCTTGCGCATCAGCGCGCTCTGGGTGTTGGCAAAGGTGTGCAGCACGTAGCGGCGTGCGCCGGTATAGGTGCCCATATAGCTGGGTTCCTGCTTGCGCTTGAGGGCGGCGCGCGTCTCGGCGGGGGTGAAACCGGCATAGACCGGCACGCTGGGTGCTTCCTCGGTGAACAGGATCCAGTCGCGGTCCTTCTTTGGCAGCTTTTTCCACGGCACGTCGATGTCGTAGCCCAGCGTGACCAGGATGTCGCGCAGGTTCTGGCCATGCCATGCCGGTGGCCAGGAGGCGATGGCACGCTCGCGGATGCTCAGCGAGGGATCCGGAACCATCAGCGCTTCGGTCACTTCGTAGACATGCCCCAGGCCATGGCAGGTGCTGCAGGCACCCTGTGGCGTGTTGGGCGAGAAGTCCTCGGCGTACAGCATGGGCTGGTTGGCCGGGTACGCACCGGCACGCGAGTACATCATGCGCACCAGGCTGGACAGCGTAGTCACGCTGCCCACCGATGAACGTGCATTGCTGGCGCCGCGCTGCTGCTGCAGGGCCACCGCCGGCGGCAGCCCGTCGATGGCGTCGACGTCCGGCACGCCCGCCTGGTCGATCAGGCGCCTGGCATATGGCGCAACGGACTCGAAGTAGCGCCGCTGCGCCTCTGCAAAGACGGTACCGAAGGCCAACGATGACTTGCCGGAACCTGATACGCCGGAGAACACCACCAGTGCATTGCGCGGGATGGAGACGTCGACATTCTTGAGGTTGTGCTCGCGTGCACCACGCACCTCGACGCAACCGCTGGCCGCGGCAGCACATGACGACTCACCAAAGGGGGTGTTGGACATCGATACGATCCTGCAGGCAGTGAGTGGCGCGCGCCAGGGCGCGCCCATGGATGCATTTTCGCTGCTGCGGGGTGAATGTGGGTGAGGGTGAGCCGCCTCCCCTGCCCTCACCCCGGCCGCAGCATCACCACCAGCACTCCCATCAGGGCGCCCCCTGCCACCAGACTCAGCCACACCTTCCCCACACTACGGACGCTGAAGATGCCCACGGCAACGGAGATCAACAGCACGAACCCCAGCAGCGAACTGGTCAGGACCGAAACGGATGTGCGTACATTCACCAGTGAGGGCAGCAACAGCGCCAGTGCCGTGGCAGTGAGCGCGGTGAACACGTAGCCGCCCACCGAGGCAGCCAGCACCCGGCTCGCCACCTGCCAGCGATGCGCCGCACCTTGCCCGGGCGCCGGCTTGGCACTGCGCGCGGCCTCGTGCGCCCGTGGCCAGCGGCGCTGCAGCATCAGGGCCATTCTTGCCAGCATCAATCCGAAGGCCAGTGTGACCAGCTCCACCCCGGCCTGCTGCCATGCGCCCCGCTGCAGGTACATCAGCAGCCCCTGCCCGGTGGTTGCCAGATTCACCACGGGCAGTGCCAGACACAGTGCGGCGGCCAGCCACAACTGCTCGATCCAGGCCAGGCGCGGTGGACGCCACAGTGCGTGCAGCACCGAGGCCGCACAGGTTAGAAGGAAAATGCGTATTTCCCACGCGCTGCGATCGCTCATTTCCAGTGGCAGCAACCGATTGCCGTGCAGGTAGACGATGCTTGCCAGTGCCACCCCGGCCAGCGATGCCACGTTGAACGCCTCCACGCAACGGTAGATGCCTGCCGTGGCGGCGCCGAACTCCTGCTCGCTGCGCTTGCGCCGCTTGAGCGAGAACAACAGCGTGCCGATGGCGATCATCGCGGTGCCCAGCAGGCCGCTGATGAAGTACAGCCACTTCATCGGCCAGCCGCCGAAATCGGCCTTGTGCAGGGCTTCGATGGTTTCGTGCACCTGCAAGGCACCCAGTTGCTGCGGATGCGCTGCATGCAGCTGCAGGAGCCTGCCGCTGGCCGCATGGAAGGTCACCCGGCTGGCCTCGCTCAACAGGTGCCTGCCGGTGTTCCCCACCGGCTTGCGGCCCTCCACTTCCACCACGCTGTGCACGGTGTCGGGCGCCAGGATCACCACCAGTGCCGGCGGCTGACCGCTGATGGCCTGCGCCCGCGCAAGCAGGTTCGGCAGGTTCGGCAGGTTCGGCAGCTGCGCGCCCGCGACCAGTATGCCGGCCGGGACAGGTCGCGCAGGCGCCAGCTCGGCTTCATAGCGCGTATAGGCGTCATCGGCATCGCCATAGGCCGCATGCACCGGCCACGGCAGATAGCTGCTGTAGAAGAAGGTCAGCCCGGTGTAGCCGATCATGAACAGGAACGGCAGGGTCAGCACGGCACTCAGGTTGTGCGCATCCAGCCAGCTGCGCTGTCCCTTGCCCGGGCGGAAGGTGAAGAAGTCCTTGAAGATGCGTTTATGCACCACCACGCCGGACACCAGCGCCAGCAGCATGCAGGCGGTGATCCAGCCCACCAGCCAGTAGCCGGCCATGCCGCCGTGCAGGGTGTAATGGAAGGACATGAAGTGGCGCCCGCCTTCGGTTTCCCGAAGACGAGGTGGAGGGTGTGGCATGCCGGTGCCGGCATCCACCCAGCGTTCGTGCGCGGTGCCGTCGCCATCCTCCCACGACAGCTCCAGTGGCCAGCCCGGCTGGGCAGGCCAACGGATCTGCCATGCCCGGGCATCGGCGGCGTTTGCAGCCAGCCAGTGCTGTGCACGCACCGCCTGCGTTCCCGTGTCCATCACAGGCGAGGAGGCCGGCACGGGGCCGGCCTCCATCCAACGCGTGATCGGCTCGCGGAACACGCTGAGCGTGCCGGTGAGGAAGATCGCGCACAGCAGCCAGCCACAGGTAAGGCCGCCCCAGGTGTGCAGCCACGACATGCTCTGCCGGAAGCCTGCCTTCATGCCGCCCCCGTGGCGGGCAGGCCGTTGCCCCGCCGGTTGCGGAAGATCACAGCGAGCCGCGCAGCGTCAGCATCACGTTGCGGGGTTCGCCAAAGAAGTTGCCGCGGCGGATCTGGCTGATCATCGCGTAGTAGCGGGTGTCGAACAGGTTGGCCACGTTGACGCCTACGCTCCAGCGCGGATTGATCCGGTAGCCGGCCCGCAGGTCCCACACGGCACGTCCCGCTGCGCCCATGCGCCAGTCCGGGTCGTCGTAGGCCGGATAGGAGTAGCTGCTCTGTGCCGATACACCACCGCCCACGGAGAACGCGTTCCACCTGCCGGGCAGCTGGTAGGACGTGGACAGGCGCAGCAGGTGGCGAGGCGTCTCGGCGCTGATGGTCGCACCCTCATCGTCGCGGCTGGTGACGTGGGTATAGCCCGCCATCATCTGCCAGCCGGGCGCCAGTTCGCCGCTGGCTTCGAGTTCAAAGCCCTTGCTGCGCAGCTTGCCGCCATTGCGGTAGCAATCGGACGACGCCAGCGAGCCACGGCAGCTGCCTGGGTCGGACTCGTCCACCACGGCGTTGCCGGTCTTGCGGATGGAGAACACCGCAGCGGAGACATTCAGGCGGCCATCGTTCAATTCACCCTTCACGCCCAGCTCGTAGTTGGCGCCGATGGCCGGGTCCAGCACCGAGCCGGACGCGGTGACGTACGAGCTCTGCGGCTGGAAGGTATCGGCGTAGCTGGCGTAGACCGACCATTGCGGGCCCAGGTCGTAGACAAGGCCGGCGTACGGGGTGAATTCGTGTTTCTGTTCGTAGTCGCGGCTCTTGGCGCCGGTGAAGCCATCGCTGGACTGGTACTTCACCCAGCTCAGCCGGCCACCCAGCGTGAGGTGGAGTGGTTCTGCCAGCTGCAGGCGCAGGTTGCTGTACACGCCGCTCTGCTGGGCGCGGGCGTTTTCTGACCAGTCCCAGGCTGGCTGCAGCGGTTGCGCAATGGCGCTGTGGTCCGGCGCGTAGACATCGATCGGCACGTCGATGGCCAGGTCTGCAGAGCTCTGACGGGTACGCTGCCGCGACCACATCGCGCCCAGCAGCAGCTGGTGGCTGCGGCCGAAGGCCTCGAAACTGCCGGTGGTGTGCAGGTCGATGCCATCACTGCGCACGCGCGAGCGGTTGAAATAGATGTCATAGAAGCGCGAACCGATGCCGGTGGCGCGATCCACCCCGCCCAGCGGAACCGCGACACGCTGGTCCAGGTCCGACTCGGTTCGGTTCACCGACAGGCGTGCCTTCCAGCGTTCGTTGAAGCGGTGCTCCGCCTCTGCGAAGGCTTCGTCAACGGAGCCCTCCTGCCGGTTCCAGTCCTGGATGAGCGAGGTGGAACGCTTGATGTCCAGCGCACCGCCATCGGTGTAGCGCGGCAGGCCGAACAGCCAGTAGCCATCGGTGTCGCTGGCCTGATGGCGCAGGCCGAAGGTCAGCGTGGTGTCCGTGCCCAGGTCGGCATCGATTACCCCATAGGCCACCGGCGTTTTCGATGAGGTGCCCCGCTGGAAGTAGTCGCGGTCCTGGTAGGCGGCAACCAGTCGGCCGCGCACGCTGCCGGCGGCATTGAGCGGGCCACCGCCATCAACCTCGACGCGGTAGTTGTCCCACGAGCCCACGGTGGCCGCCAGATCCAGATGGGCCTGGTCGCGCGGGCGCTTGCGCACCATGTTGATCGCCCCGCTGGGGTCGGCCGCACCCAGCATCATGCCGCCGGCACCGCGCAGCACTTCAACCCGCTCCAGCACCGCGGTGTCGATCGGCAGCCAGCCGACGGGGGCGTAGACGATGCCGGCCACGCCGTCGACCAGATAGTTGCTGTCGTCCACGGTGAAGCTGCGGATCGAGAACTTGTGGTTGCCGAAGTTGCGGGCGGTCTTGGTCACACCGGTGGTCTGTGCCAGCGCTTCGTCCAGCGTGGTGAGGTTGCGGTCGTCCAGTTGCTGGCGGGTGATCACGCTGACCGACTGCGGGGTCTGGCGGATGCTCTGCCCCAGCTTGCCCAGGCTCAGCTCACGTGCCGTGTAAGCGCCGTCGCTTGGAGCATTGGCGGTCACGTTCACCGTCTGCAGGGTGGTCTGGGCTTCCTTGCTGCGCGCAGGCGATGCCACTTCGTGCGCCAGCGTGAACACGCCCGGACGGGTGGCGTTGACACGCACCCCACTACCCTGAAGCAGGTGCGCCAGTGCTTCCTGGGGCGTGTAACTGCCGGCCAAGGCCGGGGCGCGACGGCCGGCCACCGCCGATTCGCTGAACAGCACCTGCTGCCCGGACTGCTCCGAGAAGCTGCGCAATGCGGCATCCAGCGGTTGCGCCGGAATATTGAACTGCACGCGCGCAGCCGGCTGCGCCTGTGCAATGGCCGGCGCTGCCAGCGCGCTGGAAATGCACAGTGCCAGCAGCGGCAGTCGCTTGGCCTGCACGCCCGTGGAAAACGCGCTGGCAACAAGTGCGCGCTTGATCTTCATGTACCCCATTACCGCTCCATCATGCTTGGCCGCTACTGGCCTCACTGGGGTAAACGGAAAATGGCGGTGGGGTGGGAACCCGCGCCGGAAGAAATTTTCGTTCCGGCGTCAGCGGGTAACAGGCCGTTCGTCGATGCGATAGCCGCCCTGCGCAGTGCGGGTCACCCGCACCGGCAGCAGGTCCGGCAGCGCCTCCAGGAACGTCGCCGGGGCGTCGGTGGCTGCGTAGCCGGAAACAGGCAGGAACTTCAGCCCTGGCTGGCCCAGCGTGACGGGATGGCCCAGATACTGCCCGACTTCCTGCGCCACTTCGTCCAGCGGCGTGCGCCGGAACACCAGGCGCCCGTTGCGCCAGCCACCAATGCTGTCTGCGCTGGCGGCTACGGAGCGGTAGGTGGCAGTGAGCGTGGTAACGGCCAGGCCCTGTTCGGCGTGCAGGCTGACCGGCGCGCTGCCTTCGGCGCGATCGGGCTGCACCCGCACGTGCCCATGCAGCACCTTGACCACCACTTCGCCCGGCCCATTGCGCACATTGAAGGCCGTGCCGACCACCGTCACCCGGCTGCGCTGGGCATCGACGGTAAAGGGGCGATCGGCCGCCGGGGCGACCTCGAAGAACGCCTCGCCCTGGCTGAGCACCACTTCGCGGCGAGAGCGATGGAAATGCACGGCCAGCGTGCTGTGTGCATTGAGCGAAACCCGTGAGCCGTCCGGCAGTTGCAGATCACGTATCTCGCCCGCACCGGTGGCCACGTCCTGTACGTAGCTGGGCGCGGAATACCAACCGTAGCCGAAATACCCCAGGGCCAGCATTGCCACGGCCGCAGCCGCCACCGTGCGTGGGATGCGCCACGACCGCGCACGCCGCGCGGCCCCGCTCCGCCTTGGAGCGGCAGGTGCGGGTACTGCTGGGGTGATCACCGCATGCGCGTCCGAGGCCAGCACGGGGCGCGGCAGCTGACCCAGGTCGTGCCAGGTTCTGGTTACATCGGCGAACGCCTGTCGGTGCGCTTCGCTCTCGGCCAGCCAGTGTTGCAGGGCCGCCTCGTCCTTCGGTTGCCAGTCCGCATCCTGCCGCCGTACCAGCCACGCGGCGGCCGCCTCGTGCAGGGCAAAGGGGTCGGAACCTGTGGCAGCAGGGAGATCGGTCATCGGCAGGGAAGATCAGCATCAATGGCAGGCGCCAACGCCTCGCCTGTCCCACTGGGTTGATGCAGTGCCTGCATCTGCGCCAGAGACGCATAGCGTACCCGCACTTCGCAGTAAGCCACCGCTCGCGACAGGTGCTTGACCACCATGCGGCGCGAGATCTGCATGCGCGCGGCAACGTCCTCCTGGGTCAGGCCATCGAAGCGGCAGAGCACGAAGGCCTCGCGTTGGCGCTCGGGCAGTTCACCCAGTGCTTCCTGCAGGCGCTCCAGGCGCTGCCGTTGGGCGGTGAGTTGCAACGGGCACTGTGATTCATCGCTGGCGATGGCCTGGCCCGCATCCTCTGCATCTGCCAGCGGCAGGGTCTGAAGGCGGCGGCCTGCGTTGTGCTCGCGATATTCATCGGCCACGGTGTTCATCACCGTTCGCCGGAAATAGGCACCTTGCTGGTCGCAGGACGCCAGTGCAGGTTTTGCCGCCAGCCATTTGACTGCACCGTCGTGCAGGGCGTCCTCACCGTCCGCACCTCTGACACGCGCAAGGCTGCGCAGGATGGGCCCGCGCCAGCGGGCATAGGCTTTCGCGAGGAGGTTCCCGCCCATTGGCGAGGCGTCTTCCGGAATGCCCGCCTCCGTGGAGGAGGTCCGATCCGCGTTGCTGCCCGTGCCCCGGCCTAGCGTGGACACATCACCCTCAGGGCGAATGCCTGCGGTCTGCACAGGTAGGGCGGGGATTTCACGTTGGGAGCCGGAGTTCTGGCCGCGACAGACGGCGAAGGGGACGGGATGCTGCAAGTGTAGTGAGAGTCATTTGCAATTGGAACTCCCTGCCCCGTCCCGGCCCCGTCATGAAATGCAGGCAAGTGCGAAGGCCAGGGTCAATCCTGCCAGAGAACTCACCCCATCCGTTTCCAGGCACTGGCAAGGGTGCTGGACGCCGGCACTGTTTACCGGTACAGAACGCGCCGCTTGCATGCCAGGCGTCTCCTGCCTGGGCCCCTGGCTATCGTGCTTCTGGGCTCCATGCGGTTGATCCCCGCACCACGCACCGCCCCGTCATCACCAACCGGCGCACCGGCAGCTCCGGCGTGCGCAGGCGTTCAAGCAGCAACGACATCGCTGCACGCCCCATCTCTTCGACCGGCTGTTCGATCACGGTGATGCCCGGCTCGACCAGCTCGGTCCAGCGTTCGTTGTCGAAGCCCGCCAGTGCCAGCGCGCCTGGAATTGCCAGCCCTGCGCTGCGGGCCGCCTTCAATGCCCCCATGAGCAGCAGGCTGTTGCTGGCGACCAGCGCTTCCGGCCGCGATGGGCCGGCCAGCCACTGATCGACTGTTGCAATGGCCGCTTCTGCCGTGGGTTCAACCTCCCGGTAATCCGGTTCCAGTCCATGGGCGCGCATCGCAGCGAGATAGCCGTCACGACGCTCGGCCGCGGTGGTGCTGGTGCTGCCGAACAATCCGCCAATGCGGCGATAGCCGCGCTCGAGCAGATGCGCGACCAGACCCGCCATCGCGGCCGGATTGTCGAGCACCACGCTGTCGATCGACCCGCCGGGCGCGGCGCGGTCCACCAGTACCGTTGGATAGTCCAGTGCAAGCCGCTCCAGCCGCCCCACCGTGGTCCGGGTCGGCGCGAAGATCAGGCCACTGATGCGCTCTTCGTGCATCAACTGCAGATACAGCGCCTCGCGCTCGGGGTCCTCGTCGGTGTTGCAGAGGGTGACGCGCAGGCCTTCACGATAGGCGACTTCTTCCACCGCGCGGATCAGCGCCGTGAAGAAAGGGTTGCGGATGTCCGCCACGATCAGCCCGATGATGCCGGTATGCCGGGCGCGCAGTCGCCGGGCCTGCAGGTTGGGGTGGTAGCCGGTCTGGCGGATCGCCGCCTCCACCCGGCCACGCACGGCTTCGCTGACCGGGCCGCCACCAAGCACCCGCGACACCGTGGATTTGGATACCCCCGCCACACGCGCGACGTCGTTGATGCTGATGCTCATTGGAACCGTTCCCGGAAACTGTTGCTATTCGAGGCCGAGTGGCCATTCAGGACAATGCTAACGCCAAAGGACTATTGGCTTTTTGTGCAGTGCACATTGAAATGCGTAGTGGGAACGTTCCCAATACGTCCCAACCACCCCTTCCCGGAGCCCGCTTTGTCGCCCCTGACCTCCCCCTCCCCCGTCAGCCGGGAACTGATCCGCCTGGACGCGCGGGCGC
The DNA here is from genome assembly GCF_013464915.1 of Stenotrophomonas maltophilia. Classification (GTDB taxonomy): domain Bacteria; phylum Pseudomonadota; class Gammaproteobacteria; order Xanthomonadales; family Xanthomonadaceae; genus Stenotrophomonas; species Stenotrophomonas maltophilia_AT. The sequence goes on from NZ_RAVT01000002.1 coordinate 114,451, forward strand.
AGGACAAGACCGATGCCATCGCCCAGGTGGCCCAGATGCTGGTCGCCGCCGGCTGCGTGGCGCCGGGCTACGAGGCCAGCATGGGGCGCCGCGAAGCGCTGGCGAACACCTTCCTCGGCCATGGTGTGGCGATCCCGCATGGGCTGGGTGAGGACCGCCACCTGGTGCGCCGCGATGGCATTGCCGTGCTGCAGTTTCCGGAAGGCGTGGAGTGGAACCCGGGCCAGGTCACCCGCCTGGTGGTCGGCATTGCCGCCCAGTCCGATACCCACATCACCCTGCTGCGCCGGCTGACCCGACTGATCCAGGATGACGCCACACTGCAGCGCCTGTTCACCACGGCCGATGCGAGCGAGATCGTCAATGCGCTGGCTGGCGATGCTGCAACCATGGCCACCGACGCGCCGGTGGCGGACCTGGCCGAGCGCTTCGACTGGACCATCGCTTACCCCAACGGGCTGCACGCGCGCCCGGCCACGCGCTGGGCCGAGACGGCGCGAGGTTTCACGGCCCGTGCCCAGGTGCGCGCGGGCGATCAGGCGGCCGATGCCAAGAGTCTGGTGGCGCTGCTGCAGCTTGGGCTTCGCGAGGGCGATGCCGTGAGTGTTTCTGCCGAGGGCGCCGACGCCCCTGCCCTGCTGGCCACACTGCGCAAGGTCATGGACGGGCTGGTGGCGCAGGAAAGGGCCGATGCCGAGCGCGCAGCACGGCGAAAGGCGGCGCCGGTCGCGGGCTGGAATCCGCCCGATGCACAGGCGGCGATCGTCGGCATCGGCGCCAGCCCCGGGCTGGCCATCGGCCCGGTGCATGTTCTGGCCAGCGCGCAGGCCGACGTTGACGATCGCCCTGCCCCGCTCGGCGAGGGCGGTGCACGCCTGCAGGAGGCACTCAGCCGCACCCGCCAGCAGCTGGCCGCGCTGCAGGACGACACCCAGCGCCGCCTTGGCGCCTCGGATGCGGCGATCTTCAAGGCGCAGGCCGCGCTGCTCGACGACACCGATCTGATTACCCGCACCTGCCAGCTGATGGTGGAAGGCCATGGCGTCGCGTGGTCCTGGCACCAGGCCATCGAGCAGATCGCCTCCGGACTGGCGGCGCTGGGCAATCCGGTACTGGCCGGGCGCGCTGCCGACCTGCGCGATGTGGGCCGGCGCGTACTGGCACAGCTTGACCCTTCTGCAGCCGGCGGCGGCCTGGCCGATCTGCCGGCGCAGCCATGCATCCTGCTTGCCGCAGATTTGTCGCCCTCGGATACCGCCAACCTCGACACCACCCGCGTGCTCGGCCTCGCCACCGCACAGGGCGGCCCGACGTCGCACACTGCAATCCTCTCGCGCACGCTCGGCCTGCCGGCGCTGGTTGCCGGTGGCGCCGAACTGCTGGCGATCCAGGCCGGCCGCGAGGCGATCATCGACGGCAGCAGCGGGCGGCTCTACCTGTCCCCCTCCGAGGCCGATCTTGCTTCGGCGCGCGCCTGGATCGCCGAGCAGCAGCAGATCCGCGCGCGTGAGGCCGCACAACGCGCGCAGCCGGCGCAGACCACCGATGGCCATCGCATCGACATCGGCGCCAACGTGAACCTGCCGGAGCAGGTGCCATTGGCGCTGGAACAGGGCGCGGAAGGTGTCGGCCTGATGCGCACCGAATTCCTGTTCCTCGAGCGCGGCAGCACGCCCAGCGAGGAGGAGCAGTACGCAACCTACATGGCGATGGCCAAGGCGCTGGACGGCCGTTCGTTGATCGTGCGCGCCCTTGATATCGGTGGCGACAAGCAGGTCGCCCACCTGGAGCTGCCGCATGAGGAAAACCCCTTCCTCGGCGTACGCGGCGCGCGCCTGCTGCTGCGCCGCCCCGATCTGCTGGAACCGCAGCTGCGTGCGCTGTATCGCGCAGCCAAGGGCGGTGCACGCCTGTCCATCATGTTCCCGATGATCACCTCGGTGCCTGAGCTGGTCGCTCTGCGCGCCATCTGCGAGCGCTTGCGCGTCGAGCTGGAGGCGCCCGAGGTGCCGGTCGGCATCATGATCGAAGTCCCGGCCGCCGCAGCCCAGAGCGATGTACTGGCGCGCCACGCCGACTTCTTCTCGATCGGCACCAACGACCTGACCCAGTACGTGCTGGCCATCGACCGCCAGAATCCGGAGCTGGCCGCAGAAGCCGACAGCCTGCATCCTGCCGTGCTGCGCGCGATCCGCGCCACGGTGGAAGGTGCACGCACGCAGGGGCGCTGGGTGGGTGTCTGCGGCGGCCTGGCCGGTGATCCGTTCGGTGCAATGCTGTTGGCCGGCCTGGGCGTGGACGAACTGTCGATGACCCCGAACGACGTCCCGTCGGTGAAAGCACGCCTGCGAGGCACTGCACTGGTCGATCTGCAGACGCTGGCCAACGCCGCGCTGGACTGCGAAACCGCCGAGCAGGTGCGAGCCCTCGATGGAGCACGCGCATGAATACCCGCGCCGTCACCGTCACGTTGAACCCGGCGATCGACCAGACCGTGCGGCTGGCCAGCCTGCGGCCGGGCCATGTGCACCGCGCGTGCAGCAGCCGCGATGATGCGGGTGGCAAGGGCATCAATGTGGCCGCCTGCCTGGCCGACTGGGGCGTGCCGACTACCGCGCTGGGCGTGCTCGGTGGCGGCAACGACGTTGTGTTCGGCGCGCTGTTCTCCTCGCGGGGCATTGCTGACGCGTGCCTTCGCGTGCCGGGCCAGACCCGCACCAACATCAAGCTGGTTGACGAGGACAACGACGAAACCACCGACATCAACCTGCCCGGCCTGGTGCTCGACGATGCCGATCTGGACGCCGTGTCGCGCAGGCTGGGTACCGTGCTGCTGCCGGGCCTGCCGGTGGTGCTGTCCGGCAGCCTGCCGTCCGGACTGCCGGCCGAGGCATGGGCGCGACTGCAGGCACAGGCCGGTGCCGCTGGTGCACGCGTGTTGCTGGACACCAGTGGCGATGCGCTTGCCGCTGCCTTGAGTGGCACCGCGGGTGCACTGCCCTACGCGGTCAAGCCCAACCGCCAGGAGCTGGAGGCCTGGACGGGCACGCCGCTGCCGGATCGAAGCGCCCTGCGCGCTGCTGGCCAGGCCCTGGTCGAACGCGGGGTCGCGCTGGTAGCGATCTCGATGGGCACCGACGGCGCGCTGTTCATTGATCGCAGCGGTGCCCTGGCCGCACGACCGCCGCGACTGGCCCAGGGCAGCACGGTTGGTGCGGGCGACGCCATGGTCGCCGGCATCGCTGCCGCGATGCTGGAGCCCTCCCTCGATCTGGCCGGCTGCGCACGACTGGCGACCGCGTTCTCGATGAGCCGGCTGCAAAGCGGTGACGCACGACGGCTGGACCCGGCGCAGGTGCGCGCATGGGCCGGCGATGTACTGATCGAGCGGTTGGATTGACCCCTCCTGCCGGAGGCACGGCGAATGGCTTCGCGCCGACCGCAGCGCCTTCGGCAAGGACGAACCCGAAGAATTCCAGGAGTTCCCATGCACGCTTCCACCGTAGTCATCGCCGCTGGCGAACGCAGCATCGAGGCGGTTCTTGCCGCCGAAGCGCTGCGCCGCGCCGCCCGCCAGTGCGGGCTCGAGCTGATGATCGAGATCCGCAGCGACCAGGGTGTGACTGGCGCACTGTCTGCCTCCAACGCCGCCGCCGCGACGCATTTGCTGCTGGTGGGTGACGGCGAGGCTGATGCCGCGCGCTTCCGCAACGCCCAGGTCGTACGCGCCAGCCTCGGTGAAGTGCTGGACGACCCGCTTGCCGTACTGCTGCAGCTTGCCGCGACGTCGGCAACCGAGCCCACCGCGGACGCCGGCACGCACATCGTTGCCGTTACTTCCTGCCCCACCGGCATCGCCCACACCTTCATGGCGGCGGAGGGGCTGCAACAGGCCGCCAAGGCGCTGGGCCATGCAATCCGTGTCGAAACCCAGGGCTCGGTCGGCGCGCAGGACGCGTTGAGCGACGAGGAAATCGCCACCGCAGACCTCGTCCTGATCGCCGCAGACCGCGAAGTCGATCTGTCGCGCTTCGCTGGCAAGCGCCTGTTCAAAAGCGGTACCAAGCCGGCAATCAACGACGGTCAGAACCTGATCCGCAAGGCTCTGGCCGAGGCCGGCGTGCAGGCGGGTACGGCGGCTTCAGGCCGCACCACCGAAAAGACCAAGGCCACCGGCCCCTACAAGCACCTGATGACCGGTGTGTCGTTCATGCTGCCGTTCGTCACCGCCGGTGGCCTGCTGATCGCACTGGCGTTCGCACTCGGCGGCATCTATGCCTTCGACGACGCGCATAAGGGCACACTGGCGTGGTCGCTGTTCCAGATCGGCGCCAAGTCCGGCTTCATGTTGATGGTGCCGGCACTGGCCGGCTACATCGCCTATTCCATCGCCGACCGGCCCGGTATTGCGCCCGGCATGATCGGCGGGCTGGTAGCGGTGAACATGGACGCCGGCTTCATCGGCGGCATCCTGGCCGGTTTCATCGCCGGTTATGGCGTGCACTGGATCAACCGTGCGCTGCGCCTGCCGCGCAGCCTGGAAGGCCTCAAGCCGGTACTGATCCTGCCGGTGCTGGGCACGCTGCTGGTGGGCCTGTTGATGATGTACGTGATTGGTACGCCAGTGGCCGGACTGCTGGCCTGGCTGACCGACTGGCTGCGCGGCATGCAGGGCAGCAGCGCGATCCTGCTCGGCCTGCTGCTGGGCGGAATGATGGCGGTGGACATGGGTGGGCCTGTCAACAAGGCGTCCTACGCGTTCTCTACCGCGTTGATTTCCAGCCAGGTCTACACGCCGATGGCGGCGACGATGATCGGCGGCATGACGCCGCCGCTGGGTATCGCGTTGGCGACATGGCTGTTCAGCAACCGCTTCACCGCCGAGGAGCGTGGCACGGCCGGTGCCGCCGGCGTGCTGGGCCTCAGTTTCGTGACCGAAGGCGCGATTCCCTACGCCGCGCGTGATCCGCTGCGCACCATTCCGGCGCTGATCCTTGGTTCTGCCGTGGCCGGTGCGATCTCGATGGCTGCAGGCGTCGAACTGAAGGTGCCGCACGGCGGCGTCTTCGTGCTGCCGATTCCGAATGCGGTCACCCACCTTGGCATCTACCTGCTGGCGCTGCTGGCCGGCGTGGCCGTCACGGCCGTCGCGCTGCGCATCCTCAAGAAGCCGGTCACGGCTACCAAGCTGTAAAAGGAACCTCGCCCATGACCTGCTCTTCCCACCGCCTGTTGCCGGTAGCAATCCTGCTGTCCCTGCCGTCGCTGGCCGCAGCCGCCGACGCGAGCGATGTCCTCACCCCCAAGCTGGCGTACACCGGCGAAGCGGCCGCCACGCTCGACGGCGGCAAGCGCAGCGGCACGGCCTATGCCGGCCAGCTGATGTTCGGCGCCGACGTGGACCTGGACACCGCGTTTGGCTGGCGTGGCGCGACGATCAAGGCCTACGGCATCAATCGCCACGGCACCAACCTTGCCAACAGCAGCACGGGCAACAGCACTTCGGTGCAGGAAATCTACGGCGGCCAGGGCACGCGCCTGGCCAACCTGACGCTCGAGCAGAAACTGCTGGACGACCGATTGGTGCTGGAAGCCGGGCGCAGCGTCGCCAACATCCATCATCTCGGTTCGGAGCTGTGCCAGTACTTCCAGGGCAACTCGGCCTGCGGCAACCCGACCTATGTGTTCCGCACCAGCAGCTTCACCTGGTGGCCGGTATCGAGCTGGATGGCCGATGCCACGGCCTGGGTGACGCCGGATGTCTACGTGCGCGTCGGCGCTTACCAGGTCGACCCGAGCCAGGCCGAAGATGGCCAGCACGGCCTGAAATGGAGTACGAACCAGGCCACCGGGTGGATCGTGCCCTATACGATCGGCTGGCGCAGCCCTGCCTCGGCGCGCTTGAAGGCCCGCTACGAACTGGGTGGCTGGCAGGACAACTCAACCTATCGCGACCCGCTGCGCGATGCCAACGGCATGCCGGCGCTGCTCAGTGGCCAGGAGTACGCGACACGTCATGGTCGCTCCGGTGCGTTCGCCCGCTTCGAGCAGCAGCTCAGCAACGATGGCAGCGGTCGTGGCCTGACCCTGTTCGGCGCCGCGCTCAAGGGCACCTCCGGGCAGGTGATCGAGGATCACTTCCTGCAGGCCGGCCTGGTGCAGAAAGGCACGTTCGCCAGCCGGCCGCAGGACAGCATCGCCTTCGTCGTGACCCAGCAGAAGTACAGCAGCATCGCGCTGGAGAACCTGCGCCTTGCCCGTGCCGCAGCAGGCGGCAGCGGCACCCCGCACGGGAGCCAGGTGATGATGGAGCTGAGCTATGGCATCCAGGTCACCCCGCAGCTTCGGGTCGCGCCGAACCTGCACTACATCGTGCATCCGGACCAGTTCAACGAACCCGCGCGCCAGCGTGACCTGCCGAATGCGCTCATTGCTGGCATGCGGGTGGACTGGAGCCTGTAAAAGCACTCCATCGCACGTCGTGGATCCGGGCGCTGACAGCGGCGGGCTGTCAGCGGCTATCCGGCCGAACCGGCTCGCGGGCGCCAGTCCTGGAGGCGAACGCCACCTTCTCTCCATTGACCAGCTCGACGACGAACTGGTTGGAGCGATTGAAGCCGATGGTGCTCACCCAGGCGAAGTGCGAGACAGTACGCCGAAGCTGCGATGTGCGGCGATACAGTTCGCCCAGGGTGACGGTGCGAACCAAGCGGCCACGATTGTAGAAATGCAGCACTGGCTCGTTCAACGTCACGTCAGCCGGAACCAGGTTCATGCCCTCGTAGCCGACGACGACCGATTCCCCATCGTCCGACGGGAACAGCCAGCGATGCCAGCCGGGTATCAGCCAGGTTTCCTGACCCGATGCCTGTGGCGTTACCCGTGTTGAATTCATGGCCGGATCGGAATCAGCACAGAGATTCCGCGTGGAGGAGCATGCCGTGAACCTCTCCGGCGGCGGCAATGGGGAGTCGGCAAGCGCCGGGCCCGCAGCCAGTAGTGCAGCGATGAGCGTGATGGGAACCTTCATGTCACTGCACCCCTTAACCAAGTGGCCGCCGAAGCGGAAACTAAGCGGCGTACACGTAGGGCGCTACCGCCGCAGCAAGCACATCGATTCCCCACACGGAGCCTGCCATCTCCTCGGGTTGGCTTCTCTTGAAGCGTGACCAGTCGGCCCTTGCAAGGCGGCCGACCAGAAGTTGATCGGCAGGAAGCTGGTGCATCGACCAATAGGGAAACTGGCGGGTGGAGACGCGCCCCCGGGCCAGCTCCACGACATCCGTGTGGCTGGCCGATTGCAGCACGCGCTCGTAGACGCTGGCCACGCCATCTTCGGGCCCTTCGAAGTACTGCACGAATCGCGTGCCGTCGTGCAGCAGCACGCCCGTCACGCCTGCAACCTTGTTGAACCTCGCGGCATCGGCCACGAGCGCCTCCAGGCGATCAATCGAAAGACCCTCTACTGCTTGACTTGCATATACAACGGCCCGAATGGGCATGAACTTCGCCTTGAATGTGGCGCCACACCGGCACCTGCACACACTCTAGCACCCGGTACAAGCCCTCCACCTGATCCTGATTCTTAACTCTTCAGAATAGGGACGGCCGATGGGTGAGCCTTACGGAGCGTCGGACGGCATGATGGGCGCCCCAAACATTCAGGGCATTGTTCATCTTCATGCGAGACATCGGACAGTTCTATGTAGTCAGCGTCGAAGGAGTGGCGCGAGAGGATGGCACCCTGCTGCAGGTCACCCGGATTGATTGCTCCTGCCTGAAATGCTCAAGGCAATTCCGGGCCATTCCTGATCATGGGCTTGTCGACCTCAACGGCGCTGCTTCGCTCAGCTGCCCGGGATGTGGCAACCATCAGTCCGTCAGCCGTGCCCGGCTGGAGGAATTCACGTTGCGTAGTGACCCATGAACTGATCCGCACCGCTTCTCGACACCGCGCCGACGTGCCCGACACCTCTGCATCGATACCTTCCCGTAGTAGACCCACAACGGCGTTCCAATGAGTCATACCGGCATATTCAAGATCACCGACCTCACCTACAGGCCGGGCGCGGAGGGCGACCTGGCCCGGGCCCTGCAGATCGAAGCGACCTGCACAGCGTGCGGTGCAACCAGTGTCTGGGGTGAGCAGGAGATGGAGCATGTGAGAGGGGGAACCGTGCTTGCGTGCCGCGCATGCGGCACGCGCCAGGCCATCAGCAATGCCGGCCTGATCAGTTGCCCGTCCGAGAGGCGACACCGGCAGGGCTGACTGGGGCGGGACCGGGCAAGCACGTGCGCTGCCCGGCGGCCGTCATTGATGGCCTGTCAGCCGCCGACAGCCGATGCCTGCGCCGGATGCCGTTTGATCCAGTCCAGTGATTGGGCAATACCACCGAACGGAAAGAAGTGCGGGCTGGCCAACCCGTGTGCGTCGGTCAAACCGCTCACCAGGTGGTCCACGAATACATCCGGCCCTGCGTTTCCGAGCAGCCGCCCGATCGAGATGCCGTACCTTGCCAGCATGGAGGCACTGGCACCCACCCCGCACATTGCGGCGTAGCGCGCCAACCGGGCGATGCTTGCCGGACCCGGCACGCCGACCAGCACCGGAACGTCGATGCCACGGGCGCGCAGCGCGTCCAGCCAGGCCAGAACGATGTCGGCATCGAAGGCGAACTGCGTGATGATCATCGGCGCCATGCCGCGCGCTTCGATGGCCTCGCACTTGTGTTCCAGCACCTGCCAGCACTCATCACTGCCCATGACCGGATGGCCCTCGGGGTGACCACCGATGGCGACGACCTTGATGCCGGCCCTCTCCAGAAGCCCGGCCCCGATGATCGAAGCGCTATCAGCAAATGGGCCGGCGGGCGTGGCCAGATCGCCGGCGACCAACAGGCACTGGGCTACACCGGCCTCGTTGGCGGCGCGCTGCAGGAACCGTTCAAGCACCGCACGCGACTCGATGCGGCGGGCCGAAAGATGCGGCATCGGCTCGAAGCCCAGTTCACGCACCCTGCGCGCCGCAGCCAGTCGTGCGTCGTCGTCCTCGCTGGCCAGCCAGGGAATGGAAATTGTCGTGCCGCGCGGAATGCGGGCAGCCTCCGCGCATAGTGCGGGCATGGCTTTGGCGCTCACCTCCAGCGAAAAGGCATCAAGAAAGGCCCGCAACCGCAGTGACGCAGGTGCGGACATTACGTGCCCCCACGTGCGTTGCTGGCCAGCGGCGTACTGTTCCGCGCCAGCTCGATGAAAGCCTGCAGGTAGTCGATACCGGTATCCGCCTCGCGCGCCCCCAGATAGATCTGCTTGGGAATGCCCTTCGCACCGAGGCGAACCGGCACCACGTCCATGCGGGCGGCGTACTCCTCCACCAGCCAGCGTGGCATGGCCGCCACGCCGCGGCCGCTGGCCACCATCTGCATCATGATGTCGGTGGTTTCAATGGCCTTGTGCCGGCGCGGCGTGATGCCGGCCGGCAGCAGGAACTGGTTGTAGATGTCCAGGCGCTCGAACGGCACCGGGTAGCTGATCAGCACTTCCTGGCCGAGCTGGCGCGGCTTTACGTGGTCGACCTTGGCCAGGGCGTGGCTGCTGGCCACCACCAGCACCTGTTCGTAGTCGAATACCGGAATGAACTTCAGGCCCGGCTTCAGCAGGGGGTCCGGGGTGACCAGCAGATCGATCTCGTAGCCGAACAGTGCACCAATGCCGCCGAACTGGAACTTCTGCTTGACGTCCACGTCCACATCCGGCCAGGCGGCCAGGTAGGGCGAGACGATCTTCAGCAGCCACTGGTAGCACGGATGGCACTCCATGCCGATGCGCAGTGCGCCTCGCTCGCCCTGTGCGAACTGGCCCAGTCGTTCCTCGGCCAGGTCCAGCTGTGGCAGCACCCGGTTGGCAACCGCCAGCAGGTACTGCCCGGCCTGGGTCAGCCGCAGGCTGCGGCCTTCGCGCAGCCAGACGTCGGTGCCCAGCTGCTGCTCCAGCTTCTTCATGCTGTGGCTCAGGGCCGACTGGGTCAGATTGAGTACGCCGGCGGCAGCGGTGAGCGAGCCCTGCTGCTCGACCTGCTGCACGATACTGAGGTGGATCCGCTCCAGCATGATGATGAATCCCGCTCATGGATTGGTGAAGTAATACCATTTTACGTCATGGAAGGGCATGGCTAGCATCGGCTCATGCTTTCACCTGCCCGCCCCCTTCGAATCGTCGCCGTTTCCGGCGGACTGCAGCGTCCCTCCAGGGCCGCCACCCTGGCCGAGCACCTGCTGGACCTGATCGGCGAGGACATCCATAGCGAGCAGCACCTGGTCGAGCTGGGCGAACTGGCCCCGCAGCTGGCGGGTGCGCTCTGGCGTTCGCAGCTGCCCGACACCGTGGAACGCCAGTTGGCCGCCGTCGAGGAGGCCGATGTGCTGGTGGTGAGCACGCCGGTCTATCGCGGCTCGTACACCGGGCTGTTCAAGCACTTCTTCGACTTCATCCACCAGGACGCACTGGTCGACACCCCCATCCTGCTGGCCGCCACCGGTGGCAGCGAGCGCCATTCGCTGGTGATCGACCATCAGCTGCGCCCGCTCTTCAGCTTCTTCCAGGCGCGCACCCTGCCGTTGGGTGTCTACGCCACCGACCGCGATTTCGCCGACGGCCGCGTGCACAACGATGCCCTGATCGAGCGGGCACGGCTGGCGGTGCGGCGGGCCCTGCCGCTGCTGGCCCTGCCCCGCCATCGCGCCGCCGCCCTTGAGGCCGCCGCAGCACTTTGAATGCCGGATGCCTTCGCCCGCATCCGGATGTCACCCCGCACTACGGAACGCCACCCATGACGACCGACACCTTCACCTTCAGCATCACGCGCATCCCCTTCAACGAGGATTACCAGCCTGCTGACGGGACGCGCATCACCACCAATTTCGCCAACCTGGCCCGCGGCGCGTCGCGCCAGGAAAACCTGCGCAACACGATCAGCATGATCAACAACCGCTTCAACGATCTGGCGCACTGGGACAACCCCAGCGCGGATCGCTACGCGGTCGAGCTGGACATCATCTCGGTGGAGATGCACATCGATGGCGGCGATGGCAGCGATCCGTTTCCGCTGATCGAGGTGCTGCGTCCGACCATCGTCGACACCCGCACCGGTGCCCGTACCGAGGGCATCGTTGGCAACAATTTCTCGTCCTACGTGCGCGACTACGATTTCAGCGTGGTGCTGCCGGCCAGCAACGAAGGCAAGGCCACCTTTGGCATTCCGGAAGGCTTCGGCGACCTGCATGGCAAGCTGTTCAAGCACTTCCTGGAGTCTGACGCCTACCGTGCCAACTTCAGCAAGGGGCCGGTGATCTGCATCAGCGTCTCCAGCAGCAAGACCTACCACCGCACCGAGAACCACCACCCGATCCTGGGCGTGGAGTACCGCCAGGGCGAGTTCTCGCCCACTGACCAGTACTTCGACAAGATGGGCCTGCAGGTGCGTTACTTCATGCCGCCGGGCAGCGTCGCACCGCTGGCGTTCTACTTCCAGGGCGACCTGCTGGGCGACTACTCGAACCTGGAGCTGATCGGCACCATCAGCACGATGGAGGCCTTCCAGAAGATCTACCGCCCGGAGATCTACAACGCCAACTCCGTGGCAGGCAAGGTCTACCAGCCCAGCCTGAAGCACCAGGATTACTCTTCCACCCGCATCGTCTACGACCGCGAAGAGCGCAGCCAGCTGGCGGTCAAGCAGGGCCGGTTCACCGAAGAACACTTCATCAAGCCGTACCGCGCCGTGCTTGAGCAGTGGGCTGCCCGCTGATCCATCGATTCCCCATTCGCCCCCAGGAAACAAGACGCAATGTCGACGAAGAAACTGCTTCCCACCTCCACCGCAGGCAGCCTGCCCAAGCCCTCCTGGCTGGCCGAGCCCGAGAAGCTCTGGTCACCCTGGAAGCTGCAGGACGACGGCCTGATTGAAGGCAAGCAGGATGCACTGCGCCTGTCCCTGCAGGAACAGCAGCACGCCGGCATCGATATCGTCAGCGACGGCGAACAGACCCGGCAGCATTTCGTTACCACCTTCATCGAGCACCTCAGCGGTGTCGACTTCGAGAAGCGCGAAACGGTCCGCATCCGCAACCGCTACGATGCAAGCGTGCCGACCGTGGTTGGCGCGGTCAGCCGTCCGAAACCGGTGTTCGTGGAAGATGCCAGGTTCCTGCGCCGCCAGACCGCGCAGCCGATCAAGTGGGCCCTGCCCGGCCCGATGACCATGATCGACACGCTGTTCGATGCGCACTACAAGAGCCGCGAAAAGCTGGCCTGGGAGTTCGCGAAGATCCTCAACGAAGAGGCGAAGGAACTGGAGGCCGCTGGAGTGGACATCATCCAGTTCGACGAGCCCGCCTTCAACGTGTTCTTCGACGAAGTGAACGACTGGGGCGTGGCCGCCCTGGAGCGTGCGGTTGAAGGCCTGAAGTGCCAGACGGCGGTGCACATCTGCTACGGCTACGGCATCAAGGCCAACACCGACTGGAAGCAGACACTGGGCTCGGAATGGCGCCAGTATGAAGAGTCGTTCCCCAAGCTGCAGACCTCGAGCATCGACATCATCTCGCTGGAATGCCAGAACTCGCACGTGCCGATCGACCTGATCGAACTGGTGCGTGGCAAGAAGGTGATGGTGGGCGCCATCGACGTGGCGTCCAATACGGTGGAAACGCCGGAGGACGTGGCCAACACGCTGCGCAAGGCGCTGCGGTTCGTGGATGCCGACAAGCTCTACCCGAGCACCAACTGCGGCATGGCACCGCTGGCGCGTGAAGTGGCGCGCGGCAAGCTGCGCGCGCTCAGCGCCGGGGCGAAGATCGTGCGCGAGGAGCTTTCAGCGTGATCAGGCACCGGTTGAGCGGAAATACCGGCCGTCCCCCGGTGTGAGGCCTTCCTGTACCCGGGCCTCTGCGTGAGGTCCGGGTGAGATGGCAGTCATTGCCCGATGGCAATCAGCGCCTGCGTGCACGGCGCTCCGGGCAGTCCTTCGGATCGAACAGCTTGAGGGCGTTCATTATCTGGAGATTGGCAAACGCCCTGTCATGTCCCTGCGCCACGGCTTCGCAGTACCAGTAGATTTCCTCATCCCTGTCCTTGGGCACGCCCTGCCCGGTGGCATACAGATTCCCCAGTTCGAACTGTGCGGGCGCGTAGCCCGCCATTGCTGCCTTGCGGAACCAGGCGGCCGATTGGATCTCATCCTTCTCCACGCCGAGACCATCGGCATACATGGTCGCGAGCACGGCCTGGACCTCGGCGTCGCCCCCTTGTGCGGCTGCCATCAGCTCCTCAACCGAGTTGAACCTCGGCGGGGGGTCGATCTGGTCACACCACACCTCGCCTTCCTTGCCATTCGAGCACAGCTTCCGGCGAGCATCGCTGACAAGGATTCCCTTGAGATCCTGGACGGCCGCCTTGGAGTACCAGCGCATGGCTTCGGCCCGGTCTTCGGTGAGGCCCGCCCCGCCGCTCTCATACAGACTGCCAAGGTTGTACTGCCCTGCGGAATTCCCTCCCTCGGCCGACTTTCGGATCCAGGCGAGGCCCTGCCCGTCATCCTTTGGCACGCCCAATCCCTCCAGGTACATCATCCCCAGGTCGGACTGTGCAAGGCCGTTGCCCTGCTCCGCCGCCTTGCGCACCCAGAACAGCGCTTGCGCGAGATCCTTGGGAACCCCGGTTCCATTCAGGTACATCACGCCAAGGGAGGATTGGGCAGATCCATGGCCCTGCTCGGCCGCTCTGTGATACCACTCAACCGCCGTCACCGGGTTCCTGACCACACCGTTGCCTTCGTTGTAGCGATCTCCAAGATCATTCTCGGCGTCTGCGCTGCCAGCCTCGGCTGCCGCCAGCAGGCTCTTCAACGAGGTCGCGCCGTCACTGCCAAGCGCGTGGGCGCTGCAGGCGAGAGCAAGCAGGCCTGTGCAAAGAACAGCGCGAGCCCGGGCTCCAATCGAATCTTCCATGAACTTCTTCACTCTTCATCAATTCCAGAACGTGGTCACGGCATCGCCCTGATGCCCTGAGCAGCGAGGGTGGCGATAAATGCCCGGGGCGCGATTATAGGCGCCGGCACTGCCTTCCGCATCGCCAGCACCTTCTTGATCCGAGCCATCTCACCCGCCCCGGCTTCGGCCAGCCGACGGGCCTGCTGCCGCGACGCCATACGATCGGCTGTCGCATGGGTTGAGGCTGCGGTGGCACCACGGCGACCGGCTGTGACCTGAGCGCGATTGGCATCGACGAGCGATCGGAAGACATCAGGCAGATCCATGGCGTGACGGGTCACATTGATCCGGACCGCAGCAACGCTATGCACAACGCCATGAAGCCACCGCCAACGGCCAAGCGCAGGCACGGCATCCCCGTTGCAGAGATCTGCGATCGACACAGGAGGGGCGTGAGCGTCACTGGGATGGCCGGATGAACTGCCGACGTGGGCGGCCGGCGTCAGGAATGGGGAAGTGGCCGGAATGTAATGCGAGTTATTTGCAATTTAGACGCCCCTGCCCGATTGGAAGCGGGCAGGACCGATGCAGCGCCCGGCGGGCAGCCAGCCAAGCCAAGGCCAGCGAGCAACTCCTGCAATGGTTTGCTTCACGGCTGACGGCAGGCGCCGCCGTTGCTGCACATCACGTCCTCGATCCAGTCGATGTAACGGGACACGCGAACGTTGTAGACCACCTGGCCATAGAAGCCCGCTTCAAGGGCGTGCTCGGGAACGGCAGTGATCCAGGACCCAAGGCCGACCAGCTTCCATGCACCTTGATCCTCGAGTAGCAGCGGGCCGCCGCTGTCGCCGTTGCCGAGCACGCCCTCAAGCGGCAGACCCTGCGGCGGCCGATCGAACCGGTACCAGAGGTAGCGTTCGTTGCCGCCGGTGATGGCGTTGTACGCCCGGCGCAGGGTTGTGCGATGCGACCCGTTCGGCACCAGGCCCGTGGCGCCGTTGCCGGTGGCGCCCTTCCCTATCAGGGCTGCAACCTGCCCGGCCTCGGCCGTGCCGCGATAGAGCACTACCGGCGGCACACCGCTGGCCGGCACCGCCAGCCTGATCAGCGCAATGTCGTCCGACGTGGCCAGGAACGCGTGGATCCTGGAGGGATTTCCCGTTGCCATGGCCTCCTTGCCCAGGGCGTCCGGCATCCGCTTGAAACCTGGATGCAGGAAAACCCGATCAACGCCGTAGTTCTTCCCGTTGATGGTGATGGTTGCACCCATCCCTTCCATCGGCGCCGCATGGGCGGCGGTCAGCACCCATCCGGGTGCGATCAGGACACCGTGCCCCTCGCCTGGCATGTCGGCCAGTGCGGGGAACTCCGATGTGTCGATGTGGTATCGGGCATCGTCGACATCGTCGCGGATGACCACGGCCCCGGCGGCGAACGGGAGCATCGCAAGCACCAGCAAGAGGCGGCGGATCATCGAGGCCCTCCCTTGCCATCCCGTGCAGCAATTCTTTCGACAAGCGTATCGACTGCCGTTTCCATGGCGTGTGCCGTCTGATCACCGCTCTGGTTGGTGATGACGAAGATGCCAAGATCATGCTTCGGCATGATGTAGATGTAGCACTGCGCGCGTGGCACGCCACCGTGGTGGGCGTAATACACGCCCTTCCGGTCATCGCCGGAAACGATGTTCCAGAAGTAGCCGATGCTGAAGTCGTCGTCGAACGTGGCCAGCGTACGGTGTGATTCCTGTACGACGGGACCGTTGGCCAGCTCGAACTGAAGGTACTTCACCATGTCGGGCACGGTTGCTTTCACGTTTCCGGAAGCACCCCATGGCAGCTGCGGCATCGGCGTGGTCGGCACCGGATTGTCGCTGTGGTAACCGACTGCCAGCCGTGGCGTTTCGGCATCGCCCAGGTTGATCCTGATGCCCGTCATGCCGGCCGAGTCACGGAAGAAGTCACGCAGCAGCGGCTCGTAGTCACGCTGATGGGCCTGTTCCAGAATGTGCGCGGACAGCTGCGTGCCGACGCTGGAGTAGGCGTACTCCTTCCCCGGCATCCGCGGGATCTGCACGGCATGCAGGTCCTTCAGGAAATCGGCCTTGCCGTAGCCTGTGTAGATGGCGTTGAGTTCAGCCGGCGTGCGGTGGTCGGTGAAATCCTCCAGCACCGTGTTCGCACGTTCCGGCAGCATGTTCGGCAGGCCACTGGTATGCGACAGCAGGTGGCGGATGCGGATGGGGTGGCCCTGGTACTGCAGGTTCGGATAGTCGCCCTGCAGGTACGTGCGGATGTCATCCTCCAGGCCCAGCCTGCCTTCCAGGACCGCATTGGCCATCAGGGTGCCGGCCAGCGTCTTGCTCAACGAGCCGATTTCGTAAACGGTTGCGTCGGTGGGCGGCCCTGGCTTGCCGGTTTCCATGTCACCGCGATGGCGGATGAACGTCCTGCCCCGGTACACCACTGCGATGGAGGCCGCATGCAGCAGCGGTTGCTCGATCAGGGTCTGCGCGACCTGGTCGATGTCCGCCCCCAGATCCTTCGGTGGAGCCGTTCCGGCGGAGCAGCCCGCGCCAAGGAGGGCGGCGGACAGGGCGAAGGCGTTGCGCCACCGCTGGATTCGAACTGTCATCGAAAGAGCTTCCATGCGCTGGCGTTTGAAGGGCGATCGGGAAAGAGCGCACACGATAGCCCATTGCCAGGCCGATCACCCGGGGGCGGAAAGAGCCCCTGGCCTGCCTTGATGGCCCTCCCCCAGATCGATCAGCCGATCGGCCGCGGTCACGACGCTGCGCCGGTGGGTGATGGCCACGACGGTGACCTCACCGGCAATGGCACGGATGTGGTCCATGATCTCGCGCTCGGTGGCTTCGTCCAGGGCAGAGCTTGCTTCGTCCAGGAACAGGATTGCCGGCTCGCCATACAGCGCACGCGCGATGGCGATGCGCTGGCGCTCCCCGCCGGAAAGCTTCAGGCCACGCTCGCCCACCGTGGTCTCAAGCCCCTCGGGCAAGGCCTCGATCAGTGGCAGGATCGCGGCCTTGCGTGCGGCATGCCGCAGCCGGGCATCATCACGCGCGCGCCCCAGCAGGATGTTGTCGGCCAGGCTTTCATTGAGCAGGATGACGTCCTGGGGAACCACCGCGACCGCGGCATGCCACGCAGCACGGTCGATATCGGACAGCTCGACGCCATCCACGAGAATCCGGCCACGCTGGGGATCGATCGACTTCAGGGCCAGCTTGAACAGCGTCGACTTGCCCGACCCGGTGGGCCCCATCAGGAAGGTGATGCCGCCGCGCCCGGCCTGGAAGCAGACATCGTCCACCCCGCGCCCGTTGCCGTAACGATGGCTGACCCGCTGGAACTCCAGCCGGCCATCGCCCCCGGCGAAGCGCTGGGCATGGGCCACCTGCCGTTCTTCGGGCGCAGCCCACAGGGTTGAAAGCGGGCCCAGCATGCTCCAGGAGCGCGCGACGTCGTCGATGGAACGGGCAATCATCTCGAACGGCATGTTCAGCTGCAGCAGCAGCAGATTGAACAGGACGATGTCGCCGACGCTGAGCGTCCCACTCTGGTAGCGCGGCAGCAGCAGATGGAAGGTCACGATGAACTCCACCGCGAGGCCGATGCCCAGCAGGGCGATGAAGCCTATCCGCTGCAGCACGTAGGCGCGCCAGCTGTCGCGCACGTCCTGGGCCTTCCGCTCGAAGCGCTGCACCATCCAGGCGCTGCCGCCGAACTGGCGCAGCGTTTCCATGGCATTCATGGCGTTGCCGACGAAACGGGCATTCTGCTGCCCGGCCTCGACGGCGGCTTCACGATGGATGCGGGCACGGCGGGTGGCGATGGCCGAGAGCGTGACCGCCACCAAGCCGTAAGCCAGCACGATCACCACCACCTGCAGGTTGATCAACGTGCCCAGCGTCACCAGGGTTAGCACGATCTGCAACGCACTGGGAATGAAGGCAACCAGCCCAAGCTGCACGACGATCTTCAGTGCGCCACGGCCTTTTTCCCCGGCTGATTGCAGCTCGGCGGGGTTGTGGTCCAGGAAGAAGCTGTTGGTCTTCTTCAACAGGCGGGCGAAGTAGCGGGTGCTGGTGATGAAGCCGAGGTTCTCGCCGCTGAGGAACGACAGGTACTGCACCGTGTTCTGCAGGGCACTGCCCACGCCCAGTACGACGGCATAGAGCAGGAATCCCCACGCCAGCGCGTTGACTCCATCGACGGGCAAGCGGTCGATCAGGCGCGAGAACAGGTACGGCGCAGCAACACTGGCAAGACTGGACAACAGGACACTGCCGGCGATCAGCAGCAACAGCCTGCGGTCGGCCTTCCAGTACGCCGCCAGGATTTCGGCAACTGGCGGCGGAACTGGGGTCTTTGTCATCGATGTCGTTCCAGCAGGCCCACGGCGTCTCTCCATTGCTCGCCCAAATGCTATGATATAACATCGCCATTAAGGGCGGCGCAGCCGCGTTGCAGGCCACTTTCGGATGGGATCGATGGACCGGGGAATGACGAACGTATCCACTGCCACGCCGCGCGCATGCATGGCCCTCGGCATCACCGCTGCATTGCTGGCCAGCCTGCCGGTGGCGGCACAGAGCACGGTCGCTGGCCAGCGCTCGAGTGCGGCAGGCTCGCCGCCCGAGGCCCCGGCCACGACCCTGGACAAGGTCCTGGTGGTGGGCAGCAACATCCGCAACGCCGCAGGTGGCGGCGCCTCGCCGGTCATCGTGATCGACAGGGAAGCCATCGACCGCACCGGCGCGGCCACCGTGCAGCAACTGTTCGAGAAACTGCCGCAGAACTTCGGCGGTGGCGCCAACGGTGCGAACGTTGCCAACCTGGGGGTCGACCGCGATACCGGCAACAACTTCGGCCAGGGCACCGCCCTGAACCTGCGCGGGCTGGGTACCGGCACCACGCTGACCCTGATCAACGGCCACCGCGTGACCTCATCCAACCGCTACCAGTACGTGGATGTCTCGCTGATCCCGCTGAGTGCTGTAGAACGCGTGGAAATCCTTACCGATGGCGCCTCGGCCATCTACGGCACCGATGCGGTCGGGGGCGTGGTCAACATCATCCTGCGGCGCGACTTCACCGGTTACGAGACCGCTGTGCGCTATGGCACGGTCACTGCCGGCAGCATGGAGGAATACCAGGCATCGCAGTCCGCAGGCTGGTCATGGGAGGGTGGTCACGTACTGGCCAGCTACGAGTTCCTGAAGCAGGGCAACCTGCCGGCGGTGGAGAAGGACTTCTCGAGAAACGTGCGGGTCAAGCCCTACGACCTCTATCCAGGATCGAAGCGGCACAGCCTGTATGTGGACGGCGTGCAGCAGCTCACTGATGTGCTGACCCTGAACGTCACCGGCTCCTTTGCCAAGCGCGAGATGGATACCACCATTTCCGGCACGGCCGACGAAACAAGACTGTTCCCGCACACGCGGCAGTTCGACCTGTTCGCCGGCCTCACGCTGGATCTTCCCAATGAGTGGCAGGCACGCCTGGATTCCGGGTTCGGCAGGAGCGATGTGTCCTACCAGCGCACCACCATCACCGGCAGCTCCGCCAGTACCGCACCGTCCACCAACACCAATTCCGAATCGCGCTACCTGGACGTGGTTGCCGACGGTGAACTGTTCAACCTGCCCGTCGGCGGCGTTCGTGCTGCTTTCGGTGCGGGGTACCGTCGCGATGGCTACGAACTGGTCGATCACCGTGGCCTGGAAAAGCCGCTCGACCTGCAGCGCACCGTCAGGTCCGCTTTTGCCGAGCTCAACGTTCCGCTGCTGAAGGACCTGCCGGGTGTGCGCAGCCTGTCCCTGACCGCAGCGGCGCGCTATGACGACTACAGCGATTTCGGTTCCACGCTGAATCCAAAGTTCGGCGTGCTGTGGGAGGCGACCGAGGGGTTGTCGTTCCGCGCCAGCCATGGCCGCTCCTACCGGGCGCCGGTGTACCAGGACATGCAGTTGAACAACACCGTGGTGGTGGCAAACGTGCCCAATCCGGCCGCGCCCGGTGGCAACACGATCCTCATGATGCTGTCCAATGGCAACCCGGATCTGGGCCCCGAACGTGCCAAGACCTGGACCGGCGGTTTCTCGTTCGCACCGCCGTCGGTGCCTGGCCTCAGGATCGACGCGAACTACTACCACATCGACTACGCCGACCGCATCGGCAGTGGCTTCGGCGGCAGCTTCCCCTCGCTGTTCCTCCAGTCCACGGCCCCCTACGCGGACATCCTGACCACCAACCCCACGCAGCAGCAGATCCAGCAGGCGCGCCAGCTGGGTGTGTCGGGGCTGGGCCTGTTCGTCTCGCGCGTGGGCCCGTATGCGCTGCCCGCCGGAACGGACGAAACCAACAGCCAGGTGATCCTCGACAACCGCTTCCGGAACAATGCCTTCACCCGGCAGCGCGGCGTCGATGTCAGCACCTCCTATGGCTTCGATGCCGGCCAGACCCACATCGCGATCGACCTGGCCGGGCAGTACATCATCGAATCGAAGCGGCGCGTGACCAGCACCTCTCCCGAGGTGGACGCGGTGAACGCGGTGTACTACCCGGTGGACCTGAAGCTGCGCGGAGGCATCGCACTGAGCCGGCAGCAGGCCGCGGGCGGTCTGTTCGTGAACTACGTGGACAGCTATCGCGATCCGGCCAACCTCGCCCGCCCCCACGTCAGCTCATGGACGACCGTCGACCTCAATCTCGCCTATCACTTCGGCCCGCCGGCGGACCCGCAGCGTGGCACCTCGCTCGCGTTCAACGTGCAGAACCTGTTCGACCGGGATCCACCGTTCATCATCAACAGCATCAATACCGGCTACGACCCCACCAACGCGACAGCGCTGGGGCGTTTCCTGTCCATGACGCTGACGCATCGCTGGTAGGCCCCGCATGCGTGCCCATTCTCCTGCCGCGTCGAGGCCCACGCTGGCCATCCAGCAGGCCTTCGCTGTTGCGTCCACCCAGCTCACGCTGATGTGGCGAGAGCGGCGTGTGCTGTGGCTCGCCGTTGTCCTGTTGCTGATTGCGGGTGCGTCGGTGCTCAGCGGCGCCGCACGCATGACCCTGCAGGCGCAGGAGCGCCAGGCAGTGAGCGAGGAAGAGGCGCGGCTATGGGACAGCCAGGGCACGATCGACCCCCACAGTGCCGCCCATGTCGGGCGAGCCATTCCTGCCCCGGTGCGGCCGCTGGCGGCGCTGGACCCCGGGCTGACGGATTTCCTGGGAACCTCGGTATTCATCGAGGGCCATGCACGGAACCCGGCCCGGCACCGCGCCGTGGACGCCGGCACCGCACTCAGTCGCTTCCAGGGCTTCTCCGCAGCATGGGCACTGCAGGTCGTGGCGCCGCTGCTGATCATCCTGTCCGGCTTCGCCAGCCTGTCCGGCGATGTAGCCCGCGAGACGCTGCGCCAGGAACTCGGCACCGGCGCCTCGGCCGGCGCGCTGATCAGCGGGCGATTGATTGCCCTGGCGGCCGCCTCGCTGCTGCTGGTGATGGCGATGCTGCTGATCAGCCTTCCAGGGCTGTTCATCCAGTACGGCGGCGCCGCCGATATCGTCGCCCTGCTCGCACTTGCGGCGGCCTATGTGCTCTATCTGCTGGTGTTCTGCGCGTTCACCGTGGGCGTGTCGGCACTTGCCGGCTCCGCTCGAACGTCGCTGGTGGTACTGCTGGGCTTCTGGGTGGTGTCCACCCTGCTGGTGCCAAGGGTGGCACCGGCCGTGGCCGAATCCCTGCATCCGACCCCTTCCGCGCCCTCCTTCAGGGTGGGCGTCACCGAAGAAGCGGAGAACGGTACGGATGGCCACGACCCGGCGGACAAGCGGCTGGACGCCTTGCGCACGGCTTTGATGGCGCGCTACCACGTCGACAACGTGGACGACCTGCCGGTGAACTTCCGCGGCGTGGCCCTGGAGTTTGCCGAGGCGAACTCGACGCGCGTCTACAACCGCCACTTCGACAACCTGCATGCCACCTACCAGCAGCAGGATGCCACGCAGCGATTGTTCGCCATTGCCTCTCCAACGCTGGCGCTGCAGTCCTGGTCGCGTGCGTTCGCGGGCACGGATTTCCGGGCGCACCTGGCATTCCTGCGTGGGGTGGAGGAGTACCGCTACCGGTTGATCCAGGCACTCAACCAGGAAGTGAAACTGCACAAGGCGCCAGGGGGCGGGAAGCATCTGGCCGATATCGCCGGCATCACCCGCCCAGTGCAGTACCGGGGGCCGCAGCAGAGCCTGGCTGGCATCGCCGCAATCCAGGGCGTGAACCTCGCCATTCTGTTCGCATGGCTGATGCTCGGTCTCATGGCGGTCGTCGTTTCGTCGCGGCAGCTGGGCAGATCGCCATGAGCGTGGTGTCGATTGGCCGCTACGAGGTCCGTCGCCTGCTGCGTGACCGGGCGCTGCCGGTGCTGCTTGTCCTCCTGCTGGGGCTGGCAGCCTACGCCGCCTGGAACGGCCGCGCCTGGGTAGACCAGCGCGAGGCGGCCATCGCACTGATCAAGCAGGAAGAGCAGCAGACCAGGGATCGCAGCCGCAGGTTCGTCGGCAAGGCGCCGTCGGTGCTGCCCCGCGTGCAGCCGGTGCTGGTGCCCGGTGAGATGGCATCGCTATCGATCGGCCAGGCGGATGCCTACCCCTACACCGCCGACGTGGTCGCGCTGGGCGATCCGACCCAGCTGCTCAAGCACGTCTGGGCCGACATCGGCAATCCGGCAGCACGGGCCGCAGGGCGGTTCGATCTGGCCTTCGTCATCGTCTTCCTGCTGCCGTTGGTCATTCTCGTGGCCACCCATGACCTGTGGTCGCGTGAGCGTGAGCGCGGGATCGTGGCGCTGCTGTTGTCGCAGCCGGTTTCGGCGACGCGGCTGCTCGTGGTCAAGGCACTCGCCCGTGGCCTGATGGTGCTGCTGCCCACGCTGGCCATCATCGTCGCAATGGCCGTCTGGTCAGGCGCCCGCAGCCCAGTGGGGTTGATCATGCTGGCCCTGACCGTACTCGCCTACGGTGCTTTCTGGCTGGCATTGGCGCTGCTGATCGCGTGCCTTTCCCGCCGCACCACCGAGGCGGCCATCGCCGCCGGCGCGCTGTGGCTGCTGATCGTGGTCATGGCCCCCTCATTGACCCTGGCCGCGGTGAACCTGATCGCGCCGCCACCGTCGCAGATGCAGTTCGCCACGGAAGTGAAGGCGATGCAGTCAGATATCGCCAAGCGCCAGCAGCGCGAGCACCTCGTACGACCGGCACCCCAGCATTCGTCATCGCCTGTCATTCCCGATGCGGTGCGCCAGGCCTATGCCGACCGGGTCGCCGCTGATCGTGAACTGGCCCCGCTGATCGCCTCGCATGCCCGGGCGGAGGCAGCGTACCGTCGCGTACTGGACAGGGTGCGGCTGCTGCTGCCCGCCGTGGCCACCCAGGACGCGCTTGACCGCATCGCAGGCTCGGATGCCGACCGCGCGCTCGACTTCCAGCGTCAGGTCCACACTTTCTGGCAGGCGCGGCGGCTGTTGCACGAGGGCTATCTGGACCGTGACCTGCCGCAGACCCTCGACGAGTACGAGGCACTCCCCCGCTTCCAGTTCCGCGAGCCCGCGGGCGCTGCCCAGCCGGGTGTCCTGGCCGATCTTGCCGCCCTGATCATCGCCAGCCTGATTGTCCTGCTTGCTGCCGCCTCGCTGCGCGGTCGGCTGGCAACGCCCTGAGGAAACGTCCACATGCTGTCTGCAAAGAGCCTGGTCATGGAGCACGGTGCGCATCGTGCGCTGGATGACGTCAGTTTCGAGGTGAAGCCCGGCGAGATCTTCTGCCTGCTGGGCGCCAACGGCGCCGGCAAGTCGACGACCATCAAGCTGTTCCTTGGCTTTCTGAAACCCACCTCCGGTGCGGCCGAAGTGGACGGTCTCAGTGCACACCAGCAGCCGCAGGAGGTACGGCGGCGGCTGCTGTACATCCCCGAGACCGTGGCGCTGTACGACGAGTTGACCGGCTATGAAAACCTGGACTACTTCGCCCGCCTGGCCGGTGTCGAGGAGCGCTCACCTGCGCGGCTGAAGCAGGCGCTCAGGTCGGCCGGGCTGGCAACCGAGGCGTTCGGGCGCCGCGCGGGCCTGTATTCCAAGGGCATGCGGCAGAAGGTCGGCGTCGCACTGGCCATCGTCAAGGAAGCCAAGGCGCTGCTGCTGGATGAGCCGACCTCCGGCCTGGACCCCACGGCATCCGCCGAGTTCCACGAGCTGATCGTACGGGAGCGTGATCGCGGCACGGCGATCCTGATGGCAACCCACGATCTGTTCCGGGCCCGCGAGGTGGCGACCACGATCGGCCTGATGCGCGCCGGTCGTCTGCGCAGGACGCTGGATGCCAGCACGATCACCGCGAACCATCTCGAGAACCTCTACCTGGAAGAGATGAGCCGGAACGCCTAGACCACGCCGGCTGTCTGCGGACCAGCCTGGCCGGACCAGCGCCTCAGCCAGGCTTCGATGTTGATCTGCGGGCCGAAGATGCCCAGCACCTGCGACGAGTGATCCGGACTGACCCCTCGGATGCCCGCATCGGCCAGCGCGCTGTCGAGGTAGCCACGCCTGGCCAGGAACCCATCGACAAGCAGGCTGCTGATGAACGGCTGGTGCCCCTGGGTGACGGCCACGGAGTGATCATCCAGATACGACTTCACCTTTCGCGACAGCAGCGCCTCAGGAAGCAGGCCTTTCAGTGCGCGCCGCGCGATGGTGCGGTCCTCCGCATCGGCCATGAGCAGGTGCAGCGGTATGCGCGCGAACAACTCGACAAGCGGCTGCGCACTGATCGGTGACACGCCATGCCAGCGTCCCACGCCCTCGAACGGATCAAGCACACTGGTCGGGAAAATCATCCGGCCGATATGGGCCAGCTTGTAGGGGGATACGTGATGCCCCTGCTCCAGGGCATGCCGCAGCCAGGCCGGCTGCATGCCATCCTGCTCGGCATGCTCCACCCGCACCCATGGGCAGGGCTTGCCCCATCGGCCGTTGATGCTGGCCGGACGCCTGAGCAGGCCATGGACAAGCGCATCCCGCAGTACGCCGTACAGCGAGTCGCCAGACTGCGCGGTTTCGAAGGCCACGCGGAAGAATCCCCGGTCGATGCCGCGACGCCAGGCGTAGTCGATCGCAGCGGCGTTGCCCTTGAAACGCAGGAACACTGCATCACCGCCGACACCGGTGAACTGTACGGTGTCGCCGTCGAAGTCCACGTCGCGTCGGTGGAGGAGATAGCCGGAGCAATGCGCTGGCCGCGCTGTGCGCGGGAAGGTCATGATCTCTTCCAGCGCGCAGTGTGGCTGCCGCCGGTACTCGATGAATTCGCAGTGCCTGCCCGAGGATTGCCGGGCCCCTTCGACCGCCAGTCGTGCGAATCGCCGCTCGTCGGCACCGATGCCGTCGTCGTAATGATGGACACAGGTCACCTCGGGAGCTGAGGGCGCATGCAGCAGGCCCGCCAGGATGATCGAGGAGTCCAGCCCACCGGACAGCTGCAACTGGATTTTCCGGTGCTGGCCGGCCAGCGCGCCGATGCAGCCGAGCAGTGTTGAACGGGCCAGCTGCACGGCCTCGTCGATGTCCTCGACAGCCTGGTCGCGGGCCAGCCGCACCACGTCCCATTGGCATTGCCGGCCGACCGGCTCGCCATCGCGGATCGAAACCGCTTCGCCGGGTTCAACGGAAGTGACCTCCTCGAAGCCGGTCTGCAGGCCATCACGAAACGGGTACAGCAGGGAGTAGGACAGGAACGACCAGTCCACGCTGAAGTCGCGCAGGCCCAGCCTCAGGCAGTCTTCCATGTTGGAGAAGACGATCGTCACCTGGCCCACCGTGGTCATGTAGCACGGGATCTCCGCAGTGGGATCGCGCAGGACAAACCAGCTCGCCGTCTGCGGCTGGTAGCCGAACGCCACGTACCGGCCCCAGTACCGCTCGACGATGCTGCGGCCGAGGGTGCTGCAGGCGCTGTCGGCCGAGTCCGCATCGAGGTTTGCGCGCTCAGGTACGATGCCTGCGCCAAAATGCTTGTGGAACAGCGTTCCGAGCACCGCCAGGGAACCGGATCGATTGCATTCGAAATAGCCGGGATTGTCAGTCTGCGCGTAGATCGCAGCCCCGTTTCCGTTCATCACGCAGCTGGCACCGGGCAGCGTGGCCTCGATCCTTGCCACCGCCTGGCCCGCGTGGGCAGTCGCGGATTCGGAGAACGTGTTCCAGAGCACGGCGATGTATCGATACATGCGACAGGTTTCGTTACAGCACCAGGATGGGGACCATCCGGCGCAGGTTGAAGGGAATATCGGTCAGCACGTGATCACCGTGCTGCAGCCAGCAGTGCGCAGCGAACGGCTGTGTCCTGACTGCGAACACCCAGGCAGGGACGATCCCGTACTTCGACAGGAACTCCCTCATCGCCAGGCAGTAGAGAAAGCACTCATCGGTCTTCCTGAAGGCGACGGGCCGGAGCCAATCGAACACCCGGACCAGGAAGGCCAGCTCCTGGAGGCTTGCCGCCGTGCCCGGGGAGATGTCGGCCCGCCWGCGGGCCGATGACACGGTGGCGCTGAACGGCAGGACCGCCCTGCAGCAGGCGGCATGGGCCGCCGACGCCATGAACCTGCCCACGTCGCGCGCGGTGATCTTCGGGCATCCCCTTGGCTCCCCCTCGCGCACCCAGTGCCGTGGCAGTTCAAGACGGGGGCTGGCCGCGGACTTGCCCTGCCGTGGATCCCGTGTGATCAGCTGGCGATCGATCAGCGACTGCAGGAGCTTCGGCATCCGTTGCCCATCGGGCGGCAAGGGCCAGTCGAGAACCAGGCCTCCCAGGCTTGCGGCGCCACGCCTGTCGATGGAGAGATATTTCCCCGTGCCCTGGTCAAGTATCACCATCGCATCACCGGTGACGCAGACATGTGCCTGCTTCGACAGGAAATAGGGGGCGGTGCCCTGCTCCATCACGTGCTCTCCTGCCCTGTGACCAAGAAGCGGTGCATGCAGGGCATGCACCGCAGTGACCGCATTGCGCGGCAGATCAGGGCGAGGTGGTCGGGAAGACGCCATCCCACAACGTGCCGTGGTTGTGTGCCTTCGTTTCCGAAACCACCGAGCCCAGCTCGATCAGTTCACCACCCACACCCTGTTCGTCAGGGTTCTGCTGTCCTGCCACTACACCCAGCTCAATCAGCTCGTTCATGAACATCTCCTCTAGTCAGTGGATGTATCCAGGCGTTGCATTGGATACGGAGCAGCCAAGCCACCATCGCCACGCACGTTGCAGGGCGATTGCCGTCAAGGCGCTGAAATGTTACGATATAACATATTATTTTTGCGTGACGGATGGCACGGTCTGCCGACGGTGGATGCGATCCCCGGGATGGAGAATGGATGAGCAGCGAGATCACTGACGACGGCCTGGACGCGACCCTTCTACTGAAGGGTCTGTTTCCGCTACCGGCCTTCGTCCGCTTCATCAGGGAGCGTTGCCCGCCTGGACGCTTCGACGAGGCCGCACTGGTGGCCGACTGGAGGGCCGCACGCAGCGACGTGCATCGCCTGCGCCAGGACGAGGCGAATGAGGCGGACGCCATTGCTGTCCAGCCGTTGCCCGAGGCGATGATG
This sequence comes from Stenotrophomonas maltophilia, assembly GCF_013464915.1. Taxonomy (GTDB): domain Bacteria; phylum Pseudomonadota; class Gammaproteobacteria; order Xanthomonadales; family Xanthomonadaceae; genus Stenotrophomonas; species Stenotrophomonas maltophilia_AT. The sequence goes on from NZ_RAVT01000002.1 coordinate 142,120, forward strand.
CCGTTGGCCGATCAGGCGTTGCGGCAACCCTCGATGCACCGCATGACCAGCGTGCTGCCGCGCTCCTGGCAGATGGTCGAGATTGATCGACTGGTGATCTTCCAGGAATGCATCAACCTGCGTCACATCGACCAGCTGGCAGCGGCAGTGTCCACCTCGCCCACCGCACTGGAGGTCATGCAGCTCGTCGCCCGCAGCGGACGCCATGCACACCCCGACGTCCGGTTCACCCAGTCCGATGGCAGCTACACCTTTGCTTCCGCATCCAATGACCTGCGATTCCTCGATGTGGCGACCATCGATCCGGCCACCATCACCGGCTACGAGCCGTTCGGCGCGGCCAGCCACGCCGTCGTCATCTATCTCGGTTTCAGTGACAACCTGATCAGTGCCACCCGGTTCGGCAAGCGCGTGATCCTCACCAATGGCTCCCACCGCCTGTACCTGCTGCGCAAGCTCGGCTTCCGCCATGTGCCCTGCCTTGTCACCGATGCATCCGACGGCGACCTCAGCGAAGTTCTGCTGCCGGCGGCGCTCAGGCAGGATCGCGGGTTCTATCTTTCTTCGCCGCGGCCGCCCCTTTTCAAGGACTACGTTGACCCCCGCCTGACCTGTGTTGTGCCGGTCACCCGCAAGCACTACGCCCTGCGGGCAAAGCTCGACCTGCAGAGGATCACGGTTCCGGCGCTGTAGCGCACCGGGAGAAGCGCTCGTCAGGGCCATTGCACGGTAGTTGGCCGGATTGCTGAATCACCTGGCGGAACTGTCGAATGACGCCCCCCGCTTTGCCCAATACGCTTCTGATCCTCGACAGAAGAGGATGCCAGCATGCGTGCAACCACACTGATTGCCGAAGCCGGAAGAAAGGAGATGCCGATCGTTCACGTCCTGATGGGATTGATCTGTGTCTGGCACAGGCGTGAACCGCAGCAGGCGGACCATGAGGATTGACGGGGTGCACTTCCCCTTCGCCTTGTTGTGCGGGGCGATGCAGTGATGACGTCGGCGATCGAGCTGGAGGGTATCGGGGCGGACTACCCTGATCGCGTCGACAGCCCGGTCATGGTACTGGGCGTGGACCCCATCACCGACGCTTGGGAAATGCCCTTCCATGAGCATCGGAAGGCCCAGCTCCTGGTAGCCACGAGCGGATTGATCTCGCTGGAGACCCGTGCAGGCCTGTGGGTCGTCCCGCCACAGGGAGCGATCTGGATTCCCGGAGGGCTGTCCCATCGGGCCAGCAGCACGGGAAAGCCGCATGGCTTCGTTGTGTTCGTCGAGCCTGGGGCTATCGCTGGATTGCCGACACACTGCTTCGCAATGGCGATCAGTCCCTTCATGCATGCCCTGCTTGAACGAACCTCACAGCTTCCCTGGCGGTACGCAGCTGGCAGTGCGGATGCTCGCCTGATGGCTGTGCTTCTGGACGAGCTCATCGCGGCACCGCCGGAATGGCTGCACCTGCCCATGCCCTCCGACCCAAGGCTGCGAAAGCTGGCCAATGCGATGCTGACCGCCCCGGCCGAGCGGGCCACGCTTGAGGTATGGGCGAGCCGGATTGGAATGAGCGAGCGCAACATGTCCCGCCTGTTTTCCGGCGAGACGGGCCTGAGCGTGAGACGCTGGCGCAGACAGCTGCATGTGGTGGTCGCACTGCCGATGCTGGCCAAGGGCCGTACGGTGCAGGCCATTGCCGATGACCTGGGCTATGACAGTTCGGGCGCGTTCGTGACCATGTTCCGAAAGACGGTGGGCGCCCCACCCAAGCGATTCCTTGCCGAACGGGGTGCCCGGCTGCGCGGATCAGACGCTGGAACCCAGGCGCTACGGGAGCCCTCGGCTCCCGCACCGCCAGTGGCCGCCCTGCCCCTCAGCGCTGGTAGCCCTTGAGGAACAACCAGGTGATGAGCGTGGCATCCGGGCCCTTCGGGTCGGTGAACGGCAAGCCCGACTGGCTGCCACTCCACGCATGCCCCATGCCCTGTACCACATAGTGCTGTGCCAGCGTGCGCCCGCCATACGTATAGGTGTCCACCGTATAGGCGCGCCCACCCGTTACCTGGCCGTGGTAGGTGCTGGTCGGCACGTACTTCACCGAGTCGTTGTCCTGGCCGTCATCGGCCAGGTCGTTGGTCTGCAGGAACTGGCGCACCGCCTGCTGGCCGTTCACCGGGTTGACGGTGAGATCGGCACTGCCATGGAACACCAGCACCGGCAACGGCCGCGGCGACGGTGAGCCCGAGCACTGCCAGGCCAGCCGACCGTTGCTGTCCGGCGAATGGATGCTGCCGGCCAACAGCGCGTAGGCGCTGCCGGAGATGGTGGTCGCGCCCTTGAACATGCCGCCGGAATGGATGGCACCGGCGGCGAACACGTCCGAATAGCAGGCCAGCATGATCGAGGTCATCGCGCCCCCGGCCGAGATGCCGGTGACGTAGACCCGATGCGGATCGACGCTGTAACCGGCCTTCACCTTGTCCACGATGCCGGCCAGGATCGAGGCCTCGCCGCTGTCACGGGCCTGGTTGATCGGCAACTGCCAGTTCCAGCAGCGCGCCGGGTTGGAGGTCACGTTCTGGCGTGGATAGACCACGATGAAACCCTCGGCGTCGGCCACATCGTTGAAGCCGGAGGCCTCGCCCATCAGGTTGGGCCCGTTGACGCAGCCATGCAGCACCAGCAGCAACGGCAGCGGCTGCTGGTCGTTGTAGCCGGCCGGCACCCACACCTGGTACTCGCGGGCGCCGAACAGATTTCCATACAGGCCGATGTCCCAATGCCCGGCAGGGCCCGCGGCAAGCACACTGCCTGCCGGCGCCAGCCAGCAGCACAGCGCCAGCAGTACCGCCTTGATCGAATCGATTCCGGATTTCATGGCCAGATCCTCATGCGTGAGTCGTGGATGAAGTAGTACCGGGGACTGCGTCCGGCTGGGGGCGCGCCCAGTATCCGCATCCACGGGCCGATGCCGACTGGACCTAGGTCCACTCGTCGCTGCCGGATGACACCGCTAGCCTTGGCTGCAGGGGTGGCAATGGGCCATCTGTGAGCACCTGCCTGGGGGAGGACCGAATGAAACGGAATTGTTTGAGTCTCATGATCGGCGCACTGCTGGCCTCCGGGCCGGTACTGGCACAGGAAACGCCACAGGCCGCGCCGACGGCAGGCAGGACCGCTTCACCCACGAACCTGGACAGCATCAAGGTCACTGCCCGCAAGCGCGAGGAAACGCTGCAGGAGGTGCCGGTCGCCGTCACCGCCTTCACCTCCGAGGCTCTGGACAGGATGAATGTCCAGGACATCAGCGACCTGGATGCGCAGGTGCCGAACCTGACCATCTACGCCGCCCGTGGCGCCAGCAGCACGGTTACCGCCTACATCCGCGGCATCGGCCAGTCCGATCCCACCTGGGGCGCCGACCCGGGCGTAGGCATCTATCTGGATGACGTCTACATCGCGCGGCCGCAGGGGGCGCTGCTGGACGTGTTCGATGTCTCGCGCATCGAGGTGCTACGAGGCCCGCAGGGCACGCTGTATGGCAAGAACACCATCGGCGGCGCGATCAAGTACATCTCGCGCGGCCTGCCCACCAGCATCGAGGGCTTCGCCCAGGTCACCGTGGGCAACTACAGCCAGCTGGATGCCAAGGCCGCCATCGGCGGCCCGATCGGTGGGGCCGACAGCGGCCTGCGTGCCCGTGTCGCCGTGGCCAGCATGAACCACGATGGATTTGGCGAGAACACCTTCAACGGCCAGCCGGTCAGCGACAAGCAGATCAACGCGGCGCGCGTGAACCTGGGGGCATACGCCGGCGATGATTTCGACGTGCAGTTCGCGCTGGACTGGATCGACGACCAGTCCGGCATGCGCGGTTCGAAGATGCTGGCGCCCAATCCGTTCCTGCGCGCCTACCCGCCGATGGACAGCCGCTACGACATCCGTTCGGGCATGCGCAACCTCAACAACGTGGAAACCAAGGGTGCGTCGGCCACGGTGAACTGGCGACCGAACGAAAACGTCGCGCTGAAGTACGTGGTGGCCAAGCGCGAATCGGACAGCGAGGCCAACATCGACTTCGACACCACGCCGATCAAGCTGGCTGACGTGGGCGGCACCTACCACGACGAGCAGGTCAGCAACGAGGTGCAGCTGAACTACGACGCCGGCGGACGGGTGCGCGGCGTGGTCGGCCTGTACCAGTTCAGTGGCGAGGCCGGCGGCCAGATCCAGAACAACTACTTCAGCGCGCAGTTCGCCGACAACCAGGGCAAGGTACTGACCGACAGCATCGCGCTGTACGCAGATTGGACGTTCGACCTGACCAGCAGGCTCAAGCTTGATGTGGGCGCCCGCTACACCGACGAGGACAAGCGCGCGATCGTGCTGAACCGTCTCTATGCTGACCCTGGCTTCAGCCGGCCGGTGGCGGTGACGGCGGACTTCGACAAGAAGACCAACTTCAAGAACGTCTCGCCCAAGGTTTCGCTGGACTACCAGATCACCCCGGACATCATGGTCTACGGGCTGGCCACGCGCGGTTTCAAGTCGGGCGGCTACAACATCCGCGCCAACGCCGTGGCGGTGCCCCGCTCGGCCGAGCCCTTCGACGATGAGACCGTGGACAGCTACGAGGTCGGCAGCAAGATGGCCTTCCTCGACCAGCGCCTGTTCCTGAACCTGTCGGCGTTCTACAACAAGTACAAGGATATCCAGCTGTCGGTGTTCACCGGACTGGATACCAATGGCGACGGTATCGATGATTCCTTCTTCGGTGATTTCACCAATGCCGGCGCCGGCACCGTCAAGGGCCTGGAAGTCGAGTACCAGTACCTGCCCAGCCGCCACTGGCTGATCTCCGGCAACCTGGCCTGGCTGGACACGAAATACGATGAGTACATCGACCGCGGCATCAACGTGGCCAGGCAGATGAAGTTCACCAATGCGCCGGAATTCTCGGGTGCATTGAACGTGGAGTACCGCACTGACCTGGCCAACGGCAGCAACCTTTCGGCACGGGTCAGCTACAGCTACCAGAGCGAGGTCTGGCCCACCACCGACCTCAGCCCGGTGATCCGCCAGGACGGCTATGGACTGGTCAATGCCGGGGTGATCTGGCGCCTGGATGACGCCTGGACCTTCTCGCTGCAGGGCACCAACCTGGCCGACAAGGAATACCGCACCACCGGTTACAACATTCCGGCGGTCGGCACGCTGATTGGCTTCTATGGGCCGCCGCGCCAATATAGCCTCAGCGTCCGTTACGATTTCTAGCGCATCCGTTACGATTTCCAGGAATCCCCTGCATGATGCAGTCCTACGTAGATCTGTACTGGAACAGCACTGATGGCCTGCGCCTGCATGCGCGCGACCATGCACCGGCTACGGGAACGGCACCGCGCGGCACCGTGGTCTGCATTCCCGGCCTGACCCGCAATGGTGCCGATTTCGATGCGCTGGCCGATGCGCTCACTGCCGAAGGCTGGCGCGTGATCGCAGTCGACCTGCGGGGGCGCGCCGGCTCGGAACGTGCGCATGATCCCTCCAGCTACAACCCACGTGCCTATGCCGACGACATGGTGGCGCTGCTGCGCTCGCAGAACATCGACAAGGCGGTGTTCGTCGGCACCTCGCTGGGCGTGCTGGTGACCATCACCCTGGCCTCGCGCGCGCCCGAGCGGATCGCTGGCGCGGTCCTCAACGATGCCGGCCCAAAGGTGCCCCGTGAGGCGCTGGCACGGATCGGCAAGTACGCCGGCAAGCCGGTGCCACCGATGGATCTCGAGCAGGCCACCGCCTATGTGGCATCGATCGGAAAGACCGCGTTCCCGCGCTTCAGCACCGATGACTGGCGACAGATGGCGGTGCGTACCTTCCGCACGCGCAGCGATGGGCTGCTGGAACTGGACTACGACCCGGCAGTGATCCGTACCACGCGACCGTGGGTGTTGTGGCTGCTGCGGCCGGTGCTGTGGCGCGCGGTGCGCGGGCTGACCTCGCGCGTGCCGGTGCTGGTAGTGCGTGGCGCCCTGTCCGACATCCTGCCGGCCGACGTTGCACGGCAGATGGCGGCGACCTCGGAGAGTGCCCGGCTGGTGGAGGTGCCGGATGTCGGCCACGCGCCCATGCTGTCCGAGCCAGAGGCCCGTGATGCGATCCTGGCCCTGCTGGAGCGTGTGGAATGAGCCCGCAGGACACCGACGCTGCCCTGCCAGCCGCCCTGCAGGCGTTGCAGCAATGGGCGGCCAGCGAGCGGCTGAGTGGCGCAACCCGCATCGCCCAGTCGCGCATCGACGCCTTCGCCGAGGCCACCGGCGACCACAACTGGATCCATGTCGATCCGGCACGGGCGCAGGCACAGCTGCCGGGCGGGCACACCATCGCGCATGGCTTCCTGCTGCTGTCGCTGACCGTGGAAGACGACGTGGCCGCCCTCGCCGGGTTTCACGGCATCGCCCACGTGCTCAACTACGGCTTGAACAAGGTGCGCTTCCTGGCGCCGGTGCCGAGCGGTTCGGAGGTGCGCGTCCGCTCGCGGCTGCTCTCGCTGGAGCTGCGCCAGCCCGGCCAGTGGCTGCTGACCCAGCACAAGAGTGTCGAGCGGCTTCCCGATGGTGATATGGCACTGGTTGCCGAGCAGCTGTCACTGATCGTGATCGCCGCATAGCGCCGACGCGCCCGGCTTCTCCCTACACTGGAGCGATGTTGACGCCCTCTTTCGTGCTGCTGGCCTGCATTGCGTGGACCGCACTGCTGTTTGGCGTGGCCCTGTGGGGCGAGCGCCGGGGGCATCGGCTTTCGAAGGCATGGCCGCTCATCTACGCACTGTCCCTGGCGGTGCACTGCACAGCATGGACATACTACGGCGCGGCGTCGCAGGGGCTGCAATGGGGCTTCCCCATTCCACCCACCCTCGCTGGGATGGCGCTGATCTTCGCGCTCGGCCTGCCGTTCCTGCTCCGGCTGGGGCGACTGGCCAAGCAGCACAACAGTGCCACCATCGCCGACCTGGTGGTCGCACGGCTGCGCGCCGATCGCGGCCTTGGCTTCACCATCACCCTGGTCGCGCTGCTCGGCATCATTCCCTACATCGCGCTTCAGCTCAGAGCGGTCAGCCAAGGGCTGGGGGCACTGTTGGGTGATCGCTTCACAGCTGCCGGCTGGCAGCTGGACATGTCGTTCTGGTTCGCATTGACGATGGCCGCCTTCACCCTGCTGTTCGGTGCGCGCAAGGCGTCGGCCACCGAGCCGAACCGCGGCATCGTGGTCGCCCTGGGCCTGGAATCGGTATTGAAGCTGACCGCACTGCTGGCCATCGGCCTGTATGCCGCGCTGTCGGTGCATACGGCCGGCACGCCGCTGCTGGAAAAGATGGCACTGCTGCCGCCGCCGGCGATCGTGCCGGACTACCTCACCATGGTTGCGCTGGGCGCCATCTCTGCATTCACCCTGCCACACCAGTTCCATGTCGGCGTGGTCGAGCTTCGCCAGACCTCGGACCTGAAGACGGCACGCTGGATGTTCCCGGTCTACCTGCTGCTGATCGGCCTGCCGTCGGTGCCGATGGCATTGGCCGGTGCAGCGCAGCTGCCGGCATCGGTATCCCCCGACCTGTATGTGCTGGCCCTGCCACTGGCCGGCGGTCATCACCTGCTGGCACTGCTGGCCTACCTGGGCAGCCTGAGCGCGGCCACCGGCATGATGATCCTCTCGGGGCTGACCCTGTCGATCATGCTTGGCAACCATGGATTCGGATCGCACCTGCTCGGCGGCATCGGCGGCGGCGTGGCCAATGCCGACCTGCGCCCACGCGTTCTGGCGTTCCGACGTGCCGGCATCCTCGCCGTGTTCCTGATGGCGTGGCTGTACAGCCGCGCGATGAGCGATACCGAGGCACTCAGTGATTTCGGCCTGATGTCCTTCACCGCCCTCTCGCAGCTGGCGCCGGCGGTGCTGCTGGCCGTGTACCGCCCACGCACGCCGTCCCCGGCCATCATGGCCGGCATCGTGCTGGGTTCGCTGGCCTGGCTGTGGCTGGTGCTGCTGCCGATGGTGATCCCGGCCGCGACACCGTCGGTCAGTCCCGGTGGACTGCACTGGCTGGCCGTGGTCTCGCTACCCGTGCAACCCGGCCATATCGCGATCAGCATGGGCGCCAGCCTGGCGATCAATCTGCTGACGGTTGCCCTGGTGTCGCGCGCCGTGCGTCCGCCGCTGCCCCGCAGGCGGGATGCCGTGGCTGCCGCGTCCCTGCGCAGGACCGCCGGACGCTTCCTCGGCCAGGAGCGTGCGCGCCAGCTGCTGGAGGGCCACGCCGGGCAGATGCTGGATGATGACCGGGTTACCGCCGTCGAGCGTGAGCTGACGGCGGTAGTGGGCGCGGGCATGGCACGGCTGCTGGTCGAAGCCGCACGCGAGGGTGGCGCCGCGCCGCTGGATGCGGTGACACGCGCCGTTGGCGAAGCGACCCAGGTGCTGCGCTTCAACCAGCGCCTGCTGGAAGCCGCGCTGGAGAACATGAGCCAGGGCATCAGCGTGGTGGATGCACAGCTGCAGCTGGTGGCCTGGAACAGCCGCTACGCTGCATTGTTCAGGTTCCCGCCGGAGCTGCTGCAGGTCGGACAACCCGTGGTCAACCTTACGGCATGGGCGCTGGACCAGCTGAAGATCGGTGACAGCCCAGGTGACACACCCGACAAGGCGCTGCAGCGCCGCGTTGCACACATGCGGCGCGGCACACCTCACCTGTCCGAGCGGGTTTTCCCCGACGACACCATCGTCGAGATCCGCGGCAACCCGATGCCGGGTGGTGGCTACGTGGCCACCTTCACCGATGTCACGGCGTTCCGCAGGGCAGAAGATGCACTCAAGCGCAGCAACGAAACCCTCGAGCACCGCGTGCAGGACCGCACCGCACGGCTGGAGCAGGCGGTGCAGGAGGCAGAGCGCGCCAATGTGGCGAAAACCCGCTTCCTGACTGCCGTGGGCCACGACCTGATCCAGCCACTGCATGCGGCACAGCTGCTGACCGACGCGATGTCGCAGCACATCGAATCGGAGTTCCTCGACAGCTTCCTGCGCCAGATCCGGGGTGCGCTGGATTCCACCGATGACCTGCTGTCGGGCCTGCTGGACATCTCTCGCCTGGAGGCCGGAGGGCTGGTGGCCGATCCTCGACCATTCGCGGTGTCGAACGTACTGGATCCGCTTGCACAGGAATTCGCCGTGCTCGCGGCCGCCCGCGGCCTGCAGTTCGGCTATGTGCGAAGCCACGCCTGGGTTCACAGCGATCCGCTGCTGCTGCGCCGGGTGCTGCAGAACTTCCTGGCCAACGCCATCCGCTACACCCGCCGTGGCGGCGTGCTGCTGGGGGTACGACGCCACGGCCAGAGGTTGTCGATTGGCGTGCATGACACCGGCCCCGGCATTGCACCGGAGCAACAGGCGGTGGTCTTCGAAGAGTTCCACCGGATCGATCGCAGCAATGGCCAGGGACTGGGGCTTGGCCTGACCATCGCACACCGCATCGCCGGCCTGCTGCATGCACCCCTGCACCTGCGCAGCGTGCCGGATCGCGGCTCGACCTTCTCGCTCAGCGTTGTACGCGCTGAGCGACCAGAGGCGCCCCGCGAAGTACCCATGGTCAATGGCGGCACCACCGTCAAAGGCATCCGCGTGCTGGTGGTGGACAACGACCCGGCTGCACTGGAAGCGATGCGGCAGCTGCTGCACTCCTGGGGCTGTGATGTCATTGCCGCAACCGGCACCGATGTGATCGAAGCCTCAGCACATGAGGCCGCGCTGTGGCTGTTCGACTATCACCTGGATGACGGCGATACCGGTGTCGCGTTGTGGAAGCGACTGACGGCCATGCATGGGCTGCGGCCGACGGTGATCCTCAGCGCCGACACCGGCAGCGCGACGCGCGATGCCGTTCGTGGCGCGGGGCTCTCCCTGCTGATCAAGCCGTTCAAGCCGCTGGCACTTCGCTGGGCGATCAACCACCTGCTGGCCGCAAGCACTGCGGCCACGCCCTGATCGATCAGGGCCCGGGCGCTTCTTCGATCTGCCGGGATGGATCGGCCAGTCCCATTTCGTGCAGTACGCGGATGGCCTGCGCGCGGTTGCGCACCCCCAGCCGATCCATGATGCGCGTCATGTGTGCCTTGACCGTACGCAGCTGCACGCCAAGCCGGTCAGCGATCTGCTTGTTGAGCAGCCCTTCGGCCACCAGGCCCAGCACCTTGTACTGGTGCGCGGAAAGACTGGACAGGCGCGCGGCCAGATCGGCGTCCCTGCTGAATGGCGCGATGCGCGCCACCGGCTCCCGCAGCAGGGCCGGAATCCAGCGTTCGCCCTCCAGTACCGACTGCAGCGCCGACTGCAGTTCGTGCAGGCCCGAGCTCTTGGGCAGATAACCGGCCGCGCCGAGGTCGATGGCACGCCGGATCACCTGCGGCTCCTCATTGGCCGAGACGATGATGATCGCCAGCCCCGGCTGCAGCGCACGGATGGTGGCCAGGCCTGCAAGCCCGTGGTTGCCCGGCATGTGCAGGTCCAGCAGCATCAGGTCGATCGACTGGCCCACAAGCGCATCGAGCACGCTGTCCAGCGAATCGGCTTCGCGGATCTGCAGGTCGGCGACCGCCTCTTCGGCCGCGCGATGCAGCGCCGCGCGGAACAAGGGATGGTCGTCGGCGATGAGCAGGGTCGGCATGTCCAGGCGAGATTAGCAAATCGCCCGCGGCTGGGCACAGGTACCTAGGTACGCTGGCGCAGGCCGGCAGGATCGCTAGTGTGGCGTAGAGACGTCCAGTGACCGACACGCCCTGCACAAGGAACCCCCATGCCATCCACCTCGACCTCCGATGCCCATGCGTATCCACTGCTGATCAAGCAGCTGTTGCTGATGCCGCTGGCGGTGAGCCCGGAACAGGAAATCGTCTACGGCGAGCATGTCCGCTTCGACTATCGCACCCTGCAGGCACGCATCACGCAACTGGCCGGCCTGCTGACCTCGCTGGGCGTGAAGCACGGCGATACCGTGGCGGTGATGGACTGGGACAGCAACCGCTACCTGGAGGCCTACTTCGCCGTGCCGATGATCGGCGCGGTATTGATGATGGTGAATGTACGCCTGGCGCCCGAGCAGATCGCGTATACGCTGAACCACAGCGGCGCACGGGTCATCCTGGCAAACCGGGACTTCCTGCCGTTGCTGGAGGCCATCGCCGATCAGCTGCCCGACCTGCGCACGCGCATCCTGCTGGATGATACGGGCGGCGCGCTGCCAGCGGGCTTCGCCAAAGAGTACGAAGAAGGGTTGCGCCAGGCCACGCCGCTCAACCGCTTTCCGGACTTCGACGAGAATGCCCGTGCCACGGTGTTCTACACCACGGGAACCACCGGGCGGCCCAAGGGCGTCTATTTCACCCACCGGCAACTGGTGCTGCATTCGCTGTCGGCGATGGCCGCACTTGGCAGCGCCCCCCGCCAGGGACGCCTGCATCGCGACGATGTCTACATGCCGATCACCCCGATGTTCCATGTGCACGCGTGGGGCCTGCCCTACGTGGCCACGCTGATGGGCATCAAGCAGGTCTACCCGGGCCGCTACCTGCCCGCCAGCCTGCTGGCACTCATCGCCCGCGAGAAGGTGACCTTCTCGCATTGCGTGCCGACCATCCTGCACATGCTGCTGGAACACCCGGACGCTGCGCGGACCGATCTGCAGGGCTGGAAGGTGATCATCGGCGGTGCCGCCCTGCCCCGCGCGCTCGCGCAACGTGCAATGGCACGGGGCATCGACATCTTCGGCGGCTACGGCATGTCCGAGACCTGCCCGCTGCTCACCATCGCCCAGATCGATGTGGATACCGTGACCGATGCCGATGAGGTGCTGTCGCTGCGGACCAAGGCCGGCCTGCCGGTACCGCTGGTGGACCTGCGCATCGTCGATCCGGACATGGTGGATGTTGCCCACGACGGCATCGCCACCGGGGAAGTCGTGGCGCGCGCGCCCTGGCTCACCCAGGGCTACCTGCATGATCCGGAGGCCTCGGCATTGCTGTGGGCCGGCGGCTACCTGCATACCGGTGACATCGGCAACATCGATGAAGGCGGCTACCTGCGCGTGACCGACCGCATCAAGGATGTGATCAAGACTGGCGGCGAGTGGATTTCCTCGCTTGCACTGGAAGACATCATCGCGCTGCATCCCGCCGTCAGCGAGGTCGCCGTGATCGGCATCGCCGACACGAAATGGGGCGAGCGTCCGTTACCGCTGGTGGTCAGGCAGGCGGGCAGCGAGGTGACCGAAGCGGAGATCATCGAACTGGTCGCGGCACGCAGCCGCTCGGGGGATGTCTCGCGCTTTGCGATTCCCGAGCGGGTGCGGTTCGTTGATTCGATCGAGCGGACCAGTGTGGGCAAGATCAACAAGAAGAAGCTGCGCAGCCTGCATGATCCGGGCGCAGGCAAGAGTAGCGGCTGACGCTTCAAGGCGGCTTGCGGGTGCGGATGCTATCCATCCCGGCACGTAGAACCCCAGGCCTGGAATCACGCTGTTGCCCCCGGATCCACGCCTCCAGTGCGGGCGTATCACGCATGTCCCCCTCATAGCGGATGTCCGGCATGTGCGGTGCATTGGAGCCGCGCGTGCGACCACGGAACACCTTCATCGGAACCGAGATCCTGGCCAGCCCGCTGGGCAGCGCTTCCGGCCTGACATCCATGTACAGGCTGTCGGCGGAGGTCTCTATACCGACCTGCATCGCGCCAAGCCGCTTCCACAGGTCCAGGGCGTCCAGGCACGCCGAACCACACGAGGCATCCGCCACGATCACCACCCTGCCCGGGCGCCGAAGACCGCCCTCCTGTTCCGGCGGCACCGGAGCCACAGGTACCTCGGAAGGTTCACGCCAGAGGAGGTCGCCGCGGGCGCTGGCCTGCGACATGCCGTCGGTTACCGTTTCCAGCATGCGGATCAGATCGGGCGATGTGTCAGGCACCTGCGCCAGCTTCTGCAGGAAGCCACGAAGCTGGGCGATGTTGGCATCGGACGTGCGCCATTCGACCCAGCTGACGTCACGCAATGCTTCCACGGCCCCGCGTCCCCACATCAACCGGGCCAGCTCGATACTCCAGTGCGAGGCGCCTCCGGTGTTGCCGCGCACATCCAGCACGACCAGCGGTGCGTTCTGCAACGCCTCGGCTGCAGGAGTGAGGTGCTGCAGCAGCCGGGTCAGTTCATGGAAATTGGCCGCACCGGGATCGGCATTGAAGCTGCTGGTGGTGATCCAGTAGCCTGCGCCGGGCAACACGCGCCAGCCATTGGCTGGGCGGAAGGAGCGCCGTGTATCGTCCAGGCGCGCCTTCCGCGCCTCCGGTCCGAGCGGTTTCCACTGCAGCAGATAGGCCGTGTCGCGTGCATCAGCCCGGAAGATGCACCGGCGCAGTGCCGGCACGAAGGGATTGCCCTGTTCAAGCAGCACCTCACCGCCGGCCTGCACGCGGCTGGCCTGCAGGTTCCGATGCCGCGTAGCCCCTCATGGCCCACCAGTAGCCGGCGAAACTGACGACCTTGCCTGCGCGTGAGCGTGCGAGTGCCAAGGCTTCGTCGAGCTGAGCGGCAAAGCCGGGATTCTGCCGGTCGGCCCCACCTGGATGGCTGCTGCGCATGGCTGCGTCGGCAGCATCCAGATCATCCATCAGCGTGCGCGACCAGTCGGTCGGCACGCCTTGCGTGGCGGGTGCGGCAAGCGCCGCCCCAATCAGCAGCCCTGCGATGGTCATGTGTTCATCCCTGCCATGGGTCGCCCCCAGTCCCGCAGCTTCCCGGAGCATGGTGCCGCGCCCGKTGSAACGGGCGCGGCACCACCTCAATGCAGCGGCACCTTCAGCACCGAAGGCGCGTTGGCTGGCGAACTGAAGGTCACCGTGCCGCCCAGCTGGCTGATGCCCGAATAACGCAGGTCGACCGTATCAACCACCAGGGTCAGTCGGCTGCCAGCCGGAAGGTTCCAGCTGCTCGCTTCCAGGCGCAGGTCCAGCGTCTTCGGCTGGCCCGGCGCGGCACCGCGCAGCGTGTAAGGCTTGTGGCTGATCAGCTGGCCGTTGCCCAGCACATCCTCGGCATACAGGTAGGCATACAGCGTGGTGTTGGCGCGGCTGGGGGTGACGGTCAAGCGCACCTCCGGCGCGCCGTCCAGGCGCCGTGCACTCCACTGGACCGGCCCTTGCCAGACGCCGGCGGCGTTACGGCCCACGAACGGAACATAGGCGCCTGGCGGAAGATTGATCATCTGCAGCGCGCCGGAGGCCATCGCCACGCCCGAGTTGGCAGCGGTCAGCAGGCCACTGCCGATACGGTAGTTCCAGCCGGTGCTGCTTCCGCTCTCGGCCAGGCCGCCGGTGGGCAGCAGCAGCCCCTTGGGTGCGGTCAGCGCATAGCTGACGACGCCGGCATTGGTCGCCTGCCAGTTCGGATACGTGCTCCAGCTGCCCTTCTGCGATTTCAGCTGCACCGCAGGCTGCCGGTCGATGCCGTTGGCTTCACCCTTGAGGTAGTGGTCGAACCAGTCGCCCACCGAGTCGTAGACCTCGTTGGGAATGCCCAGTGCGCCAAAGGCTTCGTTGAGCGCGTGGTCACCATGGCGCAGCTGCAGCTGCTTGGGGCCCTTCAGGCGGTTGAAGAAGTCCACCAGCTGGCCCGGCGGGAACAGGCTGTCGTTGAAGGCGTTGGCCAGGAACACCGCCGGCTGGTTGGCGTTGATCTCATCAATGCTGGCCCCCGGGCTGCGCTGCGCCGCCACAGGCAACAGTGAGTCCACCGCACCCTGGTAATTGCCCACCAGCACATTGCGGTTGATGGTGGCCAGTTCCGTTCCCGGACGGCCGGTGGCCAGGCCAGCCGCCACCAGCAGCGCGATGCCCTGTGCGCTGGGGGTATCGTTGCTGTACAGCGAGGCCTGCAGATCGGCCCAGCCACTCAGTGCCGCCACCGCCTTGATGCGCGGGTCGCGCGCCGCGGCCAGCAGGCTGGTGCCGGCGCCATACGAGATGCCCGAGACGCCGACACGCGTGGGATCGGCCCGGGTGTTGTCCAGCGCCCAGTCGATCAGGGCGCTGACATCCTCGACCGTGGCCGGCCCGGCAATGTCGATGCTGCCGCCTGATTCCCAGAAGCCACGCGAGCTGTAGCTGATCACCACGTAGCCGCGGCGCGCCAACGACTGTGCCACCCCCACGTACTCCACGCTGGGGACCGCCCAACTGCTGGGCATCACCAGCAGCGGGTAGCGGCCGTTGCCCGCGTCCTGCGGTTCGATGACGAAGGCCCCGAGAGGCGTTCCATCCCAGCTGGGGATGGTGCGATGGGTGGTCTTGACCGCCGCCGCCCAGGCGGTGGGCGCCAGCCCGGTCAGCAGGATCAACAGCAGCAGAACCTTGCGCATCGTCGTCTCTCCCCGTCGGTGGTGGTGCAACGGGTTGGACCGTACCAGTGCGAATGGTGGCTGGCACCTTGCGTCGCAGCATGACGTTTGCTGCATTGTCGCGACCTTTCGACCAATGCTATGACGGAACCATCCAAAAGGATGGATGGATACCATGAGGCCCAGGCCGCTCTTGCTTGCCGCCCTGATGCTGGGTGCCGCCGGTCCCGTATCCGCGGACGGTGCGGAACTGTCCGACGTGGCCGCCGAGGCAATCTTCGATGAGGCGCAGATGCTGTGCCAGGCCGACAACGGCCACCTTTGGGGAGCATCACTGTGTGGGCCGATGATGCTGGTAGACCGCACCAACCGGCGCGTCACGGCGTCCCATGCAGATGCACAGGGCAACCTGCAGGCACGTGGAAAGGTCTTCGTCGGCCAGCTTCCGCCCGATGCGATCATCGCCAACACCGCTGTCGACTGGTCAGGCACGCGCTGGACACAGCTGCTCTGGCCGCTGCCACGCGATGAAGGGCGGCGACGCACGCTGCTGGCCCACGAGATGTTCCATCGCCTGCAACCTGCGCTGTCGATCGTAGCGCCGGCCGAAGGCGGCAATGAGCACCTCGACACCCTGGAAGGACGCTATTGGATGCAGTTGGAATGGCGTGCACTTGCCGCGGCTCTGTCAGCGAGCGACCCTGGCGCACAGCACAATGCGATGAACGATGCGCTCGCCTTCCGTGCTGAGCGCTACCGTCGCTCCCCTGCTGCCGCCCAGGAAGAAGCCGCGCTGGAGTTGAACGAGGGCCTGGCCGAGTACACCGGCGTTCTGGTCGGCAACCTCACGCCTGCTGCACGCATCGAAGCCACACTTCATGACCTTCGCGCGCATGCCGGTGATCGCAGCTTCGTCCGTTCGTTCGCCTATGCAACCGGCCCAGCCTATGGCCTGCTGCTGGACCAGGTTTCGCCCGGATGGCATCGCGACCTCGGCCCCCTCGCCCGGGATCTGGGCACACTTCTGGCAGAGCACACGGGTATCACTCCCTCTACCGACGCATCCACACTGCGTGTCGCCGCAGCGCGTCACGGCGGCACTGCACTGCGCAGGTTGGAAGTGCAGCGCGAACAGCAGCGTCTTGCGCTGCTCGATCGCAACCGGGCCCGCTTCGTCACAGGGCCGGTACTGCGGCTGGATCTTCGCAGCATGCGCATCCAGTTCGACCCCGGCAACATGCAGCCGCTGCCTGGCAACGGCACGGTGTATCCCACGATGCAGCTGAGCGACGTATGGGGAACGCTGACGGTCACCGACGGAGCGTTGATGCAGAACGACTGGAAGGCCGTGTTCGTTCAGGCACCTGCATCGGGGGACCCGCCACTGCAGGGCAGCGGATGGCGGCTGAGCCTTGAGCCCGGATGGAAGCTCGTACCCGGGGCGCGCCGCGGCGACTACATGTTGCTTGCACAGCCCTGAGCCAGGCGACGACAGGCATCCCCGCGCCTAGCACGCGTACGTTGCACCCACGCGCCGCGTGATCTGACACCTCTCCAGTGCTTGCGCGCGGTCACAGCTTCGCCTTTTCATCGTTGACCGAAAGACGACAGCTTGTGACGCTTACGATACCGCCGGGCCTCCGCGGCCCAACAGCGCGGTCACGTCCCACCGCAATCCGCAGCACCCGTCTCCGCACCGTCTCCCCATGACCTCGCCCTGCCAGGTCGAGGCGGACGGCTGCGCCCTGAACTTTCTGCTGGAGAACCGCAATGCGCTTTGCAAGCTTCTTCTTCGCGTTCGTCCTCAGTGCCTTCGCCGGCGCTGCCCAGGCCCAGGTGGTCACCCTCAACAAGGGCGGCTTCGTGCTCACCTATGACTGCAGCATCCACAGCGCCACCCGCTACGAATACACGCTGACCGCCGACACCGGTTCGGCCGCCCGCCCGTCCAGCTTCTACAAGGATCCGGACCTGCCGGCAGGTTGCCTCGGCCAGACCAGCACCGCCTCCTACGCCAGCATCAGGTCCGGCTATGACCGGGGTCATCTGGTGACCTCCAATCACATGGACTACAACGCGACCTACATCCGCCGCGCCAACTACATGACCAACATCGTCCCGCAGGTTTCCAGCTTCAACCAGGGCATCTGGGTGAAAGCCGAGAACGTGGCCGAGTGCTATCGCGACATCGCACCGGTGGATGTCTACGGTGGCGTGGTCTACGGCGATGCGGCCAACGACTACTTCCTGGCCAGCCACGGCATCCCGACACCGGAATTCTTCTGGAAAACGATCATCACCCGCGACCCGAACACCGGCACGGCCAAGGCGATCAGCTGGATCATCCCCAATGAAGCGAACCTGGGCAGCCTGGACAGCTACCTGGTGACCATCGCCGATCTGGAGGACCTGCTGGGTGCCAGCTACGTGGCGATCAACGCACCTGCCTCGCTGAAGAACATGCTGCCGGCCGCCACCTGGCCGCAGCCAGCCGGGTGCGACCTGGGCTGACATCCGATCTGCCTGTGCGTGCGCCACCCACGCCGCACAGGCGATCTACCCCTCGATCAGAGCTCGTTCACCCGAATCACCACCTTGCCGAATGGCCCTTGCTGGAGCCGTGCGAAGGCGGCCAGCACATCGGAAAACTCATGGACTGAATCAACGACCGGCTGGATGCCTGCGCGTTCAATGGCGGCATTCATCGCCTCGAAGCTGGTGCGATGGCCGACCGAAACGCCCCTCAGCGCGCCACATCGCAACATCAGCGGAAGAGCGGGCACCTGCAGATCCCGTCCCTGCAGGAAGCCGATCTGAAGGATCTGGCCACCGATGGCCAGCGCCTGCACGCTCTGCACGAGATTGCCACCGCCAAGCACCTCCAGCACATGATCCACGCCCTTGCCATCGGTCAACGCCACTGCGCGGGCGGCCCACTCGGGATCCGTACCGGTGTTGATCCCGGCCCACGCGCCCAGGCGCTGCACCCTGTCCAGCTTGGCCTCGCTGCGCGAGGTCACGATCACCTTCGCACCCAGTGCCTGCGCGAACTGCAGGCCGAACAGCGAAACACCTCCCGTACCCTGCACCAGCACGGTCTGCCCGGCCGCCAGCCGGCCTGTTTCAACCAGTGCGAACCACGCCGTCAGTGCCGCCACCGCCAATGTGGACGCTTGCACATCCGACAGCGACGGCGGCGTTGCAACGGCAACGTCCTCCGGCAGCACCACATACTCGGCCAGCATCCCCGGCAGCGGTCCGCCCAGGGAAAGACCGTGCTGGAGGATCGCATCGGGCGGTGGCCCATCAAGCCACTGCGTCCAGAAATTGCCCATCACCCGCTGACCCACCGCAAAGCGGCGCACGCCCTCGCCAACCTCGACGACCTCTCCGGCCATATCCGATGCCGGCACGAAATGCGCAGGCACGGGGCCCGGAAGCAGCGCGCCGTCCACCATCAGGGCGTCGCGATAGTTGAGGGACACCGCTCCTACCCTGACCAGCACCTCGCCAGGCCCGGGCGTTGGCAGCAGGCGCTGCACGCGGTGGAGTCGGGCAATCCCCGGCCCGTTCAATTCCCAGGCATTCATCGTTGAAGTGGACACCGTGCATCTCCTGACTGCGCGGAACTGCGCCAGCCCAGTCTATTGACGCCTTTGAGTGGTCAGTTGCGGAATATTCGATCTAGACTGGCGTCTCGAATTCCCCAATCAAGAAGCCATGACCACCTATAGTGCTGCGCGCCTGCAGGGCATCAGCGTATTCGTGCAGGCCGTGGATGCCGGCAGCTTCACTGCCGCGGGGCTCCGCATGGGCCTGAGCAAATCCGCCGTGGGCAAGAGTGTGGCGACCCTCGAGCGGCGGCTGGGTACGCGCCTGCTCGATCGCACCACCCGACGCCTGGCATTGACCGCAGAAGGCGCGGAGTTCTACCAGGTCTGCCGCCGTATCCTGGCGGAACTGGACGAGGCCGAATCCCATGCCGCATCGCGCCGGCAGGAGCCTGCGGGCTTGTTGCGGGTCAGCCTGCCCGTTGCGTTCGGCCAGCGTTGGGTAGTGCCGATCCTGGTCGCGCTGGCACAGCGTCATTCCGGTTTGCAGCTGGACGTCAGCTTCACCGACCGCGCCGTGGATCTGCTGGAGGAAAACATCGATCTGGCCGTGCGGCTGGGAACGCTGGCCGAGAGCAGCTCACTGTCCGCGCGCGCACTGGGGCATCAACGCTCGGTGATATGTGCGGCGCCAGCCTATCTGGCTGCGCGCGGCGTACCCCATGACATCGCCGATCTGGCCGGACACGACTGCATCACCTTTGGCAGGCAGGGGCATGCGCTGCCCTGGTCAATGCCGGGCCCGGACGGCACCGTCATCCGCCATCGCATCCTGGGCCGGCATCGCATCAGTGATGGTGAGGCACTGCGATCTGCTCTTCTGGCGGGCCTCGGTCTTGGTGAGGCGACCACCTGGCTGGTGGGAGAAGAACTTCGCCGTGGCGAGCTGGTGGGCGTGATGTCGGCGGACAGCATGCAGGGCGGCCCCATCCATGCGATCTGGCCCACCACCCGGGACCTTGCTCCGAAGGTGCGTGCAGCGGTGGATGCGCTGGTGGATGCGTTCCTGCCCGTCCCCCCGTGGGAAGATAACCGGCCTGTCGCCCGATGATTGCAATTGCAAGGAGCTGTTGATGTCCCCCTACCCCTTCGATGCCGTGCTGTTCGACTGCGATGGCGTGCTGGTCGATTCCGAGCCGCTGGTGGCCCGCGTACTCTCGGAGATGCTGACCGAACGCGGCTGGCCGTTGACCCCGGCACAGGCGGGCGAAGTCTTCCTTGGCCAGTCGGTGGCCCATCTGGCCGGACTGATCGAAGAACGCACTGGCAAGCCGTTCACCGAGGAATGGCTGGAGGAATTCCGCCAGCAGCGTAACATCGCCCTGGCACGTGACCTGCAGGCGATCCAGGGTGCTCCGGAAGCGGTGCGTGCAATCGCGGTTGCGACCGGCGGGCGGATTGCCTGCGCATCCGGCGCCGATCTGCACAAGGTGCAGCTGCAGCTGGGCAAGGTCGGCATCCTCGATGCCTTCGGCGACCACGTCTACAGCGGCCAGGACATGCCGAACACCAAGCCGCACCCGGACGTCTACCTCGCGGCCGCTGCCGCGCTGGGCGTGGATCCGAAGCGCTGCGTGGTCATTGAAGACACCGTGACCGGTGCGACCGCCGGTGTTGCGGCCGGGGCCACCGTGTTCGGCTTCAGCGAGGGCGGCCCGCACCACAGCACGCCCGAGGCGCTGCGCGCCGCCGGTGCCCAGGTGATCTTCCAGCGCATGGAAGATCTTCCCGTGCTGCTGGCGGCCTACGCCGCCGACGCTGCCGCCTGACCCTGCGTCAACCCGCAGCGCCCTCCCTGGCGCTGCGGCCCTTGCCGGTGTAGTGCAGCGCAAACAGGTACAACCCGGTGAACAGCTGCAGGAACAGCGGCGGCAATGGCGAATAGGTGATCCACGCCGCCGGCTCGCCCTGCCCCAGACCGCGTGCGACGAAGTTGGCGATCACCGCCAGGGTGAACACGATCGAGGTCCAGCGATGCACCGGCCGTGCCCAGCCACCGCGGCTCATTGCCGTCGCCTCGTTTCGGAGCGGGCTTCGATCATCTTCCAGCCATTACCCGATGGATCGCGGAATCCGGCATCGATCGCACCGAAACGCTCGATCGGCTCCTGGGTAAACTCCACTCCTGCGGCCTGCCACTGCGCATGGCACGCCCGGCAATCATCCACGGCGAGCACCAACGGCGGCATCGCCCCCTTGGCCAGCAGTTGCTGCAGGGCCTGCGCGGTCGCGGCATCGTGGGTGGGCGGGCCCGGCACGAACAGGCCCAGCTGGAAGCCCTCCTGGCCAGGGCTGCGTACTGTCAGCCAACGGTAGCTGCCGTTGCGCACGTCGGTGTGCACCTCGAAGCCCAGCGTGCCAACGTAGAAATCCAGTGCTTCATCCTGGTCGCGTACATACAGGCCGACCGTGTTCACAGTGTTCGTCATGGGACCTCCCTCAGGTGGGGTCCACGTTAGCAACCGTCTCGCGGCGGCGCTTCTCCAAAACTGCGATGTTCAGGTCCGGGCGCTGCGCGGCGCGTGCGTGGCATTCCGGCACACTGGCCAATGCCGCCTCACCTGCCCGCTCACGCTCACGCACATTGCCCGGACTGTCGCCGGTGATGTCACGAAAGATCCGGCCAAAGGTGCCAAGGCTGGTCCATCCGGTCTGCGCGGCAATCTCAGTGACCGGCAGATCGGTATCGCGCAACAGCGCCACCGCGCGTTCGATGCGGCGGCTGAGCAGGTAGCGGTGCGGTGGCAGCCCGAATGCCTGCCTGAACGACCGGGCGAAGTGCGCCGGCGACACTGCACTGACCCCTGCAAGACGGGCCACCGGCCAATCCTCATGGCTGGCCCGGTCCATCTGGTCCTTTGCGCGCAGCAGGCGTCGCAGCAGTTCGGGGCTCTGGCTCATATCAAGCACTGCAACACACGAGGGCGTTGGCCGAAGCGTGGGCGGAGCGCCAGCCCGCGTCAACCCGGCTCAGCGCTGCGCAGGCAGCTCCAGCCGGTGCTTGCGGCACAGCCGGTACACCGTCACCCGCGAAATCTGCATCTGGCGCGCGCATTCGGACACGTTGTAGCCGGTCTGGCGCAGGGTCTGAAGCAGCACATCACGCTCGGCCTGGCCACGCGCATCATGCAGCATCGCGCCGGGCAGGGCCGGCACCGGCGCGCCCAGCTCCAGGTCCCGCTCGCTGATCAGCTCGCCTTCGGCCATGATCGCAGCGCGCTGCACCCGGTTGAGCAGTTCGCGGACATTGCCCGGCCAGTCGAAGCGGCGCATCGCCTGGATCGCCGCCGGCGAAAAGCCGCGTGCGCGCACCGTATGGCGCAACCGGAAGCAGCGCAGGAAGTGCTCGGCCAGCAGCTGCACATCGGCACCACGTTCGCGCAGCGGCGGCATCAGCAGCCGCAGCACGTTGAGGCGGTAGTAGAGATCACTGCGGAAACGGCCATGGGCCACGGCATGCTCCAGCTCGACGTGGGTTGCGGCAAGCACCCGCACGTCGGCGCGCAACGGCTGGCTGCTGCCGACCCGCTCGAAGGTGCCTTCCTGAAGCACCCGCAGCAGGCTGGTCTGGGCCTCAGCCGGCAGATCGCCCACTTCATCGAGGAACACGGTGCCGCCCTGGGCCGTTTCAAACACGCCGATCTGGCGCTTGTCGGCACCGGTGAACGAGCCACGCTCGTGCCCGAACAGCTCCGACTGCACGAGGTTGGCCGGGATTGCGCCGCAGTTGACGGCGATGAATGGCCTGCCTGCGCGTCCGGACAACGCATGCAGCGCGTGTGCGGCCAATTCCTTGCCCGTGCCGGTTTCACCGGTGACCAGCACCGGCAACTCCACCGGAGCGAACTTGTGCAGCACCGTGCGCACTGCATGCAGCGCGGGACTCTCGCCGATCAATGCGCGCGGCCCTTGCCCGTTGCACGCGCCATCAACCGGGGGTTCATCCGCATCGAACTGCTGGCGCATCGCGCTCACCAGGTCCTGCAGGCCGAACGGGAGCGTGAAGCGCGCCAGGCAGAACTGCAGCAGCGGCAGCCATGCCGTTGGCGTGGCACCTGCGCCGGGCGGCAGCACTGCCAGCCAGGGCAGATGCTGGTGCTGTTCGATCCACGGCATCAGCAGCTGCAGCGCCGGCCCATCCATATGGCGTAGATCGACGACTGCGAGCAGTCGATCGCGCCCACGCAGGCCGATGGCCATGCCGGGATCGGGATGGATGCTGCGTACATACCAGCCCGCGGCCGCCAACGCGCTGCGCTCGCTTGCCAGCGGTTCGCCAAACCAGAGTACACAGCGCGATGTTGAAGCCTCCGGGACCGCCGCCATGCTTCCCCCAGCATCCGGACTCCGTCGGCGGACTGTCAGGCAATCACCGGCGTGCCGCCCCCCGCCGGGACTTCTTCGGCCACCGGGGCGGCCTTTGATGGGCGGATCCTAGCGCTGCGCTAAACGGCAGCGCAATGAGCAGCGTGTCAAGAAATCGCCAGCTGAAGCGGCACCGTTGCAGTCGGCGATGTCACCTGTAACAACAATGCGACAGTCGGGCGTCCGCCTTGCCCTGTGGCAGCTGCGGGCTGCGCAATCCCAACAATTTCCCCACGCCGTTGTAACGCCCTGGCGCCACTCGACCGCGGCGCACCCCCGCCATCGGTTGCGGTGCTTACCTCCGGCAGTTGGCACGGTTGATGCGTGGTTCCGCCGCACCCACCGCGGGAGATCGGCATGGACGGCACCATCCTCATTCGTGGCCTGGCGGCACCCCTGGCGCTGGCCCTGTTGTCGGTCGCCATGAACGCGGCCGGTTCCGGCGCGCGCCAAGCGGTGAAGGCACAACCGGGCGAAATCGTCCTGTTGCGCGATGTGTCGGCGCGCCCCGCCTACCGGATGGCACCGCCGGGCATGGCGCTGATCGCCGATCCAAAGCCTCAGCAGGAGATCGCTGCCGCGCTTGGCACCCGTACCGGTAGCGGCGCAATGGACGAGCTGAGTGACGAGGACTATGCAGGCATGGGTGCAGGGCACGCCGCTGCCGCTTCGGCGCCGGGCGGGACGACGGTCGAGCGCGTCACCCAGCAGGCGCTCGGTGGCACGCTCGGCCGCAGCAGCGACGGCATGGTCGGTAGCAGCCTCGGCGCCGCCATGAGCGGTCCGCTGGGCGCGGTGGGCAACAGCACACGCGGCATTGGCGATACGGTACGCGGCGCCCTCGCCCAGTTCCCGCTGCAGGGTCCGGCCCCGGCAGGTGGCAAGTGAAACGCCCGTACCTGCCGCTGCTGGTGCTGGCGATGGTGCCGTCGCTTGCGCACTGCGACGAGTACAGCGGCATGCTGGCCTATCTGGATGTGACCCGTATCGAGGGCCGCGCACTGGCCGGTGCCAATGGCGCGATCGCGGTGAACCAGGCAGCCGGTGACCTCAACCAGCAGGCCAACCTGCGTGGCATCGCCAGTGGCGAGCGAGCCGATGTGGCCATCAGCGCCCAGCAACTGCTGCGCGGCAACCGGGTGCTGTCGGCGCCCCTGCACGCGCGCGCCGACATCGGCGGCGAAGCACTGGCGGGCGCCAGCGGCATCGCATCCATCAACCAGGCCAGCGGCATCGCCAACACGACGCTCAACGTCGTCAGCGCGACGCTGGCCCGACAGGGCATACGCGAAACCGACGACTCGGCCTTGGCCGCCGAAGGTTCCGCGTTGGCAGGGGGGCGGGACGGCGCCGGTCGCGGCGTTGCGACGGGCACCCGTAGCGTCGGTGTAGCCAGCACCGCGCTGCGGGGATTCGACGGGGTCCTGCAACTCAATCAGATAGCGGGCAGCGGCAACGACACGGCCAATGTGCTCGGCCTGGTCGTTCAGGACCGCCCGTGACAACCACCCAACCGATGCACCACCTGATGAGAGAGAGGGCACCATGAAAGCGACCGTCAAACAGACCATGCTCGCCATGGCGATTGCCACTGCCTCGACCGCCGCTGCGGCCAATGGCTGGGACAACCAGAACGCCAACGCGAACATCAACCACAACCACACCGTCAGTGAAACCCGCAACGACACGCACAACCACACCGACAACGACGTGCGCAACCGCACCGTCAACGTCAATGTGCAGAAACACAGCAACATCCAGGCCGACGAACGCAAGGAAAAGAACAACCACGGCGTCGACGTGAACCTGGAGAAGGACCTGCGGTTGAGTACCGATATCAACTTCTCCGGCGACCCGAACATCACCGGTGACATCGACCTCGACTCGGCCGCCATCGCAGTGATCGACAACCGCCAGTCGATCAGCAACAACGCCACCAGCAACAGCCTGGTCACCAACAGTGCCTCCATCGGTGACAGCGTCGGTGCCGGTGCATCGGGCAATCTCGGCTTCAACGTGGTATCGGGCGACAACAACGCGCAGGACAACGCCGCGTCGCTGTCTGCTGCCGATGCGTCCTTCAGCTTCGGCATGGCCGACGCCGAGGTGTTCGTCAACCAGGCTGGCTTCGGCAACGCCACGATGAACTCCGGCGTCACCAACGCCGCAGGCCTGGGCGGCAATGCGTTCGGCGGCGCGTCCGGCAATATCGGCGTGAACATCGCTTCGGGCAACAACAACGAGCAGAAGAACGCGCTCGCGGCCTCGGTAGCAACCACGGCGGTGGCGCAGTCGAGCATCAGTTCGAACCAGGTCTCCACCGGCAACACGGTCAGCAACGCCGGCTTCGTGCAGTCCTACACGGATACCGTGCAGGTCGGCATGCGTGGCGGTGTCAGCGGCCTGACCCTGGCCTATGGCGCGGGCACCTACCGCGGCACCGGCAACGCCTACCAGATGGCCAACTACTATCTGGATACCTGGAATGGCGAACTGCCACACCCGGGTGGCAACAGCACCGGGCACATCGACCTGGACAACCAGATCCAGAACGCCACGATGAACCCCAACCGGCCGGGGGTGGGCGGCCTGGGCTTCGACACGCGTGAGAGTGGCACCAGCCAGTTCGTCGAACTGGGCGTGGCCGACCTGTATGCCAGCCTCAGCGGCACGGTCAGCACCACGCGCTGGGTGAACGTCAACGCCACCAACACCTCGGCATTGTCGGGCAGCGCCTTCTCCGGCGCCTCGGGCAACATCGGAGTGAACGTGGCGTCCGGCACCGGCAACCTGCAGGCCAACAGCCTTGCCCTGGCAGTCGCCCAGCCCAGCACCGGCGGTGGTGGTGGCAGCGGCGAGTAAGCGCAACACCCCGGCCGTCCGCCAATGGCCGGGTTCCCGGGAGCCCCTGTTCCTCCTCCCCCTTGGGACAGGGGCTCCCCCCTGCTGCCGGAGACCGTGATGATCCATTGCCGTCTTTCGATGCGCCTGCTCTGCTGCCTGTTGCTGCTGGCCACTGCTTCTGCGTGGGCGGGCGACGTGCGCTTCAGTGGTGTACTGCCCAATGGCGCGCTGCTGCAGCAGAAGGTGGAGAGCATGCAGGAGCGGCGCTACCGCAACGTGGTACGCCAGCACACCGACTACAGCTGCGGGGCTGCGGCGCTGGCAACCATCCTGCGCCACGCCTACCACCTGGACACCGACGAGGCGACGGTCATCGAAGGGATGATGGGGGTGTCCGATCCGGCGCTGGTGGCCGAACGCGGCTTTTCGCTGCTCGACATCAAGCGCTACGTGGAATCACTGGGCATGCGTGGGCGTGGCTACCGCATCGACGAACAACGCCTGCGCACACTGCGCGTTCCCGGCCTGGTGCTGATGGACGTGCGCGGCTTCCGCCATTTCGTGGTGCTCAAGCAGGTACGTGAGGGCATCGTGGAAGTGGCAGACCCGATCCTCGGCAACCGCAGCCTGGCACTGCCGGAGTTTCTGGCGGCCTGGCCCTCACGTGCCGTGTTCGTGGTGATCGGCAGTGATTTCGATCGCAACACGGTGTTGCTGCAACCCAACGAACGGCCCAGTGCCCGCGCGCTCTTCGCGCGACAGGGGCCGATCACCGATGCCGAGCTGGTCGACTTCGGCTTCAGCCATGCCGACCTGTTCTGAAGGAGGCTTTGCCATGTTCCGCCGCCCTTTGCTGCTGGTCCTGATGCTGGCAACCCCTGCCCTGCCCCTGCTTGCGGCGGAGGGCGCGCCAGGACGTGGCCTGAAGGAAATTCCGGATCCCGAACTGAACCTGATGCGTGGCCGCTACACCGTAGGCGGAAACACCGTGGCCTGGTTCGGGGTGACCATGGTTTCGCAATGGCAGGCCAGCAACGGCGCCACGCTGCAGGGCGCGCTGACGCTGGGCATGGACTTCCGCAGCAGCGGCACCCCGAAACTGAGTTTCCAGCCCAGCGTGCACGTGACCGCCGCCGACGCACCATTGCCGGACACGCAGGGCCGCAGCATCGACAGCAGCGGCCTGGCCAACGCCAGTGGGCTGGTGCAGAGCGTGCAGGTGGCCGGCGATGGCAACGTCGCACGCAACGCCACCACGCTGGTGGTGCGTGACGGTGCCGTGCCCGCGGCGACGTCCGACGGCGCTCATTCGGCCAGCGCACGGCAGGCCGGTATCAGTGCCAGTGCGGTGCTGGACGGCAACCAGGCGCGCCTGATGCTGCAGGTGGACGGCCAGGGACTGGTGCAGCAATGGATACGCAATGGCAGCGTCGGCCAGGGCATCGCCCTGGCCGGTGACGGCCAGGCAGCCAGCAACCAGCTGCGGCTGGAACTGGTGAGGAACACCGCGGGCGGCAACCTGCCGTTGAGCCAGAACGTGGCCCAGGCAATCGCGCTGAACCGTGGCATGGGGCCGGGCCAGTAACACGGCACGGCATTGGGGGACGCGTTCCACAACGCAGGACACGAACATGCATACCCTTCTGAGGATCACCCCGCTGGCGCTGGCGGCGCTGGCGGGCACCGCCCTCGCCGCGCCTCCTGCGGCGGCCGACGACAATGCGGATGTACAGGCCTTGGCCAACCAGCTGGAGCAGCTCAAGAGCAACTACGCCCAGGAAGTTCGACGATTGCGCGAACTGGACATGCAGGTGCAGGCCATGCAGGCGCGATTGAGCGGCCGGGTTGGACCGATGGGTCCGGCAACCGCGCCTGCTCCGGCAACGGCAGTCGAGCATGGCTCGACGCTGCAGGGCGGTGCAGGTCCAGCCGTTCCACCGAGCAGCGAGGGCTACGCCAGCACGGCGGCCGAGGCGCAGCAGGCCAAGCAGGAGTCGCGGCGCAGCGTGGATGATGTGAAGCAGCAGCAATCGGCCCTGTTCTCCCGCCGTTTCACCATCGAAAACAGCCTCACCTACGCCCGCTACGACCGCAAGCAGCTCACCCTCAACGGTTTCCTGGCCCTGGACGCGATCTTCCTCGGCAACATCGCCATCGAGAACGTGGAGTCCGATTCGCTCACCTACAACCTGGCCGCCCGCTGGGGCGTCAGCCCGAACCTCACGCTCAACCTGGACGTGCCCTACCTGGCACGGCGCACGATCTACCAGAAAGGTGGGGCGGGCGGCGCAGCCGCTGCCATCGCACAGGAAGAGACCAATGGCAACGGCCTGGGCGATATCGGCCTGAGCGCCAACTACCGGCTGTTCGGGGAACGTGGCTGGCGGCCCGAGACGGTACTGACGGCGGGCGTGACCGCACCAACCGGTCGCGCGCCCTACGGCCTGGACTGGAAGGTGATCGAGCGCGATGACGACGACTACATCCGCTTCGCCGTGCCGCGCGAACAGCCCACCGGCAACGGTGTATGGCAGGCCAACCTTGGTCTCTCGATGGTCAAGACCGCTGATCCGGCGATCCTGTTCGCCAACATCGGCTACGTGCACTCCATCCCGCGCGGGTTCAACGATATCGACAGCAATCCGGATACGGTGAACCCGGGTGATGTGAAGCTGGGCGGCTCGGTGTACTTCGGTGCCGGTGTTGCCTTTGCGTTCAATGAACGCACCAGCCTCAGCCTGTCCTTCAGCGACCGCATCAGCGCCCGTGCCTCGACCCGCTTCCAGGGCGGCAAGTGGACGAAGGTGATCGGCAGCGACGCCAATGCGGCGTCACTGAATCTGGGCGTGACCTATGCGCTTAACCAGCACACCACGCTGGTCACCCTGCTGGGCATCGGCCTGACCCCGGATGCGCCGGACTTCACCTTGGCATTCAAGATTCCCTACATGCTCTGACCCGCCCGATTCGGCGACGACGTGGCCGCTGCCCGTCG
>NZ_RAVT01000010.1 GCF_013464915.1 Stenotrophomonas maltophilia
GCACCCCCTCTCAATCCTGAGGTTGCCGGCCAGCGGCCGGCACTACCCGCAGCACATGCGCTAAGCTCGCCCTGTCATCGATCTGCAACATCGCCTGCGCTTCGGGGAAGCTGCGCCGGCGCTGACGATGGCGACAAAGGGAGCGCGCCCGCCAGGGCGCGCAGGTGAAGCGCATCAAGGATTGGGGGGATGCAATGGCATTGCTGCACGCCAAGACGGCGGCTGGCCGTCAGGAAATCGAAGACCGTGGCCGGCGCCTGCCGGCGGCACTGCGTTCGATCCTGCTGATGGTGGACGGCCATCGCGATGACACCGAACTGCGCGGCCTGTTCGAAGGCCTGCGCGCACCGGCCGATGCACTGGAGCAGCTGGAAGCGCAGGGCCTGATCGAAGTGGTCGGTGGCAGTGCCGAAGTGGCACCGGTACGTGGCATCAGCACCGGCCGCGAACAGGATCCGGCGTTGTACCAGCAGTTGTACGACGCGATGAGCGAGGCGGTGCGGCGCCACCTCGGCCTGAAGGGCTATTTCATGCAGTTGAAGATTGAACGCTGCACCGATGCACTGGCGTTGGAGCGCCTGTGCCCGGAGCTGCTGGCCGCGGTGGGAAAGGCGCGCAGCCCGGCGCTGGCGCAGCGCTGGTGGCAGGAAACCCAGGCGGCCGTGGTGAACGCTGGCAATGAGGTCGTGCAGGCCTGAATCACCGCGTAAAGTGATCGGTTCACTTCCCCACAAGGAGTCCCGCGTGCAGGACGACCACGACGACACCGATACCCCCGGCTGGGATGCGATCAATGCGGCGCTGGCGCCCCTGTATGCCGGGCAGGAGCCGCGTCATTTCGGCACCGCACTGCCGTACACGCTCGGCGGCCAGGATCCGCTGGATGGCATCAGCGTGTACTGGGTGGATGCACCGGTACCGCATTGGCACTACATCACCTACGGCTTCTCCGAGCTGTACACCAAGGAGAGCAGCGATGCCGCCGCCAGCGGCTATGGCTTCGAGCTGACCTTCCGCCTCGCTGCCGAAGCCGGTGAGCACGCCGGCAGCACGCCGCCGGTATGGCCGATGAACCTGCTGCAGAACCTGGCGCGCTACGTGTTTGGCAGCGGCAACGTGTTCGAGGATGGTCACCATCTGAATGCCAACGGCCCGATCGCGCTGGAGACCGACACGCGCCTGTGCCACCTGGCCTTCATTGCCGATCCACAGTTGCCGGCGCGCGACACCGCCAATGGCCACCTGCAGTTCCTGCAGCTGGTCGGGCTGACCGACGAAGAGATGGAGGCGGTCAAGCGCTGGTCGACGCGCGGCGTGCTGCAGGCGCTGCAGCCGGCGATGCCGCTGTGGATCAGTGATCTGCACCGCCGCAACCTGTTGGACGATCCGGCACTGGCTGCCCAGGTGCAGGCCGGCAGCGAGCGCGAGGGCTCCAGCACCGGCATGCTGTTCATCGAAACGTTGGACTGGAGGCAGGAGGCTGGCGTCACCACACTGGTGCTCGGCGCGGGCCAGGTCGCCAGCGTCTGCGAACTGCTGCCGCTGCGCCTGCGCCACGGAAAGTCGCTGGAACTGGCCAGCCGCGAGCGGCAGTGGGAGTTCATTCCAGCCGGGCGTGGTGACGTGGGCGAAGTGTCGGCCGACAGCGCGCGCTGGGCCCTGGACGAGACGGGGCTGCAGGCCCTGGCAGGTGTGCGTGCCGAACGTGGCATCTACCCGGTGGCGGGAACGCTGCGCATCGAAGTGGTGCCGACCTACCTGCGCGACGCCAAAGGCGAAGTGATCCGCCAGATCGGCTGAGCGGATCGATGGGACCGATGGGGTCAGAGCCGCCTGCTGCGCAGACGGATCCGACCCCGGCTCAGACCCGGGGGCAGGTCAGGCCAGACCTTCCGCCTTCAGCGCGGCCTGCACGCCGGCATCGGCGTCCATGCGTGCCTTGTAGGCGGCCAGGTTGTCCAGGCCGGACAGATCGACCTTGGTGCCGGCGGCCCAGCGCAGGGTGATGTAGAAGTAGGGGTCGGCGAAACTGCGGAAGCCGGCCAGCCACGGCTTGTCGGCCAGCTGCTTGTCAGCGGTCTCGAACAGGCCACGCAGGCGCTTGTGTGCGGCGGCGCGGATCGCATCGAACTGGCTTTCGTCGGCGATGAACTTGCCCGGTGCGAACAGCGGCGAGAAGGCCGGATGCACGTCCGAATTGACGAAGGCCAGCCAGCGGGTGGCTTCGGCGCGCTGGCGCGGGCTGCCGTCGCCGCCGAGGCCGGCCTGCGGGAAGCTGTCGGCGATGTAGCCCATGATCGCGGCGTTCTGCAGCAGCACGAAGTCGCCATCGACCAGCGCGGGCACCGCGCCGGCCGGATTGATCTTGAGGAATTCCGGACCCTTCAGGGTGTCCTTGTTCAGCAGTTCGACCTCGAACGGCTGGCCGGTCCACTGCAGGGCGATGTGGTCGGCGGTGGAACAGGCACCGGGCTTGCTGTACAGCTTCATGGGAACTCCAGGTGATGCGGGCGGGAAACGCCCACTATCCCAGAGCCTGCCGGCGGGCGGCAACGCTGCCGCCAGCACGGATCGTTACGACTGCCGCGGCTTGAGGTTCTGCACCTTATAGAAGGTGTGATCGCCGATGGTGGCCACCTGGTAGGCATTGCGCCAGTTCGGGCTGGCGATGGACAACGCGGCGAAGTGGCTGGCACCGGGCACGATCTCGCGGCGCTCGCCGGCCGGCAGCGCCCAGTTGCGCTCGGCGTCGAAGGCCACGTTCATCGCCTCGCTCCAGGCCGCGTCGTTGCCCAGCTGGGTGCCGGGGGAGACGATCGTGGGTGCGAACTGCTTGCGCGCGGTGACCACCTGGCACATCGAGTCGCCCCACAGGCCACTGTCGAGACGGCGCAGGGCGACCTCGGCAACGGCCTGCTGGCCGCGCAGGGTCTGGTCGCGGGCTTCCAGGTAAACGGTGGTGCTCAAACACAATGAATCAGCGGCCGGCTGCGGCAACAACTGCGACAGCCAGAGAATCCAGGCCAGTTTCATATAACTCCTTGCTCCGTATGGGCCGCACTCACCACTGCCGGTCGCGGGGGCGACAGGACGCGGGGTACGACTTGGCGTCATGGGGAGGCGGCCATCGGGGCCGCCCCGTGGGCGGCCCCAAAAGAAACGATCAGTACCGATCGAGGGGGCCGCACCGGCTCACCGGAAACTGGCTGGTGAGCGGAAGATGGCGCAAGGTAGGGGGGGATAGCCGAACGCATCGTGAACCGCCCGGCTTGACATTCAGGTTCGGGAGAGGTGACGGAAATCACATTCCGTCCCCCATTCAGGCATTCATCAGAGCGCGGCGGCGACTCGACTGCCCTGGTCGATGGCCCGTTTTGCATCCAGTTCTGCGGCCACATCGGCGCCGCCGATCAAGGTGGCGCTGATGCCAGCGGCCTGCAGCTCCGCCTGCAGCGTACGATTCGGTTCCTGCCCGGCGCAGATCACCACCTGATCGACCGGCAGCAGCTGTTCGCTGCCCTCAACGCGGATGCGCAGGCCCTCGTCATCCACGCCCAGGTACTCGACGCCGCCGAGCATGCGCACGCCCTTGGCCTTCAGCGTGGCGCGATGGATCCAGCCGGTGGTCTTGCCCAGCCGCGCACCGGGCTTGCCCGGGCTGCGCTGCAGCAGCCACAGCCGGCGCGGGGAGGCCTCGGCCTGCGCCCGGGCCAGGGAGCCGCGGGCCTCGAAGCTGCCGTCCACGCCCCATTCGGCCATCCAGCGCTGTGGGTCCAGCGAGGGAGACTCACCGGCGTGGCTGAGGAACTCGCCGACGTCGAAGCCAATGCCGCCGGCGCCGATGATCGCCGCATTGGCGCCCACCGTGACCCGGCCCAGCAGCACGTCCAGGTAGCTGACCACCTTGGCGTGGTCGGCGCCGGGGAAGTCGACCTTGCGCGGGGTGATGCCGGTGGCCAGCACCACCTCGTCGAAGCCGGCCAGGCTGGCCGCATCCGCTCGCGTGCCAAGGTGCAGCTGCACGCCGGTTTCAGCCAGCTTGTGGCGGAAATAGCGCAGGGTCTCGTGGAACTCTTCCTTGCCGGGGATGCGCTTGGCCACGTTGAACTGGCCTCCGATCTCGTCATTGGCATCGAACAGGGTGACCTGGTGGCCGCGCTCGGCGGCCACCGTGGCGCAGGCCAGGCCGGCCGGGCCGGCCCCCACCACCGCGACCTTTTTCGGCGTGGCAGCAGGGTGGTAGACCAGCTCGGTCTCGTGTGCGGCACGCGGATTGACCAGGCAGCTGGCCAGCTTGTTCTCGAACACGTGGTCCAGGCAGGCCTGGTTGCAGGCGATGCAGGTGTTGATCGCCTCCGGACGCCCGGCGCGGGCCTTGTTCGGCCATTGCGGGTCGGCCAGCAGCGGGCGCGCCAGCGACACCATGTCGGCGCCGCCATCGGCCAGGATGCGCTCGGCGACCTCGGGCATGTTGATGCGGTTGGTCGCCACCAGCGGCACCTTCACATGCGGCTTGAGCTTGGCGGTGACACCGGCAAAGGCCGCGCGCGGCACCGAGGTGGCGATGGTCGGGATGCGCGCCTCGTGCCAGCCGATGCCGGAATTGATGATCGTCGCGCCGGCAGCCTCGATGGCCTGCGCCTGCTGCACGATCTCTTCCCAGTTGCTGCCGTCTTCCACCAGGTCCACCAGCGACAGGCGGTAGATGATGATGAAGTCCGGCCCGCAGGCCTCGCGGATGCGGCGCACGATCTCGACCGCAAAGCGCATGCGCTGGTTGGCGTCGCCACCCCAGCGGTCTGAGCGCTTGTTGGTGCGCGGGGCGATGAACTCGTTGATGAGGTAGCCCTCCGAGCCCATCACTTCCACGCCGTCGTAGCCGGCTTCGCGGGCCAGCTTTGCGCTGCGCGCGTAGTCGGCGATATGCCGCTCGACGCCGCTGGCCGACAGCGCGCGCGGGGTGAACGGATTGATCGGCGCCTTCAGCTTCGACGGTGCCACCGACAGGGGGTGGTAGGCATAGCGGCCGGCATGCAGCAGCTGGAGGCAGATCTTCGCGCCATGTTGGTGCGCGGCGGCGGTGAGCTGCCGGTGCGGGCGCACTTCCCAGGGCCAGGACAGCTTGCCGCCGAATGGCTTCAGCCAGCCCACCACGTTCGGCGCGAAGCCGCCGGTCACGATCAGGCCGACGCCGCCTTCGGCACGCTCGGCGAAGTAGGCGGCCAGGCGCGGGAAGTCGCGGGCGCGATCTTCCAGGCCGGTGTGCATCGAACCCATCAGCACGCGATTGCGCAGCTGGGTGAAGCCCAGGTCCAGCGGGGCGAACAGGTGGGGATAGGCGCTTTCGTTGGCTGGCGACATGGTCGATACGCTTGCGTACGGAAGCGCGAAGCGTGCCGCGAAACGTCGGCCGGGGCAAGGGGCTGCTGGATCGCGCCTGCGGCGCTGCCCCCGAACTCCGGGGGCGGTAGTGCCGGCCGCTGGCCGGCATCTGGGCCAGCTCAGGGGGACTGCGGTTGCCGGCCAGCGGCCGGTACTACCGGGGTGCGGCCGATCCCGAACCAGCCCAGCGTGACCCCGCACAGCGGACCGATCAGCAGGGCGAAGGCGAGGGTGCCGAGGCCCACATTGCCGCCCAGCCACCAGCCCAGCAGCAGCACGCTGCCCTCGATCAGGCTGCGTACCTTCCAGATCGGCCAGCCGGTGCGGGCGTGCAGGCCGGTCATCAGGCCGTCGCGCGGGCCGGGGCCCAGCCTGGCGCCGATATAAAGGCCGGTGGCCAGTGCGACCAGCAGCATGCCAGCGCAGAACATCGCCAACTGCCAGCCAAGGCCGACCGCCGGGGGGAGCAGCCACAGACCGAACTGCGCGGACGGGCCGATCAACATCACGTTGAGCACGGTGCCGATGCCCGGCTTCTGTCGCAATGGCCACCAGAGCAGCAGCACCAGCGCGCCGATCACATTGGTGGCCAGGCCGAACGACAGCGGTGTCTGTGCGGCGATGCCCTGCGACAACACGTCCCAGGGGGCCACGCCGATCGCTGCACGGATCATCAGCGAGGCGCCGAAGCCGTACAGGAACAGGCCGATGATCAGTTGCATCAGACGCAGGGGCAGGGCGGTGGGCATGGCAGCGCTCGGGGAGGGGAGGATCTGTTTCCACCGTAATCCCGATTCATTCGCCGCCATAGATACAGATGCCGGCCAATCCGCTGCCACAGGCAGAATCTGCAGGGCCGAGCCCATGCTCGGCTGCTTTGCCTGGCACCGTCAGCCGAGCATGGGTTCGGCTCTACCTCGGTGTTCCAGCCTGGCTCAATCGCTCCAGCCCGCCAGCGCCAGCTTGCCCACCGTGCGCCCGCTGGCCAGGCGCTGATGCGCGATGTCCAGATTCGCCGCATTGATCGTGCCCAGTGTCTCGCTGAGGGTGCCGCGCAGCTGGCCAGCATCGATCATGCTGGCCGCGCGGCTGAGAATGCGGTGCTGTTCGATGCGGTCCGCAGTGGCGAAGCGCGAACGCGCGAACATGAACTCCCAGTGGATGCCGATGCACTTGGCCTTGTAGGGATCACCGATGCGCAGTGCGCCGCGTGGTTCGACGATGAGGCCGACATGGCCCTGCGGCGCCAGCAGCTGGCCCAAGGCATCCCAGTAATGGTCGGTGTCGGCCAGGTTGAGGGCGACCTGTACTGCGTCGATGCCCAATGCCTGAAGCTGGGGCAGCAGTGGCTGCCGGTGGTCGATCACATGCTGGGCACCCATCTGCCGGCACCAGTCGATCGACGACTCACGCGAGGCGGTGGCGATCACCTCGAATCCGGCATGCCTGGCCAGCTGGATCGCCATCGATCCAACGCCGCCTGCTCCGCCGATCACCAGCAGGTGCTGGCCGGCATGGCGGCGGTCATCCAGCTGCAATGGCATGCGCTGGAACAGCAGTTCCCATGCGGTCAGCGTGGTCAGTGGCAGGGCGGCCGCTTCGGCGAAGTCGAGCGTGGTCGGCTTGCGCGCCACCAGGCGTTCGTCCACAAGGTGGAACTGCGCATTGCAGCCCGGGCGGGTGACGTCACCGGCGTAGTAGACCTCGTCGCCGGACGCGAACAGGCTGGCGTCCTCGCCGATCGCTTCGACCACGCCGGCGGCGTCCCAGCCAAGTACGCGGGGTGCTTCGAGCGTGGCCGGATCGGTGGCCGCCCGCTGCTTGCCGTCGACCGGGTTTACCGAGACCGCCTCGACCCGGATCAGCAGGTCGCGGCCACCCGGAGGCAGCGGCGGAGGCAGGTGGATATCGCAGAGGGCGGGGGCGGATTCACGACTCAGGGCGACGGCTTTCATCTCGGCTCCGGCTGGGTTCGTGGCTCCATCATAGAGTTCCTCACGTTTCAGCAGATACGCTGAATCGCGTGGAGCAACCTGTTGCGCAATATGTCGTATTCCGCACCTAAACCCCGTCAAACCCTTGCAGCGTGAGGGTCTTGCGGATTTTCATCATCCTGTATAGGGTTTCAACGTCGGACCGGTGGAGGGTCGGGCACAACACTTCACATGTTACGGGACTGTTAACATGACCTTCACCCGCCTGAGCATAATGTTCGCGGCGGTGGCGTGCTGAATCGGCTGTCGAACATCGACGCACTAGTGCTGGCCCATGCCTCTACCGGTTTCATACCCCCGAAATAGGAGCTGTACTCAATGAACAAGAAGATCCTTACTGCCGCGCTGCTGGGTGGTCTGGCTTTCGCCCAGGCTGCGTCCGCGCAGGAGTTCGATGACCGCTGGTACCTGACCGGTTCGGCCGGCTTCAACTTCCAGGACAGCGACCGCCTGACCAATGACGCTCCGTTCGTCACCCTGGGCCTGGGCAAGTTCATCAGCCCGAACTGGTCGCTGGACGGTGAGCTGAACTACCA
Source organism: Stenotrophomonas maltophilia (assembly GCF_013464915.1). GTDB lineage: Bacteria > Pseudomonadota > Gammaproteobacteria > Xanthomonadales > Xanthomonadaceae > Stenotrophomonas > Stenotrophomonas maltophilia_AT. The sequence continues at coordinate 7,913 of NZ_RAVT01000010.1, forward strand.
GAACCCGAACTTCGACGCCAACAAGGACATGAACTGGTCGCAGTACGGCGTCTCGCTGGACCTGCGTCGCCACTTCATCAAGGAAGGCCGCGGCTGGAACCCGTACCTGCTGGCCGGCCTGGGCTACCAGAAGTCGGAAGAAGAGTACAACCCGATCAGCGGTGGCCTGGCTGACCGCAAGGACGGCAACTTTGCCGCCAAGGTCGGCGTCGGTCTGCAGACCACCTTCGAGAAGCGCGTCGCTGTGCGTGCCGAAGTCGCCTACCGCGCTGATTTCGACGACCAGAGCGTGAACCCGAAGCGTGCCGGCAACGATGAAAGCTGGTTCGGCGACGTGCTGGCTTCGGTCGGCGTCGTGATCCCGCTGGGCCCGGCTCCGGTCGCGGCTGCTCCGGCCCCGGCTCCGGTTGCCCCGAGCTGCGCCGACCTGGATGACGACGGTGACGGCGTCAACAACTGCGACGACAAGTGCCCGAACTCGCAGCCGGGTCAGACCATCGGTCCGGACGGTTGCCCGGTGCCGGTCTCCATCGACCTGAAGGGCGTCAACTTCGACTTCGACAAGTCGAACCTGCGTCCGGACGCCGTGGCGATCCTGAGCGAAGCCACCGAGATCCTGAAGCGTTACCCGGATCTGCGCGTTGAAGTCGCCGGTCACACCGACTCGAAGGGTACCGACGCTTACAACCAGAAGCTGTCGGAGCGTCGTGCTACCGCCGTGTACAACTACCTGACCAAGAACGGCGTTGACGCCGGTCGTCTGGTCGGCCCGATCGGCTACGGCGAGAGCCGTCCGATTGCTCCGAACACCAACCCGGATGGTTCGGACAACCCGGAAGGTCGCGCCAAGAACCGTCGTACCGAGCTGAACGTCCAGAACTAAGTTCTGACGCTCTGCCCGCAAGACACAGCAGGACCCGGCTTCGGCCGGGTCTTGTTGTTTCTGCAGCCCGGAATCCAGGTATCTGTTGGTCCGGCGGCAACCGTTCGTCGGGTTTTTGCCCGTAAAACCAATGAGTTGCCGTATTCATTGAAAGTGGCGCTTGAAAGCTGCCGCGGCATTGCTAAACTCGCCGCGTCACTTCCTTTCGTGGATGCCCCTCATGCTGCGCTCTGCATCGGCCGCCTTCCTGGCGCTGGCCCTGGTTCCCGCCGCCCACGCTGCGGTCGATTGCTCGGTCAACGCCAGCGCCTCGCCGCTGCCGTTGCCCGCCACGACCATCGCGCCGGTGGCCGACGAGCTGTACATCCGTGGCAACCAGCTGGGCATGCCGGCCGGTGTGCTGAGCAGCAACTACGATCCGTCGCAGTCGCTGGACCAGGTGCTGCAGCGCCTGCGCATCGATGGCTGCCAGAACATCGCCAAGGCCATTCCGAGCGCACCGGCGGTGAAGCCGAACGATCCGGCGGCCTACAAGCCGCAGACCGAATTCGACAACACGCCCTGGCGTTTCGACATGAGCCAGAACGGCAAGCGCATGACCGCCGAAGAGTTCGACGCCTGGATGAAGGCGCGCGGCGTGCGTGTGGTCAAGGCGCGTCCGGCTCCGGCCGCCACCCCGGCTCCGGCCGAAGCACCGGCTGAGACCAAGCCGGTCGACAAGAAGTAAGCGCTGCGGGGAGCAGAGGCTTGCGCACGCGCCGCCCACCTGCCGCCCCCGCCGCCCGCTCCCACGCACCGCGTGGGCGTGCGGTTCCGAACGTCTCCAGTGGCGTGCGCCATGGCCTGGCGCGCGTGCTGTCCAAGGCCGGCGTGTGCTCGCGCAGCGAGGCCGCGCGCTGGATCGCCGACGGTCGCGTACGCGTGTCCGGGCGCATCGTCCGTGATCCGGAATTCCCGATCGGCCAGCCGGCGCCGCCGATCGAGGTGGACGGCCAGCCGATGGGCGCGCCGCAGCGGCTGTACCTGATGCTCAACAAGCCGCGCGGGGTGGTGACCACCGCGCAGGACGAGCGTGGCCGCGACACCGTCTATCGCTGCTTCGACGGCGCAGGCCTGCCGTGGATCGCCCCGGTCGGGCGGTTGGACAAGGCCAGCGAGGGGCTGTTGCTGTTCAGCAACGATCCGCAGTGGGCCGCGCGCCTGACCGATCCGGAAACCGGCCCGCAGAAGACCTACCACGTGCAGGTGGACCGCCTGCCCGACGAGGACACCCTGGCTGCGCTGCGCGCCGGTGTCGAGGACGAGGGCGAGTTCCTCGTCGCCCAGGCCGTGCGCGTGCTGCGCAGCGGCGACAAGACCGCGTGGCTGGAGGTGGTTCTCGACGAGGGCCGCAACCGCCACATCCGCCGCCTGTTGGCGGCCTTCGACCTGCAGGTGCTGCGCCTGGTCCGGGTCGCGATCGGTGGGCTGCAGCTCGGCGATCTCGGCAAGGGGCAGTGGCGGGTGCTGGAGGTCAATGACCAGCAGCGGCTGGGGGCCGCTGCACCGGGCTGATCATCGCCCGCGGCCGGCAGCTGCCGGCCACCGTTCCAGGCGTAGGGGGCGCCTGGTTGTTGAATTTCCCGAACGGAGCCTGCCCATGTACCACCCGACCCTCAACCAAACCCTGCGCTGCGCAGGCCTGCTGCTGCCGATGGTGCTGCTGACCGCCTGTGGTGGCCACAAGAAGGTGGCCAAGGCGGAAACGCCGGCCGAAACCCCGGTGGTGGAAGTGAAGACGCCGGAACTGGATGGTCGCGGCAGCTACCGCTTCCTGATGAGCAACGGCGACAAGAAGATGACCGCCGATGAATTTGATGCCTGGATGAAGGCCAACGGCATCCGCGTTGCCAAGGGCAACGGCCAGGACGCTGCCGCCAAGCCGGTGGTGGTGGCCAGCAAGGACGAGCCGAAGGGCAAGAAGAAAAAGAAGTGATGCCTGTGGGTGTCGACCTTGGTCGACACGCCTTGACCGGTGGGGTCAGAGCCCTTTCCGCAGGAAAGGGATCCGACCCCGGCCATGATCAGCCCTTGATCACGCCCAGCTCGACACCGATGCGGGTGAACGCATCGATCGCGCGGTCCAGCTGTTCGCGGGTGTGCGCGGCACTGATCTGGGTACGGATGCGGGCCTGGCCCTTGGGCACCACCGGGAAGAAGAAGCCGATCGCGTAGATGCCTTCTTCCAGCAGGCGCTCGGCGAACTTCTGTGCCAGCGGTGCGTCGTACAGCATCACCGGGCTGATCGGATGCACGCCCGGCTTCACGTCGAAACCGGCTGCGACCATCTTCTCGCGGAAGTGGCGGGTGTTCTCCACCAGGGTGTCGCGCAGGTCATCGGCGGCGGCCAGCATCTCGAACGCCTTGATGCCGGCGGCGACCACGTGCGGCGGCAGCGAGTTGGAGAACAGGTAGGGGCGCGAACGCTGGCGCAGCAGTTCGATCACCTCGGCGCTGGCGCAGGTGAACCCACCCAGCGCACCCCCCATGGCCTTGCCCAGGGTGCCGGTGATGATGTCGATCTTCTCAAGCACGCCCTTCACTTCGGCCGAGCCACGGCCGGTGGCGCCGAGGAAGCCGGTGGCGTGGCACTCATCGATGTGCACCAGCGCGTTGTACTTCTTCGCCAGCGCAGTGATTTCGTCCAGCGGGGCGATGAAGCCGTCCATCGAGAACACGCCGTCGGTGGTGATCAGCTTGGTCTTGCAGCCAGCGGCATCGGCGGCCTGCAGCTGGGCTTCCAGGTCGGCCATGTCGCAGTTGGCGTAGCGGAAGCGCTTGGCCTTGCACAGGCGCACGCCGTCGATGATCGAGGCGTGGTTCAGGGCATCGGAAATGATCGCGTCATTCTCGCCGAGCAGCGGCTCGAACAGGCCGCCGTTGGCGTCGAAGCAGGCCGCGTACAGGATGGTGTCCTGCTTGCCGAAGAAGTCGGCGATCTGCTTTTCCAGCTGCTTGTGCAGGTCCTGGGTGCCGCAGATGAAGCGCACCGAGGCCATGCCGAAGCCGTGGGTATCCAGCGCATCCTTGGCGGCCTGGATCAGGTCCGGGTGGTCGGCCAGGCCCAGGTAGTTGTTGGCACAGAAGTTCAGCACCTTGCGGCCGTCGTCGAGGGTGATCTCGGCCGACTGCGGGCTGGTGATGATCCGCTCGGACTTGAACAGGCCCTGGGCGCGGATGGCGTCCAGTTCCTCGGCGTAGTGGCGGGTCAGGGCGGAGGAGGCGTCGGTCATGGCGTGGGCACGGCTCAGCACGGGGAAACCGCTGATTCTACCGGGCAACGGTGGCCATCGACCGGGCCGGGCCGGGCACCGCCACGGGCGGCACATGTTGCATCGCAATAGCAAACGGGTTAAAAATTCGTGAACCGCGCCTGTCTGGCCCCGGTTGCCCGCTCCCCCTTCCCGCCCCCGCCACCCTCGGAGACGCCCATGAAGCACGCCCGTGCCTGCCTCGCCATTGCCGCCGCCCTGACCCTCGCGCCGTTTGCCGCCAGCGCCCAGGACAACGAATCGCCGTACAGCTGGAACGTCACCGCCGTGTCGGACTACCTGTTCCGTGGTGTGTCGCAGACTGATGAGAAGCCGACGCTGCAGGCGGGCTTCACCTACACCTCGCCGGTGGGCCTGTACGCCGGTGTCTGGGGTTCGGGCGTCGACTTTGGTCCGGGTGATCCGAACACCGAGGTCGACTACCAGATCGGCTATGGCGTGGACGTCACCCCGCGCGTCAACTTCGATGTGCTGCTGAACCGCTACACCTACATCGGTGCCAGCCACCAGAACTACAACGAGCTGGTCACCACCACCACGCTGGACGAGACCTACAAGCTGACCGTGGCCTACACCAACGACCAGTGGAACAGTGGCACCGACGGCTGGTACTACGGTGTCGGTGGCCAGTGGGGCCTGCCGAAGGAGTTCACGCTCAATGCCAACGTCGGCCGCAGCAGCTTCGAGAAGGGCCTGGCCAAGGACTACACCGACTGGAATGTCGGCGTCAGCCGCCAGTTCGGCCTGTTCAACGTCGGCCTGGGCTACTACGGCACCGACGGCAATGGCCGCGACAACTCCGGCAAGCTGGCCCACAGCCGCGTGCTGCTGACCGTGGCCGTCGGCAAGTAACGCCGCAGGCGTTACCGGTAGTGCCGGCCGCTGGCCGGCAACACCACAGAAAAAGGCGCCCAATGGGCGCCTTTTTCAATTCCAGCAGCATGCCTTACCCCGGCTGGGGGAGAGCCCCCTTGTTGTTCAAGGGGGCGCGCCGACGGCGCGGGGATAAGGAAACCTGCGGGGGAATTGACCCGAAGGGTCAGTTCCAGCTGAGCACAACCTTGCCGGCCTTGCCTTCTTCCATCAGGTCGAAGCCCTTCTGGAAGTCGTCGATGGGCAGCTGGTGGGTCATCACCTTGCCGAGCGGGAAGCCGGACAGCACCAGCTGGGTCATCTTGTACCAGGTCTCGTACATCTTGCGGCCGTAGATGCCCTGCACGGTCAGGCCCTTGAAGATGATCTTGTCCCAGTCGCAGCCGGCGCCCTTGGGCATGATGCCGAGCATGGCGATCTTGCCGCCGTGGTACATGCAGTCGAGCATGTCGTTGAACGCGCGCGGGTTGCCGCTCATTTCCAGGCCCACGTCGAAGCCCTCCATGTGCAGTTCCTTCATCACGTCCTTCAGCGACTGGTTGGCCACGTTGACCACGCGGGTGGCGCCCATGTCGGCGGCCAGCTTCAGGCGGAAGTCGTTGACGTCGGTGACCACGACGTTGCGCGCGCCGATGTGCTTGCAGATGCCGGCGGCGATGATGCCGATCGGGCCGGCACCGGTGATCAGCACGTCCTCGCCGATCACGTTGAACTCCAGCGCGCAGTGCGCGGCGTTGCCGTACGGGTCGAAGAACGCAGCCAGCTCCGACGGGATCTGGTCGGGGATCGGCCACAGGTTGCTGGCCGGCATCACCATGTATTCGGCGAAGGCGCCGTTGACGTTGACGCCGATGCCGACGGTGTTCGGGCACAGGTGCGGGCGGCCGCCACGGCAGTTGCGGCAGTGGCCGCAGACGATATGGCCTTCGGCCGAGACGCGCTGGCCGATCTCGTAGCCGGTCACTGCCGAGCCGAGTGCGGCGACGCGACCGACGAACTCGTGGCCGATGGTCAGGCCCGGCTTGATGGTGCGCTGGCTCCACTCGTCCCACAGGTAGATGTGCAGGTCGGTGCCGCAGATCGCGGTCTTCTCCAGCTTGATCAGGACCTCGTTCGGGCCCGGGGTCGGCACCGGAACTTCTTCCAGCCAGATGCCCTTGGCCGCTTCGCGCTTGACCAGGGCCTTCATCGTTTGCTGCGCCATCGGGGTGGAACTCATCAGGGGGAAAGCGCGGATTATAGGGTGCCGCGCGGATTTCCCATGTTGCGCTGCGGGTGCAGTGGCGGAACGAAAGGCGTGCGCCGCCGGGCGTTTCGAACGTGCTGCGAACAGCGGCGTCGCTTCGCTCGCCGGGCATGGCTCGGCGCTACCGTCCGAGGCCAGGGGACTGTGGGGAGGCGAGAGGCCAGGCCGATGCAGGACCGTGAGCGCCATGGATGGCGCGACCGAGCCCCCATGGATGGGTTTACGGCGTGTCCTGCATCGGCCTGGCCTCTCGCCTCTGACCGATCGCAATGGAGACGCTGAACGGTGGAAGCACCTGATTGCATGACTTCCGGGGTTCGGGCCGGGGCGGGGCGGCGGGCTACAATCGAGGGTTCCACTACCAGGGGCCGCTCCATGCGCTCGAACCTGCTTGCATTCTCCATCGTCGCCAGCCTCGGGCTGGCCCAGGTCGCCCATGCCGCTGAAGGCATGTGGGTGCCGCAGCAGCTGCCGGAAATCGCCGGCCCGCTGCAGAAGGCCGGCCTGAAGCTGTCCCCGGAGCAGCTGTCCAACCTCACCGGTGACCCGATGGGCGCCGTCGTCGCCCTCGGCGGCTGCACCGCCAGCTTCGTTTCGCCGCAGGGCCTGGTGGTCACCAACCACCACTGCGCCTATGGCGCCATCCAGCTGAATTCGACCGCGCAGAAGAACCTGATCAAGGACGGCTTCAACGCCCCGAAGCACAGTGATGAACTGAGCGCCGGCCCGAACGCGCGCGTCTACGTGCTCGACCAGATCACCGACGTCACCGCGCAGGCCAAGGCCGCGATTGCCGCGGCGGGCAACGACCCGCTGGCCCGCAGCCGCGCGCTGGACGCCTTCGACAAGGCCCAGGTTGCCGCCTGTGAAGCCGAGGAAGGCTTCCGCTGCCGCCTGTACACCTTCTCCGGCGGCAACACCTACCGCCTGTTCCGCAACATGGAAATCAAGGACGTGCGCCTGGTCTACGCGCCTCCCGGCAGCGTCGGCAAGTACGGCGGCGACGTCGACAACTGGATGTGGCCGCGCCACACCGGTGACTTCTCGTTCTACCGCGCCTACGTAGGCAAGGACGGCAAGCCGGCGGCATTTTCGGCCGACAACGTGCCGTACCAGCCCAAGCACTTCCTGAAGTTCACCGACCAGCCGCTGGGCGCCGGTGACTTCGTGATGGTGGCCGGCTATCCGGGCCGCACCAACCGCTATGCGCTGGCCGGCGAGTTCAATGAGACCGCCAACTGGACCTACCCGACCATCGCCCGCCACTACAACGCCGTGCTGAAGATGATCGACGAGGCCGGCAAGGCCGACGCCGACGTCAAGGTGAAGTACGCCGCCACCGCCGCCAGCATGAACAACGTGGCCAAGAACTACTCCGGCCAGCTGGAAGGCTTCAAGCGCATCGACGCGGCCGGCCAGAAGCAGGCCGAAGAAGCCGCCGTGCTGGCCTGGCTGAAGAAGCAGGGCGCCGCCGGCAAGCCGGCCCTGGCCGCACACGCGCAGCTGGTCAAGCACCTGGATGCCAGCAAGGCGACCCGCGAGCGTGACCTGTTCGTCGGCCAGTTCAACAACACCCAGGCGGTCAGCGCCGCCATCGGCCTGTACCGCCTGTCGATCGAGCGCGCCAAGCCGGACGCCGAGCGTGAAGTCGGCTACCAGCAGCGCGACCTGCCGACCCTGGAAGGCGGCCTGAAGCAGATGGACCGCCGCTACGTGGCGAAGATGGACCAGCAGCTGCAGACCTACTGGCTGGACCAGTACGTCGCACTGCCGGCCGCACAGCGCAACAACGAGGTGCTCAACACCTGGCTGGGCGGCAGCGATGCCAACGCGGTCAAGGCGCTGGTGGGCAAGCTGTCGGGCACCGAGCTGGGCAGCCTGGACGCGCGCCTGAAGTGGTTCAAGGCCGACCGCGCCGCGTTCGAAGCCAGCAGCGATCCGGCCATCCAGTACGCGGTGGCGATCATGCCGTCGCTGCTGAAGCAGGAAGAGCAGAAGAAGATCCGCGAAGGCGAATCGCTGACCGCGCGTCCGCTGTACCTGCAGGCACTGGCCGACTACAAGAAGAGCCAGGGCGAGTTCGTGTACCCGGATGCCAACCTGTCGCTGCGCATCACCTTCGGCAACGTGATGGGCTATGAGCCCAAGGACGGCGTGGCCTATACCCCGTTCACCACGCTGGAAGGCATCGTCGCCAAGGACACCGGCGTCGATCCGTTCGATGCGCCCAAGGCGCTGCTCGATGCGGTCAAGGCCAAGCGCTACGGCGGCCTGGAAGACAAGCGCGTCGGCTCGGTGCCGGTGAACTTCCTGTCCAACCTGGACATCACCGGTGGCAACTCCGGTTCGCCGGTGCTGGACGCCAACGGCAAGCTGGTCGGCCTGGCCTTCGACGGCAACTGGGAATCGGTCAGTTCCAACTGGGTGTTCGACCCGGTGATGACCCGCATGATCTCGGTCGACAGCCGCTACATGCAGTGGATCATGCAGGAAGTGGCGCCGGCACCGGAGCTGCTGAAGGAACTGAACCTGGCCAAGTAAGGTAGTGCCGGCCGCCGGCCGGCAACGCCTGCTGCAGGGCGGTGCATCCACGCACGGCGTGGATCTACTGCCGGACCTGAAACCCCGCGACCCACGTCGCGGGGTTTTTTCATGCCTGCCCCGGCCCGGTGCGCCGAACAGGTATCATCCCTGTTCCGCGTACTTCACAGGATGTGAACGAAACGCGGAAACCTCCTCCCCCCAGGACCCCTTGCACGCATGCGCATCCTGCTTGCCCGCCACGGTGAAACGCCGTGGAACGCCGAAGGCCGCTACCAGGGCCAGATCGACATCCCGCTTTCGCCGATCGGTGAAGCCCAGGCCCAGGCCCTCGGTGCCCGCCTGGCCTCGGTCGACATCACCCGTGCCGTCGCCTCGCCGCTGTCGCGCGCGCAGCGCACCGCGCAGCTGGCACTCGGTGCCGCCCGTGCCGACATGCTGCTGACCGAGCCGGAGCTGCAGGAAATCGCCCACGGCGAGTGGGAGGGCCTGCTGGCCAGCGAAATCAACGAAAAGGATCCGTCGCGCCTGCAGGCCTGGCGCGAGGAGCCGGATACCGTGCTGATGCCCGGCGGCGAATCGCTGCGCCTGGTGCTGGAACGCAGCTGGCGCGGGCTGGCGCGCGCCACCGAAGGCCTCGGCGAGCACGACACGCTGCTGGTGGTCGCCCATGACGCGGTCAACCGCGTGATCCTGTGCAGGGTGCTGGGCCTGCCGATCTCCCGCCTGTGGACCTTCCGCCAGGCACCGACCACGCTCAACCTGCTCGAAGGCGCCGACCTGGACAGCCTGGAAGTGGTGCGCCTGAACGACTGCGCCCACCACACGCCCTTCTTCGGCGAAGCCAAGCACCGCGCGCTCTGACCCGCCACACCGAACCACCTGCACCTGTTGGAAGCACTGCCGTGACGAACACCCCGACCACCCTGGCCGATTGGCTGGACTACATTGAACGCCAGCACCCGGCGACCATCGACATGGGCCTGGAGCGCGTGCGCGCCGTGGCCACGGCGATGGGCCTGGGCGCGCCGGCCAAGCGCACCATCGTGGTCGGTGGCACCAACGGCAAAGGCTCCACCGTGGCCTTCATCGAGGCCATCGGCCGTGCTGCCGGTTGGAAGGTCGGCGCTTACACCTCGCCGCATCTGCTGCGCTACAACGAGCGCGTGCGCATCGATGGCCAGGACGTGGACGATGCTGCGCTGGTCGCTGCGTTCAATGCCATCGAGGCGGCGCGTGGCGAGACTACGCTGACCTATTTCGAGTACGGCACGCTGGCCGCGCTGCAGTTGTTCGCCGACGCCGGGCTGGATCTGGCGGTGCTGGAAGTGGGCCTGGGTGGCCGCTTGGATGCGGTCAACATCATCGACGCCGATGTGGCGGTGATCACCACCGTGGACATCGACCACGCCGAATGGCTGGGCGAGGATCGCGAGGCGATCGGCACCGAGAAGGCCGGCATCATCCGTGGCTGGAAGCCGGTGATCCTGGGCGAGACCGATCCGCCGTCGAGCGTGCTGCGCCGTGCCTACCTGGTCGGCGCCAATGCGATCCGTGGTGGCAGCGACTATTTCTACGAGCCGATCGATGCCCAGCGCTGGCGCTGGCGCGATGTTGGCCTGCGCATGGAGCTGCCGGCCCCGGCGCTGGCCGGCCCGATCCAGCTTGCCAATGCCGGTGCCGCCATCGCCGCGCTGCGCGCGCTGGACAAGCCGGTGCCGCGCGCGGCGTGGGCCGCCGGTGTCGCAGCGGCACGCATTTCCGGCCGGCTGCAGGCATTCGAGCGCGATGGCGTGCAGGTCCGCGTCGATGTCGGCCACAATCCGCAGGCCGCCGGCCAGCTCGCGCGTGCGTTGAAGGCCGAAGTGTCCAGCGGACGCACCCTGGCGGTGTACGCCGCGCTGCAGGACAAGGACGCAGCGGGCGTGGTGCAGGCGCTGGAGGGTGTGGTGGGCGAGTGGACCCTGGCCGGGCTGGAAGGCCCGCGTGGGCAGAGCGCCGCCCAGCTGCAGGCACGCCTGGCCGGCACTGCCGCCGCCACGGCGCCGCTGGCTGACAGCGTCGAGCAGGCGCTGGAGCAGGTACTGGCCCAGGCCGGACGTGGGGACCGGGTACTGGTGTTCGGCTCCTTCCATACCGCCGGCGCCGCCCTGCACTGGCTGCAGGGCGATGCCTGATACGCGTTCAGCCAACGCCGACGCCGTCCGGTCCGGCACCCGTATAATCGACGGCAATCTCCGGACAGTTGCCTGCCTCACGTGGATACGCCTCTGAAACAGCGTCTGATTGGTGCCATCGTGCTGGTGGCACTGGCCGTGATTTTCCTGCCGATGCTGGTCAAGGGACCGGCACCGGACAGCGGCGTCGCCAATGTGCCGATCGCCGCGCCGGATGCACCGGCCGATGGCCAGTTCGAAACCCGTGAGCTGCCGCTGGTCGCGCCGGCAGGCGGTGCCACGGGGCTGCAGAGCGGCCAGGCCAGGCCGCTGCAGGAGGCCGCCGCGCCGGCCACGCCGCCGACCGTGGACACCTCGCCGGCGGTCGCCGCCGGCAACTATGCGGTCACCTTCGGCGCTTACGGCAGCAAGGCCGATGCCGACGCGGTGATCGCCTACCTGAAGCGCTCGCAGCTGCCGGGCTTCGCCGAAACGGCCACCATCAACGGCCGCCAGGCATGGCGTGTGCGCGTAGGGCCGTACGCCGACCGCGCCCAGGCCGAAGACGCCCGCCTGCAGGCGGTGAAGATCCGTGCCGATGTGAAGGCCGAAGTGATCACCCTGGATGCCGCAGCGGCCAGCAGCGCCCCGGTGGCAGCCACCCCGGCACCGGCCACGCCAGGCGCCAGCACCCCGTCGGCAGCCACTGCGCCCTCGGCCAGCAGCAACCCGGTGCGCAGCGAAAGCCTGCCGCCGAGTACGCCGACCGCAACCACCCCCCCGGCCGCCAAGCCCGAGCCGCCGAAGCCGGCGCCGAAGCCTGAAGCGCCGAAGCCGGATGCCACCGCCAGCAAGCCGGCAACGGCCCCGGCCACGCCAGCCGCACCGGCGGCCAGCGGCGTCGGCTTTGCCGTGCAGCTGGGCGCGTTCGGCCAGGCCAACGATGCCAACGCCCTGCGCGACAAGGTCCGGGCCGCTGGCTTCAGCGCCTTTGTCGAGCAGGTGCGCACCGAAAAGGGCACCCTGCATCGCGTCCGCGTCGGGCCGGTGGCCAACCGCGCCGATGCCGAGCAGCTGAAGGCGCAGGTCGCCGCCAAGGTCGGCGTGGCCGGCATGGTGCGACCGCACCCATGACCCACGCGCAGCCCCGTTGCCAGCGCCGCCGAAGGAGCGGGGCGCCATGATCGACGTGGTGCTGCTGATCGTGATCGCCGCCTCGGCCCTGCTGGGGATGCTGCGCGGCTTCGTCGGCATCGTCATCGGCACGCTGTCATGGCTGCTGGCCGCGTGGGCGGCCTTCGCCTTCGGCAATGACGCAGCCCACTGGTGGGCCGCGCCGGCCGCACCGGGCGGCGAGCACTTCGTCGGTGGCTACCTGGGCGTGGGCATCGGCGTGATGATCGTGGTGGCCGTGGTCGGCATGGTCATCAAGGCCCTGGTCCACCGCAGCATGCTGACCAGCCTGGACCGCCTGCTGGGTGGCGTGCTGGGCGTGGTCCGTGGCGGCCTGATCGCCGCGATCCTGCTGCTGCTGGGCAGTTTCACCCCGCTGACCGCCGAGCCTTCCTGGCAGCGTTCGGCAGTGCGCCCACTGCTGAACCCCACTGTTGCCTGGATGAACAGCAAGCTGCCGCACTGGGAGGTGCCCGGGGCCGATCTGCTGCCCAAGGCCTTGCCGACCGACGCGCTGTCCCCATCTGCATTGATGGAGTTGGGCAGGAACGCAGGCGCCGGGTTGGGAAAGCCGGGCGCGGCAGGCGATAATGGCATCCTCAACCAGGTAGTGGCAGGCAGCGGATGGCTGCGGCCTGCGAAAGCGGAACAGGGCGATTCCTACGATCCGGCCGAAGTGCGTCCGGACGCCCCAGCACTGCCGGACAGTATCGAGCCGGGCGATCCGGCCAACGTCGACCGCAGGCGCGGCGACCACCGCGGCCAGGTACGGCCACCTTCCTTGTAACTGGGCACAGCCCAGCGGAGACCTCGCACCATGTGTGGCATCGTCGGAATCGTCGGCAACCAGAACGTCGCCGGGCAGTTGTATGACGGCTTGACCGTCCTCCAGCACCGTGGACAGGACGCGGCGGGCATCGCCACCGCCAACGGCAGCCGCCTGCGCGTGCAGAAGGCCACCGGCCTGGTCCGCGATGTGTTCGATGCCCGCACCATGTCCACCCTGGAAGGCAGCGTCGGCATCGCCCATGTGCGTTACCCGACCGCCGGTTCGGAAGGCATGGACGAGGCGCAGCCGTTCTACGTCAATTCGCCGTACGGCATCGCGCTGGCCCACAATGGCAACCTGATCAATACCGAGGCGCTGCGCCAGCAGGTGTTCGAACAGGACCGCCGCAACGTCAACACCGATTCGGACAGCGAAGTGCTGCTGAACGTGTTCGCCTACGAACTGGAACAGCAGCGCCAGCTCAGCCCGGAAGCGGCCATCCGTGCCGTGGCCGGCGTGCACCGCCGCTGCAAGGGTGGCTACGCGGTGGTCAGCGTGGTGCTGGGCCTGGGCCTGGTCGCCTTCCGCGACCCGCATGGCATCCGTCCGCTGGTGCTGGGCAAGCGCAGCCATGCCGAAGGGGACGAGTACATCGTCGCCTCCGAATCGGCCGCACTGGACGTGCTGGGCTTCCAGCGCGTGCGCGACGTGCAGCCGGGCGAGGCACTGGTGATCACCGCGCGCGGCGAGCTGTTCTCGGAGATCTGCGCCGAGCCGGCCGAGCACACCCCGTGCATCTTCGAGTACGTGTACTTCGCGCGCCCGGATTCGATGATCGACAACGTCTCGGTGCACAAGGCGCGCATGCGCATGGGCATCAAGCTGGGCGAGAAGATCCTGCGCCTGCGCCCGGACCACGACATCGACACCATCATCCCGATCCCGGACACCTCGCGCGATGCCGCGCTGGAAATTTCCAACGTGCTGGGGGTGAAGTACCGCGAAGGCTTCATCAAGAACCGCTACATCGGCCGCACCTTCATCATGCCGGGGCAGGGCGAACGCGTGAAGTCGGTGCGTCGCAAGCTCAACCCGATCCACCTGGAGTTCCGCAACCGCGTGGTGCTGCTGGTGGACGATTCGATCGTGCGTGGCACCACCAGCCAGCAGATCGTGCAGATGGCCCGTGATGCGGGCGCACGCAAGGTCTACCTGGCCAGCGCCGCGCCGCCGGTGCGCTACCCGAACATCTACGGCATCGACATGCCGGCCGCCGAAGAACTGGTCGCGCACAACCGCAGCGTGGAAGAGATCGAAGCCCACCTGGGCTGCGACTGGCTGATCTACCAGGATCTGGAAGACATGGAAGCGGCAGTGAGCGAGGGCAACCCGGCGCTGCGCAACTTTGACTCGTCCTGCTTCAACGGCCATTATCCGACCGGCATTGAACCGGGCTACTTCGAGCGCATCCAGCAGCTGCGTTCGGACGACGCCAAGCACAAGCGCCGCGCCTGAGGTCCAGGCGTGGTTGACGTGCCCGACGTCGGTGGCGACCTGCTGCGCGCGGCGCAGCAGTGCCTGGCCGAAGCCGACCCGCTGCGCAAGGTTGCGCTGACCCAGGCCCATGCCGCTGCGTTCCGTGCCGGCCGCCTGAAAGTGGCTGCCGACGCGCCACCGCCAGAACCGATCCGCATGCCGGGCCGGCCGGCGCAGCTGGTGCTGGTGCACCCGCGCGAAGTGCCGCGGCGCGGACTGGGCGGTGTGGAAGGGCGGGCCGCTTTCATCCACGCCATCGCGCATATTGAACTCAACGCGATCGACCTGGCCTGGGATGCGGTGTACCGCTTCCGCGGCCTGCCGCCGGCGTTCCATGCCGACTGGGTCAGCTGTGCCGACGACGAATCGCGGCACTTCATGCTGCTGCGCGAGCGCCTGCAGGTGCATGGCCACGACTATGCCGATTTCCCCGCGCACAACGGCCTGTGGGAAATGTGCGAAAAGACCGCGCACGATGGCCTGGCACGCATGGCACTGGTGCCGCGCGTGCTGGAGGCGCGCGGCCTGGATGTGACGCCGGGCATGATCGAGAAGCTGCGCAATGTCGGCGATGGCGAAACCGCCGATGTGCTGGAAGTGATCCTGCGCGAGGAAGTGGCGCACGTTGCCGCCGGTTCGCGCTGGTACCGCTGGTACTGCGATCGCGCCGGAGTCGAACCGCGCGCACGTTTCAAGGAACTGCTGGTGGAGTACGCCGGCGGCTACCTGCACGGGCCGTTCAACATGGAAGCGCGCCTGCTGGCCGGCTTCGATGCGGATGAGCTGGCCAACCTGGTCGAGCAGGCGGGTTGATAAAAAAGGGGACGGAGGGAATCAAGTCGTCAATGCCACAATCGACTTGATTCCCTCCGTCCCCTTTTTCATGCGTTCGGCAACACCACGCGCTTGCCATCCACTGTGGGCCGGTTGATGTAGAACAGGCCGGGACCCGGCCGGTACGGCAGTTCGCTGACACCGGCATCGGCGGCGTAGGTCAGTGCGGTGTCGCCCAGCGCATCGAAATTCCAGTGTGCCGACTGCATCAGGTAGCGCCGCCGCAACAGCATTTCCTGGGTCTGGGTCAGTGCCTGTCCGTCCACCAGCCGCAGTGCGATCGGCAGCAGGGCCGACGGCAGCTCCCAGCCGGGAACTTCGGCGGCGTTGTCGGTCCATTGCACGCCGGCATTGATGGCCTGCTGCTGCATCACCTGCAGTGCGATCAGCTGGTAACGCCAGTCGATCCTTCGGCGCAGCACTACTGCAGCGGTCACATACAGCACCGGTGACAACAGCACGCTGCGGCTGCCTGCACGGCGCTGCTGCTGCCACTGGTGCCAGACATCCACCCAGATCTCTTTTTCCCCAACGCCCAGCTGCTGCCGCCAGCGCTCGGCATCGGCCTGCGTTTCGGCGTAGGCCGTGGTCGCCTGCAGCAGGGCCAGCGGTGGCGTCTGGTAGTCAGCCACTGCTGACCGACGCAGCTGTTGCCGGCGTGGACGACTGAGCAGCTTGGGGCCTTCCTCCAGCTGGTTGTAGCCACCACCGATGTTGGCGTGTACGCCGGGCAGGGCGATCTCGGTGAACGGCGGCGCCACGCTGGTGAGCGGATAGTGCTGGCGATGCTCATCGCGCGCAGTGAGCTGCACGACGCGACCGGCGATGCCGCTGTGCAGGGGCAGTTGCGGCTGCTCATCGGCGCGGCCGCCATTGACTGCGACCACGGTGTCGAACAGTCCGATGAAGCGCAGTGCCGGTGTGGCGGGGGCGAAGTCCGCAGTGCAGGACAGGCCGGCGGTCTGCAGCAGCTGGCGCCAGCGCGCGCTGTCCCAGCCCTGCAGTTGGTTGGCGATGTCACGTGCGGCAGCGGCACCGCGTGAATAACCGAACAGGTCCAGCTGCACACCCTGCAGCGGTCGCTGCCAGCGTGCGGACAGTTCCGCCAGTGCGGCCGGCAGCAGCACCTGCAGCGCGCGCTGCACTTTCGCTCGCACGCCGCTGGCACCGATTCCGAAGGCCAGCCCGATCAGATCGTCGTCGGCATCATCGCGGGTACCCACGCCTTCGACATAGATCGACAGCGAGGCGGTGGCCATCGCATCACGGCGGCTGTCCGGATACAGCTGCTGCAGGCGCGCGATGTTGGTCAGGCCATTGTCGTAGCTGCTGGTCAGCCGGCTCTGGTAGGTCGAATCATCATCGGCCCGCAGCTGCGCCGGCCGCGGCTGCGGGACCTGCGGGCGACCACGCGCCAGGTTGTGTGCGTTGTTGCGGGTGCCGTCGAAGAACAGGCCGATCCGCAGCAAGCCGACATCTTCGTCCGTGTCCTGCGGTGGTGCCATGTGCATTCCCCGTCGTGGCTGCGTCACGGTAGCGCGAAAACGGTGTATTAGCGAAGTGTAGTGACGCTTTTGACCTCACTGAACGCAGATGCGGTCGATCACAGTTCCTGATTTTCATTCCCATCTTCTATTGAATTCACACGACCCGCGCAGGCCATATGGCCAAACCCGGCAAACCCGGGCGTGCTGCATCAACGCTGTTCACATCATTCAAGGAGCGACGCAATGTTGTCCAGATCGATTGGCAAAGCGGCAGGTGGCCTCGTGTTGGGTTTGTCGGTGGCGGCAGCCGCGCATGCGGCACCGTTGTTCGAACCGGTGACGGTCATCAGCCGTGCATCGGCCAACAGTGAGCCTGCACTCGGCAAGCTGCTGGCCACCCCGTCCACGGCGACGGTGCAGGAAGTACGTGTCGACGCGGCGGCTACGGCGCAGCCGCAGCTGGAATTCGAGCTGCTCGGCAAGCGGGTGCAGGCCGTGCGCAGCAAGGTCGAGGCGCTGCCCGACGGTGGCAGCATCTGGTACGGCCAGTTCCGCTCGCCGTCCGACCGTTTGACCGCCGCCACATCCAACGGCCAGGACGATCCGGGCAATTCGCTGATTCTGGTGCGTTCGGGCGACACCATCACCGGTTCGATCCGCAAGGACGGCAAGCTCTATCGCCTGCGTCCACTGGGTAACCGCCACGTGCTGGTCGAGGTCGACGAATCGCGGATGCCGGCCGATCATCCGGCTGACTACAACCAGCTGCCGAAGATCCCGATGGCCGACAACGACCACATCGGCATCGCGCAGGCCTCGTCGGGAACGCCGGCGACCATCCGCGTGCTGGTGGTGGCGACCAATGCGGCGGTCACTGCCTATGGCGGCAACATGCAGTCGCTGGTGCAGCTGGCGGTGGCCGAGTCCAACCAGGGCTACGTCAACAGCAATGTCGGCATCACCATGCAGCTGGCCGGTTACGAGACCACCAGCTACACCGAGTCCGGCAACTTCACCACTGACCTGACCCGCTTCCGCAACACCAGCGACGGCTACATGGACAGCATCCACACCAGCCGCAACAACACGGCGGCCGACGTGGGCGTACTGCTGATCAACAACAGCGCCTATTGTGGCCTCGCTTCGGGCATCGGCTCTACCGCATCGACCGCGTTCGCAGCGGTGTACTGGGATTGCGCGACCGGCTACTACTCCTTCGCGCACGAGATCGGGCACCTGCAGAGCGCGCGGCATGACATCGCCACCGACTCGAGCACGTCGCCCTATGCCTATGGCCACGGTTACCGCTATGAACCGGCCACGGGCACCGGCTGGCGCACGATCATGGCTTACAACTGCACCCGCAGCTGCCCGCGCCTGAACTACTGGTCCAACCCGAACATCAGCTACAACGGCATCCCGATGGGTAATGCCAGTACCGCCGACAACCAGCGCGTGCTGGTCAACACCAAGGCTGCAGTCGCCGCCTTCCGCTGAGGCCAGGCGCCAACCAGGGGCGGCGTCTACCCGGGCGTGTGCAGCTGCTCGGGTAGATGCCAACCTTGGTTGGCACCTCGCGATCCATCACTTGCGGGCGAGGGTGTCCAGCGACCAGCCGTTGGCATCCACGCGCAGCACCGAACCCTGCTCGTACCAGTCACCCAGCACGATGCGGGTGCAGGCGCGGCCACCGGCCTGCAGCGAGTGGATCGCCGGGCGATGGGTGTGGCCGTGGATCATCGTATCCACGCCGTGGCGCACGAAGGTGGCTTCGACTTCAGCCGGGGCGACGTCGGTCACCGTTTCGAAGGTTGCCCGGTCGGCCAGTTTCATTTCCGACTGCTTTGCCTGGCTGGCTTCACGCGCCTTCTGCGCGAACGCGATACGCGCGGCCAGTGGCTGTGACAGGAACTGTGCCTGGAACACCGGGTCACGGGTCTGCGCGCGGAACTGCTGGTAGGGAATGTCATCGGTGCACAGCAGGTCACCGTGCTGCAGCAGCACCGGGCGACCGTAGAGTTCGATCATGCACGGGTCGGGCAGGATGCGCAGGCCGGCGCGGCGCGCGTAGTCCTCGCCCAGCAGGAAGTCACGATTGCCGCGGATGAAGTACACCGGCACACCACTGTTGGACAGCACCTTCAGTGCATCGGCCACCGCGTCGGCAGCGGGCGAGGGGGTGTCGTCGCCGATCCAGGCTTCGAACAGGTCGCCGAGGATGTACAGCGCATCGGCGCCGGGCGCCTGCTCGTGCAGGAAGCGCAGGAACAGGTCGGTGATCTCCGGACGGCTGGGGTCCAGGTGCAGGTCGGAAATGAACAACGTGGTCATGCGGGCATTCTAGGGCATCAACGATGACGGTAGTGCCGCCGGCATCGTGGGGGTCAGATCCCTCTCCGGAGGAAAAGGGATCTGATTCCGGGCGCTACACCGGCAACGGCAGCCAGGCCAGGCTGGCCGTGGCCAGCCCGATGGCGATGCCGGTGGCGGCAAGCACGTCGGACGGGTAGTGCAGGCCGAGGACCACCCGCGACAGCGCCACGCCCGCCGTGAAGGGCACCAGCAGGGGCGCCAGCCACGGGTAGTAGGCCAGCGCCACGATGGTGAACGACACCGCGTGCAGGGTATGCCCGGAGGGGAAGCTGAACTCGTCCAGCGGCGCCACCCAGGCGCGGATGCGCAGGTCGGCGGCATACGGGCGCGGGCGCCGGGTCCAGCGCTTGAGACCCTTGTACAGCAACAGCGCGGCCAAGCCGGTGGCGGCCATGTGCACGGATGCACGCAGGCCGTCGAAGCCATCAAGCAGCACCAGGGCGCCCATCAGCACATACCAGAACACGCCATCGCCGAGCCGGCTGATGACCGCGAACAGGCGGCGCACGCGGCGGCGCCGGCAGTAGTGGTTGGCCCGCCGGCACAGGCGTGCTTCGCGGTCGGCCAGCAGTTCAAGCCGCGTTGTGCGCATGGCCGGTCCTCCGCGACTGGGCCAGTTCGGCCAGCAGGGCATCGAATTCCGCCACCACCTGCTGCGGATGCAGGCGCTTCATGGCGCGCGCAGCGTTGCTTCCCAGCACGTGGCGCCGCGCGTCATCGGCGGCCAACTGCACGGCCGCTTCGATGAACTGCTCATCATTGTCCACTGCGGCGCCATTCTCGCCATTGCGCAGGTACTCGCGCGCAGCACCATAGTCGAACGCCACCGTTGCCACGCCGCTGGCCATGCTTTCGAGGGTCACGTTGCCGAAGGTCTCGCTGCGGCTGGGGAACAGGAACAGATCGCCGCTGGCGAAATGACGTGCAAGGGCGTCGCCGCGCTGGATGCCGCAGAAGATGAAATCGGGATTCTCATGCGCCAGCTTTTCGCGGGCCGGGCCATCGCCCACCCACACAAAGCGCGCCTTGGGACGGATCTGCTGCAGCCGGCGGAAGGCCTTCACCGCCAGCCCGAGGTTCTTTTCCGCGGCGATGCGGCCGACGTAGATCGCCACCAGGCCGCTGCCGTCCACCCCCCACTCTTCGCGCAGGGCGGGGTCACGACGGTTCGGATCGAACTGCTGGCTGTCGACCGCGCGTGCCAGCAGGCGCACGCGTTCGAAGCCCTGCTCGCCGAGAAACTGCTGCAGCTCGCGGGTGGGTACCAGGGTTGCGTCGGCCTGGTTGTGGAAGCGGCGCATCCAGCGCATCGCGGCGGCCTGCAGCCAGGCCACGCCATAGTCCGGCAGGTACTCGTCGAAGCGGGTGTGGAAGCCACTGGCCACCGGGATGCCAAGGCGCCGTGCGGTGCGCACCGCCGACCAGCCCAGCGGGCCKTCGGTGGCGACATAGACGGCATCCGGGCGCTGCTGCTGCCAATGACGGCCGAGCCGGATCGGTGCCGGCATGCCGAAGCGCAGGCCGGGGTAACGCGGCAGGGCAGCGCCGGGAACCAGCAGGGTGCCGGGGGCGGAGTCCAACGCTTCGTTGGCCTGGCGGGGCCGGATCAGGTCGATCTCATGGCCGGAGTTGCGCAGTCCCTGCTCCAGCCCCTGTACGGTGAGGGCAACGCCGTTCACTTCCGGCGGATAGGTCTCGGTGACGATGGCATAGCGCATGGCGGGCCTCCGGGTTTCCGGCATGCTCGGGCCTGGCGATGTAGCCGATGTGACCGCTTTGCGACCGGCAGATGACGCGGCAGGGGGCCCACGCCACCACGGCCCCGAAGGGCCGTAGTGGGCACCGCGTGTGGTGCGTGGATCAGAAGCGCTGCTGGTATTTCATATAGATGAAACGGCCGATGTCGAAGCCACCGTAGTAGGAGAAATTGGAACTCGGCTGGCTGTACATGGCCGGGCCCTGGCGGCCGAACACGTTGTTGGCGCCGATCGAAACGGTGGCGTCCCACGGCAGGCTGTAGCGCGCCTGCACGTCATGGAAGGTGACCGATCCACGACGGTTGTAGTCGCGCGTACCGCTGAACCACGGTGCGCGCTGGCCGGGATGGGAACACTCGTCCGGATAATCCTCCGCGCCCAGGCAGCGTTCCTTGACCGCGGAGAAGTAACGCAGGCCCCAGGTCAGGCCGAGATTGCCATGCTCCCAGCCCAGCGACGCGTTGGAGCGCACGCGGAAGCCGATGCCGCCGTTGGTGGCGATGCCGTTGCTGGGGATGGCCGGTACGCCGGCTTCGTTGGTGCTCTTCTCTTCGGCGTTGACCACATAGGTGGTCTTCCAGTCGGCGCTCAACCTGCCCCAGCGGGTGTCGACCTTGTGGCCGATCTCCAGGTCATAGCCTTGTGCCTGGCGGAAGCCGCTGTTGCGGTTGCCGAAGTTGAGTTTGTTGACGATGCCCAGCTCCGGGTCGCGGGTGAAGCTGCTGCAGCGCTCGGCAATACCCAGCTCGTAGCAGTCGCGGAGGATGTCATTGGGATGGTCGGAAACGATGGTGTTGTCGATGCGGATCTTCCACCAGTCCAGTGCGATGTGAAGTCCTTCGGCGAACGTCGGGCTCCAGACCAGGCCCAGGGTGCGGCTGGTCGAAGTTTCCGGCTGCAGGTCGGGATTGGAGCCATTGGTGAAGGGCACGGGCGTCTGCCCACTGCTGCCGGTGATGGGTTCGTTGCCCTGGCCGAGCTGGCGATAGGTGTCGGCATTGGCAATGTCGGCGGCGCAGCGGGCGCGGACCTCGGCACTGCTTGCGGCTGCGCCATGGACCGTATCGCAGGGATCGCGGAAGCCGGTGGTGAACGTCTCCGAGCCGCCGCCGTACAGATTGGCGATGGTCGGCGCACGGAAGCCCTGGGCCCAGGTGCCGCGGACCAGCAGCTGATCGATCGGCTTCCAGGTGAAGCCGAACTTGCTGTTGAGGGTTCCGCCGAAGGTGGAGTAGTCCGAGTACCGCGTTGCCGCGCTCAGGGTCAGCTCGCGGGCACCGGCGAGGTCGCGCAGTACCGGCACGCTCAGCTCGAGGTAGGCCTCGTCGACACGGTAGCCGCCACCGGTGGGACCGGCCGCCAGGTTGGTGGTGGCGCCGGTCTGTGCCAGCGCATCAGGGATGAAGCGGCCATTCTCGCGGCGGCTCTCGGCACCCACGGCGAAGCCCAGCTCACCGGCCGGCAGGCTGGCAACGCTGCCGCTGAGGTTGGCGAACAGGTTGCGGGTGGTGGTGCGGCCGCGGGTGAGTTCTTCCGGGAACAGCCAGTCCTGCAGTTCCGGGTTGCCGGTCAGGCCATAGGGATCGTCCTGGCCATACGGAACCAGCGGGTTCCAGGGTTTGCAGCCTGCGATCGGCGCATCCGGCGTTCCGCATTCGACCTTGCCGGTTGCCGGGTTGTAGAACGAGGGGCCGGTGGCATCGGCCACGCGCTGCTTGTGCAGGTTGCCTGTGGTGCGCTGGGTCAGTTCGCTGCGGTTGTACTGGTAACCCGCTTCCCAGTCGAAGTCGCGACCGCCGAATTCGAAGTTGCCCTCGAATGCCGCAACGGCCTGCCAGGTGGTCAGCTCGCTGGTGCTGACGCGCGGAATTTCCCAGGCACGACGGTTCCAGTGCACATCGCTGGGCGTGTCGTAGCCGTGATGGCTGCCGAACGGATTGAACCAGCTGTCGGCGGACATCGGGGTGATTTCGGCTGGGCCGGACTGGAAGGGGTAGCCGGCGACCTGGCGCAGGGTGGTGCGTCGGTTGTAGGCCAGCTGGGTGTTGAAACGGACCTGGTCGTTCAGATCCGTGCGTGCGTCGACGAAGATCGAATCGCGCTTGATCGGCGTCTGCAGATGCATCTGCTCGTTGCTGTTGCTGACATCGCCGGTGAACGGTGTGTTGTCGCTGAGGTGGAAGCTGTCCGGCCCACCTGGCTGGCTGCCACGGTCGAGCGAGTAGCTGCAGCCCCGGCCGTTGTTGCAACCGGGGCCCTTGAAGCCGGTGATGCGACCCCACTGGCCGACCGTGGTCCAGCCCGCATCCGCATGGCGATCCGTATAGGTGTAGGCACTGAAGCCACGATCCTTCGCCCACACGCCCTTTTCTTCGACATGCTCGGCAGCAATGCTGATGGAAGCACGGTCATTGGACCAGCCGGCAACCACGTCGTACTGGGTACGGGCACCGTCGCCTTCGCTGAACTGCCCGTGGTAGACGTTGGCGGTCACGCCTTCGACGTTGCGCCGGGTGATGATGTTGACCACGCCGGCCATCGCGTCGGACCCGTAGATGGCCGAAGCACCGTCCTTGAGCACTTCCATGCGTTCCACGGCAGCGGCGGGAATGCTGGAGATGTCCTGGTAACCAGACGTGCTCATGCCCAGCCGCTTGCCGTTGACCAGCACCAGCGTGCGCTGCGCACCGAGGCCGCGCATGTTCACGTAGCTGCCGCCGGCGGTCTCGCCGGCGCTCAATGGGCTGGCGCGGCTCAATGCCGGACTGCCGGTCGCGGTCAGGTTCTGCAGGATGTCGGCAACGGAGTTGAAGCCCTGTCGCTCGATGTCGGCGCGGCTGACGGTCAGCACCGGCTGTGCGGTTTCCAGGTCGACCTGGCGGATGCGTGAGCCGGTGATTTCGATGCGGTCCAGCGTGGTGGCTTCCGGTGCCTGCTGCGCGAGTGCTGGAACGGCCAGGGTTGTGGTCGCCGTGATTGCAAGCGCACGACGGATCGCCAGCCCCAGTGCGGGAATACGGATGGTCATGGGTTTCTCTCTCTCAGTCTTCGAAGTCTTCGGTGCGCGGCCAAACGGGCTGCGCCAACGCCACCGCGGCCGGTGGCTGTTCGAACCTAGTGAAGGACATGAAGGAGAGGTAGGGGAAAAGGACGAAATCGCGATGGAGCGCCGTGACGTTTCCGCACAAACCGGAAGTGAATCAATCGATTGATCTGGGCGGCGAGGGAGTGGTGGACGAAGCACCCTCGCCTCGACTCTGCATCGAAAGCGTCATGGCAATTGCAGGCAGCGACAACCTGCGCGGAAACAGGAAAAACCACGGCACCGAAGGGCCGTGGTCGTGGAGCTTCAACAGCGCGGATGGATCAGAAGCGCTGGGTGTACTTCATGTAGATGAAACGACCGATGTCGTAACCGCCGTAGTACGAGAAGACCGAGCGCGGCTTGGTGTACATGACCGGGCCCTGCTTGTCGAACACGTTGTTGGCACCGACCGAAACGGTGGCATTCCACGGCAGGTTGTAGCGGAACTGCAGATCGTGGAAGGTCACTGCGCCACGTTCGTTGTAGTTGCGCGCACCCTTGTACCACGGTGCGATCACGCCCGGATCGGAGCACTCATCGGCGTACTTGGTCGGGTTGACGCACTGTTCCTTGACGCTGGAGTAGTAGCGCGCGGTCCAGCTCACGCCGAAGTTCTCCAGGTCCCAACCGACGGTCAGGTTCGAACGCACGCGGAAGCCGATGCCCGAGTTGGTGACGATGCCGTTGCTGACGGTCGGCACGATCGAGCTGTCGTTGGACGAGCGGGAGATGTCCTTGGCCACGTAGGTGGTCGACCAGGAGGTGCTCAGCTTGCCGTAGTCGGTCTCCAGGCGGTACGACAGGTCCATGTCGTAGCCTTCGACTTCGGCGAAGCCGGCGTTGCGGCCGCCGAACCTCAGGCCGGTGACGATGCCGGTGGTCGGGTTGCGGGTGAAGCGCGCGCAACGATCGGCCAGGCCCTGCTCGTAGCAGTCGATCAGGATCTGGTTCGGGCTGTCATCGACGATGGTGTCGTCGATGCGGATCTTCCACCAGTCCAGCGAGACATTGAGGTTGCTGACGAAGGTCGGGCTCCAGACCACGCCCAGGGTGCGGCTGGTCGAGGTTTCCGGCTTCAGGTTCGGGTTCGAGCCACCGATGAACGGGGTCGGCGTAGCGGCGACCGAACCTTCGGTCGGCTTGTTGCTGCTGTCCAGCTGGCGGAAGTTGGCGACATCGGCGATGTCCCTGGCGCAGCGTGCGCGGACTTCGGCGCTGCTCTTGGCCGAACCGTACTTGCTGTCGCACGGATCAGAGAAGTTGGCGAAGGTTTCCGAACCACCACCGTACAGGTCGGAGATGGTCGGGGCACGGAAGCCCTGCGCCCAGGTACCACGCACCAGCAGCTGGTCGATCGGCTTCCACTTGAAGCCGAACTTGCTGTTGAGGGTGTTGCCGAAGGTGTTGTAGTCCGAGAAGCGGGTCGCGGCGTTGAGGCTCAGCTCACGGGCACCCGGCAGGTCGGCCAGCACCGGCACGTTCAACTCCAGGTAGGCTTCCTTCACCTTGTACGAGCCACCGGTCGGGCCAGCGGCCAGGTTGGTGGTGGCACCGGTCTGGGCCAGTGCATCCGGCACGAACTTGCCGGTTTCCTCGCGGTTTTCCACGCCGAAGGCAAAGCCCAGGTCACCGGCAGGCAGGGTGAACAGGCTGCCGCTGATGGTGGCGAAGGCGTTCTTGGAGGTGGTGCGGCCAGTCGCGTTCTCGGCCGGGAACAGCCAGTCCTGCAGGGCCTGGTTGTTGGTCATGCCATACGGGCTGTCCACGCCGTAGGGAACCAGCGGATTCCACGGCAGGCAGCCGGTGATCGGCGCGCCGGGCTTGCCGCACTCGACCTTGCCGGTGGTGGCGTTGTAGTACGACGGACCGGTGGCGGCCTGCACGCGGCCCTTGTGCAGGTTGCCGGTGGTGTGCTGGCGCAGCTCGTTCTTGTTGTACTGGTAGCCCACTTCCCAGTCGAAGTAGCGCTCACCGATCTCGAACGAGCCGTCGAACGCGGCCACGGCGCGGTAGGTCTTCAGTTCGCTGGTGCTGGTGCGCGGCAGCTCCCACAGGCGGCGGTTCCACTTCACTGCGGTCGGCGTCGCATAGCCATGCTGGTTGCCGAACGGGTTGAAGTAGCTGTCGATCGACATCGGGTCGATCTTGGCGACGTCGACATCGAACGGATAGCCTGCGGTGACGCGGGTCGAGGAGCGCTTGTTGTAGCCCAGCTCGGCCTTGAAGCGCACGTTGTCGGTGATGTTGGCCTGGCCCGAGAAGTACAGCGAATCACGCTTGATCGGATAGCTCAGGTGCATCTGATCATTGGTGTTGCTGACGTCACCGGTGAACGCGGTCGGATCGGTGAAGTGGTAGTTGGCCGGGTTGGTCGGGTCGCTGCCGCGGTTGAGTGCGTAGTTGCAGCCTTCCTTCGCATTGGTGCAGCCCGGGCCGCCCTTCACGCCATAGAACTGGCCCCACTGGCTGTTGGTGGTCCAGCCATCGGTCGGGTGGCGGTCGGTGTTGCTGTAGCGGCTGAAGCCGCGGTCACGCGCCCACACGGCCTTCTCTTCGGAGTGTTCGGCAGCGAAGGTGGCCGAGAAGCGATCGTTGGACCAGCCGGCAACCACGTCGAAACGGTCACGCGCACCGTCGCCTTCGCCGTACTGGCCGTGGTAGACGTTGGCGGTGATGCCGCTGACGTTGGTGCGGGTGATGATGTTGATCACGCCGGCCATCGCGTCGGAGCCGTAGATGGCCGAGGCTCCGTCCTTCAGCACTTCGATGCGTTCCACTGCCGACACCGGCAGGGTCGACACGTCCTGGAAGCCGGAGGTGCTGATGCCCAGGCGCTTGCCGTTGACCAGCACCAGCGTGCGCTGGGTGCCGAGGTTGCGCATGTTGACGTAGGTACCACCGGCATCTTCACCGGCCGACAGCACGTTGGCACGGCTGATGGTCGGGCTGCCCATCGCGGTGACGTTCTGCAGGATGTCCGACACCGAGCTGAAACCCTGGCGTTCGATGTCCAGGCGGGACAGGGCCAGCACCGGCTGGGCGGTTTCAACGTCAACCTGGCGGATGCGCGAACCGGTGATCTCGATGCGGTCCAGGGTGGTCGGTGCAGTGCTGCTGCTCTGGGCGAAGGCCGGCAGGGCAACCAGCGTAGCGGTGGTCGCCAGGGCGTAACGGATGGCCTGGCCCAGCGCGGTGATACGTGAAGTCATTAACGACCTCTCTCTCAGGTCGTGCGCGAGACGTCACTCCGGACGTCGATGAAGCCGGTCGTTAATCAGACCGACGACCGATAGTAGTCTCGTTGGTTAAAGTTCTGTAAAGAGAGCGTGTCGAAAGGTGTCAGTTCACTTCACGTGATTTAACGAAAAATTAACAAAAGTAGATGCTTATGCCATTTCGGCATAGCCAGCGTCGGGCTTCAACTGCTGCGATGCAGCAGGAATTGCGCAAAAAACGCGCAGAGGAGGCCTATGGCGACGCGTTCTGACGCGCCGCCTTGGCAGTAAGGATCAGGCGACGAACGGCCGGAACTGGATGCCCAGGCCAGCGAGGCCGTCGGTCTCACCGATCAGGTCGGCGCGCAGCAGCGGGCGGGCATCGATGAAGGCCTGCGGCACGATCAGCGACAGGCGGTTGTCGTCGGCGGTCAGTTCCAACGCCGGCAGCGGATCGTCCTCGTGGGCACGGTTGAGCAGTACCGCCAGGCGCAGCAGGGCAGCCAACCGGCGTGCGGTCAACAGCAGTCGCTCGGGCAGGGCGTCGAAGGTGGTCTTGGTCACGCTGCGGCGATGGCTGCGTACCAGTGCGGCCAGCATCTGCTGCTCCTGCCGCGAGAAACCGGCGATGTCCGAGTGTTCCAGCACGTAACTGCCATGCACGTGGTAGCCGCTGTGGGCGATCATCAGGCCAAGTTCGTGCAGGCGCGCGGCCCAGCCGAGCATGCGTGCGTCGTCGGCATCGAGCCTCCAGCGTTCCTGCACCTGCTCCAGCAGTGACAGGGCCGTGTCCTGCACGCGGTCGGCCTGCACCGTGTCGATGCCATAGCGCTGGCTGAGTGCAGCCACCGATTCATCACGCAGGTCGTTCTCGCCGGCGCGGCCGACGATGTCGTACAGGATGCCTTCGCGCATCGCCGCCTTGCTGACCAGCAGCTTCTGCAGGCCCAGTGCCTGGAAGGCGGCCTCCAGCACCAGGATGCCGCCGGCGATGATCGGGCGGCGGTCGCTGGACAGGCCCGGCAACTGGATGTCGTCGATCTTCTTGGCCTTCAGCAGTTCGTCGCGCAGCTGGGGCAGGGCCTCGGCGGTGATCGCGCCCTTGCTCAGCTTCATCGTCGCGCAGATCTCGCTGATTGCCTTGTGCGTGCCCGAGGAGCCGAGCGCTTCCTGCCAACCCAGCGCGCGGTACTTGCTGGCGAAGGGCTGGAACTCGCGGCCGATCTCGGCCAGCGCGTCCTTCCAGCGCTTCTTGCTCAGCTTGCCGCCGGGGAAGAAGCGGCGGGTGCTGGCGATGCAACCGGCCTGCAGGCTCTCGCGCTCCAGGGTCTGCATGCCCATGCCGATGATGAATTCGGTGGAGCCGCCGCCGATGTCGATGACCAGGCGACGCTGGCCGGGCTTGGGCGGTTGCGCGTGAGCCACGCCAAGGTAGATCAGGCGCGCTTCTTCGCGGCCGCTGACCACTTCAATGGCATGCCCCAGCGCGGTTTCGGCCGGGACCAGGAATGACTGCGGCGAGCGCAGCTGGCGCACGGTGTTGGTGGCCAGCGCGCGCACCCGGTGCGGCGGCACATTGCGGATGCGCTGGCCGAAACGGGCCAGGCATTCCAGCGCGCGCTGCCGGGCAGCAGATGAGAGCCCACCCTTGCCATCCAGGCCGTCGGCCATGCGCACGGTCTCGCGCAGGCGGTCGATCACCCGCAGCTGGCCGAGCGTGTAGCGCGCGATGACCATGTGGAAACTGTTGGAGCCAAGGTCGATGGCGGCCAGCAGGTCGCCATCCTGCAATGCGGGCGGAGTCGTGGTGGTATGCGGCATGGGCGAATGTTAGCCGAAGGGGCGGTGTGCTCGTCACCGCGTGGCCTTCACATTTTGGAAGAGGGGAGTGCGGCAGGGCTGCGCCCTGCACCTGCAGAGGCCAGAGCAACGTCAACGTCAACGTCAAAAGCGGGCTATCTGTGGGATGGCGGGGCGGGTCCGATGTCAGGGGACGCCGTGAACCCATCCGTGGGGGCTTGGTCGCCGCATCCATGCGGCTCACACCCCTGCCATCGGACCCGCCCCGCCTTCGACAGTTTCCCGCGGCTGCTGGAGCCTGCTGCAGTTGGTGGGTGCCGACCGTTGGTCGGCGCCTACCGGATCAGAGCCCCTGCATCAATGCCATCTGCGCAGAATGCGGGGCTTCGTCGTGGGCTGGTGCACGCTTGTGGTAGATGCCGTCGGCATCCAGTTCCCAGGCGTTGAGGTTGTCGTCCAGGTAGTTCTGCAGCACTTCGCGGTAGACCCGCTTGGCCAGCTCCGGGTCGAGGATCGGGAAGCAGGTCTCGACCCGGCGCAGCAGGTTGCGTTCCAGCCAGTCGGCACTGGCGCAGTACATCTCCGGTGCGCCGTCGTTGCCGAACCAGTAGACGCGGCTGTGCTCCAGGAAGCGGCCGACGATCGAGCGCACGCGGATGTTGTCCGAGATACCCGGTACGCCCGGGCGCAGGGTGCAGGCGCCGCGGATGATCAGGTCGATCTGCACGCCGGCCTGCGAAGCGGCGTACAGCGCGCGCACCACCTGCGGTTCGTTCAGTGCGTTCATCTTGGCGATGATCCGCGCCGGTCGGCCAGCGGCGGCGATGCGCGTCTCGCGCTCGATGCGGCCGAGGATGCCGGTGTGCAGGGTAAAGGGCGACTGCAGCAGGCGCTTGAGCTTCATCTTCGACGCCAGCCCGGACAGCTGCTGGAACAGCAGGTGCACGTCGTTGCCGATGTCCGCATCGGCGGTGATCAGGCTGATGTCGGTGTACGCACGTGCGGTGCCGCTGTGGTAGTTGCCGGTGCCCAGGTGCACGTAGCGGCGCAGCTTGCGGCCCTCGCGGCGCACGATCAGCAGCATCTTGGCGTGGGTCTTGTAGCCCACCACGCCGTACACCACCTGCACGCCGGCCTCCTGCAGGCGATCGGCCAGGCCGAGGTTGGCTTCTTCGTCGAAGCGGGCGCGCAGTTCGACCACCACGGTCACGTCCTTGCCGTTGCGCGCGGCCTGGATCAGCGCGTCGACGATCAGCGAATCCTTGCCGGTGCGGTACAGGGTCTGCTTGATCGCCAGCACGTTGGGGTCGATCGCCGCTTGGCGGATCAGGTCCAGCACCGCGGTGAAGGCATCGAACGGGTGGTGCAGCAGCAGGTCCTGGCGCGCGACCGTCTCGAAGATGCCGTCGCTGTCGCGCAGCGTGCGCGGGGTCATCGGCGGGTACTTCAGGTCCGGCTGTGCGATCAGGTCGTACAGCTGGATGATGCGGTTGAGGTTGACCGGGCCGTCGATGCGGTACACCGCGTTCTCGGTCAGGCCGAAATTCTGCAGCAGGGTGCGTACGATCTCGCGCGGCATGTCCTGCGCGATTTCCAGCCGTACCGCCGGCCGGTAGCCGCGATCGACCAGTTCGTCGCGCAGTGCCAGCGCCAGGTTCTCCACTTCCTCCTCGTCCACCACCAGCTCGGAATTGCGGGTGACGCGGAACTGGTAGGCACCCTGGACTTCCATGCCCGGGAACAGCTCATCGACGAAGGTGGACAGCACCGACGACAGGAACACGAAGTTCTGCGATCCGCCTAGCTTCTCCGGCAGCTGGATGATGCGCGGCAGCGAGCGCGGCGCACGCACGATGGCCAGGTGGCCGGCGCGGCCGAACGCGTCGGTGCCCTTCAGCACCACCACGATGTTCAGCGACTTGTTGAGGATCTTCGGGAATGGATGCACCGGGTCCAGGCCCAGCGGCGAAAGCACCGGCATGATCTCGTTGCGGAAGTACGCGCGCAGCCAGCGCTTCTGGCGGTGGGTCCACGAATGCCGGCCGAGCACGCCGATGCCGGCCTCCATCAGTGCCGGGCGCAGCGTCTCGTTCCAGCAGCGGTACTGCTGGTCCACCAGCTCCGCAGCGCGGTCATGGATGGCGTTGAGGATGGCGTGCGGGCTCATGCCGTCCGGCGCCGGCGGCAGGCCGAACTCCTGCGCGTGGCGGACGGCCGCGGCGCGGATCTCGAAGAACTCGTCCAGGTTGGTGCAGGAAATGCACATGAAGCGCAGGCGCTCCAGCAGCGGCACCTGCGGATCCATCGCCTGGGCCAGCACGCGGAAGTTGAAATCCAGCTGCGACAGTTCGCGGTTGATGTAGAGCGCCGGGTCGCGCAACGGATCGTTGTCCGGGCTCACGGGGAGGGGGAGGGATCCGAGGCTGCTCATGGCGTCATTCTTCGATGGAAGTCAGGGGGGCGGACTCGCGCGGGCGCACGTGGTCGGCATCGAAATGGCAGGAAAACACCGAGCCCTTGCCGACCTCGCTTTCAATCTCCAGCCGCGCGTGGTGCAGGCCGAGGATGTGCTTGACGATGGACAGGCCCAGGCCGGTACCGCCGCTTTCGCGGGAACGGCTGCTGGAGACACGGTAGAAGCGTTCGGTCAGGCGCGGCAGGTGGGTGGCGGGGATGCCGTAACCGGAATCGCGCACCGCCAGTACCGCGCCGTCGCCTTCGCGGCGGAATTCCACCGCGATGCGGCCACCGGCCGGTGTATAGCGCACCGCGTTGGTCACCAGGTTGGAGAAGGCGCTGTGCAGCTCCTTGGTGGAACCCTGCAGGTCAACGCCGGCCAGATCGTCGATGCTGATCTGGTGGCGGCCCTGGCTGTGCGCCTCGGCCTCGCGGCGCAGCGTGGCCAGCATCGGCTGCATGGCCACGGTCTCTTCCTCGCTGTGCTCCTGCGATTCCAGCCGCGACAGGGTCAGCAGGTCTTCCACCAGCTGGGCCATGCGCTGGCTCTGCTTGCGCATTTCTTCCAGCATCGGTCCGGTGCCCGGGAAATCCTCCGGGTCCATCATGTCCAGGTAGCCGTGGACCACGGTGAGCGGTGTGCGCAGTTCGTGTGAAACGTTGGCGACGAAGTCGCGGCGCACCTGTTCCAGGCGCAGCAGCTTGCTGACGTCGCGGGCGATCAGCAGCCAGTAGTCCGACGAATACGGAATCAGGCGAAGGTTCAGGCGGATCGCCGGGTCGACCGGCGAGGGCACGTCCAGGATCGGCTCGGCATTGCGGCCGCCGGCCAGCCAGTGCGCCAGCGGCATCGGCTGCAGGCGTTCGACCAGGGCTTCTCCGAGGTCGCCCGGATGATGCAGGCCGAGCAGGGCGGTGGCCGCTTCGTTGAACCACTGCACGCGCTGGCTGTTGCGGTCCAGCACCACCACGGCATCGGGCAACGCGGCGGCGGCGGCGCGGTAGCTGCGCAGCATGTCGAGCAGGCGGCGCTTGCGCACGCGCATTTCCACCTGGTTGCGGTACAGCAGGCGATCCAGCTCGTTCCAGACGCCGGTGCCTTCCTCGGCGGTGTCCCAGCGCTGGCGCGCGGTCAGCCGGCGCAGCACGCTGCGCAGCCGCCAGTAATGCCAGGCCAGGGTGGCCAGCGCGCCCAGTGCGATGCACAACCACAGGTGGCCCGTGAACCACCCCACCAGTCCGGAGAACAGCAGTACCGCGGCAACGGTGGCCAGGGTCTTCAACCAGGCAGAGCGGATGTGGCGGGGCATTGCGATCTCGTCGTTGAGGTGCGGCGGTTCACTGGGGTGAACCGAGGGTTATAGCAGAGTTGCCGGCGCCGGCACCCGCGGGGGCGCGGCGCCGSCACGACGAGACTCAGGTGGCGGTGGAGAAGCGGTAGCCGGCGCCGCGAACGGTCTGCACCATGTTCTCGGCGTTGAACGGTTCCAGCGTCTTGCGCAGGCGGCGGATGTGCACGTCGATGGTGCGCTCCTCCACGTACACGCTGCCGCCCCACACATGGTCCAGCAGCTGGGCGCGGGTGTAGACGCGCTCGGGGTGGGTCATGAAGAAGTGCAGCAGGCGGTATTCGGTCGGGCCGATCGGCACCGGCTGGTCGTTGGCGAACACGCGATGGGCGGCGCCGTCGATGCGGATCGGGCCGACCGCCACGCTGCCATCCTCGTCGTCCTCGCGGGCGCGGCGCATGACCGCACGGATGCGGGCCAGCAGTTCGCGCGCCGAGAACGGCTTGACCACGTAGTCGTCGACACCGGCTTCCAGGCCACCGACGCGGTCGTTCTCTTCACCGCGGGCGGTCAGCATGATGATCGGCACTTCGCGGGTCAGCGTTTCCTTGCGCCAGCGGCGGGCCAGATCCAGGCCGCTGGTGCCGGGCAGCATCCAGTCCAGCAGGATCAGGTCGGGAACGCGGTCGGCGATCGCGGTCTGGGCCTCACGGGCGTCGCCGGCGTGGACCGGTTCGTAATCGCCCTTGCGCAGGGCGAAGGCGACCATTTCACGGATCGCGGGCTCGTCATCGACGATCAGGATGCGTTTCTGCACGAGGACACCGTAGGGCTCGGTTACTGGAGTGGTGCCAGTAGACTACGGTTTGATGACATGTTTGTGACTACCTGGCCGGAACCGGTCGGGATTGCCATCGACCGGTCATGCAGCGCTCAGCGGCGGTCCAGGTCCGGGTCCTGCACGCCCTGGCGGCGCAGCTCCAGCACGGTGGGGGTGATTGCCTCGATGCGCGCATCCACCCGTGCCCGGCCCACGTAGTCCAGCGCCGGGTTGCGCTTGAGCGCCTGCAGCTGCATCAGCGACTGCTCCGGGCGGCCGCTGAGGAAGGCGGCCTCGGCATAGGCCTCGCTGGCGCGCACGCTGTCACCGGCCAGCTCGCTGGCGCGGGCGTATCGCTGCTGGAAGACCGGATCGTTACCACTTTGCGACAGCAGGGGCCGCAGCATGGCCTGCGCGCGCTGGCCCGCCTCTCGGGTGCCTTGTTCGTTCAGGATCTCGGCATAGGTCAGGGCCACCGGCCGGCTGTTGGGGTGCTCGCGCAGCAGCTGCTCGAAACGGGTATTGGCCTGCGCGCCCAGCCCGGCACGCGATTCGGCCTCGCCCAGCCCCAGCGCCAGCCACAGGTTGTCCGGGCGGGTCTGCAGCAGGCTGGCCAGGGTCTGCCGGGCCTGCGTGGCACCGCTGCGGCCGCCGCGCATGACAGCCAGGGCCTGGCCGTAGCGCTGGGCGTCGTTGAGGCCGTCCTTCTGCCGCTTGGCCATATCCGCGTATTCGCGCTCCAGCTCGGCGGTGGAATCGGCACTGAGCACCCGCAGGCGCTCGCGTGCCCACTCGAAGTCGCCGCTGGCGCCACGGGCCAGCTGGCCGACCGGAATGCGCAGCACGCTGCTGGGCAGCAAGGGGTTGTTTCCGCGCAGCAGCGGTTCGGCCAGCCCCGGATCGGCCGGATTCACCCGTTCCTTGCGTTCGCCGCTGGGGGTGCTGGTGGTCAGCAGCACCGTGTCCTTCTTCATCTGCTCGGCGCGGGCCTTGGCCTCGCTGATGCGGGTGATGTTGACCGGGTGGGTGCGCAGGAACTCGGGCACGCTGTAGCCGCCCTCGTTGCCGCGCATCGCCGCCGACATGCGCTCGAAGAAGCCGGCCATCGCGTCCACGTCATAGCCGCTGCGCGACAGGGTACGGATGCCGAGGCGGTCGGCCTCCGACTCGTTGGAGCGGGTGTAGTTGATCTGCCGCTGCTGCATCAGGCCCATGCCCGAGCTGATCGCGGCCATGGTCGCGTTGCCCGAGGAGGTGCTGTTGCTGGCCTGGGCAGCCACCACTGCAGCCAGCATGCCCAGCAGGATCGGAATCTGGTCGCGCTGGGCGCGCTCGACCCCGCGCAGCACGTGCTGCTGGGTGACATGGGCGATTTCGTGGGACAGCACCGCGGCCACCTCATCCTCGCGTTCGGCGGTCAGCACCAGGCCGGCATTGACCCCGATGTAGCCGCCAAGGGTCGCGAAGGCGTTGATCTGGCGGTCCTTCATCACGAAGAAGGTGTAGGGCTGGCGTGGCTGGTCGCTGTTGGAGCCAAGCCGGGTGCCCATGGTCTGCAGCCAGTCGTTCACCAGCGGGTCGTCCAGCAGGTAGCCGTAGTTGCGCAGCTCGCGCAGCATCATCGCGCCGTACTCGGCCTGGCGCGCCGGGGTCAGCAGCTCGCCGGCCGAGGAGCCGATGTCGGGCAGCTTCTCCTGGGCCTGGGCCAGCGGCATGGCCAGGGCCAGGGTGACGGCGGTAGTCAGCAGCAGGGCTCGCAAGCAGAAGGTCCTCGGGCAGGGCGCGCCAAGCGTGGCAGGGCAGGGGGCAACCATTCGTTAATCCACAGTGTTGCGGCGGTGGCGTGGAAATTCCAGCGCACCGGTACCATATGTAGACCGTCGATCCATCGTGGAGTTTCCCGTGACAGCCCAGACCGCCGGCGGTGCCCCCGCCATCACCATCTATTCCACCGCCGTCTGCCCGTACTGCGTGGCCGCCAAGAACTTCCTCAAGAGCAAGGGCCAGCAGTGGACCGAGGTCCGCATCGACCTGGACCCGGCCGAGCGCGAGAAGATGATGGCGCTGACCCGCCGCACCAGTGTGCCGCAGATCTTCGTCGGCGACGTCCATGTTGGCGGCTACGACGACATGATGGCCCTGCACCGTGAAGGCAAGCTTGAGCCGCTGCTGGCCGGGCAGGGCCAGGCATGAGCACGGCCGACGACGGCAGCAAGGACCGCATCGCCGAGTTCACCGAGTTCCGCAAGCGCATGAACGAGCGCATCCTGGGCGAGCCGAACCAGGTGGTGCGGCGCTTCTTCGCGCTGGATACGCAGACCTACCAGGCCGGCGCGCTGGACGTGAAGACCAAGGAACTGCTGGGCCTGGTGGCCTCGATGGTGCTGCGCTGCGACGACTGCATCAGCTACCACGTGGCCCAGTGCAAGGACGCCGGAGTGACCCGCGAGGAGTTCTTCGAGACCTTCTCGGTCGGCCTGGTGGTCGGTGGCTCGATCGTGATCCCGCACCTGCGCCGCGCGGTCGACTTCCTCGACCAGCTTGAAGGCGGCGCGGCCGCCCCGGCAGCGCACGAGCACTGAGTGCCCGGTAGTGCCGGCCGCTGGCCGGCATTCCCTGAACCCGACACGGCCGAGGTTGCCGGCCAGCGGCCGGCACTACCGGACCTGCAAGGGGGCCTTCCCCGCAATCCAACAGCCCAGGAGCCCCCTTGTTGTTCAAGGGGGCGCGCCGACAGGCGCGGGGATAAGGCGGGATGCGCGGGCAAACCGCAGAGCGGTTTGCTCAAGGGGGCGCGCCGACAGGCGCGGGGATAAGGTGGGATGCGCGGGCAAACCGCAGAGCGGTTTGCTCAAGGGGGCGCGCCGACAGGCGCGGGGATAAGGTGGGATGCGCGGGCA
>NZ_RAVT01000080.1 GCF_013464915.1 Stenotrophomonas maltophilia
GCACCGCCCCCATATGGGGATCGGCTGCCAGCCACCTATTTCCAGAATCCCGCTGAACAACGTACTGGGTTTACACAACTAACAGTCGACCCTACCTGCTTCAGTCGCCGCCGCGAGGGGCTGTGCCGTTCGCCGGTCAGTCGAACAACGCCTCGATCGCCGCCAGCCCCGCGCTGGCGCGCTCCTTCTTGCGCGCCGCATCGGCCACCGGGTCAGCACCATCGCGCTGGATCTCCTCGGCCGGAATCTCCTCGAAGAACCGGCTCGGTTTCAGCCGCACGTGCTCGCCGAACTTGCGGGTCAGCTTGCTGTAGCTCATCCACAGCTGGATCTTGGCGCGGGTGATGCCCACGTACAGCAGGCGCCGCTCTTCCTGCAGGTTGCCCTCGTCCAGGCTGACCTGGTGCGGCAACACGCCGTCCTCGCAGCCAACGATGAACACGTAGGGGAATTCCAGGCCCTTGGAGGCGTGCATGGTCATCATGCGCACCTGGTTGCCGCCCTCGTCCTTGTCGCTGCGCGAGAGCAGCGCCAGCTGGCCGGCCAGGTCGGCCGCGGTGGCGCCGCGTGGGCCGCCCTCGAACCACTGCGCCAGTTCCTCGATGTTGTTGGCGCGGCGCTGGTAGCTGGCCTCTTCCTTGGCCTGCTGGCGAAGTTCGCTGAGCAGGCCCGACTCCTTGGCGACCTTGCGGATCATGTCGCCGGAGGTGACCTGCCGGGTCTGTGCACGCAGGTCGCGCAGGATATCGGTGAAACGCGCCAGGCTGTTGGCCGCGCGCGGCGGCAACTGCTGCAGGGCGCCGATCGCCTCGGCGGCCTGCGCCATCGGCATGTCCTTTTCCTGCGCCAGCTCGGCCAGCTTGGCCAGCGTGCCGGCACCGACATCGCGCTTGGGCGACTGCACCGCGCGCATGAACGCGGTGTCGTCATCCGGGTTCACCAGCAGCCGCAGCCAGGCCAGCGTGTCCTTCACTTCCTGGCGTTCCAGGAACATGGTGCCGCCGGTCAGGTGGTAGGGGATGCGCAGCAGCTGCATCGCCTTCTCCAGCGGCCGTGACTGGAAGTTGCCGCGGAACAGGATGCAGAAGTCACTCCACGGCACGTTGCGCGACTGGGCCACGAAGGCGATCTCGGCCGCAACCTTTTCCGCTTCGTGTTCGCTGTTGCGGCATTCCCACACGCGGATACGCTCGCCGTCGGCCTGGTCGCTCCACAGCTTCTTCAGGTGCTCGTGCGGGTTGTTGGCGATCAGCGCGTTGGCCGCACGCAGCACGCGGTTGGAGCAGCGGTAATTCTGCTCCAGCTTGATGATTTCCAGCGTGGGATAGTCGCGCCCCATCTGCTGCAGGTTTTCCGGATTGGCGCCTCGCCAGGCGTAGATCGACTGGTCGTCGTCGCCCACGCAGGTGAAGTTGCCCTTCTCGCCGGCCAGCTGCTTGAGCAGGCGGTACTGCGCGTCGTTGGTGTCCTGGCATTCGTCCACCAGCAGGTAGCCGATGCGCTCGCGCCAGGCCAGCGCGATCTCCGGATTCTCTTCCAGGATCTGCACCGGCAAACGGATCAGGTCATCGAAATCGACCGCATTGAACGCGGTCAGGCGCAGCTGGTAGCGCTCGTAGACGCTGGCCGCTTCCTTCTCGCGGTTGCTGCGCGCGGCAGCCATCGCCTGCTCGGGCGACAGGCCGGCGTTCTTGGCGCGTGACACCAGGTTCTTCATGTCCTCGATGTCATCGGGCTTGGCGCCGTACATCAGGTCCTTGATCTGCGCGGCGGCATCGTCGGCATCGAAGATCGAGAAGCCACGCTTCAGGCCCACGGCGGCATGCTCGA
This sequence comes from Stenotrophomonas maltophilia, assembly GCF_013464915.1. GTDB lineage: Bacteria > Pseudomonadota > Gammaproteobacteria > Xanthomonadales > Xanthomonadaceae > Stenotrophomonas > Stenotrophomonas maltophilia_AT. Next base: position 1,831 of record NZ_RAVT01000080.1, read on the forward strand.
TCTGCAGGAACTTCAGGCCCAGCGCATGGAAGGTGCAGATCGTCACCTCGTCCGCATCCTGCTCGCGCAGGCGCTTGGCCACACGCTCGCGCATTTCCTTGGCCGACTTGTTGGTGAAGGTGATCGCGGCAATGCGGCGGGCCGGGTAGCGGCCGCTGCCGATCAGATGGGCGATCTTTTCCACGATCACGCGCGTCTTGCCGCTGCCCGCGCCGGCGAGCACCAGCAACGGACCTTCGATGTGCAGGACGGCGGCGGCTTGGGGGGGATTGAGACCGTGCATGGGAATGGGATTGTAGCGGGGCCGCAGCGGACGGACCTGACTTGCATGCACACCGTTCCTAAGCTATTGATTCGCCACCGGAGCACTGGAGCCAGGTGCATGCGTCCGACCGTCTCTGCCGCCCTGCTGGGCACCCTGCTGTTGCTGCTGGCGCCGTTGGCCGCCCGCAGCGCGGACTGCGCGCCCGATCCTGGCGCATCGTTGCGGTCGGCACTGATGACTCCGGGCTTCCTGCAGGCGCATCCTGACCTGCACTGGCGCGAGCTGGGCCTGCAGTCGTGGCGGCAGGGCCGGCCCGATCATGCGCTGGTGCGCTTCAAGCGGGCGGCCGCGCACGCCGACAAGCTGTCGCAGTCGCTGGTCGCGCGCATGTACCAGGAGGGCACGGGTACCGGCCCTGATCCTGTGCTGGCCTACATCTGGATGGACCTGGCCGCCGAACGCGGCTACCGCGACCTGCTGCTGGAGCGCGAGCGCTACTGGAACCGCCTGGATGCCGCGCAGCGGCAACGGGTGCTCAGCGAAGGGCCGGCGCTGTATGCGGCCTACGGCGATGCCGCGGCCAAGCCGCGCATGGAGGCTGCCATGCGCGTGGACCGCAGCCGCATGACCGGCAGCCGTACCGGCTGGGTCAGCTCGATGCTGCAGGTGGAACTGTCCGACGGCCCGGAAGCCGGCTGGCCGACCCGTGGCGATGACTACTATCGCGATGGCTACTGGGACCCTGCGGCGTACTGGTGCATGCAGGACCGCATCTGGGAACAGGAATTCCGCGGCCGCAGCGTCGAGGTCGGCCCACTCAGCCCCGTGGAAGGCGCGGGGCGCTGACGTTCGTATTTCCATGGTCATTGCCAGGAGGGCGATCATATGAAAGCGAAGCACGCTCCACTCTGCCTGCTGCTGGGCCTGTCGATGGCCGCTGCCGTGGCCGCCAGCGAGTGCCCGGTGGAGGCCCCGCGGGAGATCCCGCCAACCGTCCTGACCGGAGGCTTCTTCGATGCCCATCCGGACCTGTTCTGGCGCAGCATGGCCCAGCAGGCCGAACGGGACAGACAGCCTGCCCGGGCGCTCGACTACTACAAGCGTTCGGCGCGCTACGCCGACAAGTTTTCCCAGGCCATGGTGGCGCGGCTGTACCAGGAGGGCCTCGGCACCCGGGCCGATCCGGTGATGGCCTACATCTGGATGGACCTGGCCGCCGAACGCATGTATCACGACTTCCTGGTGCTGCGGGAGCACTATTGGGCACGCCTGGACGCACTGCAGCAGGCACAGGCGATCGAGCGCGGCCAGCAGGTCTATGCCGACTACGGCGACCGCGTGGCCAAGCCTCGCATGGAGCGCGCGCTCAGGGACGGTCGCCAGCAGATCACCGGCAGCCGCCTCGGGTACGTGAGCTCCGGCCTGATCGTCGTCCCCCGCCGCGGCAATGAACAGGGCATCGCGACCCCGGGCAGCATCGTCTACGACAACGACTACTGGCGAGCCGCCGACTACTGGTGCCTGCAGGACAACTACTGGCGCCCCGCGCGGACCCCCAGCGTCGAGATAGGACGGCCGGACACGGTCCGCGACGACAAGGCGGTGGGCGACTAGAATTGGCCGATGGCCAAGCTCTATTTCTACTATTCGGCGATGAACGCCGGCAAGACCACCACCCTGCTGCAGAGCGCGCACAACTACCGCGAGCGCGGCATGCGGGTGGCGATCCTGACCCCGCGCCTGGATGATCGTGCCGGCGCCGGCGTGGTGGCCTCGCGGATCGGCCTGCGTGCCGACGGCATGGCCTTCGACCGTGACACCGACCTGCAGCATTGGGTCGAACAGGACCTGGCCGCCAACGGCCCGATGGGCTGCGTGCTGGTGGATGAAGCGCAGTTCCTCACCCGCGCCCAGGTCTGGCAACTCAGCGAGGTGGTCGACCAGCTGCGCATTCCGGTGCTGTGCTACGGCCTGCGCACCGATTTCCGCGGCGAGCTGTTCGAGGGCAGCCAGTACCTGCTGGCCTGGGCCGACGAGATGCAGGAGATCAAGACCATCTGCCACAGCGGCAAGAAGGCGACGATGACGGTGCGCGTGGACGAACATGGCCACGCGGTGAAGGATGGCCCGCAGGTGGAGATTGGTGGCAACGACCGCTACGTGTCGGTCAGCCGCGCCGAGTTCAAGAAGATCACCCGCGGTGAAGGACGGATCGACCCGGCGCAGGCGCCCCTGCCGCTGTAAAGGGTGTTCTTTTGCAGGGCTTGCAGCCCTGCACCTGCTCAACGCAACGGCAACGGCCAAAGCCAAAGCGGCATTCCGTGGGATGGCGGGGCGGTGTGGGTGGGCAGGACACGCCGTAAACCCGTCCATGGGGGCTCGATGGCGCCATCCATGGCGCCAACGGTCCTGCCCACCCACACCGCCCCACCTTCGACAGGTCCCCACGGCTGTTGGTAGGTGTCGACCTTGGTCGACACATCTGTCAGATATCSAAATAGATCTGGGGTCAGATCCGTTTTMCTTCGGAAAACGGATCTGACCCCTTCGGCATGCCCAACACATCGCGGGAAACTGTCGAAGGCGGGGTGGGTCCGGTGGCGGGAGTGTCCGCGGCATGGATGCCGCGGCCAAGCCCCCAGGGATGGGTTTACGGCGTCTCCCGCCACCGGACCCACCCCGCCATCCCACGGAATGCCCGCTTTTGACGTTGCTGTTGCTTCAGCTGTTGCCTCTGCGGGTGCAGGGCGCAGCCCTGCCGATAAACCCCTCTCAGTACAGCGTGCGCTCCGGCGCACCCGCCGGCGGCGGGGTGTACTGGTACAGCCAGGTCTCGGTGAGGGTCTTGCCACCGCTGCGCAGGAACAGGCGGATATCGATCTGCTCGGTGCTGCCCTCCGGCGGCACCAGGTCGAACATCGCACGGTAACCGTTGATCTCGCGCAGCGGGCGCGCCGACACGATCTCGACCCGGCCGCGGCTGGTTTCCACCACCGCCTCGACCTCGGCCTTGTCGATCAGCCTGGCCAGCTCGCCGCCTTCGAAGTCCACCGCGAAGCGCCAGCTGAAGTACTCGCGCTTCTTGCCGACCACGCCACCCAGGCCGGTACGGCTGGCCACGCAGTGCGCCAGCGGCGGGCGCGCCGGCGGTTCGGCGCCCCAGTACAGGCGGTAGCCGACCAGCAGCTCCTGGCCCGGCTGCGGCTTTTCCTTCGGGTTCCAGAAGGCGACGATGTTGTCGAAAGTCTCGTCCACGGTGGGGATCTCCACCAGCTGCACCGAGCCCTCGCCCCACTCGCCCTTCGGCTCCACCCACAGGCAGGGGCGCTTCTCGTAGAACACGCCGTCGTCCTGGTAATGGTCGAAGTTGCGGTCACGCTGCAACAGGCCGAAGCCGCGCGGGTTGCGGTCCACGAACATGTTGAAGCGCAGGTTGCGCGGGTTCAGCAGCGGCCGCCAGATCCACTCACCAGCGCCGGTCCACAGCGAAAGGCCATCGGTATCGTGGATCTCCGGGCGCCAGTCCCAGCCCATGCGGCGGTCGTTCTCGCCCACCTGGTACATGCTGGTGCACGGTGCGATGCCCAGGCGCTCGATCGCCTTGCGCGGGTACAGCGCGCTGTCGATGTCCATCAGCAGCACATCGCCATTGGTGATCGCGAAGCGGTAGGCGCCGGCCACGCTGGGCGAATCCAGCAGGCCATACACGACGATCGTTTCCGAATCGGCCGACGGCTGTTCCAGGTAATAGGCGATGAAGTCCGGGAATTCTTCCGGCCTGCCCATGCCGGTGTCGATCGCCAGGCCACGCGCGGACTGGCCGTACTGGCCTTCCTTGCCGACGGCGCGGAAGTAGCTGGCGCCAAGGAACGCGGCGAAGTCGCGGTCGGTGTCCTTGCGGGTGTTCAGGCGGAACCCGGCGAAGCCCAGATCGGCCGGCAGCTCGCCGTCCTTGATGCCGCTCTTGCCATAGTTGAACGCCGCGCCGTCATAGGCCAGCTCCTGCGCCTTGCCGTCGACCACGTCGAACATGCGCACCGGCGAATGGAAGTACAGGCCCAGGTGGAAGAACTTGGCCTGGAACCTGCCCGGCTGGTCAGCCCACAGGGCATGGTCCTGGCGGTAGCCGATCGACTGGTACTGGTCCCAGTCCAACCCTTCCAGGCGGCCCGGCAGCACCCGCTTGTGGCTCTTGTAGGGCGCCTGCGCCAGCGCCCGCGCCTGCCCCTTCAGGGTGGCGAAGTCGAACGGCTGCGGCTGGCCCAGGCGGCGCAGGCCCATCTGGCCACTCTTGCTGGCCGCGCACGCGGGCAGGGACGGCAGGCCGAATGCAGCCAGGGCGAGGGAGGCATTACGGATGAAGTCGCGTCGTTGCATGCAGGCGCGTCAGGCACAGAAGGAAGGTCGGCCATCATAGGCAGACAAACGTTAACGGGCAGCGGAGACGTGCCCTGCCCGTTCAGCTGCCGCTGGCCGCCCGGCTCAGCGCTGGCAGTGGCTGCACCAGACGCTGGCGCGCTGGCCGATGGTGGCGTGCTTCAGCGCGCGGCCGCAGTTCGGGCAGGGCAGGCCATCGCGGCCGTACACCAGCAGTTCCTGCTCGAAGTAGCCCGGCGCGCCATCGGGGCTGATGAAGTCACGCAGGGTGGTGCCACCCCGGGTGATGGCGTAGCCGAGGATCTCCTTCACCGCGTCAGCCAGCCGCTGGTAGCGCTCGCGCGAGATCTTCCCGGCCTCGCGCAGCGGACTGATGCCAGCCTTGAACAGGCTCTCGGCAGCGTAGATGTTGCCCACGCCCACCACCACCGCCTGGTCCATCAGGAAGGTCTTCACCGGCGCGCTGCGGCCACGGCTGCGGGCGAACAGGTAGTCGCCGTCGAAGGCATCGTCCAGCGGCTCCGGGCCCAGCCCCTGCAGCAGCGGATGGATCTCGCCGGCCGGCTGCCACAGCAGGCTGCCGAAGCGGCGCGGGTCGTTGAAGCGCAACAGGCGGCCGTTGTCCAGGCTGATGTCGACGTGGTCGTGCGCGCGCAGCGGGGTGTCGCCGGGCAGCACGCGCAGGCTGCCGGACATGCCCAGGTGCAGCACCGCACTGCCGATGGCGGTGTCCAGCAGCAGGTACTTGGCGCGGCGGCGGATGTCCTCGATGCGCTGCCCCGGCAGCAGCTCGGCTACTTCCGGCGGAATCGGCCAGCGCAGATCGGCCCGGCGCAGGATCACGCCATGCACGCGGCGGCCCTGCAGGTGCGGCGCCAGGCCGCGGCGGGTGGTTTCGACTTCGGGCAGTTCAGGCATGGGGTGATTCTACGCCCGCACCACACGCGATCCATCGCCGGGACCGGTAGCGCCAGGCGTGCTCAGCGCGGCGGCGCGGCCAGCTCCCGCGCATCCAGGTAGCCGTCGCCGTTGGCATCCTGGGTGTGGAAGCGCTGCGCGATCACCTGCCGCTGCTGCTCGCGGCTGATCGCCCTGCCCTTGCCACCGGGCAGTTCCCCGGCGCTCAGCACGCCATCGCCATTGCGGTCCATGCGGTCGAAGGCATACAGCATCCACTGCACGTACTCGGCCTCGCTCACCCGCCCGTCGCCGTCGCTGTCCATCCGCTTCAGATAGCTGGTGGTGTCGGTGACCTGGGCCAGCGCCGCGCCCGGAAGCGTGACCGCGAGCAGCAACGCGGCCGCTGCCCTCACGCGCCCACCAGGCTGTAGCCCTTCAACCGCGCGGCGTAGGCCTGCAACGCCGCGATGCCGCTTTCCTCCGCCTCGCGGCACCAGGCCTGCAGCTGGTGCAGGCGCTCGGCCGCATCGTGGCCGCGCGCTTCCAGCAACGCGGCCAATCGTCCGCGATACTCGACCAGGGTACGGATGCGCGGCCGCTGTGCGACCCATTCGCTGAGCTGGGCGCGGCTGTCCGGCTTCAACCAGCGCCCATCATTGACCAGGCCGCGGCGCAACCGGCGTGGCAGCAGGCGACGCAGTTTGGCCCCGGCCTGTGCCGCTTCCTCGCGCAGGGCAGGCATGAACACATTGCGCTGGTAGTCGGTCATCGCCTGGAAGCGGTGCGAGAGCAGCGCCTTCAGTGTTTCGGCATCCGGCACGGCGATGTTGGGTCGCACGTCCATGGCCGGTGCAACGCGCAGCACCTTGGCCAGGCGCAGCGCCTGCAGCAGGCGGATCGCACTCCAGCCGATGTCGAACTCCCAGCGCCGCATCGCGAAGCGCGCCGAACTGGGGAAGGCATGATGGTTGTTGTGCAGCTCCTCGCCACCGATCCAGACTCCCCACGGCGTGAGGTTGGTCGAGGTATCGGCCGATTCGTAGTTGCGGTAACCCCACCAGTGGCCCAGGCCATTGACCACACCGGCTGCCCAGAACGGGATCCATGCCATCTGGATTGCCCACAGGGCCACGCCGGGTAAACCGAACAACACGGTATTGATCGCGAACAGCAGCACCGGGCCGAGCGTGGCGTGCGGGGTATACAGGTGGCGCTCGATCGCATCATCCGGAGTGCCACGCCCGTACTGCTCGATGTCCGCGCGCATGCCGCGCGCTTCGCGGTACAGCTCCACGCCATGCCAGAACACCTTCCCGATACCGCGGGTGACCGGGCTGTGCGGATCGTCCTCGGTCTCCACCTTGGCGTGGTGCTTGCGATGGATGGCCACCCACTCGCGGGTGATCATCGAGGTGGTCAGCCACAGCCAGAACCGGAACACGTGGGCCAGCGCCGGGTGGAAGTCGACCCCGCGATGGGCCTGGCTGCGATGCAGGTACAGGGTCACAGAGAAGATGGTGATCTGGGTGAAGACCAGCAGCACCGCCAGCATGGCCCACCAGCCCAGGCCCAGCACACCACCGGTCAACAGGGACATCAGGGCATCGGGCATGGCGGCTCTCCGTATCGACGCGGGGATGGCAGACATCATGGGCGCTTGCGTTGCAAACTGCATCCCTGCGGCGGTGATTGCCACCGTCATCCGTGGCACCGTTCACAGTTGGGGACCTGCGTTGTCGAGCCTTGATCCACGCGCCAGCACCATGACCGCCGCCCCGCCCGTCGCGGAGCTGCCCCCCTTGATCGAACTGGACCGCGCCACCGTGGTGCGCGGCCAGGTGAAGGTGCTGCACGGGCTCAGCCTGCGCATCGCGCAGGGCCAGCACACTGCCCTGCTCGGACCCAACGGCTGCGGCAAGTCGACCTTCATCAAGCTGATCACCCGCGAGCTGTACCCGCTGGCCCAGGGCGACGGCTCGGTGGCGATGAAGGTGCTGGGCCAGAACCGCTGGCAGGTGGACAGGCTGCGTTCGCAGCTGGGCATCGTCACCGGCGATCTCAGCAGCAACCTGGCCGACATGCCGGGGCTGACCGTGGAACAGGCGGTGCTGTCCGGCTTCTTCGCCAGCTACGTGGTACCAGCCTTCCGCGAGGTGACCGACGACATGCGTGCACGCGTCGGTGAGACACTGGCGATGACCGGCGCCCTGTCCCTGCGCGAACGCGCCTATGCCGAGCTGTCGGCCGGCGAGACCCGCCGGGTGCTGATCGCCCGCGCGCTGGTCAACCGGCCGCAGGCGCTGCTGCTGGACGAACCCTCCACCGGTCTGGACCTGGTCGCCCGCGAACAGCTGGTGACGACCATGCGGGTGCTCGCCCAGCAGGGCATCACCCTGGTGCTGGTGACCCACCACATCGAAGAGATCATTCCCGAGATCGAACGCGTGGTGCTGCTGCGCGATGGCCGTGTACTGGCTGATGGCACCCGCGCCGAACTGCTGCGCAACGAGCCGCTGTCTGCGGTGTTCGGTGGCGCCATCACCGTGTGCGAGCAGGAAGGCCGGCTGACCGCGTACGCGGGGTAACGCGTCGGACCCGCGGGACGGTGGGACGGDGGGACGGDGGGACGGDGGGACGG
>NZ_RAVT01000081.1 GCF_013464915.1 Stenotrophomonas maltophilia
CGTGGTAGAGCCGGCCGCTGGCCGGCTGCCCCGGCCGCTCCGKATTGCCGGCCWGCGGCCGGCGCTACCCAGCCTGCACCCGACGCCAGCGAGCAAAACAGAGCGCCTGCAGCACCAGCATCGCCACCAGTCCCAGCGGCCACGCCCACCACAGGCCGGTCAGCCCGTGCCGCGCCTGCAGCCACATCGCCAGTGGCAGCTCCAGCAGCAGCACCGCCGTCATGCCCAGCAGCGCCGGCAGCAGCACGGTTCCGCTGCCTCGCATCACTCCGACCAGCACCGCGCTGCCTCCCATCGCCAGCACGCCCCATACCACCGTGCGCAGCTGCGATGCGGCCAGTTCGCGCACCTCCGGCGCCGCCAGGATCAGGCCGGTCAGCCACGGCGCCAGCGCCATCACCAGCAGCACCACGACCGTCAGCATCGCCAGGCCCAGCATCACGCCGGTGCGTGCAATGGCGGGCAATCGGGCCGCATGCCCTGCCCCCATCGCATGCGCGGCGAGGATGGTGGCGGTGATGCCCAGCGACATGGCCGGCAGCTGCACCCAGCTCATCAACTGGTTGACCGCACCGTAGGCCGCCGTGGCGGCATAGCCATAGCGGTTGATCCAGCCGAGCAACACGATCTCGGCAACGGCCAGGCTGAGCATCTGCAGCGATGAAGGTACGCCGATGCGCAGCATCGAACGAATGATCACGCCATCGAAGCGGATGGCCCTCAGCAGTTCATGGCCTGGCGCCAGCGGATGCCCCAGGCGATGCCAGCGCCACAGCAACCAGACCAACGCCAGCAGCGAAGCAGATGCCGCCGACACCGCAGCACTGGCCGCCCCCAGCTGTGGCAGGCCGCCCCAGCCCAGGATCAGCAGTGGCGTGCACAACAGGCCGAGCACGGTCGCCAGCAGCAACGCATGCAGCGGCGTTTTCGCGTCACCCACTGCGCGGCTCACGGCCGTCGCCAGCCACAGCAGGAAGAACGCCGGGGCACCCAGCAGCAGCACCCGCGCATAGACGATGGCCTCGCCGAGGACCGGCGCCGGCGTCCCCAGTGCCGTCAGCATCTGCGGCGCGAACACGCCGCCCACGCCCATCACCAGCAGCGACATCAGCAGGGCAAGCGCCACCGCGCTGCCGGCCACCGCGCGTGCCCGCTGCGGTTGGGCGGCGCCCCAGGCCTGGCCGATCAGCACCATTGCGCCCGTCGCCAGGCCCATCACCAGGGCCATCAGCAGGAAGAACACTGGAAAGAAGGCAGCAGCGGCAGCCACCGCCTGCGTGCCAAGCAGATGGCCAAGGTAGACATTGTCCAGCGTGCCGGCGGCCAGCTGCAGTGCATTGGTCATCAGCATGGGCAACAGCAGGGCCAGGTAGGTGCGCGACAGCGGCGGCGCAACCGGAGGTGTCGCGTGTGCGGAAAGGCTCATGGGGTTTCTCTGGGCAAGGCGCTGCCCTGCCCGGCGTTTCCGCCAGCAAAGCAAGCACGAGGGAAGCGGGCAGTCACCCGCGATCAAGCGGCGCCGCCGTTCAACCACGGCGCCCTGGGTCGGTCGTCAGTACTTAAACAGGTGGGATATCAAAGGCCAGCCGCAGGGCGTGATCGCGCACATCCCCGGGCCAGCGCTGCAACGCCGCTTCCAGGCCCGCGCGGTCCTGCGCGAACAGGAGGCGGATGGCTTCCTCGAAGCCGGGCAGGTCACCGGCAATGGCCTGCAGGAAGTGATAGGCACGCTCGGTATCGCGGCGCTGACGGTCCTTGTCGACACCCGCACGGCTGGCCGCTTCCACCAGCCTGCGCAGGACCACGGAGGCCCCACCCGGCTGCTCGGCCAGCCACGCCCAATGGCGCGGCAGCAATGTCACTTCGCGCGCAACCACGCCCAGCTTCGGGCGACCGCGGCCACGTGGGAGTGGCGGTGCATCTCCGGTGACTTCGACGTGGGCTTCAACGTCCGTCTGCAGCGGCGCCGGAAACGCGTCGGCCACCCGCGCCAGCAGTTCCGCGTCGCTGCCGCGCGTATCGAAATCGCGGGTGCGGCCGGTGGCATTGTCGAACACCAGCAACGGACCTGCGGCGTTGTCGGCGCGCAGCTGTTTGAGGGCCAGCGCGGCCACTTCCGGCGTACCGGAAACGACCAGGCGATGGCCGTCGAAGCAGCTGAAGGGGGGCAGTCGGGACGCAGGCATGGCAGGGGCATCGGGGGTGATGCACAAATATTGCCCGGGTAATTTGCGTCCGTCAATATCACCCGGGTATTAATAGACCAGAAGAGCGTGCCAACCAAGCTTGGCACCCACCGGACGGGTTGGCAGCTACCCGATCCGCCGGTTCACAGGCGGCTGTAGGACCAGCTCACCATGCGGCCGTCCTTGTACGGCATTACGCCGTGGAACGGGCGCGGGTCGGCGTCGAACACCAGCGGCAGGAAGTTGCGGTCACCTTCCCACATCGGCAGCGTGCCCAGCTTGTCCAGGTCCACCCACTCCAGCGTGCCCTCGTGGTTGCCGCCGTGCGGGGTGCCTTCAAAGCGGTCGATGACGAACACGAAGCCCAGCCAGTCCTCGCCGTGCTTGCCAAAGCCCGGCCAGCTGATGGTTCCGCGCAGGCGCATTTCCGTGCAGTCGATGCCGGCCTCTTCCTGGATCTCGCGGCGCATGCTGGCGGCCACGTCCTCGTCCGCTTCGATCTTGCCGCCCAACCCGTTGTACTTGCCCAGGTGGTGGTCACCGGGGCGGGTATTGCGATGGATCATCAACACCTGGCGACGATCAGGCGACAGCACGTAGCCCAGGGTGGCGACGATCGGGGTATACGGCATGGGGCAGCATCCAGCAGCAGGTCAGCCGTGGATTATGGCCGATCAGCGCACCAGCGACAGGCGGCGTTCGGTGGGCGTGCCTGCGCCCTCGGGATCACGGCGCAGGGTGGCTACGCCGTGGCCGCGCTCGGCCAGGTATTCCAGCCACTTGCCGAGGAAGGTGTTCATCCGCATGCGGTGGCTGATCAGCTCCGCCGGCGGCGGGTACAGGCCCATGGTGTCCTGCCAGCGGCGGCCGACGTAGCAATGGGTGGTCTCGGCCTGGCGGGCGTCACGGTACAGGCGCACATAGGCCGACGGATCGGGCTCGCCGGTGACCGGGTCGGCCAGGTCGTAGGTCAGGCGCAGCTCCACCGTGTAGCGGTGGCACTCGATCACGTCCAGGCGCACGTCCAGACCGTCGCCGATCGAGGAAATGTAGCTGCCCGTCGCCAGTCCGGCCGGTTCGAACAGGCGCACCAGATGGCGGTAGTTCTCCGCATACAGGCCCATGAGCCAGCTCAGCCGGCTCAGGCGGGGAATGCGTTCGGTACGGGGCAAGGCTCGGGCCATGGGTCGATCCTACACGTTGGTGCTTCAACGTGGGGGCGCCTCGAGCCACAGCCAACCCGTCGGTCGCTGTCACCGCTGTAGAGCCGAGCCCGCGCTCGGCTGCGCTTCGGCCAGAACCCGGTGGCCCAGCCGAGCATGGGCTCGGCTCTACAGGGCGCAGTTGAAGCGCCCCCTGGGTAGTGCCGGCCGCTGGCCGGCAGCCCCGCAGCGCGGGAAAGGATCAATACAGCTCGCGCTGCAGCCCCAGCGTGGCCAGCACCTTGCTGGAGATCTCCTCGATCGAGGTATGGGTGGTGCTCAGGGTCGGGATGCGCTCCATCTGGAACATCACCTCGGCCGCGGCCACCTCGCGCTTGCAGGTGTCCAGGTTGGCGTAGCGCGAGTTCGGGCGGCGCTCCTGGCGGATCTGCTGCAGGCGGTCCGGGTCGATGGTCAGGCCGAACAGCTTGCGCCGGTAGTTGCGCAGGCGCGGCGGCAGGCGGTCGCTTTCCAGGTCCTCGTCGGTCAACGGATAGTTGGCCGCGCGCACCCCGTAATGCAGGGCCAGGTAGATGCAGGTGGGCGTCTTGCCGGCGCGCGACACCGCCACCAGGATCACGTCGGCATCGTCGTAGTTCACCGCGATGCCGTCATCGTGGGTCAGGGCGAAGTTCATCGCGTTGATGCGGCGGTGGTAGGTGTCGAAATCGACCATGCCGTGGGCCTGGCCGACCCGGGCCAGGCGCGGGCTGGCCAGTTCGCGCTCCAGCGGCTCGATGAACGGTGCGAACACATCCAGCATCAGCGCCCCGCTGTCGGCCAGGATCAGGCTCAGGCTCTGGTCCACGCAGGAGTTCACTACGATCGGCCGGACCTGGTACCGCTCCCCCGCCGCCTGGATCCGGGCACAGGCTTCACGCGCTTTTTCGGGGTCGTCGACAAACGACATCCGGTCGGTAATGAAGCTGAACCCGGAGAACTGGGTCAACAGGCTATGCCCAATGGTTTCAGCGGTGATACCGGTTCCATCGGAAACGTAGAACACCGGACGGATGGTCGACATGCGCGCTTTTACCCCCTACGAAGCTTAAAAAGGCCGCCAGCACAAGCTTGTGCCGACGGTGCTCTGCCCGGCATCATATCGGCTTCTTCCTACGGACGCGGCCACTCAGCCCGCCTCGGGCGATGGCCAAACGGAGCATCGCGCTTGAACGAGAACATCCTGTGGTTGCACGAACTGCGTCTGGCCGATCTGGCCCGCGTAGGCGGCAAGAATTCGTCGCTGGGCGAGATGATCGGCAACCTGGCCGGTCTGGGCGTTTCGGTGCCGGGCGGTTATGCCACCACCGCTGAAGCCTTCAAGGACTTCATCGCGCACAACGATCTGTCCAAGCGCATCTTCGACAAGCTGGCCACGCTGGACGTCGAGGACGTCAACGCGCTGACCGCCGCCGGCAAGGAAATCCGCACCTGGGTGATCGATGCCCCGCTGCAGCCGCAGCTGGACCAGGACATCCGCACCGCCTACGCCAAGCTGAGCGCCGACAACGGCGGTGGCGACGTGGCCGTTGCCGTGCGTTCGTCGGCCACCGCCGAGGATCTGCCGGATGCGTCCTTCGCCGGCCAGCAGGAAACCTTCCTCAACGTCACCGGTGCCGATGACGTCGTGCACAAGGTCAAGGAAGTGTTCGCCTCGCTGTACAACGACCGTGCCATCGCCTACCGCGTGCACCACGGCTTCAAGCACGAGGACGTGTTCCTGTCCGCCGGCGTGCAGCTGATGGTGCGTTCGGGCGTCGGTTCCTCCGGCGTGCTGTTCACCCTGGACACCGAGTCCGGCTTCCGCGACGTGGTGTTCGTCACCTCCTCGTTCGGCCTGGGCGAGATGGTCGTGCAGGGTGCGGTGAACCCGGACGAGTACTACGTCTACAAGCCCACCCTGCAGGCCGGCAAGCCGGCGATCCTGCGCCGCTCGCTCGGCAGCAAGGCGATCCGCATGGTGTATTCGGACGTCCCCGGCGAGCGCGTGAAGATCGAGGACACCCCGGTCGAACTGCGCAACACCTTCTCGATCAGCGACGAGGACGTGCAGGAACTGTCCAAGCAGGCGCTGGTCATCGAAAAGCACTACGGCCGCCCGATGGACATCGAGTGGGCCAAGGACGGTGTCAGCGGCAAGCTGTTCATCGTGCAGGCGCGCCCGGAAACGGTGAAGTCGCGCAGCCACGCCACCCAGATCGAACGCTTCGCGCTGACCGAAAAGGGCGGCAACGTGCTGGCCGAGGGCCGTGCCGTCGGTGCCAAGATCGGTTCGGGCGTGGCCCGCGTGGTGAAGACGCTGGACGACATGAACCGCGTGCAGCCGGGCGACGTGCTGATCGCCGACATGACCGACCCGGATTGGGAACCGGTGATGAAGCGCGCTTCGGCCATCGTCACCAACCGCGGTGGCCGTACCTGCCATGCCGCGATCATCGCGCGCGAGCTGGGTGTGCCGGCCGTGGTGGGTTCGGGCAACGCCACCAAGGTCATCGAAGATGGCCAGCTGGTCACCGTCAGCTGCGCTGAAGGCGATACCGGCTTCATCTACGAGGGCAAGCTCGGCTTCGAGCGCACCACCACCGATCTGGGCAACATGCCGCCGGCACCGCTGAAGATCATGATGAACGTGGCCAACCCGGAACGTGCCTTCGACTTCGGCCAGTTGCCGAACGCCGGCATCGGCCTGGCGCGCCTGGAAATGATCATCGCCAGCCACATCGGCATCCACCCGAACGCGCTGCTGGAGTACGACCGCCAGGACGCCGCGACCAAGAAGAAGATCGACGAGAAGATCGCCGGTTACGGTGATCCGGTCAGCTTCTACGTGGACCGCCTGGCCGAAGGCATCGCCACCCTCACCGCCTCGGTCGCACCGAATGCGGTGATCGTGCGCCTGTCGGACTTCAAGTCCAACGAGTACGCCAACCTGATCGGCGGCAGCAACTACGAGCCGCACGAAGAGAACCCGATGATCGGCTTCCGCGGCGCCAGCCGTTACGTCGACCCGAGCTTCTCGTCCGCCTTCGCGCTGGAGTGCAAGGCCGTGCTGCGCGTGCGCAACGAAATGGGCCTGGACAACCTGTGGGTCATGATTCCGTTCGTGCGCACCCTGGAAGAAGGCCGCAAGGTCATCGAGGTGCTGGAACAGAACGGCCTGAAGCAGGGCGAGAACGGCCTGAAGATCATCATGATGTGCGAAGTGCCGTCCAACGCACTGCTCGCCGATGAGTTCCTGGAGATCTTCGACGGCTTCTCGATCGGCTCCAACGACCTGACCCAGCTGAGCCTGGGCCTGGACCGCGATTCGTCGATCGTCGCGCACCTGTTCGACGAACGTAACCCGGCGGTGAAGAAGCTGCTGTCGATGGCGATCAAGTCGGCGCGTGCCAAGGGCAAGTACGTCGGCATCTGCGGCCAGGGCCCGTCCGATCATCCGGATCTGGCCGAGTGGCTGATGCAGGAAGGCATCGAGTCGGTGTCGCTGAACCCGGACACCGTGGTCGATACCTGGCTGCGCCTGGCCAAGCTGAAGGCCAACGGCTGATGCCGTGATGGCCTCAGGCTGACGTCGTGTTCATCGGCGTCGGCCGATACTGCTGCTGCACGCAAGCCCCGCCTCTGCGGGGCTTCGTGTTTCTGGCGTGTACGCACGCCCTGCCCTACGCAGACACCGTTTCGCAGCAAAGGACTTCTTCCACATGATCGCCACAGCAGCACCCGCCGCCCCCGCCGCAACGCCCTGGTTCCACTCGCTCGACTGGGAGCGCCTGCTGGAGACCTACGGTGTGCCGTTGCTGGCCGCCATCGTGGTGCTGCTGGTCGGCATGTGGGTGGCACGTCGTCTGTCCAACGCGATGCCGCGCGCGACCGCGCGCATGGGCGTGGACCCGATGCTGGGCAACTTCCTGCGCAACGTGGTCTACGCCGCATCACTGGTGATCGTGGTGGTACTCGCCATCGGCACGCTGGGCGTTCAGATCACCCCGCTGCTGGCCGTGCTCGGCACCGCAGGCCTGGCCGTTGGCCTTGCGCTGAAGGATTCGCTGTCCAACATCGCCTCGGGCGTGATGCTGGTGACGCTGCGTCCGTTCCGCGTCGGCGACGTGGTAACCGTGGCCGGGCAGACCGGCACGGTGCGCGAAGTGCGCATCTTCCAGACCGTCCTTACCGGTGCCGACAACCAGCACACGACCATCCCGAACACGCTGATCACCGCCGCGCCGATCATCAACCTGACCGCCGAGCCGACCCGCCGCGTCGAACTGGTGATCGGCATCGGCTACGAAGACAACATCCAGCTGGCACGCGATACCGCATTGGCGCTGATGAAGGCCGACCCGCGCGTGCTGCAGACGCCAGCACCGGACGTGGTGGTGTACGAACTGGGCGCCCACGCGATCAACCTCGGCATCCGCTGCTACGTGAAGTCGGCCGACTGGTTCGGCACCAAGGTGACGCTGCTGGAGCAGCTCAAGCTGGGCTATGACAAGGCCGGCATCAACATTCCGTATCCACAGCAGGACATGCACCTGTACCTGCATGGCAAGGATGGCGGCGTGGTCGAGGCGGACGCACTGGTGCGCGACACGCCCTGATCCCAAACAGAAATGCCGGCCAGCGGCCGGCACWACCCWGCCCCGCGCATCCWGGTAGTGG
>NZ_RAVT01000082.1 GCF_013464915.1 Stenotrophomonas maltophilia
AAGGCCAAGGGTAAAGCGAGCAAGGTGGCACTGGTGGCGGTCATGCGGAAAATGCTGGTGATCCTCAATGCCCGCAAGCGGGACGCCGAGGTGGCCCTCGGCAGCCCCTGACAAGACAGTTGCTACTGTGGGTTGGCTGGGGATGCGTGGTGTACGACCACACGCGAACGCAGAACGGGCGCCCGAAGGCGCCCGTTCTGTCCGACCGTTGCTGGGGTCAGAGCCCTTTCCTGCAGAAAGGGATCCGACCCCGCGCATGGCATCAGTAGCGGTAGTGGTCCGGCTTGAACGGGCCTTCCACCGGCACGCCGATGTAGTCGGCCTGTTCCTGGCTCAGGGTGGTCAGCTTCACGCCGATCTTTTCCAGGTGCAGGCGAGCCACTTCTTCGTCCAGCTTCTTCGGCAGCAGGTAGACCTTCTTTTCGTAGCTGTCCTTGTTCGCCCACAGGTCGATCTGTGCCAGGGTCTGGTTGGCGAAGCTGTTGGACATCACGAAGCTCGGGTGGCCGGTGGCGCAGCCCAGGTTCACCAGGCGGCCTTCGGCCAGCAGGAAGATCGCGTTGCCGTTCGGGAAGATGTACTTGTCCACCTGCGGCTTGATGTTGACGTGCTTCACGCCGGCGAACGACACCAGCGCATCGACCTGGATCTCGTTGTCGAAGTGGCCGATGTTGCAGACGATGGCCTGGTCCTTCATCGCGCTCAGGTGCTCGATGCGGATGATGTCCTTGTTGCCGGTGGTGGTGACGTACAGGTCGGCACGGCCCAGGGTCGATTCGATGGTGTTGACTTCATAGCCTTCCATCGCCGCCTGCAGGGCGCAGATCGGGTCGATCTCGGTGACGATCACGCGCGCGCCGTAGGCACGCAGCGAGGCGGCGCAGCCCTTGCCGACGTCACCGTAACCGCAGACCACGGCCACCTTGCCGGCCAGCATCACGTCCATCGCGCGCTTCAGGCCATCGGCCAGCGACTCGCGGCAGCCGTACAGGTTGTCGAACTTGCTCTTGGTGACCGAGTCGTTGACGTTGATTGCCGGGATCAGCAGGGTGCCGGCCTGGGCCAGCTGGTACAGGCGGTGCACGCCGGTGGTGGTTTCTTCGGAGACGCCCTTCCAGTCCTTCACCACGCGGCCCCAGTAACCCGGGCGCTCCTTGGCGACGCGCTTGAGCAGGTTCTTGATGACCTGTTCTTCGTGCGAGGACGAGGCGGTGTTGACCCAGTCGCTGCCGTTTTCCAGCTCGTAGCCCTTGTGGATCAGCAGGGTCACGTCACCGCCGTCGTCCACTACCAGCTCCGGGCCGGTCAGGGTGCCGTCGGCCAGGGTGAAGGTCAGCGCGTCCAGGGTGCAGTCCCAGTACTCTTCCAGGGTTTCGCCCTTCCAGGCGAACACCGGGGTGCCGGTGGCGGCGATGGCCGCAGCGGCGTGGTCCTGGGTCGAGAAGATGTTGCACGAGGCCCAGCGCACGTCGGCGCCGATGTCCTTCAGGGTCTCGATCAGCACGGCGGTCTGGATGGTCATGTGCAGCGAGCCGGTCACGCGCACGCCCTTCAGCGGCAGGCTGGCGGCGTGCTTGCGACGGATCGACATCAGGCCCGGCATTTCGTGCTCGGCGATGTCCAGTTCCTTGCGGCCCCAGTCGGCCAGCGTGATGTCGCGGATCTTGTAATCACCTTCGGTGGAGAAGGTCTTGGCAACAGCGTTCATTCGTGTGCTCCGGTTGTGGACGAGCGGGTGCTCGCATCTAGCCGGGCGCCGTTGTTACAAAGCCACCTTACCGAGCCTGGCCGGGCCTCGTGGGATCCGGTCGCAGCGCCCCTCGGCAGGGGAGAACCCCCATTATATCGCGGCCCCGGCGTGACATCCGGATGACCCAACCATCGGCAGGTGGGATCGCGTGCACGGCCTGTTAAGGTCGGTGTTTTCACGCATCACACAGGTGGAACGATGAGCATGCACGCGCGCCGCACACGGCGCTGGACCGGCCTGGTCCTGTCGATGGGACTGCTGGCGGTGGCTCCGCTGGCCTGGGCCGCGTCCCCGCAGCCCGCCCAGGTACAGACCCAGGGCGTCAACGGCTACGAACTGCCGTCGGCCGCGCTGCAGGCGGTGGTGGACGCGCCCCGTGCGCCGTCGTTGTACCTGTCGCCGCGCCGCGACGTCGCCGCGATGATGCAGATGCCGTCGCTGCCGTCGATCCAGGTGGTGGCGCAGCCGGAACTGAAGCTGGCCGGCCTGCGCATCAACCCGCGCACCTTCTCCGACAGCCGCTTCAGCTTCGGCGAGAAGCTGTGGCTGATGAACGTGGCCGACGGCAAGGAACGGCAGATCGGCGGGCTGCCGGCCAAGCTGTCGATCGCCAGCGTGATGTGGTCGCCGGACCAGAAGTGGCTGGCCTTCAACCAGGTCGACGCCACCAGCGGCGCCAATGAACTGTGGCTGGTGGATGTGGCCGGCGGCAGCGCCCGTCGTCTGGTCGCCGGCCTGAACACGGTGATCGGCAGTGGCTACCAGTGGCTGCCGGACAGCCGCGGCCTGGTGGTGTTCACGCGCCCGGCCAACCTTGGTGCGGCCCCGGCCGCCGACGGCATTCCGACCGGCCCGGCCGTGCAGCAGACCAGCCAGGGCGGCGGCGTGGTGTCGATCCGTACCTACCAGGACCTGCTGAAGAACGAGGCCGACGCGCGCCAGTTCGACTACTACGCCACCACCCAGCCGATGGAAGTCAGCCTGGATGGCAGCACCCGCGCGATCGGCGCAGCCGGCATCTTCATGGGCTTCTCGGTGTCGCCGGATGGCCGCTTCGTGCTGCGCCAGCCGGTGCAGCGGCCGTATTCCTACGTGGTGCCGGTGAGCAGTTTCCCGCGCCGTATCGAAGTGATCGACCGGGCCAGCGGCACGCTGGTGCACACCGTGGCCGTGCGTCCGCTGGTGGAAGGCCTGCCGACCGGCAACGACGCTGAAGTGACCGGCGTGCGCGACATCAGCTGGCGTGGTGATGCGGATGCCACCCTGGTCTGGGCCGAAGCCCAGGACGGCGGCGACCCGAACAGGGACGCCAAGGTGCGCGATGCGGTGCTGATGCAGGCTGCGCCGTTCGACAAGCCGCCGGTGACCCTGGCCCAGCTCGGCAGCCGTCTGGTGGGCATCAACTGGGGCCGTGGCGACCTGGCCCTGCTGACCGAGTCGTGGTGGAAGACGCGCAGGACCAAGACCTGGCTGATCGCCCCGGACAATGCCGGCGCCGAGCCGCGCCTGCTGTGGGATCGAGACGGGCAGGACCGCTATTCCGATCCGGGCCGGCCGCTGTTGTCCAGCGACGACCGCGGCCGCTCGTTGCTGCAGACCAGCACCGATGGCAGCAGCCTGTACCTGGCCGGTGCCGGTGCCTCACCGGAGGGCGACCGCCCGTTCGTGGACCGCTTCGACATCGCCAGTGGCAAGGCGACGCGCCTGTTCCACTCGCAGGCACCGAGCTATTCGTTGCCGGTGGCGCTGCTGGACGAACAGGGCAGCTCGCTGCTGCTGAGCCGTGAAAGCCCGGACGAGCCGGCCAACTTCTACGTGCAGTCGCTGGCCGACGCCGGCGCCGCGCCGCGCGCGCTGACCCACTTTGCCCACCCGCTGCCGCAGCTGAAGGGCGTGCAGAAGGAGCAGATCCGCTACAAGCGCAAGGACGGCGTCGACCTGACCGCGACCCTGCTGCTGCCGCCGGGTTACGACCCGAAGCGCGATGGCCCGCGCCCGCTGCTGATGTGGGCCTACCCGGGCGAGTTCAAGAGTGCGGCCGCGGCCAGCCAGGTGACCGATTCGCCGTACCGCTTCAATGCGGTCAGCTACTGGGGCCCGCAGGCGTTCCTGGCCAAGGGCTACGTGGTGCTGGCCAGCCCGTCGATGCCGATCATCGGCGAAGGCGACAAGGAGCCCAACGACACCTACATCGAACAGCTGGTGGCCAATGCGCAGGCGGCGGTGGATGAAGTGGTGCGGCGTGGCGTGACCGATCGCGACCACATCGCCATCGGCGGCCATTCCTACGGTGCCTTCATGACGGCCAACCTGCTGGCGCACACCCGCCTGTTCAAGGCCGGCATCGCGCGCAGCGGCGCCTACAACCGCACGCTCACCCCGTTCGGTTTCCAGGCCGAGGAACGCAATTACTGGCAGGCGCAGGACGTTTACCAGAAGATGGCGCCGTTCAACTACGCCGACAGGATCAAGGATCCGATCCTCTTCATCCACGGCGTGGACGACAACAACTCCGGCACGTTCCCGATGCAGAGCGAGCGCATGTTCGCCGCAGTGAAGGGGCTGGGTGGCACCGCACGGCTGGTGATGCTGCCCAACGAATCGCATGCCTACCGCGCACGCGAATCGATCATGACGATGCTGGCCGAAAGCGAGCGCTGGCTGGAGCAGACCATCGGCCCGGCCGAGCAGGGCAAGGCGAAGAAGAAGCGCTGACCCGCGCATGACGGCGGCCCCTGCAACGGGGGCCGCCATGACGCGACGGAGTAGAGTCGACCGGGTAGAGTCGACCGGGTAGAGTCGACCGGGTAGAGTCGACCGGGTAGAGTCGACTGTTAGTCGACTATCGCGCGCAGCGCGGGCTTTCGAAGATCTGACAGGAGAGCAGTCGACTGACAGTCGACTCTACCCGGTCGGCGTTTCCCGCACAGTGGTTCCCGTCGGCGTTTCCACTCCGGTCACATCAGGCGATGCGTGCAGATGAAACCATTTTTGCATCGCAGCACGAGGCCCGATCTGGGATAGGCTTGGGGTCTGGATCCGTTGACCGAGGCCTGTGCGTCGCCGATGAACGAGTACCGCAGCAGCATCGAGTTTGCTTCCCCCGATCTTCCGCTTCGCGATGATGTGCGCCGGCTCGGCGCGCTGGTTGGCGACCTGCTGGTTGAACAGGTCTCCGCCGCCTTCCTTGATGACGTCGAGGACGTGCGCACCCGCGCCATCACCCGCCGCGAGAACCAGGCGCCACTGTCCGAACTGGCCGACGGCCTGGCCGGGCGCACGCCGCAGCAGGCCGAGACCATGGTGCGGGCGTTCAGCACCTACTTCCAGGTGGTCAACATCGCCGAGCGCGTGCATCGCATCCGCCGCCGCCGCGACTACCAGCGTGCCGGTACCGCAGGGGCACAGCCCGATGGCCTGCAGGATGCGCTGCAGTACCTGAAGGCACAGGGCGTGGGCCTGGACGAGCTGGCGCAGTGGTTGCCGCGCATCGACATCGAACCAGTGTTCACCGCGCATCCGACCGAAGCGGTGCGCCGCGCGCTGCTGGAAAAAGAGCAGCTGATGGTGGCCAGCCTGGTCGACAACCTCGACGGCCAGCGCACCCCCGGCGAGGCTGCCGCCGATGCCGCACGCTTCCGCATGGCGCTGACCGCGTCGTGGCAGACCACCGATTCTTCTCCGGTGCGCCCCACCGTCGATGACGAGCGCGAGCACGTCGGGTTCTATCTGGTGCAGGTGCTGTACCGGGTGATTCCGGTGCTGTACGAATCGCTGCAGCAGGCGCTGCGCGATACCTACGGCGAAGAACTGCCGCTGCCGCGCCTGCTGCGCTTCGGTACGTGGGTGGGCGGCGACATGGACGGCAACCCGAACGTGGATGCCACCACCATCCGCAACACGCTGGATGCGCAGCGACAGGCCGTGCTGGGGCGCTACCAGAAGGAACTGCTGCAGCTGGCCAGCCTGCTCAGCCAGTCCACCGAGCGGGTGGGGGTGAGTGATGCGCTGCAGGCGCGCGTGGTGCATTACCAGCAGTTGCTGCCGCAGGTGCAGTCGCGGCCACGCCATGCCGACATGCCGTATCGCCTGCTCAATGACCGCATGCGCGCGCGCCTGCAGGCCACGCTGGATGATGGCGAAGGCAACTACGCTGGCCCGGACGAGCTGATCGACGACCTGCAGCTGATCCTCGACAGCCTGCGTGCGAACCGTGGCGAGCATGCGGGTGGCTTTGCCGTGCAGCGCCTGCTGTGGCGGGTGAAGACCTTTGGCTTCCATCTGGCGCGGCTGGATGTGCGCCAGGAGTCGAGCGTGCATGCACGCGCGCTGGCCGCCGTGCTGGGCGGCGAGGAGGCATGGCAGGCGCTGGATGCGGTGGGCCGTGCGCGGCTGCTGAGCCCGCATGCCAGCGGTGAAGTCGCATTGCCTCGTGGTGATGACGAAAGCAACCAACGCCTGGATGCGGTGTTCGCTGCACTGGCCGATGCGCGGGCACGCCACGGCGGTGATGCGCTGGGCAGCTACATCATTTCCATGGCGCACGATCGCGGCGATGTGCTGGCCGTACTCGCACTGGCGCGGCGCGGTGGCCTGGTCGATGCCGATGGCGCGGTGCCGCTGGATATTGCGCCGTTGTTCGAGACCGTAGATGACCTCAAGCGCGGCACCGCGACCCTGCGCGACCTGCTGGCCGACCCGGTGTATCGCGCCCATCTGCGTGCGCGCGGCGACGTGCAGATGGTGATGCTCGGCTACTCGGACAGCAGCAAGGACGGTGGCATCGCCGCCTCGCGCTGGGGCCTGCAGCGCGCGCAGGTGGAGTTGCTGGAGGTGGCAGCCGAGGCTGGCATTCGATTGACCTTCTTCCACGGCCGTGGCGGCTCGATCAGCCGTGGCGGCGGCAAGACCACGCATGCGGTTGATGCTTCACCGCGCGGCAGCATCGACGGCCGCCTGCGGGTGACCGAGCAGGGCGAAGTGATCCATCGCAAGTACGGCATCCGCGCGCTGGCGCTGCGTTCACTGGAGCAGGCCACCGGCGCGGTGCTGCGCGCCAGCCTGCGCCCGCGCGCGGCCGAGCCGCGCGAGGATGGCTGGCGGCCGGTGATGGATGCGGTGGCTGCGGCCAGCAGCGAGGTCTATCGTGCCTTCGTTGGCCAGGCCGGTTTCATGGACTACTTCCGCACCGCCACGCCGATCGACGTGATCGAGCGGATGACGCTGGGCTCGCGGCCGTCGCGCCGGCTCGGCCAGGACGCGGCGCTGGGCAACCTGCGCGCGATTCCGTGGGTGTTCGCCTGGAGCCAGGCGCGCGCGGTCATCCCCGGCTGGTACGGCGTCGGCAGTGGCCTGCAGGCGGCCGTGGATGCCGGCCACGAGGGCACCCTGCGCGAGATGGCGCGCGACTGGCCGTTCTTCCGCACGTTCCTGGATGACATCGCGATGGTGCTGTCCAAGGGTGATATCACCATTGCCGAGCAGTTCTCGCGGTTGTCCGGTGAGCTTCACGGGCGCTTCTTCCCGCAGGTGCAGCGCGAGCTGGAACTGACCCGGCACTGGTTGCTGGCGTTGATGGACCAGCAGACGTTGCTGGACCACGATGCGCGGCTGGCGCTGTCGATCCGCCTGCGCAATCCCTATGTGGACCCGATCAGCGTGCTGCAGGTGGACCTGCTGCAGCGCTGGCGGGCCAGCGGCCGGGAAGACGACGATCTGCTGCGCGCGCTGGTGGCGTGCGTGAACGGTGTTTCGCAGGGCGTGCAGAACACCGGATGAGTTGTTGCGGTAGTGS
>NZ_RAVT01000083.1 GCF_013464915.1 Stenotrophomonas maltophilia
TGCCGGCCWGCGGCCGGCACTACCCGGTCGCGTCGCGAATGGATTCCAATGAAACCAAATTTCCCTTGCGCCACAAGGCCGCAAGGCTGGTGCACTGCGGCATACTAGGGGTCTTGCCCCACAGGTGTGACATGACGCGCGCGTTCAACTTCAGTGCCGGCCCTGCAACCTTGCCGGAATCGGTCCTGCGCCAGGCGCAGGCGGAAATGCTGGACTGGCACGGGTCCGGCGCTTCGATCGTGGAAATGAGCCATCGCGGCGCGGAATTCATGTCCGTTGCCGCCGAGGCCGAGGCCGACCTGCGGCGCCTGCTCGACATCCCCGACGACTATGCGGTGCTGTTCCTGTCCGGTGGCGCCACCACCCAGCAGGCGCTGATCCCGCTCAACTTCGCCGCTCCCGGCCAGCGTGCCGACTACGTGGTCAGTGGCCACTGGGGCAAGACCGCGGTCAAGCAGGCCGGGGTCTACGTGGACGTCAACATCGCCGCCAGCAGCGAGGCCGATGGCTACCGCACGCTGCCGCCGCGCGCTGACTGGCAGCTCTCGCCCGATGCGGCCTACGTGCACATCACCGCCAACGAGACCATCCACGGTGTCGAGTTCCGTGATGTACCCGACACCGGCAACGTCCCGCTGATCGCCGACTTCAGCTCGTCCATCGCCAGCGAACCGCTGGACGTGCGCCGCTATGGCGTGATCTACGCCGGCGCGCAGAAGAATCTCGGCCCGGTCGGCATCGCGGTGATGATCATCCGCCGCGACCTGCTCGAGCGCAGTGGCCAGCCGCGCGCGGACATCTTCGATTACCGCTCGCACGTCGCACGCGATTCGATGCTCAACACGCCACCGACCTGGAACTGGTATCTGGCCGGACTGGTGTTCAAGTGGATGCTGGCCGAGGGCGGCGTGACCGAGTTCGCCAGGCGCAACGCCGCCAAGGCCGCGCTGGTGTACGGCGCCATCGATGGGTCCGGCGGCTTCTACCGCAATGAGGTCGCACATGCGGCCCGTTCGCGGATGAACATCCCGTTCTTCCTGCCCGATGCCGAACTCGACGGCCGCTTCGTCGCCGAAGCCAAGGCCGCCGGCCTGCTGGCGCTGAAGGGCCACAAGGTGGTCGGCGGCATTCGGGCCTCGCTGTACAACGCCATGCCGCTGGCCGGGGCCGAGGCGCTGGTCGCCTTCATGGCCGATTTCCAGCAGCGTCACGGTTGAGCAATGAACGGCGCGCACCGTCGGGTGCGTGCCCCGCAACAGGGAATTCCGATGGCAAGCAGCAAATCCAGCAAGAAGACGCCGAACAAGGCCGAACCGGCCAAGGACAGCGCCTCCACCAGCGCCAAGGGCAAGAGCAAGGGCACGTCCAAGGCCGCGTCGAACCCGGCGCCCACCCTGGCGCCACTCGCGCTGGCCGATGTGCGCTCGAAGATCGACCAGATCGACCGCGACATCCAGAGCCTGATCGCCGAACGCGCGCGCTTCGCCCACCAGGTCGGCAAGGCCAAGGGCAAGCTGGCTGCCGCCGTGGACTACTACCGCCCCGAGCGCGAAGCACAGGTGCTGCGCATGGTGGTGGACCGCAACGAAGGCCCGCTCAGCGATGAGCTGCTGGTGCACGTCTACCGCGAGATCATGTCGGCCTGCCTGGCCCAGCAGGAGCCGCTGAAGATCGGCTACCTCGGCCCGGAAGGCACCTTCAGCCAGCAGGCCGTGCTCAAGCACTTCGGCCGCTCGGCACTGGGCCTGCCGATGGCCAGCATCGAGGAAGTGTTCCAGGAAGTGGAAGCGGGCAACGCCGATTTCGGCGTGGTGCCGGTGGAGAATTCAGGGCAGGGCACCATCCAGATCACCCTGGACATGTTCCTGACCTCCAACCTGAAGATCTGCGGTGAAGTGGAACTGCGCGTGCAGCAGTACCTGATGTCGCGCAGCGGCCGCATCGAGGACATCGAGCGCATCTATGCGCACCCGCAGTCGTTCATGCAGACCTCGGCGTGGCTGCGCGCCAACCTGCCGAAGGCCGAGAAAATTCCGGTATCCAGCAATGCCGAGGGTGCACGCCGTGCGCGCAACGCCGACGACGCAGCGGCCATCGGCGGCGAGAGCGCCGGCCATGTGTACGGCCTGAAGAAGGTGGTCACCAAGCCGATCCAGAACGATGCCGACAACACTACCCGCTTCCTGGTGGTGGGCCGCAACATCTTCCCGACCTCCGGCCACGACCGTACCTCGGTGCTGGTGTTCATCCATGACAAGCCCGGCGCGCTGTTCGACGTGCTCAGCCCCTTCGCCCGCCACGGCATCAGCATGAACCGCATCGAGTCGCGCCCGTCGCACCACGGCAAGTGGGAATACGGCTTCTTCATCGACCTGGCCGGCCACATCGACGACGCGCCGATGCAGGCTGCGCTGGCCGAACTGGAAGCGCACTCGGCGCAGATCAAGGTGCTGGGTTCCTATCCGGTGGCCGTGCCCTGAGTGCTGCTGCGGCGGCAACAACCGCCGCTCCCTGATGCATCGCCGGCACTGCCGGTGTTTACGGAATGATCGAACGATGAGCAACGCGCAACACTGGATTGCCCGCAAGGGCCAGCCGCTGCAGGGCAGCCTGACCATTCCCGGCGACAAGTCGGTCTCGCACCGCTCGGTGATGTTCGCCGCGCTGGCCGATGGCACCTCGCATATCGAAGGCTTCCTGGAAGGCGAAGACACCCGCGCCACTGCGCACATCTTCAGCCAGCTGGGCGTGCGCATCGAAACGCCCAGCCCGTCGCAGCGCATCGTGCACGGCGTCGGCATCGACGGCCTGCAGGCCCCGGATGCGCCGCTGGACTGCGGCAATGCCGGTACCGGCATGCGCCTGCTGGCCGGCCTGCTGGCGGGCCAGGCGTTCGATTGCACGCTGATCGGTGATGAGTCGTTGTCCGGCCGCCCGATGCGCCGCGTGACCGGCCCGCTGTCGCAGATGGGCGCGAAGATCGACACTGAAAGCGATGGCACGCCGCCGCTGTACGTGCATGGCGGTCAGGCGCTGCATGGCATCGACTTCGCCTCGCCGGTGGCCAGCGCGCAGATCAAGTCGGCGGTGCTGCTGGCCGGCCTGTACGCGCAGGGCGAAACCCAGGTGACCGAACCGCACCCGACCCGCGACTACACCGAGCGCATGCTGTCCGCGTTCGGCGTGGACATCGAATTCTCGCCCGGCAGGGCACGCCTGCGTGGTGGCCAGCGTTTGCGCGCGACCGACATCGTGGTGCCGGCGGACTTCTCTTCGGCTGCGTTCTATCTGGTGGCTGCCAGCATCATTCCGGGCTCCGAGCTGCGCCTGAAGCAGGTCGGCCTGAACCCGCGCCGCACCGGCCTGCTGCACGCGCTGCGCCTGATGGGCGCGGACATCACCGAAGAGAATCCGGCCGAGCAGGGCGGTGAACCGGTGGCGGACCTGGTGGTGCGCTACGCGCCGCTGAAGGGCGCACGCATTCCGGAAGCACTGGTGCCGGACATGATCGACGAGTTCCCGGCGCTGTTCGTCGCGGCTGCGGCCGCACAAGGCCAGACCGTGGTGAGCGGTGCGGCCGAGCTGCGGGTGAAGGAATCCGACCGCCTTGCCGCGATGGCCACCGGCCTGCGCACGCTGGGCATGCAGGTGGACGAAACCGAAGACGGTGCCACCCTGCACGGCGGTGTGCGCCTGGGCAGCGGCACCATCGAAAGCCACGGTGACCATCGCATCGCCATGGCGTTCGCCATTGCCGGCCAGATCAGTGACGGCGAAGTGCGCATCAACGATATCGCCAACGTCGCCACGTCCTTCCCGGATTTCGACGGCCTTGCGCGCAGCGCCGGGTTCAACCTGGCCTGATCGGCGCCGCAACCGCCGGGCCACGCCCGGCGGATCGCATTGCGCGGTAGGTGCCGACCCTGGTCGGCACGCTCATATCACACGGTAGGTGCCGACCTTGGTCGGCACGCGTCTCCGCATAAAAGGACGGAGGCCGAAGCCTCCGTCTAAACATCACGAACCCCTCGTCCGCGATCAACGCTGCTCGGTACGGAAATCCACCGGGACCCGCACCACGCTGGCGATGGCACGGCCTTCGTGCATCGCCGGCTGGAACTTCCAGTTCTGCACAGTGTTCAGCACTGCGCGGTCCAGATCGCGACTACGCTCGCCGCTGCGCGAAACGATCGCGGCATTGGCGACGTTGCCGCGGGTATCGACACTCAGGCTGGCGATCACGCTGCCCTGCACGCCACTGCGCAGCGCGGCGGCGGGGTAGGTGGGCATGCGGTTGCTGGCCAGCGGGCGGGCCTCACGATTGCGCACTACCGGCGCGGCCTTCCGCGAAGCGGTCGCCGGCGCCGCCTGGCGCGCGGCAGGAGCTGCTGCATCCGTCACCACTGCCTGTTCTGGGGCTGGAAGCATGCGCTCACCGACCGGTGCCGGCGCCACGTCTTCCTGGTTCGAATGACGCAGCCAGAGCAGGGCGGCAGCGAACATCGCCACGATCAGCGCGATCCACATCCAGGGCGACGTGGGCTTGTGCTGCAGGCTGGAATCCTCCTGCAGGTGCGGCGAATGAAGGTCTTCGTGGGTGGTGGCAGTCATCGCTAACTCCTTCCGTCAATGGACGACGTGGGAAGTGTTGCGCGAGCCACGGGCGAGAAGTGTCAGCGTTGCGTCAACGCCACCGGCAGGGTTCAGTTTGCCTGCCGGGAAGCGTTCAGTTACTGCGTCTTGAAGTCGAACGGCACTTCAATGCTGCCGGGTACGGCCTGGCCGTTGCTCTGCGCCGGGGTGAAGCGCCAGCGGCGCACGGCGTCGGTGGCGGCACGGTCGAGCTCGCGTGAACCACTGCGCTGGATCACCGTGGCGTTGTTCGGATAGCCGGTGGCGTCCACGTCCACCCGCACCACCACGGTGCCGGTTTCGCCAGCGCGCAGTGCAGCGGCCGGGTAGGCGGGCGGCGGCGACTGGCCGGCAATCGGCATCGGTTGGCTGTTGCCGGTGGCTGCCGGCGCAGGGCCCGGTGCAGCCGGGGCCGCTTCAGCCACGGGGGCGGGCGGCGGTGGGGCCGTTTCCACCAGCTTCGGCGCTTCTTCCTCTGCCGGGGCCGGCTTGGCATCGGGCATGTCGCTGGAACCGGCTGCCGCGGCCAGCGGTTCCGGCAGCGGTTCCACCTGGGCGGTCTCCTGCGGAGTCTGCGCGGCCGGGTCGGCACGGAAGAATTCCTTGTCGCGGCCGGTCAACCAGACCAGCACGAACAGCAGTACGCCCACGCCGAAGGCGATGCCGGCGATCTTCAGGGCGTTGCGCGGGATATGCACAGTGAAAGACTTGGCGGACGACGAGCGGGGTGCAGACATGGACCGGACCAGTACGGAATAGCCCGATTCTGCCACGCCGGGAATGAACCGGGCGGCAGAAATCCGTATAACAAGCGATAATCCCATCCCTGATACCCACCACGACACCTGCCATGCTTGATCCAGCCCTGCTCCGCCACCAGCCCGCCGACCTCGCCGAACGCCTGCGCACCAGTCGTGGCTTCGAGCTCGACGTGTCTGCCCTGGAGTCCCTGGAGGCCGATCGCAAGCGCATCCAGGTGCGGACCCAGGAGCTGCAGAGCCTGCGCAACAGCCGTTCCAAGGCCATCGGCCAGGCCAAGGCCAAGGCCAAGGGCGAGGACGTCTCGGCCATCATGGCCGAGGTCGCTGCCTTCGCCGACGAGCTGAAGGCCTCGGAAGTGGCGCTGGACGAGCTGCGCGAGAAGATCGAAGCGATCTCGATGGGCATTCCGAACCTGCCGGCCGATGACGTGCCGGCCGGTGCCGACGAGAACGACAATGTGGAGCAGTCGCGCTGGGGTACTCCGCGCCAGTTCGATTTCAAGGTGCTCGACCACGTCGAACTGGGCGCTCGCAACGGCTGGCTGGACGGCGAGACCGCGGCCAAGCTGTCCGGCTCGCGCTTCACCGTGCTGCGCGGCCCGATCGCGCGCCTGCACCGTGCGCTGGCCCAGTTCATGGTCGATCTGCACACCGGTGAGCACGGCTATGAGGAAACCAACGTGCCGCTGCTGGTCAACGCAGATTCGCTGCGTGGCACCAGCCAGCTGCCGAAGTTCGAGGACGACCTGTTCAAGACTGCCGTGGGCGACTCCACGCGTTACCTGATCCCGACCTCGGAAGTGCCGCTGACCAACATCGTGCGCGATGAGATCGTCGAGGCCGAGCGCCTGCCGCTGCGCATGACTGCCCACTCGATGTGCTTCCGCGCCGAGGCCGGCAGCGGCGGCCGCGATGTGCGCGGCATGATCCGCCAGCACCAGTTCGAGAAGGTCGAGCTGGTCTCGATCAGCCGCCCGGAAGACAGCGATGCCGAGCACCAGCGCATGACCCGCTGTGCCGAAGTGGTGCTGGAAAAGCTGGGCCTGCCGTACCGGAAGGTGCTGCTGTGCACCGGCGACATGGGCTTCTCGGCCATCAAGACCTACGACCTGGAAGTCTGGCTGCCGTCGCAGGAGACCTACCGCGAAATCTCCTCGTGCTCGAACTGTGGTGATTTCCAGGCCCGCCGCATGCAGGCGCGCTGGCGCAACCCGGCCACCGGCAAGCCGGAACTGGCACACACCCTGAACGGCTCGGGCGTGGCGGTCGGCCGCGCGATGATCGCGGTGATGGAGAACTACCAGAACGCCGACGGCAGCATCACCGTGCCCGACGCGCTGCGCCCGTACATGGGTGGGCTGGAAACCATCGCCTGACTCCCTGATCGGGTGGGTGCCGTGCTTGCATGGCACCGCATCCACGCATGGCGTGGATCTACTGGAGCCGGGCCGTATCCACGCCATGCGTGGATCTACTGAACGGGGCCGCATCCACGCATGGCGTGGATCTTATCTCTTGCCGATCTGGCACTTTGGGTGCCGAGAGCCCGGCGTGGGCGACCGTGTGGATCTAGGTCTTTCGACCGTGAAGTAGCTTGGGTCCCCACGCCGG
>NZ_RAVT01000084.1 GCF_013464915.1 Stenotrophomonas maltophilia
GCCACTACCGCACGAGCTACCTGAAAGCGATTACAACCCTGCAAGCACCATTGAATACGTATGCAGGGTGATTCCCGCGAAGAACACGCTGCCTACCATAGCGGCGACGACAGCGGCCACCGCGTCGCACGTCCTCGGCCCTGCCGGGACGCTCACGAATCGATCTGCAACATTGCCTGGGAGGGGAAAATGTTGAACCACAAGCGCAGTGCGCTGAGTCTCGCGCTGGCCGTTGTACTGGCGCCGACGCTGGCGTCGGCACAGTCCACGCAGAGCACCACCACGCCGGCCGGCACCGCCGCCACCAACCTGGACACGGTGCAGGTCACCGGCATCCGCCGCGGCATCGAGAGCGCGATCGCGGTCAAGCAGGACGCCACCTCGGTGGTCGAGGCGATCTCCGCCGAAGACATCGGCAAGCTGCCCGACGTCAGCATCGCCGAATCGATCTCGCGCCTGCCCGGCCTGGCCGCCCAGCGCGTGGCCGGCCGTGCGCAGGTGATCAGCGTGCGCGGCCTGTCGCCGGACTTTGCCACCACCCTGCTCAACGGCCGCGAAGTGGTCAGCACCGGTGACAACCGCGGCGTCGAGTTCGACCAGTACCCGTCCGAGCTGGTCAACGGCGTGACCGTGTACAAGACCCCGGATGCCGCACTGGTGGGCCAGGGCCTGTCGGGCACCATCGACATGCAGACCGCGCGCCCACTCAGCTTCGGCGAACGCGTGATCGCGGTCAGCGGTCGCTACCAGAAGAGCTCGCTCGGCCGCGCCGCCAATGTCGATCCGTACGGCAACCGCTTCAGCGCCAGCTATATCGACCAGTTCCTGGACAAGACCCTGGGCATCGCCATCGGCTACGCGCACAGCGACATGCCGATCCAGGAGAACCAGGTCGGCCTGTATGAGCCGTGGACCACCGAGCACACCGACAAGGGCAACCGCCCCGGCGTTGCCGCGGGCACCTACTTCTCCGATGGCATCAAGGCGCTGCGCCGTACCGGCAACAACAAGCGCGACGGCGTGATGGCCACGATCCAGTTCCGGCCTAACAACAGCTGGACCAGCACCTTCGACGCGTTCCACACCGAAGCCGAGCAGATCGACACCGCCAACCAGTTCGAGCTCAACCTGAGCAACTACAACGGCAATTACACGCCCGGCCTGCTGGTCAGCAATCCGCAGGTCAACGCCAATGGTTCGTTCACCGGTGGCACCGCCAGCGGTGTCTACCCGCTGGTGCGCGGCATGTACAACAAGCGCAAGGACAAGATCGACGCGTTCGGCTGGAACAATGAGTTCAACTTCAGTGGCGTCAAGCTGGTCGCCGACCTGAACTACTCCAAGGCCACCCGCGATGAGCTGAACCTGGAAAACAACCTGCAGCTGACCCCGATGCCGCAGCTGGATACGGTCGGCGTGTCGATCCGCCAGAACGGCTTCTCGCAGATCAGCCCGGGTCTGAACTACTCCAATCCCGATGCGCTGTTCCTGACCAACACCATCTACGGCTCCGGCTACGGCAAGGTGCCGCAGGTGGAAGACCGCCTGAAGGGCGGCAAGCTGGCCGCGACGATTGCGCTGCCCGAGGCCATCGCTTCGTGGGCGCCGGACCTGGACATCGGCGTGAACTACGCCGACCGCCGCAAGGTGAAGACCCAGTCCGAAGGCAACATCCTGCTCGGTGCACAGGGCGATGCCAACATCGCCTCGGACCTGCAGTACCGTCCGGTGGACCTGAGCTTCGCCGGCCTCGGCACCATCCCGGCCTGGAACGTGCCGGCCGCGGTCGGTCGCTACATGACCTTCAATCCGGTCGACAACCTGGACTACCTGATTCCCAAGTCGTGGACGGTGCAGGAAAAGATCACCACCGCCTGGGCGCGCCTGAACATCAACACCGACATCGGCGTGGTCGGCGTGCGCGGCAACATCGGCGTGCAGATGCAGCACACCGACCAGAGCTCGGATTCGCGCTACTGGGACAGCTCGCAGCCGGCCGGCAGCAACATCCAGCCCTACTCCGCAGGCCGCACGTACAACGACTGGCTGCCGAGCTTGAACCTGGCCTTCATGTTCCCGCACCAGCAGACGCTGCGCTTCGCCGCCGCCAAGCAGGTCGCACGCCCGCGCGTGGACCAGATGCGCGCCGGCCTGGAATTCGGCGTGGATACCGGCACCGGCCGCCCCGGCGGCAGTGGTGGCAACCCGTTGCTGGACCCGTGGCGTGCCACCGCGCTGGACCTGTCCTATGAGAAGTACTTCGGCGAGAAGGCCTACGTGGCCGCCGCGATCTTCTACAAGGACCTGAAGAGCTACGTCTACACCCAGTCGGTGGACAACTACGACTTCACCGCGCTGCTGGGCAGCTACGTGCCGCCGCCGGGCATGACCTCGCCGGTGCTGACCACCGGCACCTTCTCCGCGCCGCAGAACGGCAAGGGCGGCACGCTGAAGGGCCTGGAACTGACCGCGTCGTTCCCGCTGGACATGCTGACCGACACCCTGCGTGGCTTCGGCGTGCAGGCCAGCGCGACATTCAACAAGAGCGACATCACCATCCTGGATCCGGAAAGCGCGTCCAGCGTGGGCACCGATCCGATCAGCCTGCCCGGCCTGTCCAAGCGCGTGTACAACTTCACCGCGTACTACGAACGCAGCGGCTTCGAGGCACGCGTGAGCCAGCGCCGCCGCTCGGACTTCATCGGTGAAATCGGCAACTTCAACGGCAACCGCAGCCTGCGCTACGTGGTGGGCGAAAACGTGACCGATGCGCAGGTCAGCTACACCTTCAGCGACAGCAGCGCCCTGCGGGGCCTGACTCTGCTGCTGCAGGGCAGCAACCTGACCAACGAGCCGTACCGCACCTATGCCGGCAGCAAGGACCGCCCGCTGGAGTACATCGAGTGGGGCCGCACCTACATGCTGGGCGTGAACTACAAGTTCTGACCACGACCGGGTAGTGCCGGCCGCTGGCCGGCAACCCTGATTCGGTAGTGCCGGCCGCTGGCCGGCAACCCTGATTCGGTAGTGCCGGCCGCTGGCCGGCAACACAAGGGGAGCAGGACCGGAAACCCGCTGCGCAGGCAGCGGGCTTTCTTTTGCGCGAATGCCGGCCGTTGGTCGGCAAGGCCCATCCACGCATGGCGTGGATCTACAGAACGGACGACGCGGCCTTCGCACGGCACCAGATCAACGGGTCGGCAGATCCACGCCATGCGTGGATGCCGTTCACCAACCGCACCCACAAAAAAGGGACGGGGCGCTTCGGCCCCGTCCCCGCAAGTACCGCCACCGGAGAAAACGGTCAGCTGCGTCGGGCGCAATACACCGCGCGCGGCGGCAGCTGGAGTTCATTGCCCTGCACCGTGCCCGCATCCGGGCCCGGCACCGCCACCTGCTGCCAGTTGCCCGGCGGCAGCGGATGGCTCACCGCCTCGGCCGACAGGTTGAAGGCCAGCAGGAGGGTTTCATCTGCAAGCATACGCTCGAACAGCAGCACTGGCTCAGTACTGTCGATGAACCGGATGCTGCCATGCAGAAGCGCCGGCTGGCCATGCCGCCAGGCCAGGAATGCCCGGAACGCGGCCAGGACCGAGTGCGGGTCGCGCTCCTGCACGGCCACCGCCGCCGCCCGGTGCTCGGCCGGGATCGGCAGCCAGGGCTTGCCGGAGGTGAAGCCAGCCAGCGGAGCGTCGGTCCACGGCAGCGGGGTACGGCAGCCGTCGCGGCCCTTGAAATTCGGCCAGAAGGTGATGCCGTAGGGGTCCTGCAGCGCCTCGAACGGCACCTCGGCCTCGGCCAGGCCCAGCTCCTCGCCCTGGTACAGGCACACCGAGCCGCGCAGCGAGCACAGCAGCGCCACCAGCATCCGGGCCAGGCGCGGATCGGCCGGGTGCCCGCCCCAGCGGCTGACCGCCCGCTCCACGTCGTGATTGGAAACCGCCCAGCACGGCCAGCCCTCGGTCATCGCCGCTTCCAGGCGCGAGACCGTGTCGCGGATATAGGCCGCGCTGTAGTCGTCCACCAGCAGCTCGAAGCTGTAGCCCATGTGCAGGCGGCCGTCCTGGGTGTACTCGGCGGTGGTGGCCAGCGAGTCCTCCGAGGAGATCTCGCCCAGGCTGACCGCACCCGGGTACATGTCCAGCAGCGCGCGCAGCTGCTCCAGGAACGGCAGGTTCTCCGGCTGGGTGTTGTTGTAGTAGTGGTACTGGTAGGCGTACGGGTTGTCCGGGCTGAAGCCGCGGCCCACGCGCTTGTCCGCCGGCTTGGGCGGGTTGTCGCGCAGCTGCGCATCGTGGAAGCAGAAGTTGATCGCATCCAGGCGGAAGCCGTCCACGCCGCGGTCCAGCCAGAAGCGCACGTTGTCCAGCGTGGCCTGCTGCACGTCCGGGTTGTGGAAGTTCAGGTCCGGCTGGTCGACCAGGAAGTTGTGCAGGTAGTACTGCTCTCGGCGCGGCTCCCACTGCCAGGCGCCGCCGCCGAACAGCGACAGCCAGTTGTTGGGCGGGGTGCCGTCCTCGCGCGGGTCGGCCCACACGTACCAGTCGGCCTTGGGGTTGGTCCGGTCCTGGCGGCTCTCGCGGAACCAGGCGTGCTCGATCGAGGTATGGCTCAGCACCTGGTCGATCATCACCTTCAGGCCCAGACCGTGCGCCTTGGCCAGCAGGCGGTCGAAGTCGTCCAGGCTGCCGAACAGCGGGTCGACGTCGCGATAGTCGGCGATGTCGTAGCCGAAGTCGGCCATCGGCGACTTGAAGAACGGCGAGATCCAGATCGCGTCCACGCCCAGCGCGGCAATGTGGTCCAGCCGCTCGATGATGCCCGGCAGGTCGCCCACGCCATCGCCGTTGGCATCGAGGTAGCTGCGCGGGTAGATCTGGTAGATGACGGCTCCGCGCCACCATGGATAGTGCGACATCGACAGCCCCCCTCCGGGCATGCAGGGCCCGCCGGAAGCGGGCCGAAATCC
Source organism: Stenotrophomonas maltophilia (assembly GCF_013464915.1). Classification (GTDB taxonomy): domain Bacteria; phylum Pseudomonadota; class Gammaproteobacteria; order Xanthomonadales; family Xanthomonadaceae; genus Stenotrophomonas; species Stenotrophomonas maltophilia_AT. The sequence continues at coordinate 4,970 of NZ_RAVT01000084.1, forward strand.
TGTTCCGGCAAGCTTAGCGGCGGCCTCCCGGGCATGGCGCAACCTGCATACGTATTCACGCAGGCGGCAGCCTTGGCCAGGCCGCGGACGCCGGCCAGCCCGGTTTGCGCCCGAATTCACGGCCAGCGCCTATAATCAGTGGTGAGCCTGAAAGCCTGATCGCATGACCATCACCGAAGACACCCGTCCCGCCCTGGGCCTGCCCCAGATCCAGTCGCTTGCCGCGGCCGACATGGCCGCCGTCGACGCCCTGATCCGGCGCCGGCTGTCCTCGGACGTCGTGCTGATCAACCAGATCGCCGACCACATCATTTCCGCCGGCGGCAAGCGCCTGCGCCCGATGCTGGTGATGCTGGCCGGCCGTGCGGTCGGCAACGTCGGCGCGGACCACCACCAGCTGGCCGCGATCATCGAGTTCATCCACACCTCCACCCTGCTGCACGACGACGTGGTGGACGAATCCAGCCTGCGGCGTGGCCGCAGCACCGCCAACGCGCTGTGGGGCAACGCGCCGAGCGTGCTGGTCGGCGACTTCCTGTACTCGCGCAGCTTCCAGCTGATGGTCGAGCTGGAACGCATGTCGGTGATGCAGATCCTGGCCGATGCCACCAACCGCATCGCCGAGGGTGAGGTGCTGCAGCTGCTGCACGTGCACAACCCGGACACCGACGAAGCCGCGTACCTGCGCGTGATCGAGCGCAAGACCGCAGTGCTGTTCGCCGCCGGCACCCGCCTGGGCGCGCTGGCCAGCGGCGTGAACGAAGCCACCCAGCAGGCCCTGTTCGACTACGGCATGCACCTGGGTTACGCGTTCCAGATCGCCGACGACGTGCTGGACTACTCGGCCAACGCCGAAGAACTGGGCAAGAACCTGGGCGACGACCTGGCCGAAGGCAAGGCGACCCTGCCGCTGATCCACGCCATGGCCCATTCGGACGACGCCACCCGTGAGCGCCTGCGCAGCATCGTGCAGGACGGCGATGCCTCGGCGATGCCGGAAGTGCTGGCCGCGATCCGCGCCACCGGCGGCCTGGAGTACAGCCGTGCGCGTGCCGAGGAATACGCTGAGGCCGCCGAGCGCGCGCTGGACGGCCTGGCTGACAACGACGCCGTGGCCGCCCTGCGTGGTCTGGCCCGTTACGCGGTGCAGCGCTCGCATTGATGGAGGGCGTGCCGACCAACGGTCGGCACCCACGGAAGCACCGGTAGGTGCCGACCGTTGGTCGGCACGGAAACACCGGTAGTGSCGGCCGCTGGCC
>NZ_RAVT01000085.1 GCF_013464915.1 Stenotrophomonas maltophilia
GGCCGSCAATCSGGMGCGGCSGGGGCWGCCGGCCWGCGGCCGGCTCTACCACGCGGCCGGATCGTCGCCGTCGCGGCGGCTGCGGTGGGCCGGCCGCTGGTGATGCAGGTGTTCCGTGTTGCTCGCTGGCGGCGGGTGCAGGCCGGCTCTTCCACGCGGTCGGATCGTCGTCGTCGCGGCGGCTGCGGTGGGCTGGCCACTGGTGATGCAGGTGTTCTGTGTTGCTCGTTGGCGGCGGGTGCAGGCTGGGTAGTGCCGGCCGCWGGCCGGCAATMCGG
>NZ_RAVT01000011.1 GCF_013464915.1 Stenotrophomonas maltophilia
ATGCGCGGGCAAACCGCAGAGCGGTTTGCTCAWGGGGGCGCGCCGACAGGCGCGGGGATAAGGTGGGATGCGCGGGCAAACCGCAGAGCGGTTTGCTCAAGGGGGCGCGCCGACAGGCGCGGGGATAAGGTGGGATGCGCGGGCAATTCTGCCTGGGCCGGGCACTGGGACCATGGTCTATTTGGGACCTCGGCCCCGGCTCAGGCATAATTGCCGGTGAAACTTCCTTTGCGCCGGCGTTTCCGGGCACGTCCGGACGGCGTTTTTCCCCCTGTTCGGAACATCGATCAATGACGCAGAAAATTACGGTCATCCGCGGCGACGGCATTGGCCCGGAAATCATGGACGCCACCCTGTTCGTGCTCGACCAGCTGAACGCTGGCCTGGAGTACGAAGACGCCGACGCCGGCCTGGTGGCCCTGGAAAAGCACGGCGACCTGATGCCGGCGGTGACCCTGGAATCGATCGCGCGCAACAAGGTCGCGCTGAAGAGCCCGCTGACCACCCCGGTCGGCGGTGGCTTCACCTCGATCAACGTCAGCCTGCGCCGTCACTTCGACCTGTACGCCAACGTGCGTCCGGCCCACACCTTCCCGAACACCAAGTCGCGTTTCGACAACGTCGACCTGATCACCGTTCGTGAGAACACCGAGGGTGCGTACCTGGCCGAAGGCCAGGAGGTGTCGGCCGACGGCGAGACCGCCTTCTCCGGCACCCGCATCACCCGCAAGGGCTCCGAGCGCATCGTGCGCTACGCCTTCGAGCTGGCCCGCAGCGTTGGCCGCAAGAAGGTCACCGCCGTCCACAAGGCCAACATCATCAAGTCGACCTCGGGCCTGTTCCTGAATGTCGCTCGTGAAGTGGCCGCGCAGTACCCGGACATCGAGTTCCAGGAAATGATCGTCGACAACTGCTGCATGCAGCTGGTGATGCGTCCGGAACAGTTCGATGTGATCGTGACCACCAACCTGTTCGGCGACATCATCTCCGATCTGTGCGCTGGTCTGGTCGGCGGCCTGGGCCTGGCCCCGGGTGCCAACATCGGCAAGGACGCGGCGATCTTCGAAGCCGTGCACGGCACCGCGCCGGACATCGCCGGCCAGGGCAAGGCCAATCCGTGCGCGCTGCTGCTGGCAGCCGCGCAGATGCTGGACCACGTCGGCCAGCCGGAAAACGCCGAGCGCCTGCGCAAGGCCATCGTCGCCACGATGGAAGCCAAGGATTCGCTGACCGGCGACCTCGGCGGCACCGGTACCACCATGAGCTTTGCCCAGGCCATCGCCAGCCGCCTGTAAGCGGCCGGTCGACCTCGGTTGGATCGACAGCGGGGCGCCTTCGGGCGCCCCGTTGCGTTTACGTCGGGGTAGATCCACGCCATGCGTGGATGACGGGTGCTGGTGGCGCGCAGCCACCCATGGGAGGCTCTATCGGGTGTGGTCTGTGCGCAATTTGCACAGAACATGTGATTCAAGGCGGCTGGTTCGTGCGTCTTGCGCTCCGCATCCTGTGCCCCACATCCACCGCACAGGAGCCCTCCCATGAACCTCTCCGCCTTCGGCCTGGCCAGCCTGATCGGCATGGCCGCCACCGCCCCGGTCGCGGCTGCCGAACCGTCCCATCCCACCATCCGCCACATGGCCGGCGCGCCTGTCGCCGCCTCGCTGGATGCAGCGAAGACCGCCGTACTGGTGATCGACTTCCAGAACGAATATTTCGATGCCAGCGCCGCACCGGGCTTTGCCGGAGGCCGCATGGTCATCCCTGGCGGCGTGGCCGCGCTGCGCCAGGCCAAGCGCGTGGTGCAGTTCGCCGACGCCCATGGCATCCGCGTGATCCACGTGCAGCACGTGCTGCCGGCCGGCGCGCCGTTGTTCGCACAGGGCAGCGTCAACGCCGCCTTCCATCACGACCTGCAGCCGCGCCAGGGCGAGACCGTGGTGCAGAAGGACAACGTGAGCGTGTTCGCAGGCGCCTCGGCTGCCGTGCTGGACGCCGTGCTGAAGGACGCCGGCGTCGATACGCTGATCGTGACCGGCCTGCAGACCCATGCCTGCGTGGCCGGTGCCGCCCGCGATGCCGCCGCTGCACCGCGTGGTTACCGGGTGATCGTGTCGTCCGATGCGACAGCCAGTCGTGATCTGGATCTGGCTGGCGGCCAGCGCATGGATCATCGCGTGCTGCACGAGGCCTCGCTGGCGCAGATCGAGGACACCTTCGGTGACGTTCTGAGTGCCGATGCAATCCTGGCGCTGCCAGTGCGCAAGGCCGCCGACGGCGCTTGATAAGCTGGCGGGGCCCGCATGCCGTGGGCCCCGCCAGGTGGAGTTGCCCGTTGATGGATCATTTCGCCGCCCTGCGTGCGCTGCGCGCCATCGTCGACGCAGGCAGCTTCACCGCTGCGGCCGAACGCCTGGGCACGACCCACTCGGCGATGTCACGGCAGCTGCGGCAACTGGAAGACCACCTGCAGGTGCGCCTGCTCGATCGAAACAGCCGCCGGCTGTCACTGACCGAAGCCGGACGCGATTACTACCGGGAGGCCGGTGCGCTGCTCGATCGTCTGCAGGAGGCGGATGACCGCGCGCGTGCAGGACAGGCCCAGCCCAGTGGCTCAGTGCGGATCAGCGTGCCGCAGGTGGTGGCCAGCCAGGAGTTGCCGCACTGGATGCCCTCGTTCCTGCAGCGTTACCCGCAGGTCTCGCTGGACCTGTCGGCTGATGATCAGCTGGTCGATGTCGTGGGCGGTGGTTTCGACCTGGCCCTGCGCATTGCGGCTTCATTGCCGGACAGCCAGCTGGTCGCACGTGAACTGGCCAGCTGCCCGCGCATCCTGGTGGCCGCGCCATCCTATCTGGCCCGGCACGGCCTGCCGCGGCAGGCGGCCGACCTTGCGCAGCACACGCTGCTGGGCTTCAGTCCCACGCCGTCGATGCTGCCCTGGCAGCTGCAGGGGCCGCGTGGTGCCTGCATGAACATCGAGGCTGGCCAGCGCCTGCGCGTAGATGCCACGCCGGCGCTGTATGCCGCCGCGCTGGCGGGAATGGGCATCAGCCTGTTCACCGCACTGACCGTGCAGGAAGACCTGCGTGCCGGCCGTTTGATCCGTGTGCTGCCGGCCTGGCATGCGGGGCAGCGACGCTACTTCGCGCTGTATCCACATGCGCGTGCGCTGGCCCCCAAGGTGCGTGCGCTGGTCGAGCACCTCGCAGCGCACTACGCTGCACAGGTGGGCGCGGCAGGGTAGTCGCGCGGCTGCAACCGAGGTGGTGATGGAGTCGGTGTATCTGCTGGTCGCGCTCGGCGCGATCGTCGCCGGATTCGTGCAGGGGCTGTCGGGTTTCGCCTTCGGCATGGTGGCGATGTCGTTCTGGGCATGGGGGCTGGAGCCGCGACTGGCGGCCGCACTGTCGGTGTTCGGCGCGCTGGTCGGCCAGCTGGTGGCGGTGTTCACCGTGCGCCGCGGCTTCAACCTGCGCCTGCTGCTGCCCTTCGTGCTGGGTGGGCTGGCCGGCATTCCGCTGGGCGTGATGGTGCTGCCGCAGCTGGACATGGACTGGTTCAAGGCTTTGCTGGGCGGCTTCCTGGCGCTGTGGTGCCCGGTGATGCTGATGGCGCGCTCGTTGCCGCCGATCACCATCGGAGGGCGCGTGGGTGACGCCATTGCCGGCATGGCCGGTGGCGTGCTCAGCGGCATCGGTGGCTTCGCCGGGCCGGTGCCGACGTTGTGGAGCACGCTGCGCGGCTTCGGCAAGGACGAGCAGCGCGCGGTCATCCAGAACTTCAACCTGGCCATGCTGGCGGTGACCATGGCCACCTATGTCGGCAGCGGCCTGGTGGAGCGGCAGATGCTGCCGTACTTCGCCATCGTGGCGCCGGCCATGCTGGTGCCGACCCTGCTGGGCGCGCGGGTCTACATCGGTATCAGCGAGGCGCGCTTCCGGCAGGTCGTGCTGAGCCTGCTGACCGCATCCGGCATCGCATTGCTGGCCTCGTCGCTGCCGGCGCTGCTGGCGCGCGCGCCGGCAGCCTGAGGCTCAGGCCGGGCGGGACATGCGGAAGCGTTGTCCGGCGCCGATGCGGAAGTAATCGGCGGGGCCGCCGCCGCGCAGGATCGGCGCCGCGGCAGCGGTGTCGTAGATGCCATCGACCAGCAGACGGGCGTCGATGTGCACCGCGACCACTTCGCCCAGCACCAGCCAGCCGTTGGTGTCCTGCCCGGCAGCATCGCGCAGGCGCACGATCTGGGTGCAGCGGCACTCCATGCTCACCGGGCTCTGAGCCACGCGGGGTGGGGCGACCTGCGTGGAGGCCAGTGGCATCAGCCCGGCCAGGGCGAACTCGTCGACCTCCGGCCCGACTGCACGACAGCTTTCGTTCATCGCTTCGGCCAGGTCGAAGGTCGCCAGGTTCCAGACGAACTCACCGGTCGCTTCGATGTTGCGCAGCGAGTCTTTGCGGCCCTGGCTGGAGAAACCGATGATCGGCGGGGTGTAGTTGAACGCATTGAAGAAGCTGTACGGCGCCAGGTTCAATGTTCCTTCGGCGTCGCAGCTGGAAATCCAGCCGATCGGGCGTGGGCCGATGATGGCGTTGAACGGGTCGTGCGGCAGGCGGTGGCCGTCGGCCGGGCGGTAGCTGTGGAAGGTGCAGGACATGGGGCAGGGTTCCAAAAAAAAGCCGTGATCCTCGCGGACCACGGCTTGTCGTTTACGACCTGGTGGGGTTCAGCGCTGCTGGATCTTCGACAGCAGGCGCAGGAACTCCACATACAGCCAGACCAGGGTCACCATCAGGCCGAATGCGCCATACCACTCCATGTACTTCGGCGCGCGCTGGGCCACGCCGGTTTCGATGAAGTCGAAATCCAGCACCAGGTTCAGCGCGGCGACGACCACCACGAACAGGCTGAAGGCGATACCCAGCCAGCTGGAATCGTGGATCACCGGCACGTCGATGTTGAAGAAGCCGAGCACGAACGAGGCCAGGTAGAGCAGGGCGATACCGCCGGTTGCCGCGACCACGCCCATCTTGAAGTTCTCGGTGGCCTTGATCACGCCGCTGCGGTAGGCGATCAGCAGCGCGAACAGGGTGCCGAAGGTCAGCAGCACCGCCTGGAACACGATGCCTGGGAACTTGGCGTTGAAGACGGCCGAGATGGCGCCGAGGAAAAGCCCCTCGACCAGCGCGTACATCGGCGCGGTGACCGGGGACCATTCCTTCTTGAAGACGGTGACCAGTGCCAGCACCAGGCCGCCGATCGCGCCGCCCATGGCGTACAGCCTGGCCACGTCCATGACCTGGTCGTATTCGTCGATCGACTGGTTCCAGGCGAAGGCCGCCGTCAACACTGTCAGCAGCAGCAGGAAACCGGTCTTGTTGACGGTGCCGTTGAGGGTCATGGCCTGGTCGGGGCTGGTCACCACCGAGCCACTGGCGAGGTCGAGGAAGGTCGACTCGGAAAGAGCCGGGTTGCCGCTGCGCATGCGTGTTCTCCGTGCGAATGAGGGGCTGGACGGCCATCCGGCCGATGACCGGGAGCATAGCCGATGGTTGCACGTGGTGCCGTGTCAGGCTTCGGGTGCGGGTCGCCCGCGTTGACAGTTCATGATGCGCTTGGCCACAATGACCAGCTCCCCGGGCCTGTGCCCGAGGGGATTGCAAGACCGGGGTATAGCGCAGTCTGGTAGCGCGCCTGCTTTGGGAGCAGGATGTCGGGGGTTCGAATCCCTCTACCCCGACCAATCCCACATCACGTCGGATTGGACGCCGTTCCGGTTCGGGCGCCCGTAGCTCAACTGGATAGAGCACCGGCCTTCTAAGCCGGCGGTTACAGGTTCGATTCCTGTCGGGCGCGCCATCGGCGAGGCACTGGGATCGCATCGGCGGATGTGAAGAAGTGCTTGCAAAAGCGTAAAGACTCCACCAGAATATCGGACTCGCTTCGGCGGACCGGAACTTCGGTGACAGTCCCCAGGCAAAGGTTTGAGGTTCCAGCGCCAGCTGATATCGGCGAGGGAACAAAAGTTTCAGTGGTGGCTGTAGCTCAGTTGGTTAGAGTACCGGATTGTGATTCCGGTGGTCGGGGGTTCGAATCCCCTCAGCCACCCCACTGTTTTCTTACTACCGTCGCTAAGTTACTGAAAAGTAAGCTGGCGACGGTCAGTTTTGGTACTACAATCCCTCGTTGGCAATCAATCCCCGTCTCGGAACGTCACCTGTGGGCGTCACCTGCGGCGCAGCCCGCAATTGCTCCAGCGCAGACTTGCCGATGAGCGCCTGTTCGGCCAGCACCTTCGCGTAGGTCTCCGACGTGGTGCGGATGTCCCGATGCCCCAGCCACTCCTGCACGAGCTTGATGTTGCCGGTCGCCAGCAGCAGCCGGGTGGCGCAGGTGTGCCGCAGCGAGTGGATCACGCACTCCTTCTCCTTGGCGAGATGCGTCCCCTTTCGCGCACGATTCCAGAGCTTGTTGGCGCGGGTCTTGTTGAGCGTGGAGAAGGGGCCGGTCTGCTCCTTGCCTGCCGCCCTGCGCCGCCGCTGGACCACTTCCGAGGCGCGGGAGGTCAACGGGATGGTGCGCTGCCGGCCGCCTTTCAGTTCCCCGTGACGCCAGAAGCGAACGGCGGTCGGCGGGGTTCCCACCAGGTCGCTCCAGCGCAGGTTGAATGCCTGGCTCAGGCGGCAGCCCACGTCGGCCAGGAACACGAACAGGTCGTGGTAGTCCTTACCGTCGCGCGTCCGCGGCCGACCGCCGTACTCGGGGTCGGGCAGGATGTCCCACGCGAGCACGCGGGAGAGGATCAGCTCCTCGTCCTCAATGGTCAGGGTGAACTGGCGCGCGTTGTCGCGCTCGTCGCTCGGCCGGTACTCCGGGATGGCGGCCAGCATGCGCCCGGCCTTCGCCTCGCGGCGCAGGACGGCCATCAGGGCGTGCATCTTGCGGTTGATGGTCGCCGGAGCAGCTCCCTCGGCCTCCATCTTGGTCACCATCGCGTCCACTGCGGCCTGGGTGATGTCGTTGATGGGCGTGTCCTCGCCCAGGAAGCCCTGGACGATCTTGCAGTTGGTGCGGACGGTCTCGATGGACTTGAGCTTGCCCCAAAAGTTGCGGTCGTCCAGGGCGTCATCCATCGCGTCCTTGAGGGTGCGCTGCCGGGCCTTGGCTTTCGCCACGGCCATCTGCGCCGACCGGGACTTGCCCCGGATGAGTTCGCGCAGCACGTCCTCGGAAACGTCGGGGTCGTCGCGCAGGGCGTCGAGGACCGCCTGCTCCTTGCGCTCGGCTGCCACGCGGTCGCGGGTGCCGGTGGACAAGCGCACGCGCCGGTATCCCTCCTGCACGTCGAGCATGTAGTAGCGCTTATCGGGCGCACCCGGCTTGGGCGCGGTCCCTTTGAGGCGAAGGGCCATGTGTATCTCCAAAAATGAAAAGGCCCGCACTAGGCGGGCCTCGGGGCACAACGGGGTGTTGGGGGTTAGGCGGCTGCGACGCGCGCCGTCACCTTGCGGTTGACACGTTCTGCGAGCGAAGCCAGCCAGTGCAGCGCCTTGGTCGTCGGGAAGATCAGGTTGCGCTTGCGGTAGGCGGGATCAGGGCGCTGCTCCAGGAAGTCAGGCCCCGGCTCGCGGTTACGCTTGATAGACGACAGGTCGAGCACATTGCGGCTCACTGCGGAGGGAGAGAGTCCGCCGAGGACGCGCTCAAGGTCCACCTGCTGAATGCCCGGCTCGTCCACAACGGCGAGTAGGGTGAGGATGCGGGTGGCGGTGATGTCCTCGTCGATCTCTTCCCGGAAGGCTGACAGTGCGGTTGTGAGAATGGCCGTCAGTTCTTTCTGCGAGAGATTCATGGTGCGCTCATTTTCCGTAAGGGGATGGTTCCCCCTTGGGAAACCATCAGGGTCTATCTTGGAGCCGCAATGTAAGGATTACAAGGCCCAAGCCAATGTTGATGGCATTCTTGCCAATTTTGTCCATCCAGAAACCACGCTGCCAGGGCGTGGGGGAGGGGTCGATTCCGATCTCATATCCAAAGGCTTTCACGAACAGGTCCAGGTACTTCTGCCCTGCGAAGGGGCCGTCCTGTCCCCTGCTCACGGCGTTGTAATGCGCCGCCACCCCCGGCTGCGCTCCACAAAAAGGTCTTACGTTTCAGTGTTTTAAGAACGGTAGTGCCAGCATCGCCGCCAGGGTCACAATGGCCCCGACCACGGATGCAAAAAACAGTCCTTGCCCTACGCGGACTACCGCGCTGGCTATTGTCCGTCTCACCGTACTCATAGACTGAGAACGCCCCCCTGGTCGTCTGCGGATGCGCAGCCCGACAGCATGACGCTGCCGTCGGGCAGACTACAGGCCACAATGATGGCGCGTCCGTAGGAATCAAGTACCACGGGAGAGATTGATCCCGACTGGTGCAGTGAAGTCATGGCCGCGGGGTCTCCGTTGGGGCCGCGGGTGGGACCGGATACGACACCCGCCAGCCACAGTCCTCGGGGACGACCGAGAACTGGACGCGCTCGTTGAGTAGGCCGAGCATCGCGCGGAGAGCGCCGCGCTTCTCGTTATGGTCGAAATTGATGGTCCGAATCATTCGGGCACCTCGTAGGTCCGTTCATGCAGGACCAAAACCTCCCGCTCGAATACCAAGAACGGGCCGAACTGGTGGACGCGGAGGGCCACGTTGACGATCACCAGGGTCGAGTTTGCGGTGAAATCTGCGTTACGCATATGTAAGTCTCCTGTTATGCAAGTGCTACAAATGGAACAATGAGTGCCAAATATCGAGATTGGCCTTATGATTAGGGCTGAAGGGCGTGATCGCCACTCCCGACCCCAAGGACCATTCGATGATTGACCCCCGCGTAGAAGTCGCCATTACGGCCCTTCACCTAGTCGTATGGGTGTGGACTAGCTCGGTGCCGGCGCATCGCACATACCTGTATTGGCGCAGGGTCTTGCGGAAGCGGCGTTAGCGGCTCCAGAAGTAGAAGCCGCTCACCTCAAACGCGTCACCGTTGAGCCGAATGTCGCGGCCATAGCTCTCGTAGTCGAAGTAGCGGGAGAGGGCGTCGGGCACGTCGTGAAGAAGCCTCGATTCGTCCACATAGTTCTCGGCAAAGTCGGCCCAGCTATCGAACTGGCCCGCGTAGGCTTCGTGGAACTGCTCCACGGTCACATCGTCGAGGCCATCGTGGTCGCAGAAGGCCGTGTAGGCGGCGCGTTCGGTGTCGTTGTGCAACTCGTCCAGCCGCTCTTGCAATGCGCACAGCTTGTCCAGGTCGGGGTGCTCGCCCCAGGTATCCCCGAACACGTCGTCGTAGTCGTGGACGGCCCACTCCTCGGCGCTGGCGACCTTGCCGCTTCCGCCACACGCCGTGCATTCCGCCCCGCCGAATACTCGGGGGACGTATGTGGTTCCAGTACCGCCGCAATCCGGGCAATCAACGGTCACGTTCGGGTGCGGCGACTCGCGCAGGATGCGGGCAATCTCATCGCGCACGTCGTCGGCGTCGCGTCCCTCCAAGTTGATCCACTCGCCGTGCAGGACGCCAGCGTTATATGAGGCAAGGCAGGCAACGTATATTTGCATGGTGTGCTCCAGAAATGCGAAGGCCCGCACTAGGCGGGCCTCGGGATCAGGGGTGGTTATCGGTCAGTGCGCCCAATCGGGCTTGACGTTCAGCAGGTAGGCGGCGGCCACTGCGCGGGCGGTGTCCTCGTCGGCCACGTCGGCAATCCACCACCAGCGGTCCTTACCGGCCCAGCGGTAGACGCCCCAAAACTGCGCGGCCATCGGTGCGCAAGGCTCGACGCTCCCGTCGAACTCTTGGCGGGGACCGTAGGAGACCGATCGGTCGCCCAGGGTGACCAGCTTGTCACCGGCAGGTACAGCCAGCTCGTTGTCATTGCTCATTGCGACAGGCCCTTTGCGTGTTCGATGGCGCGATCCAGTGCGCCGGGGATGTTGTGAAAAATGCCGTGGCGTGTCGAGTGGGTGAGGCCGATTTTGTAGACCTCAAAATGGTTCGGCCCCTTGCGCAGCACCCATGCCTTTTCGGTCTCGAACAAGATGTCCTCCTCGCGGTAGCTCATCGCGCGGCTCCCATGCCCTCGGCGATCCATGCGCGGGCCTGCTGCTCGGCGCGGGCCACGCCATCGGCGGTCTCGTGGTTGATGCCGTTCCTCGACAGCCACCCGCCCAGCGGGTCGGCGATGTCGTAGGCCCAAACGCCGCTCCACTGCTCGCCGACCTCCTGCCAGAGGCGGTGCAGCATGCGCGCCACCTCGACAAGAAATTCGGAGTCCTCAATGCCCAGCGGCGCGGTGCTCATCGGCTCGGGCCACGTCCACCCGCTCGCCAGCTGCGCGAGGTCGATGGGGTCGAAGTCGGTATCCCTGATTGCGCGGTTGACCACGGTGGCGAACTCCTCGGCTTGCTGCGGCGTCATCGCGGTCGCCGCCAGTTGTTCGTGATAGCGCCCCGGCTGTGCCAGGAACACGTTGCGGGTTCCGTAGGTGCGCAGTTCCATCACAGCACCCCCAGCCCGCGCAGCACCGGCATCACCAGCGCGTTGGTCTCGTCGTTGTCGCTCCAGTCGCTCGCGGCGTCGTCCCCGTTCTCCCAAATCAGGAGCACAAACCCCGCCTTTGTTGCGTCCGGGCGGTAGAACCGCAGGTGATCGTGGTCGGTAGAGGCGAGGGCCTCCAACACTTCTTGCCGGTCGCGGCTGTGCCGCACCGTGGTTTCTTCGCCGTCGTAGACGCCGAGCGAGTAACCAGCGGCGAGGGCGGCATCCACCAGCGCCACGGCTATGCGCTTCGCGCTCTCGGGGGCGTAGTTGTCGAGGTTCATGGCTTTCTCCGGGCAACAAAAAAGCCGCCTTGCGGCGGCTGATGGGTTCGGGTTAAGCGCGGAGCGCGTCGCTGCACAGGGCTTCCGGGTATGACGAGTCGCGCATTGGCATGACGATCAAAGACGCGCACCTGATGCTCGGATCGGTGATGCCGCCAATACCGAACATGGCCGCCACGTCGCCGCCAGTCACCGGAATCAGTGAAGTGGCCTTGCCGCCGAATGCCTTGCAAATTACACCGGCCGCCTTCACTACGCCTTCGAGGACGGCAGGCGCGAATCCGGACAGCTTGAGTTCGTTCGGCTTGGACACCGCAGCACGCCAGTCCGGGTAGGTTCCATCAACGGCAGCAAACTCAATGGCCTGGCCTCCGCGCTCCGCCTTGAACCGGCTGGCATCGCCCACGGCGCTGAAATAGACATCGCCCTTCATCTTGGCGACCAGCTCGCACGCATTGCGCGGCACGATGATCTTGCCAATGTCCCACGGCAGGCTGGTACGCACCACAAGCATGCGGTGGCCGTCTGTAGCAACGATGATCGCACCATCGGCGTGCGACTCAATCAGCACGCCATTCAAGTAGAAGCGAACGTCATTCTTGGGGGCCACATGCAGAGCGGCGGCGATCAGGGCGGAAGGAATTTTGTTCATAGCTTTCTCCGGGCAACAAAAAAGCCGCCTTGCGGCGGCTTCGGGGGATTGGGGTAGGGCGCTGTTAGAGGAACAGCTTGGTCAGCGTGACGATGCCAGCCACAAAGGCCGTGGCGACCACCAGCGGATACCACCGGGTCTCCATCATCAGCTTGTCGCTCTCGCGGTTGATCTTGCGAATCTCAGCGGTGAGCTTGCGCACTTGCAAGTCCTCCAGTGGTCCATTGGTGCTCATGGTAGCTCCAAAAAAGACCCGCCGTCACACGTCGGCGGGGTGTGGAAAACCGGGTTGACGAAAGGGGATCAGATGACAACGGGGGATGGACAAGGCGCAACTTGGGTGCGGTTCTTGTGTGCCTGGCGCTCCCGCTCGTTGAGTCGGGCGCGGTGCTCGCGGATGCCGCGGCGGATGCAACCGGCCACGTAGTAGTCGCGGGCGGTCATATCAAACGGGATCATCGTCATGGGTTGCTCTCCAGTGAATCGGACCACCAAAACGCCCCATCACAACGGTAGGGACGCTTTGGCGGTCAGACTCATGCTTGTAAGGCATGGAATCTGACCGTCGCCAGCTTCCGGGAGCGCCTCCAGCTCGCCTAGGAATCCCGTACAGATGGCCCCGCTCTTTCTGGCGGTGACCCGGTATCCGTGGCGGCCTTCATCGGCCCTTACACTTCCCGGCGCGGCTAGTGTTCCCAGCTCCCCGCGTTCTGCCGTGGGCGGCGCTCCTGCCTGCCCCTTTCCTACTGTCCCGACCGCACCCTGCGACCGTTGTTCGATGGTGGGCATTATGCCCGTTTGTTCCCGGTTTGTCAATCACTCCCGGTAGTGGGAGGATTGAGCCGGACGTTACCTGCGGTGCGCTCAGGGGCCTTTGGGGCTAGTCCTCAGTGCTGGCGGGATAAGCTCTAGGTGCTGTCGATCCATCGGTCGCACGTCTGTCGCCGCCTTTTCCGCTGCCGCCGTGCTGCTGGCGACGGGTATAGATTAGATCAATCCCCGCATGGCTGTCAATACCCCGATGGCAACTATTTTTGGATGGTCGCAGGGAGCGCCTAGCGCGCGCGTGGGGAGCTTCTATAGGCGGGGCGGTAGGGATGCCCGTGGCGGGCCTTGCGTGGGCCGTGGCGGCGCATTGGCTGGCCGTGGTGGGCGGCAGGTGGGCATAGGCTGGGGCAGGGTGCGCCGAGGTGGTAGGCAGGTGTGCCGAGGTGGTGCCGAGGTGGACGCGTGGCGGTCAGGGCAAAAAGACAGATAGGGACAGACAGGGGCGCGAACGTTTGAGCGCGGATGTCCGCAGGTTGCCCAGGTATCGCATGGGATTGCCTAGGCACTGGATACCTAATCCGGTGGTTCACCTTTGGAATCAGCAGGTTAGCCGAGGTGGTGACGCCGCAGGTGACGCGAAGGGGGGGCGCATCGTGCCTTTGCGCTACAGGGGGCGACCCCCTACGGGGGGGGATCGCGCGGTTCCAAGTAGTTGGATACCCCTTCGGAAATTTGCCGCAAACGTTTCGACCCCCTCAGTCGCGCGAGGAGGGAGCCTCAGTCACACCGGAGCGCTTCCGCGTTGCCACGACAGCGAACCAGGCGAGCGACCCAAGTCCCCATAGGACGCACACAGGCACAGCCCAGGTCATCCCTCGGTTGTACGCGAGGATCGCCAGGAGCGGGTTGATGGGCGTGACGCCCGCGATGAGCAGGATCAGGAGAAGTCGGTGCATGGGAGTTCCGCCGCAGTGGCACCCAAGGAGGACAGAGGAACACCCCAAGAGTGCATAGGAGGACTGTAGTTCTACTTGGTGGTGAATACCAATGAATAGAACTCTACAGTCCCACTATAGTAATACTTAGGTCTATCTAATGATAACAGCTCTGTCAAGCCCCCTAGGAGATGACGGTCTGTGTGGTCCGGTAGACTTGGCGTTTGCCCTAGACAGCTCATCAAGACCACATGGCATCGCTCAATAGCATCCTCACCCGGTTCGCGGCTTCGATCACGCTGGCTTGTGTAATCCTTGTGGGAGTACCGGCTCTGTATCAACATGTAAAGATGCGAGATGCGGACGCCGTGGCGGAAAGAAGCCGCGGACTTATTAACGACGATAACACCGCCCCAAGCGTTGTGGAGCAGCAGGTGCGTATCCTTGATTCCGCGCTTACTGAGTCGGCGGGATGCGAGTACATGAGAGACCTGTTACTCCAGTTCCTTGTCGGAATACCCTTGATCGTATGGTTCGTCGCCTTGGCTGTAATGTGGTGGTTCAAGGAAGACGACTTGACTCTCTAGCTGAACAGTTCAGGACGCTGCAAATCATCAGCGCGATATTCCCCTTCAATAGTTATAGGGTACGGGCCGCTACGCATGGGAGGTGTCAGATGGCTTCGCGGGTAAACGGTAAGGGTTGCTTGGGGTCGCTACTGGTCTTAGAAGATGACCCCGACCTGTCAGAGATGTTGCAGGAAATCCTGGTGAATTTCGGCTATGAGGTCGAGGTTGTTGCTTCCTCCGCGCAAGCTTTAGACCAACTGGCGGCAAAAGTGTTCCACGCGGCAATCTTAGATATTCATATCGAGGATGGTGGCTCCATGTCGGTCGCTGACTGTCTCTTGTCGAATCGAATACCCTACATGTTTGCCACGGGGCTTCCCAATCCTCAACTGCCCACCATTCACCAATGGGCTACCTTTCTTCAAAAGCCGTATCGCATAAACGATCTCATGGGGGCCTTGGAACGGACGCGTCAGATGGGGATTCCAGTTTAGGCGCATCCTTGCGCCGTTAAGTCATGTCCGTTTTCTAAGGAAGCGCTTGTTGAAAGTGTCGTAGGTCTGCACCGGTGGACCGCTGTAGAGGTCCGTCGAGCAGGCCATGAGGACTGCTTCGGTCGCGTTGTGGCCTGCCTTCATGGCGGCCAGGGCAATCGCACCACCACTACCGGCGACGAGGAAGTCGCGCCGGAGGTCGAGAGGGAGACCGTCGTGGTAGAAGGCCACCGGGTTGTCCCGCAGGCCGACCACGAGGATCGTGTACTCGCCCTTGGTCAGTTCGTCGAATCCCTCCGACAGCTCGCGCACGGCTCGCTGGATGTGGGAAGTGGTGCCCGCGCCGAACACCACCAGGTCGCGCCCGGTGGTGTCGGTGGTGCGGTAGAACTTCTCCTCCTCGTACCGCAGATCACCAGCGGTGACCTGCGAGTCGATAGCAACGAGCCGGCCGTCAAAGGCCAGCGTGGTCACTGCTTGATGTGCTCCCGCCAGTAGCTCGGGGTGAACGCAGCCCACTCGATGTCGCTCACGTCATCCCACAGGCGCTCCGCGGCATTCCGCAAGTGCTCCCACAGGCCGCCGAGGACGACGTAGGGCAGCGCCAGGAACACGGCGACGAACAGCCAGCCGGTGTAGGTGCGACGGGAGGTCTCGCGCAGGCGCTCCGGGAGCCACTGCGAGGCGAGGGCAATGCGCAGCGCTACGTACCCCTTGGCGCGCTCGTAGGCGCGCACCAGGCGCTCGCTGGCGCGGTTGTAGATGGTCTTGATGGTCACTTGGAGTTCCAGAGTTTGACTTCCGCCTCGCGGCGGTCGATGAGGCCGGGCAGGTCCGTCAGCACGCCCTTGACGCGACCCTTGGTCCATCGGCGGAGCTGTGCGGGCACCGCCGCGTAGTCGCCCGCGTTGAGCACGCGGAGCAGGGTGGAGCTGGCGAAGTTGCCCTCGCCGAGGTTGAACACGAAGTCGATCAGAGCGGCTTCCTGCGGCGCGCTGAGGGGCACGCGCACGTATCGACGGACGACCGTAGCGGCCTTGGAGAGGTCAGCCTCCAGCAGCTCCACAGCGCGTTCCTCGGTGATGCGGAGGCCGGGCTTCACGTCACTGCCGGTGTGGCCGTAGCCGATGGTCCACTTGTCTGCGGGGCACAGGTAGGCCACCAGGCGCAGACCCTCCGACTTCATCGTCAGAGGGCGCGCGAGCTGGACAGCCTGGCTCACACCGGGGCGTAAGGGTTCGACTGGCCGCCCTGGGTGTGGCAGCAGGGAGCGTGGTTGCAGTCGCACGGCGTTACCGGCGCGGGTGCGCTCGGGCCGTCGTTGTCGTCGTCGTTCTTGCGGCGCAGGAACAGGTACAGCAGGGCAGCGGCGGCGAGCGCCATCAGCCACGCAGCGAGCGTGTTGGACATTGGGTCTCCTACAGGATGTCGAGGTAGTTGTCGGGTGACGGCACGCGGCCGGTCACGGACTGGATGAAGGAGGCGTACTCGCGGTCGAGCAGCTCCTCCAGGTAGCGCTGCTCCTCCTTGGACACGTCTCGGGAGAGCTGGTCGGCCCAATACTTCACGGCCATCGCCAGCGCTTCGAGGCGGTCGTCGTGGCGCAGTGCGCCGCGGTCGCGCGTGATGCGCGTCAGCTGGTAGAACAGCTGGTACTTCTGCTCGGACTTCTGATCGGCGCGGATGATCGAGGCATCGACCACCAGGCGATGCTGGTTCAGTACCGGCTCCAGCACGTCGATGATTCGGTTCTCCTTCGAGGTGCCATAGTGCTTCACCTCCTCGATGGAGCACGGGTACACGCGCGCCAGGACGCCGGAGAGCATCTTGGCGAACATGCCGTCGCCGAAGTTGGCCTCAATGAGGACTGCGGAGACCTTCTCGGCGCGCGCGATGTGCGCCAGGGTCTCCAGCGTGTCGTCGTCGTAGCCGCCCTTGGTCGCACCAGCACGGCGCGCGTAGAGCATGCCGCGAAGCATGCCGACGACCGCGTAGCCGGTTTCGTCGCCGCCTCGGCCCGAGGGGTCGATGGCGAGCACCTTGCCGGTGAACTCCTCCATTTCCGAGGCGAGGTACATGGGCCGGTACAGGCGGTCGCCGGTGAAGCCCACGGACGGGATGTCGCTGACGATGTACTCCGGGCCGCTGCTGTAGACCACGCGGATCGGAGCGACCTCGCGGTCCACGTCCATCACGATCAGGTCGGACAGCTTGAGCGGGTACTTCTCGGCGTCGGACAGCGACGCATCGAGCATGAACTGGAGCATGAAGCCGGAGCGTCCGTAGGACGCCTCGCGCTCCATCAAGTCCTCATCGGAGAAGCGGACGCTCTCGCAGTTCTTCCAGGCGAGCTTGGGGTTCGCGTCGAACGCATCGGCGATCATCGGCGCGAGGCGGTCGCCGTACACCTGGCGGTGCTTGGTGTCCTTCGGGTAGCGCGCAGGCCAGATGCGGATGACGTAGCCGCGCTCGGGCAGCTTGTTGTAGAGCGACTCCTCGGTCTGCGGAGTGCCGAGGTAGATGATCTCGCCGCCCGGCTTGAGCACCGCATCGAACTCCTTGACCAGCTCGGCGAGCTTCTCGCGCTGCACGACGGTCATGGAGTTCTTCGGGACTTCGATGTCGTCCGCGATGATGGTGTCGGCGCGGGAGCCGGTGAGCTGGCCGTTGATACCGACCGACTTCACCGAGGGCGACTGATCGGGCTGCGCGGGGCCGACATCGAACGCCAGGTTCGAGTTGCGCTGGTCGGGACGCGGGCGCAGGTGTTGCAGCTCAGGCAGGGTTTCGATCAGGCGCTTGACGAACACCGAGAACGCATCGGCGCGTTCCTTCGATGCCGATACCACCATGATCTTGTGCTGGGGGTCTTTCCAGAGGAGCCAGCAGACGTAGGCGGCCGTCACCCAGGACTTGCCGACGCCGCGGTACGCCATGATGACGCGACGGCGCGGGCCGGTTTTCAGGAACTCGCAGATGTCGTACTGGATCGGAGTGGGGCTTGGTAGCCCCAGCTCCTTCCAGACGTACCAGGCGAAGTTGCGGAAGTCCTCGAAAGGGTGACGAACGTGGAGGCTCGTCATGCCCTCCATCAGTTCAGCCGCCCATCCTCAGCGGGATCGAACGGGAACTCGGACACCTTGTCGGCCAGCTTGCCCAGCGGTGAGCCGGGCGGCGTGGCCGCAACGTCGATGCCGTTGTCCTTGAGAAACTGCCGGGCCACGTTGAGGATCGAGGCCAGGCCCTTCGCGTCCGACTCCATCGAGTCGATGGTGTCGGCGAGCTTGTCCGCGACTGCGGCGTGCAGTCGCTCCAAGGCATCCTTGGGGGCGGTCACTTGTTGACGACGCGGTTCAGTACGGTCTCCAGCGCGGACGTGCCGAGCGACGCCAGGATGCACGCGAGCGCGACCTGGGCGACGAAGGAGACGCCGGGGATGAAAATGACGATGGCACCAGCGGCAAGGCCGGTAGCGCCAGAGAGGATTGCGCGGCCGAGCGCCTGCTTCCAGGTGATCGGATCGTTCGACGTGAGCATCTTTGCGATGCCCACGATGAGGCCGACGCCCGCGAGAGCGCCGACCAGCTTCACTTCATCGTGCATTAGGTCTCTTGTAGGTGGTGGATGCGTTAGAGCGGACGACCGAAGCTGTACTCGTAGTTGCCGGTCAGGGTGATCTGCGTGACGCCATCGGTGACGACGACAGTGAACTGCCCCATGCGGGAGGTGTTCCGCCCCGAGGCGGTCACAGTGCCGCCGAGGCCGCTGCCGGAGATCGACGCGCCGCCTGTGACGGAGCGGGAGACCACGGAGTAGTTGCCGGTGCCGCCCGAGCAATAAACGCTGAACGACTCGCTGACCGTGCCGTTGGTGGACTGAGGTCAGTTACCCATCAGGTAGCTCGGCGACAGCGATGCTTGGAACGGCGTCGCCTTGACCGCGTTGTAGAACTGCGAGGCGTAGATCGGGCCGCTCGTGGGGACGCCGTAGTTGGCCGGAACGTCGGGCACCAATCCACGTCCTCGGTAATACTGGTCCGCGTAGATCGGGTAGCCGCCGCCAAACTCGGCGCGGATCATTTCCCAGGAGATAGGGCCGGAGCCGGGGAGGGCCATCAGGCACCTCCCCCAAGGTCCGCGACGCGCTTACGCAGCGCCTGCACCTCAGCGATCAGGAAGGGAACAGCCTTCTCCCACTGGATCGTCTTGATGCCGTTTGCGTGCGTGGCGACCATCAACGAGTAGACCTCCTCGGCCTCCTGCGCGATGCCGCCGACCTCATGCTCCGCACTCGGGTGGAACGTGGGATTCAACTCGGCGATAGCTTCGGCGTCCCAATCGAACTCGCGTACACGGAAGCGGTCGAAGAAGTCGGCCACCTTGGAGGCCGAGGCGTCCACGATGTTCTTCTTGAGACGCGCATCGGACGCATAGGCGACGATGTTGCCCGTGGCGACCCAATTGTTGCTGCCGTCGCGGTAGGCGCACCATGCGAACGAGTTGCTTGCGAGGAAGCCGTGGTTGTTGTCGTTGCAGTGGAGCCAGTGGGTAGTTCCGTTGTCGGTGTCGTAGCAGGTGATGGTGGGCGAGTAGCTCTCCAGTCGAATGTCGCCACCGCTGCCTCCAGGGCCAGCGACGAGGAAGCCCTTACCGCCGTAGGTACGCACCCAGCTGTTGTCCTGCATCCAGATGCCACCGCCGTGCGCTTCCGAGTACCAGCCGGTGCCAGCCTGCTGAGAACGGAACCAGCCAGCGTTGAGGTAAATTTGATCGCCGACCGTCAGACGGCTGGTGACCCAGGCCATTCCGTTCCAATAGAGGTTGTAGGAGCTGTTGGCGTTGGCTCGCGCAATGCTTGCCACGTCGTCGCCTGCTCCGTTGGTTCCGTGGATGTAGACGGTTCCCGCTGCGCCCATGCCGGTCAATCGCAGGGGGGAGGCGGAGGACAGAGTGACCTGTCCCGTGAAGGTCGCGCCGCCCAGGCTCGCCTTACCGTCGAGTGCGGACTGTAGGCCGCTGACATTGGCGATGGTGTGCGTGTGACCCGAGTCAGCCTTCCCTGCCGGGTTGAAGTTCGCTGAGGTCCAGACGGTGCCGCCAGCGTTGAGGGACGCGACGCCACCCGTACCATCGCCGAATCGGAACTCCAGCGAGTTCGCAGCTGGCGGCACGTAGACATAGCGATCCAACGACCCAAGGTACATGACGCCGGACGTGGCCTCGCCGCCAAATCCCTGCGCACGAATCTGCCCGGAGGCGAACGTCTTGACGCCACCGATGGACTGATCGTCGGTCACGTTGACGACGTTGGCGATCTCAGCAGCGGTATGCGTGTGGCCGATTGCCGACTTCCCGTCGAGCGCCGCTTGCAGCCCGGTTACGTTTGCGATGGTGTGCGAGTGGGACGCCGCCGCTTTGCCGTCGAGCGCGGACTGGAGGCCGGTCACGTTGGCGATGGTGTGCGAGTGGGACGCCGCCGCCTTGCCGTCGAGCGCCGTCTGCGTCGCGGTGCTGATCGGCTTATCGAGGTCGGCGGTGTTGTCCACCTTGTCGAGGCCGACCTGCGCCTTGGTGTGCGTGTGGGTGCTCGGCGGGTAGGTCGTCGGCTTGCCGGTGACGTGGGTGTTGAAGTCCACGTCGTTGCGGGTCGCCAGCGCGCCCAGCCCGCCGATGTCGCCAGCCACGAGGGTCACGTCGCCCTGCTTCCCGGCGACGCTGGTTACCTGATCGGTGTTGTCGATCTTCTCCCAGGTAGCGCCGTAGAGCGCCTGGTCGCCGACGCGCCAGTGGATGTCGCCCACAGTGCCTTCGCCGACCACCTTGTAGAAGTGACCCTTCACCGGGTTGGCCGGGAACGCACCAGTGCTGGCATCCCACGATCCCATGTAGACCAGCGAGCCGGTGACGGCAGCCTGCGCCTGGGCGGCCCAATGCTTCGCCGAGAACTCGCCAGGCGACACCTCGGTGCCCTGCGGGGCGTTCGCGTACAGGTTCGCCTTGTCGCGGGCAGCCTCGGCAGCGGTCTTGGCCGACGATGCGGTCTGCGCCGAGGTCGAGGCAGCCGACGCCGAGCCGGACGCAGCGGAGGCATGACCGGCCGCGGTGGTCGCCGAGCCAGCAGCCTCGCCAGCCTTGGTCGCCGCAGCGGACGCCTGGGCTTCCGCCCGGTTGGCCTGGGTGGTTGCCTGGGTGACCGAGGTCGCTGCGGCGGTCGCGCTGTCGGCGGCTGCGGCAGCCGATGCGGCGGCAGCGGTGGCGTCAGCTTCCGCGCGGTCGGCCGCGTCGGTCGCATAGCCCAGGATAGTCTGCGCCTGATCCCGTGACGTGGCGGCAGCAGTCGCCGCTGCCTGCGCGTCCGAACGCGCCTGACCCGCTGCGGTGGCCGACGTGCCCGCCTGGCTTGCAGAGCCAGCCGAAGCCAGCGCCGAGGTGGCCGAGGCCGTCGCCGAAGCGGCGGCGTCCACTGCGGAGCTTGCCGCCTCGGTGGCGCTGTCGGCAGCCTCGGCCGCCTTGGCAGCAGCGAAGGTCGCCGCGTCGGCGGTGGCCTGCACGTCGTCGTCGATGCTCGCAGCGGATTCCGCAGCGCGCACGGCGGATGCTTCGGCAGCGTCGGCGAAGCCGGAGGCGTCATCTGCGGACGCCTGTGCGGCGTTCGCCATGCCGGTTGCCACGGACACCAGGTCGCGCACCTGCACGACCGAGCCGGTCAGCTCGTCGGTCAGCCCGGCCACGTCCTTCTGGAGCTGCGGGAACGAGGGGAGGGTGTGGTTGTTGCCCAGGCCGTCCGTCACGACGACGGTGCCTTCCTCCTGAGTCAGCAGCGCGATCATCTGATTCTCGCGCCGGTTCCAGCGGTCTACCAGCGTCGAGAGGCGCGAGGCCAGCTCGGCGTTGGAGACGTAGCCGGGGGTAGTGCTCATGCGGTGCTTGGATTCTCTCTGAGGGTTATCGGATGCCGAAGGCGAAGCCGCCAATCGACGTGATGAGGTAGTTCGGGTAGGCCGGGGCGTCGTAGCCGTGGACCTGCGGAGGCGGGCTGGATGCGCGGCACCGCACGCGGAATGCGCGGGCACCGCCTGTCCATGCGCCGGACGCCGAGAGCGTCACCGACTGCTCGTAGGTGTAGAAGTTGGACGCGGTGAAGGTGTTGCCGTCGCCGCCCATCTGCTGAATCAACGCGCGGTACATCGGCGGCTCGTGCGAGGCGATGACGACCCACACAGAGTCGCGCAGCTCCTCCAAGATGACGTGCAGCCCGTAGACGCGCGTGTTCGCGGTGACGGTCACCGACACGGAGGGCGTATGACCCTCGCCAGCCAGCACCGGAGCGCCGAGCCAGAACTCGTGGATCGCCACCCAATCGCCGAGCGGGATGAAGTTGTTGCCCGCCTGGTAGCAGAGGCTCGTTGCCCCGGTCCACCACACGCCGGTCGCCGACTGGAACTGCCCAACGATGTTGGGAGCATTGACGCGGCCTCGGAAGAACGCGCCGCCGTTGCGGTCCACGTAGAACACCGCGTTGTTGGCGTTCTTCGCGCCGGAGCCGACCCACAGGGGCCAGTCGCCGAGGTTGGAGATTTCCACGCGGAACTCGGCAGCGTTGACGATGTTGCCGTTGCCGTCGAGGGTGTGGGTCTTGAACGTGCCGCCGTTGATCGTGCCTGCGTTTGCCGTGAGCGCGGCCAGGGAGTTCACCCTGATCTTGTCCGCAGTGATCGTCCCGTCCACCACCAGCGCACCCTGGATGCCCACGGTGGACTGGCCGCCGACAGTGCCGATCACGAACGGATACTTGATGCTCGCCAAGGTGCCGCCCGAGGTGTACTGCGGGTGGACGAAGGCGAAGCGATCCGCGGTGACGATGAAGTCGCTGCCGGTCTGCGGGTTGGCGGAGAGGGCGATACCGGCGACCACGGGGACGCCGTTGATGGTGCCCGCGTTGATCTTGACCGAGTAGTTGGCCTGCCACTGACCGTACATGCCGGAGTGCTGCCCGGCGACCACGTTGAACTCCTGCCGGATGGTGGCGAAGTCGCCGTCCTTGAACGCCTGGACCTGCGTGGCCGCGATGGCCTGTGCCTGCTCGGCGGTGATCTTGGTGGTGTTGAGCTGCTGCACCAGCGCGCCGGTCGGAGAGGTGACATCCAGGTCGGCCTTGCGCCAGCCGGTGCCATCCCAAATCTGCGTCAGGTACGCGCCGGTCTGCACGGTCTTGACCCAAAAGGTCGGAACCTTGAAGCCGCCAGCGGGCGGGGAGGGCTGCGCGTCCGAGAAGATCGTCGGCGCGGTGCTGGTCTCCAGCGTGGATACCTGGGAAGCCAGGGCTTCGCGCGCGGACGCTTCGGTGTCGATGCGCTGCTCGAAGGCGGCCGAAACCGCCGACACCTGGCCGTCGATCTCATTGGCAATCCCCTGCGGCACGTTCGCGCCGTAGCTGGCCGCCATCTGCTGTCGGAATGCCGTGTTGGCACCCTCGGCGTCCGTCAGGGCTTCGGTGGTCTCGGCCAGGCCAGCGATGTTCTCGCCGTGGCGGACTACTGCCGTCTCAACGTCGGACACGCGGGCCTTGGTTGCGTCAACCTCGGCCATGACCGCGGTGCGGACCTGCGCCGCGCTGTCCTCGATCTCTGCGCCGAGGCGCTGCTCGGTGGCCGCACGCGCCGCTTCGGTGGTGCTCTCCACCTCGTCGATGCGCTGGTTGAGCGCTGCGGAGATCGTCTTGCCGTTCTCGACCACCTGGCCTTGCAGCTCGGTGATCGCCTCGACGCGCGCGGAGCGCTCGTCAGCGATGGCGCGATTGACCTCCAGGAATCGTGCCTGGCTACTTTGCTCGCCGTAGTCCACCCGCGCGAACAGGTCGATGATCTGCTGCGCGATGACCTTGTTGCCTTCGGTCAGCAGTCCGATCTCGTGGGTGGCCGTGCTGATCTTGTCGCCATAGTCGCGCTGCACGTCGAAGAACTCGTGCGAGCGCATGATTTCCTCCAGGATCGCCTCGGCGTTCACGTCGATAAGGTCGATGCGGGTCAGCAGGTCTTGCAGTGCTGGCGAGCGGAGGAGCTGCTCGATGATTGCGTTGAGGTCCGGGTCGCCACCGGGGTTACCGGGGCCGCCACCGGGGAGGCCGCTGCCACCACCGAACTCGGCGAGTTCCTGGTGTGCGTACAGCAGTTGGCGGAACGACTTGGACAAGTCGCGCGCCGGGAGGTTTGCGCCTTCCTTGTAGTTGACCAGGAGGGCGTCAATCGGCGTGAATCGCCGGATGGTCACAGTGTAGGGTGCGTCGAGCACGCCATCCTGCGACGGAATCTCGATGGTGCTGGCGTCCACCCACGACACGGAGACAGCGCGGGCCGCGTCCGGTTCACCGACGAACGCCCGGATGTGTTCGCGGGCGATGTACGGGAACGGCACGGTGAACCGCGTAGGGCCTCCCTCGTAGGTGTAGAGCACGAAGGAAAGGCCGCGCGATAGTTCGATCATGCGTCCTCAAAAAGGTGGAGGCCCCGAAGGGCCTCCTGGTTACGGTCGATCAGTCCCGTCCTTGCGGTCAGGGAACTGCTGTAGGGCTTGATCCGCGATGTTGCGGACGCCCGTCATGTTGTTGAACCACCAAATCTTCCAGAAGTCGCGCATCTGCTTCTCGGTGATCTCCTCATCGTCGCGGATGGCCGAACCGATCATCCGCGTGCTGCCGTAGACCTTGTTGAACAGGTCGATGGACGGGATGCCCATCACGCCGTTCTCCAGGCCGGTCGAGCGGTTGTTGGCGAACACCGGGTCGTTACCCAAGGCGTCCGCCCACACGGCGTCGGTGACCGCGGGGATCACGTTCGACCAGCTCGATTGCGCGACAGCGTTCTTGTAGAAGTTCTCCTGCGTCAGCTGCTTCTTCCGCTGTTCGGGGTTGCCCGCAGTGTTGATGTACGTGCGAGCCGCCCAGCCCATGCCTGCTGCCGAAGTGGACAGCACGACCATCGCGTAGGTGCGCCAGTCGTCGTAGTGGTGGACGGAGTTCAGGAAGTGGCGGGTGTAGCTGTTGACCATGAAGCTGCGGAACTGCGTGACGATGCGGCCGGTGGTGGAGTGCATCAGCTCGATGCTGTCCGAGGCGTCACCTTCGAGAACCTGGTGTCGCGTCACGCGGAACAGGAAGGCCGCCATGCGCTCGCGCGTCTGGAACGGCAGCTTGTCCGGGTCGATCTGCTCGATCTGCCGCTTGCCTTTGAGGTAGCCGAACACGTCGGCCTGGGCCTTCTCGTCGAGGCCCCAGGTGCGCAGGCGGGCCACTTCGGCGTCCGACAGCTTCTTGGCGTTCGCCATGTCCAGCAGCCGCAGCAGCGTGGCGCGACCGGCGATGCGTTGGAGCATCGTGTTGATCGGGGCCATGCCGGATGCGACCGAGGTGACGTGCGTCGCCATGTTCATCGCGTTGTCGATCTTCTCGCCGTGCTTGACGTTGAACGTCTGCGGCACTAGCGCATCCTCGTCCAGGCGCAGGAACGGCGGGTTGCGCAGCCAGTCGGTGCCGGGTGCGAACAGCCGCTCCATGACGCGCGCCTCCTGCGAGGACAGCTTGCCGTCAGCGCCGCGCACCAGGAAGTCGCGGGCGGCACCCACGGAGTTCCAGAAGTTGCGGAGACCGGCATGCGCGATGGTCGGGCCAAGCTCGGCGAACAGCGAGAAGCCGACCTGGTTCATCACGCGGGCGAAGTTCCAGTTGCGCAGGAACCGCGCGTAGCGTGCGCCTCGGCTGGCGGGATCGAGTTCGGTGCTGCGGCCGAAGGTGGACTTGAGGCCGATGTCGATCAGGCGCTCGATGTCCTTCACGTCGTCGCCGGACTTGCGGACGTCGCTCTTGAGCTTCGACACGAAGCGGTCGAGCTGTGCGCGGTTCTTGATGCCAGCCTTCGACGACAGCGCCGACCAGCCGGTGATCTCGCGCATGTAGCGGGTCATCACCGAGTCCACGTCGTTGTCGAACAGGTCGGCCATCGAGACCTGCACGTCCTCGCCAGCCTCGTTGCGGATGGTGGTGGAGTAGGTCTCGTCGAGGTCGATGCGCTTCTTCGCGCGGTCGAGCTTGCCCGACTCGTAGGTCTTGCGCTCCAGCTTGGACAGTAGCTCTTGCGACCGCACGGGCGAGACGCCCGCCTCGGTCAGCATGTTGCCGATCTCCTCGACCGAATCGCTGTCCAGCGGGCGGACCAGCAGGTCCATCCCGTCGCCCTCGAAGTTCGCTTGGGCGCGCTTGAGGTAGGAGCGTGCAACCGCCCCGAGCAGCTCGTCGTCGATCTCGTCGCCTTCGTCGGTGGTGGCCTCCCAGGCGCGACGCATGGCGGGCTTGATGAGCTGCTCGATCACGTCGTCCTGGTGAAGCTGCATCTCGCCGAACAGGCGCTTGAAGCCCTTGCCACTCCAGTAGCGCGGCAGGTAGCTGCCGTTCTGCGCCACGTTGGCGAAGCCGTCGAGGTTGCTGTCCTGCGCCAGCTTGAGCGCATCGCGCATCGCCTTGGCGACGCTGCCGGCCGCCTTGGCGGCTTCCGGTGATACGTCAGGCGCACCGCGCACGGCACGGCCGACCTCCTCGTTGAACTTTGCGCGCTCGGAGAAGTTCCACCAATGGGTGCCTGTCCGTTGCTTGTAGGCGTCCCATGCGGCGTTCACTCCGCTCCGCCATTCCGTCTCCATGACGGCCAGGTGGCGCTTGGCGAACTCGCTGGTGGACTCCTGGACCGCGACGGAGCGATCGGTGTAGCCGACGCCATCGCGGAACAGCAGGCGGCCCGCCTCGCGCACCAGCGGCGACTTGGCGCTACCCATGCGGGCAGCAAGGTCGCGGCGGACGGTGGCGAAGTGGGGCGTGATGTGCGCGTTGACCAGCGCCTTGTCGGTGAACTCCTGCTCGAATGCGCTCTCGTTGCGCAGCGGGAGGACGCCTGGCGTGAGGTCGTTGGCGGCGGTGCCTGCCACGCGGGCGGCGGACAGCGAGTCGTCACCGGCCAGCCGCTTCACCACGTCAGGCTTCACCTCGCCGTCGAACAGGGCACCCCGGCGAGCGCCGAGGGCACCACCGAACGCGAACGACAGGGCGGCGCTCTGCACGCCATCCGCGAGCGTCTGCTCGGGGTCGTAGGTGGAGGTTGCGGCCGACATCAGCGCGGAGGTGCCCGCAGCCTGTAGACCGGAACGCACCGCGTTGGCGAGGCGTCCGGCCTTGGCTGCGTACCCCAGGCCGCCCGTGGCGAGATCGAGGCCGGTTGCCACCGGGTCGGTGAAGCCGAGGGCGATCTGTCCGCCCAGGCCGAACTGCGCCAGGTCGTCGTCCGCCATCTGATTCATAAAGGCCACGGATTCCAGATAGGAGAGGTGCTCGTCGGACGTGGCCCGGCCGAACAGCTCCCACTGCTCCGGGCGCAGGCCCATCGACTCCCAGCGCTTGCGCGCGTCTGCGGGAATGCGATAGCCCTGCTGCGGCTCGTAGCCCAGCTCGGTGATGAAGCGGTCGATGAAGCCGATGCCGCCCTTTGCCTGGGCAGCGCCCCATCCGTCCCATACGGTCGTCTGATCCTTCCGGCGCTCCGCGGCCTCTCGCTGCTCCTTGCGCTCGCGCACGGCTTGCACGATGGGCTGCTGGGTTGCCGGCTTGACGATGTTCTCGTCTGCGCCGGGTAGGGATTCAAACATGCGGTCTTACTTCCTCGTCAGGTACTCCAGGAAGTCCTCGGGGACTGCCGGGGTGGTGGTGGTTTGCTTGGTGCCCGCGTTGGGAACCAGCGGCTTGGTGAGGTCGAACTTGGGCAGCTCGAAGGCGGGAGCCTCGGCGGCGCTGGCGTCGCGCTTGGCGATGGCCGCAGGGACTTCCGTGGTCGCCGACTGCGAGCGCAGGTCGCGGATGTTCCGGGACTGGTCCGCCCAGGTGGTGCGCTGCTCGACCCGACGACGCGCCTGGGATTCCGCAAGGTCTCCCTTCCAGCGCTGGTGCTGTGCCGCGATGGCACGCGGGTCGAAACCGATGGCGCGGCCGGTGTCCGGGTCAGGGATCAGCCAGTTGTCGGGGCCGACGATCTGCCACTGCCCCGGATTGCGGGGATTGGGCAGGGCCGACAGCTCATCCGGGTCGCGGCCGAGCTTGCGCGCGACCGTCTGGATCAGCTCGTCTACCGCTGGCTCGGCACCCTGCGGCATGCCGATGTTTGGCACGCGGCGGCCGTTGACGGTCGTGCGCTGGGCGTCGATCTGACCGACCGCTGCACGGATGGCAGCTTCGCCGGACACTCCGCCACGCGAGGCGATGCGCTCGGCTTCCTGGCGGATGCGGTGCAGCTCACGCGGGTCACGCGGCTTGCCGTCGATCTCCAGGTAGTCCTTGATGCCGGACTTCCAGGTGTCGTTGATGACCGAGCGGGCCTCCTCGACTTCCCGCTTCGGTTGCGTCAGGACGCGAGCGGCCTCCTGGTGAGACTGACCGCTGCGCCGGGTGTCGTAGAGGTACTGGTCCAGCATTGCGGCAGCCTCGCCGCCAGCGACCGTATCGGCGTACTTGGGCGAGACCTTGCGGAGCTGTTCGTACAGCGTCGCGGCGTTCTGGAAGTTCTCCTGGAACGCCGGGTCAGCGCGCTTGAGGATGCGTTCGAGCTGGGGGATGACGATGCCCTGCCGTGCCCACTTCTGGAGCACCTGGCCGCGTGCGGCCTGCGGGGTTTCCTCCCACTCCTTACCGGCCTGCTTCTTGAGGTCGGCGTCGCTGATCTCGTAGGGATTGCCCCCGGCTACCAGCTTGCGGATGCGCTCCTCTCGGGCGCGCTCCTTCGCTTCCTGCTCCCAGCGGCGAAGCGTCTGCTCCTGCTGGTTGTTCCAGTATCGCTTGAAGGACTGGAGGTCGCCACCGCTCAGGCCGAATTTACTGGCCCAGGTGTCGATGGTCTTGTGGGTGAGCTGGCCGCGATCCGCGAGGCCCTGGAGCGTCCACTCTGCCTCGGCCATCGCCTGCTTGCGTGCCTCGTCCTCGCGGTGTGCGATCACGCGGGCACCAGCGGCAGCCGCCGCGCGCAGCTCGTCGCCGTGCTCGGTGTTCATCAAGCCGGGCTGGCCGTCGCCGCGGTCCTGCTCCAGGAACGCCAGGATCGACTGAGGATCGCGGTTGCCTGCGGCCAGCTCCTCCTTGGCGGCCTCGACGTAGAGTTCGTCCACGTCGCGCTTGTTGAGATAGGCGTACTCCTCCTGGTCCAGCATCGCGTACAGGCCGTTCATGCCCTCGGAAGTGAGGAACGTGCCGCCCTTGATGCCGTCGCGGATGATCGCGGTCAGCGACTCCTTCTGCCGGACCAGCATTTCCCGCATCGAGTCGGCCTGCCACTGCTGGCGGACCTGCTGCGCGGCGCGCATGGCGACCGGCATCAGGGCCTTGCGGACCTGCGGGTCTTGGAACTCGGGGTTCTGCGTCAGCGCAGCCATCCGCTCCTTGATGAGCGGCTCGATGTCGGTGCCGGGTTCGGCCTTGGCGATCTCTTTGGCCGCTTCGATCTGCCAGTCGCGGACGCGGATGATGCCGTCTGCCTTGAGGTAGCCGCGACGCCATGACTCCGACTGCTGGGCAACGAAGTCCTTGGCCTGCCGGGGCGTACCCTCGGCGTCCTCCTGCATACGTTGGGTCGCCGCGGCGCTGTACTGCTCGCGGCTGTTTGAGATCATCTGCGAGTTGACGGAATCCGAGACGCGCGTCAGCACCGCAGCGGCGGTGCGAGAGAGGACACCGGCACCAGCGGAGGACGCTTGGTCAGCCTGCACCGCCAGAACGGGGCGCTCGGCGAGACGCTGCGGCACCTGCGCGCGGCGGATGATCTCTTGGGGTTTCGTGCGAGCCACGGGTTACTCGTCTCCGGGAATGGAATAGCGCTTGTAGGTTTGGATGTTGCTGTAGGCATTCGCGCCTGACTGCATCACGCCGCCCAGCGCCTCGGCATTGCCGGTGCGGATACGA
This sequence comes from Stenotrophomonas maltophilia, assembly GCF_013464915.1. Lineage (GTDB taxonomy): Bacteria > Pseudomonadota > Gammaproteobacteria > Xanthomonadales > Xanthomonadaceae > Stenotrophomonas > Stenotrophomonas maltophilia_AT. Next base: position 29,256 of record NZ_RAVT01000011.1, read on the forward strand.
GCGCGTGCTTCGGAGCCGCTTTCGACGACTCCGTTCCTGCGGTTCTTCTCGATGAGGGCCACGTCACGGCCAGCCTGGGCCATGATGTCGTTCGCCAGCAGCTCGACCGAGTTGCCGGACACTGCCGCTTCTGCTGCGGAGGCGCGCATCGCGGATCGCAGTGCGCGGGCCTCCTCCATGCGCTGTTGGGTGCGCTCGGCGGCCTGGTCGTTGATCTGCTCCTGCTGACGCTCCGCGGCTTCCTCGATGGCCTTGTTGTTCTGATCCTGGCCGTACATGGTCGCCATCGCGCTGACTGCGGCGATACCGACCTGGACTGCTACGGGGTTGCACATGGGGTCTTGGTTACTCGGACGAAGGGTGTCTTGGCGAAGCCGTAGGCGGACTCGACGCCGCTCTCGCGGAAGCCAAGCCAGCCGAGCCATCGCCGCGTGGTGACGGCGTGGACATCGACGAAGTTGAAGATGGTGCCGAAGGTGGCCGACCACTCGTCGCTGATCCGCCGAGCTTCTCGGAGGAACGTGCGGCAGAACGTGGGAGCCACCAGGGCGTCGGTGCCCAGCAGCCAAACCGAGGCGATACCCTCGGCGTGCTGGCTGAAGCCGAAGATGCACACGGGGGAACCGTCGTGCATCGCGGCGAAACTGCGGTCGCTCGCGGTCACTGCAAATGCGAGCGCCTGGAGCGGGGTGTGACCATGCGAAGCCGCCACCTCCAGGATGTCCTCCTGCCGCATGTTCTCGGCGACGTGGAGGATGTCGCTGGCGGTGGGGCTTCGATAGGTCAGGGTCATACTCGGCTGCGGGAGACGAACATGCCGCGCCACTGTGCTGACTGGAACCAGCACTGGAACGGCAGGCGGTTGACGAGGTGCATGCGGACGCTGTTGGCGTCGCCCAGCACGGGGAACCGGCGAGAGCCGGAGTGGAACGTCGGGGCGCTGGTGCGGAACACCGAGTCGTTGAGGACGCGCGCGGTGTACGCACCGGAGTGCGACGCCACGTAGGTCTCGACGCGGCCATTGCCGTGCTGCTCGACCTCCAGCTCGAAGTACGCGCCATCCTTGTAGGCGACCTCGATGTCACGCACCTGCGTGCGGCCCACCAGCACGGCCTGGTTCTGCCCACCGCGAACGATGGGCTTGGTCAGGGTGAGGCGGTGCTCGTAGTCCATGCCGACGACCACGCGGCCCTCGGTGTGGTTACCGGGGAGCGCAAGGCGGGTGCGGGCGTTGTCCCAGCGCGCCTTGGTGATGTCCAGGTACGCGCCGGGGTCTTGCCAGTCGTCCGTCTTGAGGACGGTGACCGTCATGCCATCGGGCACGATGTAGGGCAGGTCGATCCAGGTCTCGTTGCCGAACTGCTGATAGGTGGGCTGCACCACCAGCATGCGGTCGAGCAGGAAGTTGTAGTCGCCCGTGGCATCCGTGTCGTGCTGGTTGAGCACCATGCGGAACTTGAGCAGCTCGCAGCCGCCGCCTGGGGCTTCCGCGACGGCGTACAGCACGTCGTTGATGGCGTGCATGTGGACGATGCGACCGACGCCGGAGATTGACCAGCGCGTCCATGCGGACTGCTGCTTCTCGTCGCCGATCCAGCGGACGAAGTAGACGTAGAGCTGCGCGTCGGTCGGCTCGTCAGGAGCGAAGAACACGCAGTCGGCACCACTTGCGCTCGCCATCGCTCGCATGCGGCCCGGCATCAGCTTGGGCACATGCGCCGTCACGTCGGCGGCGTCGCCGGTCACCGACAGGTCGTCGATGAAGTATTCGCGCACGCTGGCGTATGCGCCGCTGTCCTCGGTGAAGTACAGCGACTCGCCCATCAGCTTCGGCCGGATGTACGGCGAGCTGCTGTAGCTGTTGACCGGATCGCTCTTGACGTTCTTGGCGGCCAGGTACGGCTCGGCGGTCAGGAGGAACTGGCCGCCCGCAGCGGCAAGGAACAGGGCCGACTGGAACGGGACTGCGTGGTAGAGCGTGGTGACGCCGTTAGACCCGCTGACGCTCACGTCGATGGGGTCGGCGTCGAGCACCTGGGTCACCGAAGTGCGCCAGAGGTTGAACGGATCGGAGACCTCGGACATCAGCACGTTCTCCCCGGCCAGGAAGCCTAGGCGGTCCCGGTGCTTGAACACCTCGCGGATGCGCTGGCCGTCGATGGACGGGAACGGGTTGCTTTGCTCGTCACCCGCGAGGCGCGCGGTCCACTCCGGTCCACCGAAGGAGAACCAAAAGCCGTCCGCATGCACTGGATCGGGGATGCGCTTGAGGATGTGCGGCATCGTCTTGGCATCGAAGCGGTGCTTGATGCCCGGCCGGGCGACCTCCAGGTAGACCGAGGAGGACTGCTTCTGGACGTAGTAGTCGTCGAATTGCGATTCGGACGAGCCGATGATGTTGTAGATCGCGCCGGTCGGCACAACGGCCGAGCCTTTGTCGCCGGGCTTCGGCAGGTCGGACATCGTTTGCGCCGATCCGTACAGCGAACCGGGCGACAGCTCATCGCTCTGCTTCACGTCTACCAGCCGGTTGACGATGAAGGTGGTGTCGGAGAACGTCGCCAGCGCGAAGCACGACCACGCACGCTGTCCCTGGGTGTCCAGGTAGTTGAGCGCGTCGCCCGTGGCGTTGACGGTGTATTCCTTGCCGGTCTCGTGGTCGAACACGCGGATGCTGCGGTGACCCACGGCGACGATGTAGCGCTCGTTCTCATCGCGGACGATGGAGTGGAAGGCACAGTCGTGATCGAGGGTGACGCCAAGGCCAGCAACGAACTCGGCGGGCGGGCGCTTGCCAGCGCCCATTGCGGCATGCAGCCAGGCGTTGATCGCCTTGGTGAGCTGGTTCGGCGAGCGGACGGTATCGTCCTGCTGCGACTCGCCTCCCAGGAACGAGGGATAGTCCCCCGTGATTAGCGGCATCAGCGGTCCCAAATATCAGACACGTCCGTCGAGCCACTGAGGAAGTTGTGGCCGCGGGCGTAGGTGAAGTCGGCGTGCTCCTGCGCGAAGATGAGGTATGCCTCCTCCTCGTGCTTCTCGGTGAACACGTAGAGCTGGTCGCTACCCAGCACGCTCGTCTGGAACAGACGCGCAGCGCGCACGGCGATGTAGCGGCGGGCCGACTCGGGCAGCTCCTCGTAGGCGAGGAACCAGGTCACGAAGTCGGCGGTGGGGGCCGACGAGAACGTGTCGGCGAGGGTGAGCGGGTTGATGAGGCGCGTGCCTCGGATCACCAGCGGCTCGCTTCCGCGTGCGGGGACGAGCTTGAGGATCGACTGCGGCGGCAGCACCTTGCCTTCCGCGTTGAGCGTGAAGGTGAACGACTCGCTGGTGTTGAACCACCAGCCAGCGGTTTGGACCTCGCGGCTCACCGCGCGGAGGGTGTCGCGCGCCTGCGAGGCGTACAGGTTGCCGAGCGCTTCGAGGTCGCTGATCGGCGCTTCGCCGATAGCACCGAGCAGCACATTGACGGCTTCGAGTTCCGTGGTCGGAGTGAGTTCGAGGTTCATGGATTCGGGGCAAAAAAACGGGGGACACCCATGTGGATGTCCCCCGTAGATGGAGAGAGATTGAAGCGCCGCGGGATTTGCCCAACGGCGCGGTATTGCTTACGGGGCCTTCGACAGCTCGATGGCACCGCGCGGAGCCAGGATGCCGTGACCCAGCGCGTACTTCGCCAGCATCAGGGTGCCCTGCTTCTCGCCCTGGTACACGTCCTCCAGGGACAGGTCCAGCAGCTTGAGGGTGCCGACCGCCGAGCGGTGGAAGATCACGCCCACGGTGTCCGCGAAGTTGCCGCGGTACTTGGCCGGGATCGAGGCCAGGGCCGACTCATCGACACGCGGCATCGCGTTGATCTTCACCAGCGGGATGCGGGCGACCGAGGAAATGATCGCCTGGCCGTAGGAGCCGTTCGATTCCGCGTTGATGTCGCGGTCGATCAAGTCCTTGTTCTCGGTCAGCAGATACCACTGAGCCGGGGCCAGTGCGCCAGTGAACTCCTGCGGGTTGTCCGGCAGCAGCTTCTCGTCGAACAGCATGCGGGCGTTGCGGAACGCATCGGCCAGCACGGTCGGATCGGAGGCCATCGTGGCGGCCTTGATGATGGCACCACCCGGCTGGCCTTCGACCTTGCCTTCGGTGGTACGAGCGGCCAGGATCGCGCAGCGCAGCTCGTTCTGCATGCGCTTGAGCGCCAGCTCCGCACCCTGCTGACGGGTGTACTCGGAACGCACGTCGTAGTGGTTCATCGCCTCGTCGATGTTGGCGATGAAGGCGTGCGAGATCAGCATCGGATCGAGGGTGATGATGGTCTCGTTGTGCTCGACCACCAGGCCCTTGATCTCGGTGCCCGGCACATGGTACTCGGAGCCGATGGTGCCGACGTTCGGGAACGAGGCGGACTTGCCGCTCTCGATGTTGCGCACCGACACGCGGCCGTCCAGCTTGTAGTTCTCGACGAAGCTGGTGATGGTTTCAGCAGTGTAGTTCTGCTTGAACAGCGCCCAGGCGTCGCCGTTGGCCTGGGCTTGACCCAGGCGGGAGGGGATTGCGTCCGACATTTAGTCCTTGCTTGAGGTTGAGTGGATTACTTGAACAGCGGCGACACGGCCAGGCGGGCGGAGACTTCCGCGCGGTAAGCCGGATCACGGTGGTAGCGCACATCGCGCATCGCTTCGACGACCTGCGCCTGCGACTGGAACGGCTTGGGGCCTGCATCGGCGTTCGATGCGGTCTTGCCATTCAGAAGGCGGCCGTTGCCGCCACGGAGGGCGACGAGGCCCTGGACTGCCAGCGCTGCGCGGCCGGCGTCGCCGGACTGCACCGCTTCGTTGAACGCCCGCTTCTGCTCGGCGCTCAGGTTGGTCTTAGCCCACTGGACCAGGCCGTCGTAACCGGCCTTGCCACCTGCGGGCGAGTAGACGGCGTTCTCGTAGGTCTGCACGCGAGCGCGCAGGCCATCGACGTACACGTCCACCAGCTCCTTCGGATAGCCCGCGTCCTGGAGCTTCTTGTAGCTCTCCTCGGACAGCGAGCCGTTCGAGTTGAACTCGGTGGCGAAGTCGTCCAGGTTCAGGCCAGCCCGCGCCAAGGCGTCACGCGCGTCATCCGCGGTGGCGTCGTCGATGGTCGCGGGGCCGCCCTTGCCACCCTTGTCGTCGGCTGGCGTGCTCAGTTGTGCGTAGGCGGCTTCCAGCTCCTCCACGGTCTTGTACTTGCCGCCGAACAGGCGCTCGCCATCGGTGCCACCCTGCGCGCCCGGTGCGGGCTGCTGGGTGTCCTGGGAGTTCTGCGGCGGCTGCTGACCTGGGGTCGGCTGGCCGTTGATGCCGTCAAGGCTGACGGTCACTTCGGACTTGCCCGGCTGCGACATTACTTGTCCTCGGGCTTGTAGTTGACGATGACCAGGCCGTTCGTCTTGCGGGTGATCTCGGCCTTGCCCTTACGCTCGACGCTCGGAGCCTTCGGGGCTTCCTTGGTCGGCTTGGCGGGCTTCTCGGTGGTTTCGTTCGACATTGCGTCCTTCTCGGGGTTACGGGGTTTGGGTCATCGCTGAGGCGATATTCGGAGCGGCACGGACCATCGCCTCCTGCGCCGAGGCGTCCTGCTGCTCGGCAGCAAGCTCGTCGTCGGAGCGGATCAGGCCCTTGGTGGAAATGTCGGAAGCGGCGGCCAGTCGGGAGATCGCCTCGCCACTGTTGAGGCGGCGCGCCTTCTCCTCTGCGCCGACAAGCGCATCCACTGCCTGACCGAACTCGATCAGCTTGTTCAGGTCGTGGCCGCGGCCGAGGGCGGCGATGCCAACGGTGATGCGCGGCTTGATGAGTTCCTGCGGCAGCTCGGGCAGGCGACCCTGCTTCTGGAGCTTGTGCAGGCGGCGGCGGATCAGCGGCAGCAAGAGCTGCTCGCCCGACATCGCCATGAAGCCGCTGAGGGCGTCGTCGAGTTCCTGGGTGAGCACCCGGATTTCGTAGGCGGTCACGCGCTCGCCGGGGCGCTGCACGGCGGACTTCACGCCGAAGATCAGCTCCAGCGAGTTCGCCAGCCCTTCGGCCTCCTGACGCACGAAGTTCAGGTCGTAGGCTTTCTGGAGCTGGAGCGTGGTCACGTCGCTGGCCTCGCCACGCAGCACCGCGCCGGACTCGGCCTCGGTGAGCTGGCGCTCGCGGATCGTCGAGGTCGGCTTGAGGAACATGATGATCTTCGCCAGCGCGGCGGCACCCTTACGGATCGCCTTGCGCAGCGCCTCCAGCGACTCGAACGCGCCCACGTAGTCGTAGACCAAGCCCTCGCCGTAGTCGTCCACGAGGGACGGCGGCGCGCACAGGGGAATCCACGGGCAGGCGTCGATGGGGTAGGTGCCCACGGTCTCGGGGACTTCGACGCCCTCGACCTCCTGGACCACTTCCCACTCCTTGCCATCTTCCGAGCGACGCACCCAGGTGTAGAGGTTCACGTCGTCGTTCTTGGTCTTTTCGTCGCGTTCCTGGGCGAGCTTCTGCATCACCGCCGCGCGGATCGAGTCCGGCAGCATGGCCGGGGCGATCTTGTCGAGCGTGATGATCTCCAGCACGTTGCCCAGGCCATCGCGGTCGGTCACGTAGGAGGTCAGCGGGTACAGCTTGGGCTTGCCCTCGTCGGGGTCGTAGAGCAGGAAGTTGCCGAGGACGATGGCGTGCTTGGCCGCCTCGCTGAGGACCGGGCGAACGCCGCTGGTCTCCAGGTCGTTGACGATGACCCGCTCCACGTCCACCAGCGCGGCCTCCAGTTCGGAGGTCTCCACGCCAGCCTGCTCGGCGATGTTCTCGGCGACGGCCTGGTCAGGCGCGAGCTTGAATACCGAGGCGTTCGGCGGGAGCCAGGCCAGCACGATCTTCGAGGCCAGGGCGTTGACGCACTTCGGGCCGGTGTCGATGTAGGCGGAACCGGGGGTGCGCGATTTCGCGCCCTCGTCCACCCACAGGCGGGGCAGGGTGACCTTGGCGCAGCGCTTGGCGCGCGTCTCGGCTTCTTTGCGGTTGGACTTGAGATCGCCGTAGCGCTTCGCGGCCGTCTGCTTCTCGGCCGAGGTCTGCTTGGCGTCAGCCATTCGGGATGGTCAGTCCTTGGTACTGCGTTGCGTTGTTCAGGTCCAGGCGGACCTTGGACTTACGCCGCTGATCGGCCGCGTGGCCGGTCGGCTGGGTGTCCTGGCGGGTCAGCAGGATCGGGTCTTTCTCCTGCTGGTCCGGCATGTTGGGCTTGCTGCACATGGTTAGCGGGCGCGGTGATCCATCTGCTCGACCTTCCGCAGCGCCTTGAGCCGCAGGATCAGGCGACGCTCGCCCTGCCGGAGCAGGAACTCCTCCTTCGGCTGGGCGGGGTCGTAGATCACTTCGGGGTGCAGTTCGTCCAGGAGGTCGATCAGGTCGTAGGAGTGCAGAGGGATTTGCATAGAACTCCTGGGTTATGAATAGGTGGGGAAACTGTCGTTTCCCCCGATGATGACCACTAAACCCTTAGAGTCGGGCCAGCGATTCCGCGACCATCCGCAGGCGGTGGATCGGGCCGTTGTTGTCGAGCACGGTGTCGATCAGGTCGCCGTGGACGCCTGCCTCGGAGGCATGCGCCGAGACCGGGGCCGCGCTGTCGCGGAGCACCTGGACCACCTGGCCGCCCCACTCACGGATGAACTGCGCTTCGTTGTCGAAGCGAACGTCCGACACCACGACGCCAGCAGCGCCGTCGCGGCGGGCCTGACGGATCTTCTGCGCGACCACCTTGACCCACAGGTCGCGGTCGATCATTTCGCGGCCCCACTCGGTGCCCACGGTCTGCATCAGGCGGCGCGGGGTCTGCCCGTTGAGCCAGTCGAGCGGCTCCTCCTTGAGCGGGCCGTCCTCCATCGCGGACACCGGCAGGCCGGTGATGTCCGCCACGAAGGCGCGGATCGGGGCCGCGAAGGACAGCTTCACGAAGCCGTGGTCGCTGACCAGGAACTCGGCCAGGGTGTCTTTGCCGCTACGGGCGCGGCCGGTAATTCCGATGATCTTCATGGGGACTCCAGAAAAGGAAAGGCCCGCACGAAGCGGGCCAGTTACCAACAGGGATGTTAATGCCGCATACTCAGCGGTCAGAAAAGGAGCCGCTTATGGACGGGATCGAGTACGCCGAATACGAACAAGTAACGCACACGCAACAGAACTACGCAGACAGGATTTACGGCTTCGTAGCCGCTGAGGCGAGTTACGAGCATTCCCCTCCCGCTAAGGCTCAGCAAGACCACGACAATCTCGTCAATAGGGTGCAGTCGCTGGTAAATCTCAAGGTGGTCGGCGGGGAGACCGCTGACGGCAAACCGACAGTCACAGTGTTTTTGCATGACAAGGTTGTGCGTCCGGTTGCAGCGGATCACGTCCGGGACGAATTAATTGCTGATTGGGAGAACGCTAGGGCCAAGCGGGGCTAATCGTCACGCGAGCGAGCGTGCGACCAGCCAAGCAACGCCGACAGCGCCGACAGCAGCGGGCCACAGCTTGATACTGGCGGCGTCGCGGTACATGGCACGTTCGAGGGTGTTGAGGCTGCGCCACCACAGCCAGGCAGCGCCGTAGGCGACGAAGGCGAACAGCACGGCCAGCACGGCGACGATGGTGATGAACAGGATCAGGGTTTCCACAGCTTCACTTCCTTGGTCTTGGGGTTGTAGTCGCCGTAGCGCAGGATTCGCGCGAGGCGTGCTTGGCGGATCGCATCGTGCTTCGACAGCGGCTCGGTGCCGCCGCGGGGGATGCGGGTGGTGTAGGTGGTGACGACGGTGTTCCACAGCGCGCCGAGGTGCTCCTCGACGGACGCATCGCGGTACGCCTCGTGGATTGGCATGAGCAGCTCGTCCGCGCCCTTGTGGCCGATGCCGGGGAAGCCGGGGTAGTTGTCCACCTGGTCGCCCGTGAGCACCTGCTTCATCCAGAACAGGTCAGCGTCGTGAGCCGAGATCGGCCGGACGCCCACGTCGGGACGGTTGGGGTTGTAGAGACGGATGCCGGGGATCGTCTGCATGTCCTTGTCGATGGACACGACGATGCGGCTACCTGGCGCGCGCTTCGGATTCGGGTGCGAGGCCAGCAGGCCCAGCACGTCGTCACCTTCCAGGTTCTCGATCTCCACGATCTTGTCGCCGAACTCGTCGTATACGAACTCGTCGAGCACGTACCACAGGGCAGGCTTGTCCTTGCTGGCGCGGTTGAGCTTGTAGGTCGGGTCGATGTCCTTGCGGAAGTTGTGCTTCTTGCAGGACAGGGCCAGCAGGTAATCACGCGCGCCGAACTTCTCGACGATCTCGTCGATGTAGTCCTCCAGCTTCGCCTTCGCGCGCTCGGGCTGGATCGCTTCGACCTTGTTGCCGTCGCCGTTCCAGTCGATGTTCGCGGTGTTCGAGAACGCGAGCTGGTAGCGCAGCACGTCGGCGTCGATCAGCAGCAGGGGGCCGCGCTTGTTCATGCGTCCACCCACTGCCATCCCAGGAACGCCAGCGCGAACCAGCGGTGCAGCCAGTTCGGACGCTCCTTGACCTGCACGAAGAAGTTGCCGCCGATGACCCAGGAACCGGCCGCATGCGGTGGCCGATAGGTCACGTAGGAAGTCATGGCCGCTTCTCCGGGTGACGCTCATACCACGCCTGTAGCTCGGCGGCGTAGCGCTTCATTCCGGCCTGGTACTCCGGGCCGTCGCCGAGCGGGTACTCGTACTCGTCGCAGACGTAATCGCTGGTGGGGATGTACGAGAATCCGCCATTGCTGTTTGGGATCAGCATCAGGCCACTCTCGGTGTGTCCTTTCAGGCACGAGCCGTAATCGGCGCGTGGCGGCCAAGGCTTCATGTCGCACGCAGCGAGGCCAGCGCACAGCGCCAGGATCAGAAGTGCGCGCTTCATGCCATGCTCTCGTGTACGGCGACCCAGCACTTCTCGCCAACGCGGCGGATGAAGTAGATCGCGGTGTTCCACTCCACGGGGCGCAGCATGCGCTCCGTGCAGCACGGGCACTTGGCGTTGTAGGCGTGAACCTCGGGCTGGTGTTCGAGCACAGCCACGCGGTAGGTAGTACACGGAGCGATCAAGCGGACATCGCCGTCAGCGGGGCCGCCAATGAAATGCACGCGAAGCTGATTCTCGTTCATCGGTTCGATTCCTTGAGGACTTCCAGGGCGCTCGCCTTGTCGGCGTTGCAGCGCAGGAGGCCGTCCTCGGCGTTGCCGCCGAAGCGGTAGAGGTCGTAGGTGGTGGTGGTCGGGTCAGCCATCACGGCGTCGAGTGAGGAGTGCGTGCCCTCAATGACGGTCGGCTGGAGGAACTGCTCCGGCACGACTTTCGAGGTGTGCGCGGCGCAGCTCGTCAGGAATGCGGCGAGACAGGTAATCGCCAGTTTCCGGGTCAGCATTTGCTGCAATCTCCACAGAGCGGTTGGTGGTGGCGCGGGCGTTCCGCAGCGCTGCATCGAAGGCAGAGCGGCGCACGGCTTCGCGGTTGAGGGTCTCGACGGTCTGCTTGAGGTCGGCCAGTTCCTTTGCCGACTCCTCCAGCTCCGTCACGCGCTGGGCCATTGCGGTGTACTTCCAGGCTGCGAAGCCGCCAGCCGCGAGCGCGGCAACGACCAGCAGCGCCGCGAGGGCGCGCAGGATGTTGGTTGGGTTCATCGGTTCTCTTGGACGTAACAGGCGACTCGCAGAAGCTCCGAGGGAGTCGCGTCGGACTTGATCTGATTCGCGCGTGCGGAGATCACGCGCACGTTGCCCCGGACGTAGCCGAGGTCAGGTTCGATGCGGTCGAGCGTGGGTGAGTTGGGGCCTTGGGCCTTGCGCCCGACAGCGCGGTACAGCGGGATGCCCAGCGCCGGGCAGAAGTCGGGGACCACGATGTCGTCCGACGTGAGGTCGAACGGCAGTCCCTTCCTTGCTGCCCGGCGTTTCGCTTGGCGCACCAGGGCGAGTGCAATGTCCCGCTTGCCGCGGGTCAGTGCGTCTCGGCCCAATTCCTTCCGATCTTGAACTCGCCATCGAGCGGACAGCGGAAGCCGAAGTATTCGCCAGCCTTGCGGATGGCAGCCTGTGCGGTCTTGCCCACGAACTCGGCCTTGTCCTCGTCCACTTCGATCTGCCACTCGTCATGGACGTTGGCGAGGAACTCGTAGTGGACGCCCGGCACCAACCTTGCGGCTTGCAGGTCGGCGTCGAGGATCACCAGGGCTTTCTTCATCACCAGCGCACCGGCCGACTGGAGCAGGGTGTTGAGCGCGGCGTGGTCGCTGCGGATGTGCAGCTTCCGGCCATCGAGACCGATCAGGTATCCCTTCTCGGCCGCGCGCTTCTTGACCCCGCGTACCAGCTTCTCCAGCGCAGGCAGCCCGGCCAGGAACTTCGAGCGGAGCTTCGCCCCGGCCTGGCGACCCTTACCCACGATGGAGCCGAGCTTCGCGTCGCCTGCCCCGTAGAGGAAGGCGTAGATGAAGGTCTTGGCGTTGTCGCGGGTGGGCAGTCCTGCCGCCGATTGGTTGACGGAGTGGATGTCGCCTTCGAGGATGACCTTGGCGTACTCGCCGCCGTCGTGCTTTGCCATGAAGTGCGCCAGGCAGCGCAGCTCCAATCCCGAGGCGTCCGCGCCGACCTGGAGCTTCCCTGTTGGGACGCAGAACAACGAGCGGCACTCGAATCCGTAGCCGCCTTCCTGGCCCTTGAGGATTCCCTTCTCCTTCGAGTGCTGGACCTTCGGCACCTGAGCGATGTTCGGCTTCGAGTGCGTCATGCGGCCGGTCACCGCTGCGTTCTGATTCACGCTGCCGTGGATGCGGCCGTCCTTCTTGATGGCCTTGAGCCACGCCTCGTCGCCTTCGGCGAGCTGGCCGAGGCGCTTGTTGACGATGAAGTGCTCCAGCAGGAGCGGGATGATCGGGAACTTGAGCGCGCCCAGGACTTCTTCGTCGATCTTCGGCTGGCCCTTCTCGGTGAACTCCTGGGGCTGCCAGCCGTACATTGCAGTCAAGCGGTCAGCGATGTGCTGGCGGCTTGCCGGGTTGAACACCACGTCCTTGTAGGTCGTGACCTCCACGCCCTTGACGTAACCGCGGCGCTTGTCGTCGCGCTTCGGTACGAACTTGCGCTTCACCACCTTCCACGGCGGAATGACCTTGCGCAGCTCGGCCTCCAGCGCAGTGCGCCGGGACACGAGGATGCACTCCAGCTCACGCGCCTTCTCCTGATCGAACAGGTAGCCGTAGCGCTGCTGACGCGAGAGGATCGGCGCGACGGCCTGCTCCAGCTCGATGGCCTCGGTGGGGAGGCCCTTGCTCATCAACAACGCGAACAGCGCTTGCGTGACCGCAACGTCCTGGTCGCAGTAGTCGTCCATTTCCTGAGACCACTCTGCCCAGGGGTCGAGGCCGCGTGCGGCCATCTGCGCCGCGTAGTCGCCTTTCCAGCGGCCGAGGCGGTAGCCCCACGCTTCGAGGGAGTGACGGCCGATCAGCTTGCCCGGCAACACCGGGTTCGCTCCCTGCTTCTTGCGGGCCTTGAAGTCGCGGTCCTTGAGGTCCGGGTAGACCAGCGTGGACATCAGCAGCGTGTCGAAGTACGCCTGGACCTTGAAGTCCGGGAACACCTTGGCGATAGCCGGAATGTCGAATCCGGCGATGTTGTGGCCGACAACGCGCTTGGCCTTCTTGAGCCTCTCGACGGCCTGACGGACTGTCATTTCGCCCGTGCCGTGATCGTTGGCGGACAGGATGGGACCGCGCGGTGCGCCGGTCTCATCTACCTCTTGGAGGGAAATGCAGTGGATCGTGTCAAGTTCGTCGAGGAGGCCATTGGTCTCGCAGTCGAATACGAGGATCAACGGCGGTCCTCCTTACGGGTAGCCGTGGTTGGTTACGGGGATTGCGCGGACGCGGCGGCGGGCGCGGAGGATGTACTCCGGCTCGGGGGCCTTCGGCGGCGTGTGGACGCCCTGCGGCGCGTGGCCGGAGAAGTCGTCGTCCTCGAACAGTTCGTCCTGCTCGGGCTGGTCGGGATGCAGCGTGTAGCCGTAGTCCTCGACGTAGTGCGTGATGCGGCGGATGGTGCGCTCGGTGCCGTTGTTGTTCAGCACGAACAGCAGCTTCTCCGATGCGTCGGCAACCGCGCCTTCGAGGGATACGACCACCACCTCGTCGGTGCTGGGTTCGTAGATGGCGACATGGGCGCAGCACCGCAGATCGAAGCGGGCGCAGTGCTCGTGCGGCGTGCCGAACTCGAAGCCGATCAGGCTCACGAGGTGACCCTCGGGCGAGCGGAAGTTGCGGATACCGTTCGGAGCGGCTTCGCTGGTCCAGTCGCTACGGCCGCTCAGGTACGCGGCCACGTAGGTGTAGCTCGCAAGTGACACGAAGAAGCAGTCGATGTCCTTGATTTCGGTCCCGTCGTAGAACGCGCGCAGGCTTCCGCCACCCAGGATGACCAGGTGGCGGACTTCGGCCGGCAACACGTCGAACAGGGACCGAGCGTGTTGCTCGGCAGTCATGGTTGGTCCCTTAGCGGATCAGGTTGGTGAAGCGCTCGGCGACGCGCAGTGCGCGCTCGGCTTCTTCCTCGTGCTCGTCGGCCTGCGAGTGCAGGACATCGGCCTTGTCGCGCAGCGTCGAGGCGGTGGCGATGCGGTCGGCGCTGATCTTGAACAGCTTGTCCACCTGGCCCTCCAGCACCTTCACCACGTCGGTCACGGTGTCCTTGCGGAACGGGGCGGTCAGCAGGTCGATTGCGATGGCGACGATCTCTTTCATTGGGGTAGTTCCTCGGCTTTGATGTGGATGACCACGCGCCGCCCTGGCTTGCCGTACATGACACGGCAGGCTTGGTCGGAGCGCGGGAGTTGGTAGGGGAGAACGAGGCTCTCAGCGAAGGAGAGCGGAGCATCAGCTGGGATGAAGCCGACGACCGAGCGGCCGTCAGTAGTCGGAGGTGGATACATCGGATGACTCGTCGGCGAAGTCGCCGTATTCGCCCGGAGCATCTGCATTGAGCAGACGGCCGGATGCGTGGTCGTAGCTGTAGTAGAGAACCTGGCCGTTCGACTGGCCGGTGAAGCGATCCTTGAGGACGCGGAAGGTCGTGCAGTTGCGCTCGGCCTCGTTCTCGGCCTGCGTGTTGCGCTCCAGGCCGAAGGCGAAGTGCGTCCAGAAGCCGATGGCGCGGCTGCCCTTGAAGTGACGGAGCATCACGCGCCCGCCTTCCTCGTGGGGCTTGCCTTCCGGCGTGGCGAGGTGCGAGACCAGGTAGATGCAGATGAGGTGGCGCTGCGCGAACTGCGCGATCTTCGCCATCGTGTCCTCCAGCATCTTCCGCTCGTCCTCGGCACCGGCCGCGAACGACGTGAGGTTGTCGAGGACGATGTGCTTGACGCCCTCGGCGACGACCATGTGGGCCATCTTGGCTTCGATCACGTCCCACTCGGACGAGCCGAAGTGGTCGTAGATGAACACCTGGCCCTTGTCGAGAATCTCGAACGCGGCTTCCAGTTCCTCCTGCGTCCAGCTCCCATCGGGAACGTGGAAGCGGCGGCCTGCAACCTTGCCTGCCATGCGCTTCGCCGTCTCGACCGGCTGCTGCTCTAGGAAGAACAGGCCAACACGGTCGCCGGTTTCCTGCGCGATGAAGGCTGCTTCCTCCATCAGCCAGTCGGTCTTGCCGATGCCGGTGCCTGCGCCGAAGGTGTAGACCTCGCCGTACCGCTTGCCGTAGGTCAGCGCGGTGAGGCGCGGGTCGTGCCAGGGCATGCCCATCGAGACCGGCTTGAGTGCCTTCTCCTTGAGGGAGCCGAACGTCACCACGCCATCGGGGCGCTTGGTCTGCGCTTCGTAGATGGCGCGAGTGATCGCCTCGGCGTCGCCACGCTGGAGCAGCTCGTTCGGGTCTTTCGCTGGGAGCTGTGCGATCTTGGCCTTGCCGGGAGTCAGCAGCAGCGCCACTTCCTGCGCGGCGGCCTGGCCCGGTTCGTCCATATCGAACATGAGCACAACCTCGTCGAAGCCGTTGACCCACTCCAGCTCGCGCTTGATGGACTTGGCTGCGCCTTGCGCCCCGTTCGGGACGGACACCACCGGCCAGCGGAGGCCGAGTGCCTGCGCCACGGAGAGCGCGTCGATCTCGCCTTCGGTGATGACGAGGCGTCGCCCCGGTTCGTAGAGGTGCTGGCCGAACAGCCCGCACGCCTTCGAGTCGCCGATGAACGAGAACTTCTTGTCGGGGTAGCGGAGCTTCTGCGCGACGATGCCGCCATCGCGCTTGTAGTTGGCGATCTGCACGGTCTTGCCGTGCTTGTCCTTGCCGATCCAGTAGCCGTACTTACGGCATGCTTCCTCAGTGATACCGCGCTTCGCCAGGGCTTGCGGTTCACCCTTCGCAAAGTCGCTCATGGTTTTCCTGCTGGTGGGTTGAGAGACCTCCTCGCCTTCGGCTGGCTCGTAGTGACCGCAGCCGAAGCAGTAGCCGTGCCCGTCGCTGTAGCGCGCAAGGTTGTCCTTGCTGCCGCAGTTCGGGCACGGCTCTTTGTGGAGGTATTCGGAGTCAGCGCTTTGCACGCTCCACGGACCACATGCGCTTGCGGTAGGAAATGCCGAGGCGACGATTCAGCGCACCCTTGACGGTGCGGCCCAGGCCGCGGAAGGGCTTGTCGGCGCTCGCCCATGCGCGCTCGAAAGCCAGGCGCATCGCGGACGGAATGACGGTGGTGGCAGTGTTGGTCATGCGTTCTTCTCCAGCAGGAACTTGGTGAATGCGGCGACTTCTTCGGTCGCATCGTTGGCGTCGAGGCCCAGCTCGTCGGTGCAGTAGTTGCGATACAGCTGGAGCAGCGCATCGACGCGGTACTGCTTCGGAGCGCGGCGCGCTTCCAGGAGCGGAGCCTTGCTGCGGCGCTGACGGCGCGACAGGCGATAGCGCGTGTACCGCTGCCCCGAGGCGTCCTCGCAGGTCTGCGTTTCGATCTCGAAGCCAGCAGCGCGCAGCTCATCGACGCGCGAGGCAAGGCGGCGGATGCGGTAGACGCCTTCGGCCTGCCACGAGGTCAGGTGCGAGTGGCGACGCAGGTGATCCAGGACGACCTGGGTTTGCGGGGGCAGCGGTTTCACGTTGGGTTCTCCTATCGAGGGAAGTCAGGTGCCCACACGACGGGCTTGCCGTAGGCGGCGAGCAGGCGTCGCAGCGCGGCGTGTTGGGCTTCGGTGAAGTTGTCCTCGGGCTGCATGGCGTCGTTGACGCCGCCCAGGAGGCAGACTTGGTATGCGGATTGGTTGTGCTTACCGGCGAGAGCGCCGGGCTGATTCAGCGGGCGACCGTCGTAGATCGAGCCGTCACGTTCGATGACGAAGTGGACGGCGATCTTCGAGTAGCCCTGCGAGCGGTGCAGGCGTGCGAGTTCTTCGCCGGTCGTGACCTGCTCGGGGCGGGTCATGCTGGCGAGGACGAACAGCGCCTCTACCGATTCCAGAGGTTTGAGGCGCACTTAGAGTTTGTAGAGGTGGACTTCGGTGCGTGGTTCTTCGTCCGGCTGCGCCCAGCGCTTACCGGAGAGCAGCCACATGACTTGCTTGTCGTCGGCCCAATAGCCGGTGGCTTTGGTCACAACGTCCATCGGCCCCTTGGCGAGGTTGTCCACGTCGCCCTTGGGAAACGCGGCCTTCGAGGTCTTGGCGCGTTTGCATACCGCGATGATGACCACTAAAACCGGATCGGTCGGCGACAGGTCCAGGTCACCGGCTGGCAGATGCTTCTCTGCGGCTTCCTTCCAGGTCTTGTAGGTCTTGCCGTAGTAGACGCCCCAGCGCGAAACCTTCGGGCGCGAGGCGGGCACCGGGTCAAACGGGAACGTGAGGGAGGCCAAATGCTCGGCCCCCCTCGCGGTGTCCACGATGACCGACAGCGGATCAGTAGTCGCCGTCATCGCCCTCGTCGTCGGAGTCGCTGTCGTCGTCCGAGTCGTCATCGCTGTCGCTGAACGGCGCGCTGTCGGCGGCCTCGTAGCCGTCCTCCTCGCCGAAGCCGTAGTCCTTGGCGTTGCGCTGGCCGAACTCGACCAGCTCGATCACCTGGACGGCGACCATGTAGCAGGTCAGGTAGAACTTCTTGGCCGATTCGACGAACGAGCCGCCGATCTCGTAGGAGACCTTGAGTTCGCTGCCGCCGCCGATCTGCGGCGGGTTGTCGATCTTCTTGCCGCGGGCGTCGAAGATGTCCGGGCGCATGGTGAACTTCTTGCCGGTGCGCTTGCTGACGCCGCTGGCCTTCATCTTGAACTTCACCAGCACGCGGCCGGTGTCATCGCCGTTCTCGTCGGTTTCTTCGGTGAACACCGGGGCCACTTCGGCACCCTTCTTCTTCTTCGGGTTCTCGCTCAGGAACTCCTGGAACAGCTCGTCGCGCCGGGTTTCCAGCTTCTTCGCCAGCGCCTTGAAGTCCTTGTCGTTCGGGTCGAACGCCAGGCTCACGGTGTATTCGCCTTCCGGCTTGAACTTGGTGTCCGGTTCGTTCAGGCGCGGCCACACTGCGGTGCCCTTGGGGGAGACGAATCGTTCGCGCTTCTTGGTTGCCATCAGTTGTCGGTCTCGTAGTTGGTCGGGAGATAGATGCCCGCGCGCCACAGGTCAGCGGCGGCGGTCAGCGGGGTGTCGGCGGAAATGCCGAAGGCTTCGTCGATGTCGAAGCCGATGAGCGCCTCGTCGATGAAGGCGTCGGTGATCGGGTCACGCATCACGGGTAGTGCGGTTTCAGCTCGCGCTCCGCGTAGCGGCGCACGGCGTTGAGGGTGTTGACCTGCCGGTAGCGGCAGTCCTGCTCCATGCGCGAGACGACCCGCAGCACTTCCATCGGATCGAGGCTGAGCACTTCGCAGAAGTTCTTGAAGGCACACGCCAAGCCGATCACCTGATCGGCCGGGTGGCCGAGGGACTGCACGCTGTCGATCACGACGAAAGCGCCGCGTGCGGCGCTCTCGGCAGAACGTGAGTGCAGTCCGTCGATGACGCGATCACGCACCTGCGTGCAGCTCCGTCATGCGGTGCTTGAACTCCTCGACCGTGCCGTGTTCGGCCGGGTTGTAGATGCCGAGGACCACACCGAAGTGGTCCTGAGCAACGTAGGTGTTCAGTGCGTGCTGGTAGTTGATGCTCATGTGGATGTTCTCGTTTGGGGTATCAATTGCCAAAGGGGGATGGACTAGGCAAAGAAATAGCGCGACTCCAGCACCAGGCTGAGGTCCAGGTCGCCATGCGGCGGGAGGGGTGGGAGTTTCTCTGCCGCTTCTGGCGGGAGCTGCTCGACGAGTTGCTGTCGGAAGTCGGCCAGTACGTCGCCGCTGTACTGATCGACGAACGCCTGTCGGAGTGCGGCGGCGAGGATTGCTGCCTGGCCTGCGTGCGTACCGTAGGAGTCGTGGATCATTGCGAACGACTCGATGCCGTTCTCTGCCGCGAGGCAGGTGGTCAGCATCATGTGGCTGGCGTCGCAGGAGTGGACGAAGTTCGGGCTGATCCCGAGGGTCTGCCTGCGACGGTCGAGCTTAGTACCGCCGATGTTGACCACTAAATTCACCTCGCGGCCTCCGACGTGCGGCCGGATGCGGACGCCTTCCTCCTCGCGGTACTCCTGGAGGACCGGGAAGCCGGCAGGGGTCGTCCAGCTCACCGGCAGGTCGGCCGACGAGGCGACCTTGGAGGCGTCACGCAGCCAGTCCATCGCCGCGCGGGCTGCGATCACCACCTCGCCAATGCACTCCCACAGCAGGGTCGCCAGGTACTCGGCGGTCTCCCAATCGTCCTCCATGCCCAGCTTCTTGAACTTGGAGAGCACCTGGGCGCGCATGCCCGACTTCGTGACGCCGTAGGGCAGCGTCATCACCGGCTGCTTCACGATGTCACGGGTGAGCTGGCCGTCCAGCTTGATCGCCAGCGGGTCGCCGCTCTCGGCACGGGCGCGCAGCTTCTCCTGGGCCACGTCCTTCACGCGCGAATAGATGTCGGCGGGCTTCGGCTGCGGGATCAGGTTGGTGGCTGCGCCGCCCACGGAGTCGCGGAGCATGGCCGAGAAGTTCTGGAGGCCGTTGCAGGAGCCGTCGAGCGCGATGGGCAGATGGGAGACGTGATCGCGGCCGTTGAGGCTGTAGCCGAGCCACTCGAAGCACGCGGCCAGCGCGCAGAACGGGCTGTCGGCGTCCATCCAGAAGCGTTGGCCGTCCAGCGGATCGAGGGCGCTGTCGAGAATCTGCTCCTCGTGCTCGCGCACCCAGGCCACGCGCTCCTCGAACGACACCTTGTCCACGCCGAAGCAGTTGGCGACGTGGATGGCGAGCCAGTAGGCACCGTCCTCGCCGAGCGGCACGCCTTGGGCGAACGTCAGCAGGCCCTTGGCCGCATCATCACCCTGCGGGGTCAGCGTCGGGGGCAGGGGGTAGCACCGGCCGCGGAAGTCGAGGTTGTGCGGGAAGTAGATCGCGGGGTACTCGGCGAACTTCTCCGCAAGGGCGATCTTCTGCGCGGCGGCGAGGCGGGTGGACACGCTGCGCGCGTTGGCCTCGTAGACCTTGGCGCGGTCGCGCTTCCATTCCTTGAACTCGTCGGCGTGGTGCTCCTTGAAGTAGTCCGGGTCGGTCTCCAGCAGGGCAGGGCGGCTCGGCAGGTCCATCAGCTCGCGCTCCGGCAGCCCGGCGACACCGCCGCCTGCGTTCCACAGCTCGCGCATGACCTCCAGGACGGGCACGTTCACCTTCCAGGCGGTTGCCTGGATGGCGTTGAGGGCCTGGTAGACGTTGGGCATATCGACCAGCGCCAGCTCGCGCTTGTAGGCGCGGTTGCGGGTACGCACGAGGTCAGCCCGGCCGCCGATGTCGGTCAGGTAGCCGCCGTCGCGGGGCGTGGTCCACGGACGGGGCGGGACGACCATCGGCATCAGCACCGGCTGGTACAGGGCGGCGCTGTCGTGGGCCTTGGTCAGCCAGTCGAGCACCTTCTGATTCCCGGCGATGAGCAGGTGGCGCTTGCCACGCTCGGCCACGGTGACCAGCTCGACCAGCCCGGTCGCCTCGACGAACAGCTCGATGAGCTTCATGCCCACCAGCAGCGCGTCCTTGTCGGACAGGTAGAGGCGCTTGTCGTCCTCGGGGGCGAACTCGGCGTCGGCGATGACGTGCCGCATGACGGCGGTGGAGTGCCGGGCCGAGGTGGACTTCTTGAGCTGCTCCTGGACCACCCGGTACAGGCCGGGGTGCTTCTCGCGGAGCAGGGAGAAGTTGATCTCGTTGGCTACCTCGTGGCCCAGGGTGATCGCCACGGACACCGCCTTGCGGTGATCGGCGACCAGCGCGTTGACGCAGGTGAAGCTGGTCAGATAGGCGAGGGCGTGGGGGTTCAGGTGGCGGATGAACTTGAGGGCGGCGTGGCGCTTGCCCGGCTTGCCGGTGTCGGCTTCGGCCACGAACGCCATGATCGCGGCGGCGGTGGCGTCGATGCTCTCCATGACCAGCTTGCGGCCGGGGCCGGTCTCGGCCTCCTGGCGCTGCTCCCTGATCTTCTCGTAGCGGGCAATGCCCAGGCTGGTGCTTTCCTTCTCCAGTTCGAGCTGGGCGGCGTGCAGGTCGTTCTCTTGCCAAGTCGTCATCGTTTGCCCTCGGGGGATGCAAAAGTCAAAACGGGAGGACCGCACCGGGGGCTGCCCGGTACGGTCCTGAGTGGTTCGGTTGTTGGTCCTGGGTGGACCTATGTGGAACTGTAGTAGTCCTCGGTGGTGAACAGCAATGAGTAGTTCTGAATGGTTGTCCTAGGAGAGGTCCGCCGAAGATGACCACTTTATTCGGCGTCACCTCGCGTCACCTGTGACGGCACTAGGCGTCACCTAGTTGTCACCCGTGATGTCACCTGTTACGATGTGCGTCTCGTAAGTGCTTGCACTTGCTGGGGTTCAAGATCAGCGGAATCAGATTGTGATTCCGGTGGTCGGGGGTTCGAATCCCCTCAGCCACCCCACTGATTCAACCGCATCGGCGCAGCCGAAACGGTATTGCAATAAACAGAATGCACGCTACAATGTGCGTCTGAGTTTCACGGGCCGTTAGCTCAGTTGGTAGAGCAGTTGACTCTTAATCAATAGGTCCAAGGTTCGAATCCTTGACGGCCCACCAAGACGGAAGCCACCTGGTATGCCAGGTGGCTTTTTTCTTATAAGTGTGACCCCATCGTTTCGATGGATCACGCGCTGAAGAATTCCGCCTGGCGGTGTTCTGCAGCGGCAGCGGGAAGCAGTGCTGGTTTCAACGATGTTGAAAAAAGTGCTTGCACCCACCGAGCGGATCAGGTCATAATTCGCGCCCCGATTTCGGGCTGTTAGCTCAGTTGGTAGAGCAGTTGACTCTTAATCAATAGGTCCAAGGTTCGAATCCTTGACAGCCCACCAGACGAAAGCCACTTGGTTCGCCAAGTGGCTTTTTTCTTGCCTGTGCGTCGCCCCGGCCTTCATCCACGCATGGCGTGGATCAACTGAAGCACTACTGAAATCAGCGGAATCCGCATGGTGGATTCTGCGGCTGGTCAGGGGGGCGATGCGGCGCCGTCCCGGGCTGGCTGCAGCACCGAACCACCGCGGTCGCGGAGGGACGCACACCCGCCGGAGTGGTCCTGAAGCGCTGGTTGTGCACGAGTTTTCATGTTCAGCTTTGTGCAGGCCTTTCGCTTCCCTGCATCGCCTGCGACAATGAACGCCTGTGCCGGCCACGCGAAAGTGGCGGAATTGGTAGACGCCCTGGATTTAGGTTCCAGTGCCGCAAGGCGTGGGGGTTCGAGTCCCCCCTTTCGCACCAGTGCCGGCCTGTCCCCGCCCTGATCGGGCCATCTGCGCCCCCTTGACCGGCACGCGCTGGCAGTGCAGGCCGAATTGGGCGAAACTAAAGGGCTGCGGCAAGCAGGCGCGTCCCAGACGTCGTGTCCTTACAACCGTTTCATCCCAATCATCGAGCCGGGGGCCTGGGCCACCGGTGGCAGGAGTCAACATGCAAGCTTCGATCGAATCCACCGGCAACCTGGAACGCCGCCTGAGCTTCTCGCTGCCGGAAGAGCGTCTGCAGAGCCACATCGTCGGCCGCCTGGGCGAAATCGCCCGTACCACCCGCATCAAGGGCTTCCGCCCGGGCAAGGTGCCGGCCAAGGTGATCGAGCAGCGCTTCGGCGCGCAGGTCCGTGGCGAGGCGCTGGACGGCCTGCTGCGCGAAACCTTCGACGCCGCCGTGCGCGAGCACGACCTGCGCATCGTCGGCAGCCCGCGCATCGACAAGGGCGACGAGGGTGAGTTCTCCTTCGTGGCCACCGTGGAAGTGGTGCCGGACTTCGGCGACATCGACGTCAGCAAGCTGACCGTCGTGCGCCACAGCGCCGAAATCACCGACGCCGACATCGACCAGATGATCGAGAACCTGCAGAACCAGCGTCGCACCTGGGCCCCGGTCAGCCGTGGCGCGCAGGACGGTGACCTGGTCGCGGTGGAAACCTGGTCGCAGGCCGGTGAAGAGCGCCTGCCGGCCGAGGGCACCGAGAAGGGTTCGATCGTGCTTGGCCAGGGCATGATGTTCGAAACCATCGAAAAGGGCCTGGTCGGCCTGGCCAAGGGCGAAGAGAAGACCCTGGACGTCGAATTCCCGGCTGACTGGCGCGTGCCGGTGCTGGCCGGCAAGACCGTGCAGGTCACCGTCAAGGTTGCCGAAGTGTCCGAGCCGGTCGTGCCGGCGGTCGACGAAGCCTTCATCAAGAGCTTCGGCGTGAAGGGCGGCGATGTGGAGCAGTTCCGCAGCGACATCCGCGCCAACCTGGAGCGCGAGCTGAAGGGCGCCCTGATGAACCGCCTGCGCCGCGAAGTCGGCGAGCAGCTGATCGCCGCCTACGCCTCGGTGGAAATGCCGCCGCGCCTGGTCGAGAACGAAGCCCGCGCCATGCTGGCCCAGCAGGTCGAGCAGATCCGCCGCAACGGCCAGAACGTCGGCGAGATCCCGGCCGATGCCCACGAAGGCTTCAAGGACGCCGCCGCCAAGCGCGTGCTGGTCGGCCTGCTGGTCGGTGAAGTGGCCCGCATCAACGACCTGCGCCTGGAAGCCAAGCGCCTGAACGAAACGATGCGTCTGATCGCTTCGACCTACGAAGAGCCGGAGCAGGTCATTGAGATGTACCGCAACGATCCCCAGCTGATGTCTGGCCTGCAGAACCGTGTGATGGAAGAGCAGGTGATCGACTGGATCGCCGAGCGTGCCCAGCACACCGAAGAGAAGCTGTCGTTCCAGGACGCGATCCGCCAGTAAGCCCGGGCGGATCACCGGATGCCCCGCGCCTTTGCCGGCGCGGGGTTGTTGCCCCCCAAGATAGGTACCTCACGTAATGGACAACCGAACCAAAGCCCTGAACCTGGTTCCGATGGTGGTCGAGCAGACCAGCCGCGGCGAGCGTGCCTACGACATCTATTCGCGCCTGTTGAAGGAGCGCCTGATCTTCCTCGTGGGCCCGATCGACGATCACATGGCCAACGTGGTGGTGGCGCAGTTGCTGTTCCTGGAATCGGAAAACCCGGAAAAGGACATCAACATCTACATCAACTCGCCGGGTGGCGTGGTCACCGCCGGCATGGCGATCTACGACACCATGCAGTACATCAAGCCGAATGTGAGCACCACCTGCATCGGCCAGGCCGCCTCGATGGGCGCCCTGCTGCTGGCCGCGGGCGAGGCCGGCAAGCGCTATGCGCTGCCGAACTCGCGCGTGATGATCCATCAGCCGCTGGGCGGCTACCAGGGCCAGGCCACCGACATCGACATCCATGCGCGTGAGATCCTGACCCTGCGTTCGCGCCTGAACGAGGTGCTGGCCAAGCACACCGGTCAGTCGCTGGAGACGATCGCCCGCGACACCGAGCGCGACAACTTCAAGAGCGCCTTCGAGGCGCAGGCCTACGGTCTGGTCGACCAGGTCCTGGAGCGTCGTCCGGATGAGTCGATCCAGGCCGGCTGACCGGCCTTCACGGGGCCATGGAGGCCCCGTTCCTGCAGGGTCGGGCGGGACTGGTGTCCCCTCGGCCCTGTGCTATTCTCGAATCGAACCCCCGTTCAGCGGGTGGGGTAACTGGGTAAGCGAAGCATGAGCGAAGACCGCCAAGGTCGTTCCACGGACACCGGCAAGATCCTCTACTGCTCTTTCTGCGGCAAGAGCCAGCATGAAGTGCGCAAGCTGATTGCGGGTCCGAGCGTGTTCATCTGTGATGAATGCGTGGAGCTGTGCAACGACATCATCCGCGAGGAGCTTGAGGAAAAGGCGCAGTCGGCGCGCAGTTCGCTGCCGAAGCCGCGCGAGATCCTCGAGGTGCTCGACCAGTACGTGATCGGCCAGAACCGCGCCAAGCGCACCCTGGCCGTGGCCGTGTACAACCACTACAAGCGCATCGAGAGCCGGCAGAAGAACGACGACGTCGAACTGGCGAAGTCGAACATCCTGCTGGTCGGCCCGACCGGTTCGGGCAAGACCCTGCTGGCCGAGACCCTGGCCCGCCTGCTCAACGTGCCGTTCACCATGGCCGACGCCACCACGCTGACCGAAGCCGGTTACGTGGGCGAGGACGTGGAGAACATCATCCAGAAGCTGCTGCAGAAGTGCGACTACGACGTCGAGAAGGCGCAGCAGGGCATCGTCTACATCGATGAAATCGACAAGATCTCGCGCAAGAGCGAGAACCCGTCGATCACCCGCGATGTGTCCGGCGAAGGCGTGCAGCAGGCCCTGCTGAAGCTGATCGAAGGCACCGTGGCCAGCGTTCCGCCGCAGGGCGGCCGCAAGCATCCGCAGCAGGAATTCCTGCAGGTGGACACCAAGAACATCCTGTTCATCTGCGGCGGCGCGTTCGCCGGGCTGGACAAGGTGATCCAGGCCCGTTCCACCGACGTCGGCAGCATCGGCTTCGGCGCCAAGGTCAAGAGCAGCGAGCGCAAGCAGGAAGTGGGCAAGGTGCTGGCCGAAGTCGAGCCGGAAGACCTGATCAAGTTCGGCCTGATCCCCGAGTTCGTCGGCCGCCTGCCGGTGGTGGCGACCCTGGAGGAGCTGGACGAGCCGGCCCTGATCAAGATCCTGACCGAGCCGAAGAACGCCATCACCAAGCAGTTCAAGAAGCTGTTCGAGATGGAGAACGTCGAGCTGGAGTTCCGCCCGGACGCGTTGTCGGCCATCGCCAGGAAGGCGCTCAAGCGCAAGACCGGCGCCCGTGGCTTGCGCACCATCGTCGAATCGGTCCTGCTGGACACCATGTACGACCTGCCGTCGCAGGAAAACGTGAGCAAGGTGGTGGTGGACGAGTCGGTGATCGAGCACAAGTCCGAGCCGTACCTGATCTACCAGACCCCGGCGGCCCCTGAACAGAAGGCCGCAGGCGCCGAGTGATCCTTCCAGGTTGTTGATTGGAAAGGATTTTCAAGGAATGCCTTGCATCTGAAAGCCGATGGCCCCATAACGGGGCCATCGGCTTTTTTTGTCTCCGGAAGATGCCCTCCCGGAGGCGGTTTTCCCCTTCCCTGGAGCCCCCATGGCCCGTTCCCCAAGTGAAACCCTCGACCTGCCGGTCCTGCCGCTGCGCGACGTAGTGGTGTTCCCGCACATGGTCATCCCGCTGTTCGTCGGCCGTGACAAGTCCATGCACGCGCTCGAACAGGCAATGGAATCGGACAAGCGCATCCTGCTGCTGGCGCAGAAGTCGGCCGAGACCGACGACCCGCATGCGGCCGACCTCTACCAGGTCGGTACGCTGGCGCAGGTGCTGCAGCTGCTGAAGCTGCCCGACGGCACCATCAAGGTGCTGGTCGAAGGCCTGTCGCGCGTGCAGGTCACCCACGTCGACGAGCGCAACGGCTCGCTGCACGGCCAGGCCGTGGAGATCGACGCCACCGATGAGCGCGAAGCGCGCGAAGTCGAGGCGATCGCCCGCTCGCTGATGTCGCTGTTCGAGCAGTACGTCAAGACCAACCGCAAGCTGCCGCCGGAACTGCTGCAGACGCTGTCGGGCATCGACGAGCCGGCGCGCCTGGCCGACACCATCGCCGCGCACATCAGCGTGCGCCTGGCCGACAAGCAGCGCCTGCTGGAAACGCTGGCCGTGGGCGACCGCCTGGAAATGCTGGTCGGCCTGGTCGATGGCGAGATCGACGTGCAGCAGATGGAGAAGCGCATCCGCGGCCGCGTGAAGTCGCAGATGGAGAAGAGCCAGCGCGAGTACTACCTCAACGAACAGATGAAGGCCATCCAGAAAGAACTGGGTGACCTGGACGACGCGCCGGGCGAGCTGGAAGAACTGGCCCGCAAGATCGCCGAAGCCGGCATGCCGAAGGCCGTTGAAGCCAAGGCGCGCAACGAACTGAACAAGCTCAAGCAGATGTCGCCGATGTCCGCCGAAGCGGCGGTGGTGCGCAACTACCTGGAGTGGCTGCTGGGCGTGCCGTGGAAGAAGCGCAGCAAGGTGCGCAAGGACCTGAAGGCTGCGCAGGACACCCTGGACGCCGATCACTACGGTCTGGAGAAGGTCAAGGAACGCATCCTTGAATACCTGGCGGTGCAGTCGCGGGTGAAGCAGATGAAGGGCCCGATCCTGTGCCTGGTCGGGCCGCCGGGCGTGGGCAAGACCTCGCTGGGCCAGTCCATCGCCAAGGCCACCAACCGCAAGTTCGTGCGCATGTCGCTGGGCGGCGTGCGCGACGAGGCCGAGATCCGTGGCCACCGTCGCACCTACGTCGGTTCAATGCCGGGCCGCATCGTGCAGAACCTCAACAAGGTCGGCAGCAAGAACCCGCTGTTCGTGCTCGACGAGATCGACAAGATGTCGATGGACTTCCGTGGCGACCCGTCTTCGGCGCTGCTGGAAGTGCTCGATCCGGAGCAGAACAACGCGTTCAACGACCACTACCTGGAAGTGGACCTGGACCTGTCCGAAGTGATGTTCGTGGCCACCTCGAACTCGCTCAACATTCCGGGCCCGCTGCTGGACCGCATGGAAGTGATCCGCATCCCCGGCTACACCGAGGATGAGAAGCTCAACATCGCTACCCGCTACCTGGTGCCCAAGCAGATCAAGGCCAACGGCCTGCAGCCGGAAGAACTGGAGATCGGCAGCGATGCCATCCAGGACATCGTGCGCTACTACACGCGCGAATCGGGCGTGCGCAACCTGGAACGCGAGATCGCCAAGATCTGCCGCAAGGTGGTGAAGGAGATCGCGCTGGCCGGCCCGCAGCCGGCGGCGAAGGCGAAGAAGGGTGCGAAGAAGAAGGCGCTGGTGAGCGTGTCCAGCAAGAACCTGGACAAGTACCTGGGCGTGCGTCGCTTCGACTTCGGCCGTGCCGAGGAAGAGAACGAGATCGGCCTGGTCACCGGCCTGGCCTGGACCGAGGTCGGCGGCGATCTTCTGCAGATCGAATCGACGCTGGTGCCGGGCAAGGGCCAGCTGATCCTGACCGGCCAGCTCGGCAACGTGATGAAGGAATCGGCGTCGGCGGCGCTGTCGGTGGTGCGTTCGCGCGCGGTCGGCTTCGGCATCGACAGCGACTTCCTGCAGAAGCACGACGTGCACCTGCACGTGCCCGATGGTGCCACGCCGAAGGATGGCCCGAGCGCGGGCGCGGCGATGGTGACCTCGCTGGTGTCGATGCTGACCAAGGTGCCGGTGCGTGCCGATGTGGCGATGACCGGCGAGATCACCCTGCGTGGCCGCGTCACCGCGATCGGTGGCCTGAAGGAGAAGCTGCTGGCCGCACTGCGTGGCGGCATCCGCACGGTGATCATCCCGGAAGAGAACCGCAAGGACCTGGCCGACATCCCGGCCAACGTCACCCGCGATCTGAAGATCGTGCCGGTGAAGTACATCGAAGAAGTCCTGGACCTGGCGCTGGAGCGTCCGTTGGCACCGAAGAAGGCGCGCAAGAGTGCGCAGCGTGTCACGGTGCGCAGCAAGGCCAAACCGAGTGGAAGCGCGCGCGTCAAGCATTGACGCGCGCTGTCCAATGGCCCGAAACCCGCGTCGTTGCTGGCTTTCCAGCTTGCGTGGGGGTAGGGCCACTGGTATAAAAGCAGCACTCGCGAATGAGTGATCGCTGTCAGCGATGACTGAATCGGCGAACCGTTTCCACATGGCGGCCGCATGCAGAAGGCATGCGGTTGCTTCCCTGTCGAATAAGCGGAACCCACCGCCAAAGGAGTTGTAGAGAATGAACAAGACCGAATTGATCGATGCCGTTGCTGAAGCCGCCGACCTGACCAAGGCCGAGTCCAGCCGCGCTGTCGATGCCGTCGTTGCTGCCGTCACCAAGGCGCTGAAGGACGGCGATGCGGTCACCCTGGTTGGCTTCGGTACCTTCCAGGTCCGCGACCGTGCTGCCCGCACCGGCCGCAACCCGAAGACCGGCGACACCATCAAGATCGCTGCTTCGAAGAATCCGTCGTTCAAGGCTGGTAAGGCCCTGAAGGATGCTGTAAACTAAGCGGCTCGCTGGGGTGCTTAGCTCAGCGGTAGAGCGTCTCCTTTACACGGAGAGGGTCGGGGGTTCGAAACCCTCAGCACCCACCACAGCACCGCGGTAAAAGTTTGAGTGTGGAGCGGTAGTTCAGCTGGTTAGAATGCTGGCCTGTCACGCCGGAGGTCGCGGGTTCGAGTCCCGTCCGCTCCGCCA
>NZ_RAVT01000086.1 GCF_013464915.1 Stenotrophomonas maltophilia
GCGGCCGGGGCMGCCGGCCAGCGGCCGGCTCTACCACTTCAGTGCCGCTGTGCCAGCAGCAGATGGAAGTGCTTGTCGCGGGTCTGGCCGTCATTGCCGCTCGCGGTTTCGCGGTGGCTGCGCCAGGCCGAGACGCGGAAGCCGGATACCCGCAGGGCCAGCTCCACCGCGTCCAGTTCATGCAGCTGGAAGTCGGCGGCGAACGGCAGGCTGCGCATGAAGGCGGCATCGCCAAAGGCCAGGCACAGGCGGCCGCCCCGGCGCAGCACCCGCGCCAGCTCATCCAGCACCGGAGCAAGGTTGGGCCAGAAGTACAGGGTGTTGACCGCCAGTGCGGCATCCACGGATGCCTCGCTCACCGGCAGCGCATGGGCATCGCCAAGCCGCATCGCCGCCCGGTCGCCCAGGCCGGCACTGGCCAGTCGCTGGTTGCCGGCCTCGACCATGGCGGCGGACAACTCAACGCCCAGATACTGGCTGCCCGGCGCCTGCAACAGCTGTGGCGCGAAGGCCGCATTGCCGGGGCCGATCTCCAGGATGCGTTCGCCGGCCGCCACCGCCAGCAGCCCGATCGCGGCCAGGTTCAGGGCGCAGTTGCTGCGGTTCATCGAGTCGGCCACCGCCAGCGCGGCGTCGCCATGGGGCTGCCGCAGCTGAGCGGCCAGGGTGGAAGCATCCAGCATCGTCGTCGTCCATCGAAGAGATTCGGACGTGGCGGCGGCGGGTCCGCCGGTGACCATAGCGCTGACCTTGCGGCTTGGGAAGTAGGGAAACCCCGCTGCAGGGTGATGAGGAAATGTCCAGCGTCGCAGTCGGTGAGATCTGGTTGTCCACAGGGGGTGTGGATTACGCGTGGGCAACTTTGTGGATAAGCCGCGACAGGCGCCACCCCCCTAGGCTGTCAAGATGGGTGGCGAAAAATTCACCGCTGGTGAGGATGGGTGAGGGCATGGTGAAGAATCGGCCTGGCGGGCGCTGTCACCCATGGCGGTGCTCGCGGTAACCTGTGGGCCTTGATGCTCCGTGAGACCCCATGAAACGTCACTTCTCGATGCTGCGCGAATTCCAGCTGGCCGACTGGTTCACCCTGGCCAATGCTTTCTGCGGCACCGGTGCGGTGTTCGCCGCGATGCGTTTCCTGCAGGACGGCGAGCGCGGCTACCTGCTGTTCGGCATGGCGCTGATCCCGCTGGCCTTCATTTTCGACGCCCTTGACGGGCGCATCGCGCGCTGGCGCAAATCCAGCTCCACCCTGGGGCGCGAGCTGGACTCGCTGTCGGACGTGATCTCCTTCGGCGTGGCGCCGGCGGCGCTGGCCTATGCGTGCGGCATGCAGGGCGGCTGGGACTGGCTGGTGCTGAGCTACTTCGTCTGCTGCGGCGTCAGCCGCCTGGCGCGCTACAACGTCACCGCCGAGGCGCTGTCCGGTGACGAGGGCAAGGTCACGTATTTCGAGGGCACTCCGATCCCGACCAGCCTGGTGCTGGTGATCGTGCTGGCGATCGCCGCCGGTACCGATGCCATCGGCCAGGACCTCTGGTTTGGCCAGTGGCAGATCGGGCCTTGGCAGCTGCACCCGATGGTGCTGCTGTTCGCCCTGTCCGGGTCGCTGATGATCAGCAAGACCCTGCGCATTCCCAAGCCATGAGCCAGCCCTGCGGAGGCCTGCGATGACCAGCTCGGCCCACGACGCCGGCAGCAGCGATTTCGAGACCCTTGCCCGGCAGTACTTCGGTGCCTGGGGCGATGCCCTGCGCCATGCGAGCACGCCCGGCGCGCCGGCTGGCGACGACCCCGGCAGCTGGAAGCGGCTGTTCGACTGGTGGGGCCAGCTGCTGCCCGAACAGGGGCAGGGCGCGCCGGAAGATGCCGTGCGCCGGTTCCGCGAACAGGCCGGCAGCTGGTACGGCACCATGCAGGAWGTCGCGGCGCGCTTCGCCGGCCGCGACGCCAGCAGCGCTGATGTGGCCCAGGCCTGGCGCGAGGCGGTGCAGGGGCAGGGCGACGGCATGCTGCAGTGGATGCTGCAGGGCGCCCGTGGCAGCACCCAGGCCGGCGCCGCCGTACCCGAATTCGCCGCGTGGCTGCAGCAGTTCCAGCTGCAGGCCGGCCCGTGGCTGCAGAGCCCGGCGTTCGGGCCCGGCCGCGAACACCAGGCGCGCTGGCAGGCCCTGCTGCGTGCGCAGGAGGACTACCAGCAGCATTCGCGTGCCTACGTCGAGCAGATCAAGCAGGCGCTGGACGAAGCCTTCGCGTTGTTCGAGCAGCGCCTGGCCGAGCACGAACAACCGGGCAGCCAGCTGACCAGTGCCCGCGCGATGTTCGACCTGTGGATTGAAGTGGCCGAGGAAGCCTACGCCAAGGTCGCGATGTCCGAGCCGTTCCAGCAGGTTTACGCCGCGCTGGGCAACGCACAGATGCGCCTGCGCGCCGGCCTGCAGCGCGAGGTGGAACAGATGAGTGAACGGATCGGCCTGCCGACCCGCAGCGAGATGGACGCCGCCCACCGCCGCATCGCCGAGCTGGAGCGCAGCCTGCGCCGCCTGCAGGCCCAGGTGGCGGTGCTGGCGGGCACCGCCGCGGTGGATCCGGTGTCGCAGCCGGCACCGGCGAAGGTGAAGCCGGCCGCGCGCAAAGCCGCGAAGAAGGCCGCGCCGGCGAAGAAGGCAGCCGCGAAGAAGTCGCCTGCAAAGAAGCCTGCTGGCGGCACCACCGCACGGGCGCGTGACCGATGAAGGGACCGCTGGGCTTCAACGCCGATGACCTGATGCAGGAAACCCTGGCCATGCAGCGCAAGCTGATGGAAGGGTTGAAGCTGCTGCCGCAGGTGGAAGACGTGGACTATGGCGTGACCGCCCGCGAGGAAGTCTGGCGCGACGGCAAGGTGGTGCTGTACCGCTTTGTCGGCGAGCAGGCACCGACTCGGCGCACGCCACTGCTGATTGTCTATGCGCTGGTCAACCGGCCGTACATGGTGGACCTGCAGGCCGACCGCTCGCTGGTACAGAAGCTGCTGGCGCTGGGCCAGGACGTCTATGTGCTGGACTGGGGCTACCCGGACCGCTCCGAGCGCTTCCAGACCCTGGAGGACTACCTGCTGCGCTACATCGATGGCGCGGTGGATGCGCTGCGCGCGCGCAGCGGTGGCCCGGTGGACCTGCTGGGCATCTGCCAGGGGGGGGTGTTCGCGCTGTGCTATGCCGCGCTGCGCCGGCAGAAACTGGGCAAGCTGATCACCATGGTCACGCCGGTTGATTTCCAGACCGCCGACAACATGCTCTCGCACTGGGCGCGGCAGGTGGACGTGGACCTGCTGGTGGACACGCTGGGCAACATCCCGGCCGACCTGATGAATGCCAGCTACCTGATGCTCAAGCCATTCCGCCTGAACGTGCAGAAGTACGTCGGCCTGCTCGACATCCTTGATGACAAGGCGGCGCTGGAGGATTTCCTGCGCATGGAGAAGTGGATCTTCGACTCGCCGGACCTGGCCGGCGAAGCGTTCCGTGACTTCATCAAGCAGTTCTACCAAGGCAATGGGTTGGTGAAGGGCACGGTGCGGATCGGCGAGGAGGCGGTGGATCTGTCGCAGGTGACCCTGCCGGTGCTGAACATCTACGCCGAGCAGGACCATCTGGTGCCGCCGGATGCCTCGCGCGCGATGCGTGGGCGCTTGGGCACGGACGACTACACTGAGTCCAGTTTCCGCGGCGGCCACATTGGTATCTACGTGTCCGGCCGCGCGCAGCGCGAAGTGCCGGCCACGATCGATGGCTGGCTGAAGGCGCGCGACGCGTAACGCCTGTTTCGTTCATGTAGCGTCGAGCCATGCTCGACTGCCTGGAGAATGATGATGACGCAACGGATTTCGATGCTGCTTGCCGCGCTGCTTCTGGCAGCGCCTGTGGCCCACGCTGCCCCGGGCCCGCAGGCACAGCGCGAGATCGCCCAGCTGATCTCCAGCCTCGATGGATCGCAGTGCCGGTTCCAGCGCAATGGCAGCTGGTACGACGGCAGCGACGCGCGCGCTCACCTGCAGCGCAAGTACGATTACCTGCTGAAGAAAAACCAGGTGGACAGTGCCGAGCAGTTCATCGAGCGTGCCGCCAGCCAGAGCAGCATGAGCGGCAAGCCCTACCGTATCCAGTGCCCGGGACAGCCTGAACAGACCGCCGCCGCCTGGTTCGGCGCACGCCTTCAGGCCCTGCGCCAACGCACGCCGTAGACATGGGGCCAGTGTAGAGTCGAGCCACGCTCGACTGCGTTTGCGCATTCCCAGGAGACACCGCCATGAACACCACGCCCAAGACGCTGTCGCGTTCATTGAACGACCGCATGATTGCCGGCGTGATGGGTGGCATCGCCCATCGCTTCGGCTGGAATGCCACGCTGCTGCGGGTGATCTACGTGCTGCTGTCGCTGGCCTCTGCAGCTTTTCCCGGCATCCTGGTCTACCTGATCCTGTGGCTGCTGATGCCGAACGAGGCCGATTGAAGACTGCGCAGCAGCCCTGGCCGGTCTGGCTGCGCGCGCTGCAGGTACTGGGCGCGCTCTGGACGTCCCCCAATTCCCTGCTCGGCCTGATCGCTGGCCTGGCCGGCATGCTCGGCGGCGCGACGCTGCGCTGGAGCGGGCGGGACTGTGCGCTGGTGTTCGACCGCTGGCCCTGGGGTCCGGGCGGGGCGATCACCCTGGGCAACGTGATTCTGCACACCGGCCATGATCTGGGTATCTCCTGCCGCACCTATGCGCATCAGGCCGGGTGGGGCGTCGAGCCGCTGATCCGGCTGGATGACCACGAACGTGCCCACGTCTACCAGTACATGGTGCTGGGGCCGCTGTACCTGCCGGTCTACCTGCTGTGCGGCGGGGTGAGTGCGCGCAACCCGTTCGAGCGTGCGGCGGATCATTTCGCCCGGTTCGGGCGCGGCTGGTGGCCGTAGGTTCCAGCCAACGGCGCAGCCCCTCGTGGCTTGGTCGCGGAATACGTTTCATGTGATCGGGCCGGGCGGGGTGGGTT
>NZ_RAVT01000087.1 GCF_013464915.1 Stenotrophomonas maltophilia
GCTCTGCCCAAGTGAAGGGGAATGGCTGGAGGCGACTGCAATCGCATAGATCAAGTGGAGTACGAAGGCTTAATCACCGCTTTTAGGGCGATGTTGTACACGCCGGGATGTGCTTATGAAGCCTAGGATCTACGTATGACCACCTGCGATGCCGGAATCCAGCGCCCCCCTACCTGGATTCCCGGAACTCGGTTGGCAAGCAGCCTGCCCAACGYTTGAATGCTCGCCTGAATGCACGGGCGTCGGAATATCCGACCGCCTCTGCAACGTCTGCGATGCTCAAATCAGAGTTCAGCAGAAGATCCCGCGCCCGCTCGTACCTAGCTTCATCTCGAAGCTCCCGATAGCTCGAATCCTGACGATTGAGCCGGCGTCTGAGTGTTCTCTCGCTCACATTGATCAGGCTTGCGAGTTCGCTCTGCCGACTGGTCGCCTCGATGTCGCACCGCAGGTGRCTCGACAGCGATTCGACAATTTCGTTGCGCACGCCCCGCATTGGTAGCAGCGTGTCGAGCTGGTCGCGTACGATCTTCGAGTTGACCCGGTCGAAGCCCGGCAGTCGCACACTCAACCAGTGTGAGTCGAAGGTCAGACGGTTGATCCCTGCATCAAAGCGCACCGGGCACTGGAAGAACCGCCGGTAGACGTCCGGATCGGAGGGCTTGGGTAGAGAGAAGTCGACCCTCAGTGGTGCGAACGAGGGACCAATCAGGTAYCTGCTGACGGCGACATACCCAGCGAATGCATCTTCAACAAGAACAGATTCCAGCTGGATATCAAAGCGTCGGAAGCGGACCTCCATCCGGATTTCGCGACCTGCTTCCTCAATCGTGTGAATCAGCATGGCCCCGATTGCCTGTTGGTGGCTGAGCCCATAGTTGAGGGCTTCCCCGTAGGTCTCGCAGGTGAGCATYGCCAAGCCCGGAAGACCCCAAGAGATGGGAGTCTGCCGGGCTCCCAGGGCGAGGCCGAGCGCCGGTTCGCCCAACAGCCGCTCCGCGCGCATGAACAACTGACGCATCTGGCGGTAAGACAGTCTTACATCTCTCATCGAGAGATCACGGTATGTGAACCCAAGCCCGCGGCAGAGCTCTTCCGGCGAGAAACCACGCTCCTCAACAAGCCCAAGGATGGCTCTAGCGCCAGTGGGCACTATATCGGCGATCTGCGATTCAAGCGTTGAACCGGGATCGCCGGAGGGATGCAGAGACGATGCGTCCAACGCGAGTTCCTCACCGGGCTCACGCCAGTCCATGGAGGTAGACAAATTCTTGGAGATCGCAGCCATCACRTTTTAATGGGGGTGCTTCGCAATCCACATAGTCATCCCATGGGGGACCGATTTCAATGCAGGAGACTCAGGGTGGCCGAAACGGACCCATGCGCGGCCGATAAGGATCCCTTTGAGTAGGGGTGGTGATTTAGTCGTCATGTRACTGACTAAATTCAGGTGATACATCACTGTCCGAATGGGGCCCTTGGCCTCACCKCGTGTCCCAGTTGGCCTGTATGAGCCCCTTTGTGACCGTTMKTGTCCTGTTCCGACGGGAGGTGTCCCCCATAAATTGGCGCCGCCTGCAGACTCCAAGGCATCGAGCCGGTCTGTGGAACCGATCTCCATAGAAGGAACCGAACGTGAAGACCCATATGACTCGGTCGTTGGTGCCTCGTCTCAGCGCGCTAGCCATTGYCCTGTCCGCGATGACGGGATGTTCCGATACACCAGAGAGCGGRACGGCAGAAGCCCGCACCGCGTATGTCGCCTCCGTTCGACAGGCTGCTGGCGATCAGCGCGCTTACATCGGCACCGTGCGTGCCACGCAGCGAGGACAGCTGTCCTTCCCGGTCTCCGGAAAGGTCTCCGCGGTACTTGTTGAACCGGGTGACGTTGTACGCAAGGGACAGGTGCTTGCTCGACTGGATCCKGTCCCCTTTGCAGCGCAGGAGGCGTCCGCTGCCGGCGACGTCGCACGCGCGCAGGCCGCACTGGACGAGGTCCAGCGACGCGTCGAGCGACTGGATGTTGCGCAGAAGGCTGATGCGCTCAGCCCGGCGGAGATGACCGCCGCGAAGGCCGAACTGGCGGCTGCGAATGCGGCCGTCCGCAATGCCCGCGCGCAGCACGAGCTCGCCGGCTGGTCRCAAGGSGAAGCCACGCTGAAGGCAACSTTTGACGGAGTCGTGGCTGCCCGAAACGTTGAAGTTGGACAGTCCGTGGGCCCCGGCGCTGTTGCCATCCAGGTCGATGGTGCGGGCCGCGAGCTGTCTGTCGCGATTCCGGGCACTGCTCCCCTGGCTGTTGGGCAGGTGGTCAACCTGATCAGCGGCTCGGACACCATGGCGAGCAAGGTGCTCCGTGTCGACGGCCGCGTTGATGCTGGCGGCGTGCGTACCGCATACATCGCAGTGCCCGAGGCGGCGACCGTGGGTTCGACCTGGTCGGTCCGGATCACAGGAACGGATACAGGCCCAGCCAGGCTTCAAGTGCCATTTCGGGCTGTTCTGCCATCTGCCGTTGGCGGCAAGGGCCAGGTGCTTCGGCTGGCAAAGGATGGCAAGACGACCGAGCTGGCGGAGGTAGATCTGGGTCAGTATCACGGTGACTGGATCGAGGTGAGCGGGCAGATTTCCGCCGGTCAGCGCGTCGTGGTTGCGGGTGCCAAGGCCATCCGCCCGGGCACGCAGATCAAGCCTGTCGACATGAAGATGGGATCAGAACAATGAGCCTCTCCTCATTCTCATTGGCGCGTCCCCGCCTGACCCTGCTGGCGATCGTAGCGATCGTCCTCACCGGCCTCATTCTGGCGCTGGACTTCCCGTCCACTGAAGAGCCCCCCATCACCATTCGCACGGCGACGGTACTCAGCTTCATGCCGGGCGCCGGCGTGGACCGGGTCGAGCAGCTGGTCGCTCGCCCGATCGAGGAGAGCATTCGTGGCATGCCGGAGGTCAAGCGGATCCGGACGACTGTCCGTCCAGGCTTTGCGTTCACCTACGTTGATCTCTATCCCACCGTGGAATCGGAGAAAATTCCCATCGTGTGGCAACGGTTGCGCTCACGCATGGGGGACATCCAGAGCCAGCTTCCCGAGGGAACGATTGGCCCGGTCGTGGACGACGAATTCGGTCGGGTTGCGGTGATGACCATGGGCCTGACCGGCGATGGCTATAACGCAGGCGAGCTTCGGGCAGAAGCCCGCCGCCTGCGCGATGAACTGTTCCGGCTGCCCGGGGTGGAACGTGTCTCGCTGCACGGCGTGAGGGACGAGCAGGTCCAGATCATCCTGGACGTGCCTTCCCTGGCTGCGCGTGGGCTCAACCCCAATGTGATTGCCGATGCGGTTTCCAGGCGCAATGTCATTGCGCCGGCGGGCTACGTCGAGATCGGAGGTTCGGAGATTACGCTCAACGTGAGCGGTGACGCCGACAACCCCTCCCAGCTGAAGAGCACGCCGATACCGCTGCCGAAGGGTGGCTCGGTGCCGCTGGGTGCCCTTGCGCGAGTGGAACGGGTGACCCAGGACCCGCCGATGACGGGTGCATTCGTCAATGGCACGCCGGCCGTGGTGATAGCGGTCTCCATGGCGCCAGGACTCAACGTAGTCAGCTTCGCCGATCTGCTGCGCGGCGACGTTGAACGGCTTTCGGAAACGCTGCCGGCCGGCATGCAGCTTGTCCAGATCACGGATCAGGCCGAGGTTGTTTCCACCCAGCTGCTGCGTGTTGCCAAGGTTTTCCTGGAGACCCTGGCCATCGTCATGGCGGTCGTCGTGCTGTTCCTTGGAATGAGGACCGGCTTGATCGTCAGCGCCATCGTGCCGACCACGGTGCTGGGGACGATGGCAATCATGAAGATCCTGAACATCGATCTGCACATGATCTCGGTGGGTGCAATCATCATTGCCCTGGGCCTGTTCGTTGACAACGCGATCGTGGTTGCCGAGGACATGGAGCGGCGGCTCTCGCTGGGTGAGTCGCCGGACCAGGCTGCCGCTCACGCAGGCAGCACGATGTTCGTGCCGCTTCTGGTTTCTTCGCTGGCGATCATCCTCGCGTTCATGCCGCTGGCCATCTCCAGCACGGAAACCGGCGAGTATCTGCGCAGCCTCGGCATCGTGATGGCCATCGCGCTGCTGTTGTCGCTGGTCATCGGCGTTACCCTGATTCCGCTGCTGTGCAAGTACTTTGCCCATCACCATGCCGAACTCAGCCGCACCGCACGCGCGGTCGAGCGGCTGACGGGCTGGTACCGCGGCAAGGTCCGCTGGATCCTGGGGCACAAAGCCATGTACATCGGCGTAATGGTTGCACTGCTGGCAACCTCCGGCTGGTTGTTCACCACCGTCCCCAACGAGCTGATGCCGCCGTCCGAGCGCCATCAGCTGCAGATGGCCATCGAGCTGTCCCCGGATTCCAGCCCGGCCAATACGATGGCGGTTGCTCACCAGATCAGCAAGGTACTGGCCGACGAGAAGCTCGTTCCGGAGATCTCCAGCCACGCCCTGTACATGGGCGATGGTGGCCCACGCTTCATTCTGGCACTGAATCCCCCTACTCCTGCAGGACACCGCGCGTATGCCGTGCTGTCCCTTGCGAAGGGCGTCAAGCATGAAGCGGCCATTGAGCGGCTGCGTTCTGTGATGGCAACACACTTCCCGGATGTGCGGGTGGAGCCCAAGCGGTTCTCGATGGGGTCTTCGGATGCCGGCGTTGCGACGTTCCGCATCTCCAGCAGTGACGGCGCACATCGGATTGCCGCCGAGAAGCTGCTGCGCACGCTGCAGGACACGCCGGGGATGGTGGATGTATCCAGCGATGCCGAACGCCAGGTCGTCCAGCTTGATGTGGACGTCGATCAGCCCAAGGCCCAGGCCGCAGGCATCAGCAGCGCGGACATCGCCAAGAGCATGGACATGCTGCTGACCGGCGCAACGATCTCCCGTTATCGTGAGGGCGACACCGTTCTCCCGGTCATCCTCCGCGGAGAGGCGGCACTGCGCACGGATATCGGCCAGCTTGAGGCACTCCCGATCCAGAAGGCGGATGGCAGCGGAAGCGTGCCGCTGGGCCAGGTGGCCAAGCTTCGGTTGGCGCCGCAGCTGTCTTCAATCCAGCGAGTGAACCAG
>NZ_RAVT01000088.1 GCF_013464915.1 Stenotrophomonas maltophilia
GCACCGCCCCCATATGGGGATCGGCTGCCAGCCACCTATTTCCAGAATCCCGCTGAACAACGTACTGGGTTTACACAACTAACAGTCGACTCTACATATCCCGGTCCCGCGCCTCTGGCACACCCCTTGCACGCAGCTGGGCCAGGTCCCATCGACAGGAGGCGCCATGCGCCGGGTCACATCTTTATTGGCCATCGCGCTTGCCCTGGCCTCGCCGTGGGCGGCTGCCGCCGACTGGCAGCCCGTAGCCAGCATCCGCGCTGCAGCGCTGACGACCTTGCCGGCGGGCAGCGAGGGCGAGGCCCAGGTGGCCGATGCGCTGCGCCTGCCGAAGTGTGGCGGCGCGCTGCAGGTGCAGCCCACCGCCAACACCACCGTGGAGGTCAGTTGCCCCGATGCGGGCGGCTGGCGCCTGTTCGTACCGGTGAAGGTGCGGCGCAACCAGACCGTGCTGGTGCTCAACCGTGGAATCGGCACTGGAGAAACCCTCACCGCCGCCGATATCACCACTGCCCAGCGAGACGCTGCCCGGATTGCCGGTGCGGTGCTGGCCGATCCCAACGCGGCGATCGGTCGCATCGCCCGCCGTCCCTTGCAGGCCGGGGCCCTGCTGTCGAACAACGATCTGGTGGTGCAGCGTCTCATCAAGCGAGGAGACAATGTGGCCCTGGTATCGCGTCGTGGCTCGGTCGAGGTCCGCATTGCCGGTCGCGCGATGGGCGATGCCGGTGAGAATGAACGGGTCTCGGTGGAGAACCTGTCCTCGCGGCGGATCGTGCAGGGCACGGTCGATGCCGCAGGTGACGTAATCGTGGCGCGTTGATTTACCGCAAAATATCCCTAAAGATCGCGGCCCCGAGGCCGTTATCCCTTGTGAACGGCAACTCCAGGACACCCCATGAGCCAGAAAATCGACGGCAACCTGCAGGTCCCCCAGGCACTGCGCAGTGTGACGACCCCGGCCAGCAAGCCCGGCGTCAGCAGCGACGCGCCGGCGCGCCCGGTCGAGGCAGCCGACAGTCTGCGCCTGACCGGCGAGGCCACCAATCTGCAGGCCATCGAGCGTGAGCTGACCACCGCCCCGGCGATCGACGCCCAGCGCGTTGCCGCCGTGCGCGAGTCGCTGCAGAACGGCACCTACAAGATCAATCCGGACGCGATCGCATCGCGCATGCTTGAGCTGGACCAGCAGCTGCACGGATGACCGCGGCGATGAGCGAGCCGCTGCAGCGCCTTGCCCAGGCCCTGGACGTTGAACGCCAGGCCCTGGTCGAGCACGACGTGCACGCCCTGATCCGGGCCACCGGGGCCAAGCTGGAAGCGCTGCGTGCGCTGGAAGGCGCGCCGCCGGTGGGGCAGGGTGAGCAGCTGCAGGAACTGGCCGAGCGCAACCGCGCCAACGGCGTGCTGCTTTCGCGGCGCCGGCGCGAGGTCAACTGGGCACTGCGCCAGTTGGGCCGTACCGAAGACGCCTCGGCCTATGACGCCAAGGGCCAGTCACACACCGTCACTGCCCGCCGCCCACTCGCCGTCGCCTGAGGCGACGGCGATCGCACAACCCGCGCCCGCAGGCTGAAGCCTGCTGCACGACCGCGTATATTGGGCGCCTGTTCGAATGCCCCGAGTCGCCGTGTCCGCTGCCAACGCCCTGGTTACCGCCCCCCTTCCGCCGCAGCCGGTGCTGCAGGCTCTGCTTGAGCGCCTGCGCGAAGGGCTGCTGCTGTTCACTGAAGACGGGCAGGTGGCATTGGCCAATCCGGCCGCGCAGAACCTGCTGGCCGGCGGTGAGGGCGGTGCACTGCCGCCGCCGCAGCGGCTGCGCGAACTGTTGCCGCCCGACGCGCTGGAGCAGGCGCGCCAGCATGGTCACTGGAACGGCAGCCTGCCGCTGGG
Organism: Stenotrophomonas maltophilia; assembly: GCF_013464915.1. GTDB lineage: Bacteria > Pseudomonadota > Gammaproteobacteria > Xanthomonadales > Xanthomonadaceae > Stenotrophomonas > Stenotrophomonas maltophilia_AT. The sequence continues at coordinate 1,894 of NZ_RAVT01000088.1, forward strand.
CGAGGGCGTGGTCATCGCCCACCTTTACCACCACGGCCCGGTGGGCCAGGGGCACTTCCTGGCGTTGTTCCGCCATATCGAAGGACAGGAAGACTACGAACGCGAGCTGCAGCAGCGCCATGCCGAGCTGCGCCAGGCCTACCTGCGCCTCAACGGCACGCAGGAGAAGCTGCTGCAGTCGGAGAAGATGGCCTCGATCGGCCAGCTTGCCGCGGGCGTTGCGCATGAGATCAACAACCCGATCGGCTACGTGCACTCCAACCTGGGCAGCCTGCAGGAATACCTGCGCAGCCTGTTCACGGTGATTGAAGCCTATGAACGCGCCCTGCGCGCGCCCGACCCGAAAGCACTGATTCCGGAAATCGACGATATCCGTGACCGCCTGGACATCGATTTCATCAGCCGCGACCTGCCGCAGCTGATGGCCGAATCGCGCGAGGGCATCGAGCGGGTCACCCGCATCGTGCGTGACCTGAAGGACTTCTCGTATTCCGGCCGCGACGAGTCGTGGAAGCTGGTCGACCTGCATGCAGGCCTGGAATCGACCATCAACATCATCTGGAACGAGCTCAAGTACAAGGTCACCCTGCACCGCGAGTTCGGCCAGCTGCCGCTGGTGGAGTGCCTGCCGTCGGAGTTGAACCAGGTCTACATGAACCTGCTGCTCAATGCCGGCCACGCCATCGCCGAGCGCGGCACGATCACCGTGCGCACCGGTGTCGATGGCGACCAGGTGTGGGTCGAATTCGAGGACACCGGCGGTGGCATCTCGCCGGAACTTCGCCAGCGCATCTTCGATCCGTTCTTCACCACCAAGCCGGTGGGCAGCGGTACCGGCCTTGGCCTGTCGATCTCCTACAGCATCATCAACAAGCACCACGGCCGCATCGACCTGGACAGTACCCCGGGCGTCGGTTCGCGCTTCCGCGTGGTGCTGCCGGTGAAGCAGCCGCGCTGATCGCTTCTGGTAGTGCCGGCCGCTGGCCGGCAACCTCATTGAACCTGACATCCAGGGCAGCCGGCCWGCGGCCGGCTCTACCAGAGGGGACCGTTACCGCAACGGACGATCCTCTCCACCATCGGCTGGTTCCACCGKCGCCGGCCCGGCATTGCTGCGCCGCTGTTCCTCGTAGGTACG
>NZ_RAVT01000089.1 GCF_013464915.1 Stenotrophomonas maltophilia
TGCGCGCCGATGCTGAAGCCGATCTCACCGCTGCCGCTCTTGTTCTTCGACGACTGCGTGTGGTCTTCCGCTTCGCTGCGCAGGGTGATGTTGTCCCGCGCGGCTAATGCCGTGATGGTGGCCGTGAAATCAATATCGGCCAGAGCATGCTCATTTTCATCAAACAATACCACCGTGCCGGAACAAGGCGCGATGCTGTCGTCGTTCTTGTTCGCAACCTACAGCGATCTCAGGTTGGACCTAGCCAATCCTCCATGGTATTGCAGATGTGACCGTCATTTTCAACTACCGCCCGGCTCGGCCTCAATCCACGCCAAAAAGCGCTGCCCTGAGGAGGCTCTGGGTTTTCGAAGTTGATTCATCACGGAAAACATCATCAGACGCAACGACCTTATCAACGCCACCAAGCTCATATACTTCCATGCCCGCTTCTTGCAGCATGAACAAGCTGAGACAGCGGGAAGTACCAGATTTTTCCCAGAAGGTTTCACCTAACCACATGATGTTTCCAACTGCTTCCATATACCCCTGCCTGAATACCTTTCGCCCAAGATTCATAGACGTATCTATTTCCACCTGATCCAGGGGAGGAGGCAGCCCATTGGATTTCAGTGAGAGACCCGAGAGAGTTCGACCAGCGCTTTCATACTGAAGTGGATCGGTCGCATTTTGCCAATAGTCATAATCCACGTCGGCAACCCATGCCTGAATCATGCCCTTGACACCAAGAAGTGGATCGAACTTCGAATCCAAATCTACATGATCATGTTCCACCGTCTCTTGCATCAGAACAAAACACTGCCCCCATGCCGGAATCAAGCCGAAACGAAGGTCGAATCCAGCTGACGCCAAACCACTTGGCCATACCTTCCTCTTTACTACTTCTCTCTCTATGGCTTTCAGGCCGACTTCATTTCCGCGCAGAAAGAACACAGGGGGATAGCCCATCCCACGCAGCACGTCAATGACCTTTGACAGCGCGCTCAGCCCATCAAAAATCCCGTATTCATAGACAAACCTGTATTTCCTCAACAGGAGCCCTCACTTAAATTCTTTAATTATTAACTCAACATTATTCTCAGGGTGATGCTGTCCCGCGCGGCCAGCCCCACGTCGTCACCCTTCACCTGGCTGCGGATGGTGCTGCCCACCGCCGACTGGTCGTGGCTGGTCTGACTCGCACTGGAGCTGGAGGCGCCGATGTCGATAGGACGGACTAGCCCTCAACCGAAAGCACTAGCTCCGTCATTACGCCAGAATTTTCGCTCCAGCGTCTGCCACCTTGATTTTCAAGAATTCCTCATCGAGTCAAAGGATCCTGGAAATTTTAGACTAATGGCACGAACAAAAACCACTAAGAATATCTAAACTGCGTGGTTACAGTCTTATCGGAATTAATCACAATATCAAACTCCCTCCAATCCCCCCCCGTATGCTCCCTCATTACATCATGGAGATCACAAACCAAATCAGCACAACCCTTATCACCATAATCATTCAACAATGCAGATACGGAAACGCCACCGATCGTGTAGGAGAATGAGGAATCAATGCCAAGAGAACCATCTTCCTCCGGAAGATAGCGAAATCTACACACAGCATCCGTGTAACCATCCTCAGCACTTGCATCCATCGCCCTATATAGAGAATCAATTATCTCGATCTGCCTTTCAATGCAACTCATTGACCACCACCGTGCTCATTCTTAAAAGTTCTCGAGGATATCTTACCATCAATACTATACACAACAGTAACCGTATCTGGCCTCGCATTACCCTGTGATGATCTTGCAAATTTCACAGTTACATCTCCGACACTCCTACCCTCCGTCAGAGCGGAAGTTATTTCATTCTCAAACTTTTTGTATGCGCTCGAATTGAAGTTCGAATTCTGAGGGAAAATGTTGTAGCGATCGCAAGTTCCACCATGGCGACAAGCTTGAATGTGCCCTCCAACATCACCTGCAATCCCTTCCTTTCCAACTGCGGTCTGACGCCCATCGCGAGTCCCAGGGATATTGTTAGGGCGGTAGGTTATTTCCTCCACAAACCCGCTTCCATTGGTCTTGAAGACCGTTCCATTTGTGAGTTCAACTTTGGAGTTCGGCGGCGGATTATTTAGAATTTCGTACTCCCTCGTCCCCTTTTGCGCGCGCGACGGATCAATTTTCCCCTCTCGCCCCAAATTGGTGTTAGTTACAACGCGATCCGCTCTACCAGGAAGCTCCTTCTGCGCAAGCACCCTTCCGCCCACTCGGCTGATCGCCTGCTCGGCAGCCATCCGCACGAGTGAAACAGCCGCACCCGCCAAGGGATTCTGATCACCTTGATAGGTTGAAGCATTGAAGGAATCCAGAACCCTCTTTCCCTGCACTGAATTGTAGGAGCCCAGGGCGGAGTCCAGACCATCCATACCGGACTTGGCCGACAGTACGGCCACCCCAGCTAGCCCAACCGGAGCCGCACACAGCACGACAGTCCCACAACCGGGCGTAGTTGCCACCGCGCCGGCGGTTGCACCTACTGCCCCAGCCGCACCACCGACTGCCTGCACCCCTCCCTTGATTCGCATGAATGACTCATCGAACCGAAGGATCTGGTCATTCACTTGATCGATCGTTGAGTAGCCAAGGAAAGCATTGGCGCCCTTGATAAGCTGCTGCTCTGCCGCATATCCACGTCCGCGTTTCTC
>NZ_RAVT01000090.1 GCF_013464915.1 Stenotrophomonas maltophilia
TCCTTCGGTTCGATTCCGGCGTCCACGCGGGAAGAGGCATAGGCCGAAGATCTGCTGCTGAGTGCCTCGGCATTTACCGCCTGCTGCATCCTGACCTGGGAACTCGTCCACGCATGCAGGGAGTCCTCACTCTCCTTCAGAGCCGTCAGCACGGTCTGCTCGAAGGCATGCCAGTTCTGGTCACCGCCGGCGCGAGCGGCTTCCTCCCTGGCCTTCTTCCGGCCAAAGCTCAGCCACTCCCACTGAAGCTCCGGGCCGGCCGAATAGCGCTTGGCACTGGAATCGCCCAGCGAACCGAACGGTGCAAGGATGCCGCCGAAGACATTCAGCGTGAGACGCGGAAGGTGCGCCCGCTCGGCGAGTACGACGTTGCCAAGGCTTGCTCGCAGTAATGCATCAGCCTTGGCGACGTCCGGCCGTCGCGCCAGAAGGTCGGTCGGCTGCGCAAGCGATGCAAGATCCGGTGGGGCCGGCAGTGGAGCCGGGGCCAGCAACGCCTCCCAGGCGTCATCCTGCGCGGTCGGTGAGCGGCCCGCAAGAACCGCCAATGCGGCCCTGTCCGCCTGCAGTCGGGTAGCGGTTGCCGCCTCCTGCGCCACCAGCTCGGCATGTTCGGATTCGACCGCAAGTGCCTCCCTGCGATCGACCAGCCCCGCCGCATACCGGGCCTTGACACGCACAACGCGGGCCTTGCTCAGCTCAACCTCCCGCTCAAGAGAAGACAGGCTGATCTGGTCCATCCTGAGCAGGAAGTAGTTCTTCGCAACCTCGGCCTGGAGCACTGCGGCAGCTGACCTCGCGTCAGCCGCCGCCGCATCGGCCTTGCGATCGGCCATGGCTGCGGCGGTGCCAATGCGCCCAAACAGGTCCAGTTCCCAGGAGAACATCTGTCCRGCRGACAGCAGCCTCTGGGAAGGGGGSCGGGGAAGATCCTGGCGATAGGGATCCGCTTCGATCTGGGCGGACTGCATGGCTTCGGCCTTGACCTGCAGCGCACCGCTCGGCAGATAGTCCTTGCGCGCYGCGCCTGCCAGYGCSCGCGCTTCCACCACGGCGGCAAGGGCAGACTTCAGGTCATGATTCCCRCGCATGGCCAGGCTGACCAGCGCATCCAGGTTGGGGTCGGAGAAGTCCTTCCACCATTGCCTGTTGGGCGTCCCGGGCAGGACACCCGCATCCAGCGCCGCCGGTGTGGGTGCCTGGCCCACATGATGCCGGGCTGCGGCGTCAGGGATCTCGGTCCTGGGGGCCACAGAGGCGCAGCCAGAAGACACAGCCACAAGCACAGCAATCGACAGGCAGGCAACTCGATTTCCAATAGCCATGATCATGCCTCCTTGGTCGGGTGAATGCGGTAGAGCGCGGCATACAGCGCWGGAATGAGACCCAGCGTGATCAGCGTTCCAAGGGCGAGGCCGCCGATCATCACGATCGACATGCTGGTCCACATGGAACCSCCAAACAGCAGCAGCGGGACAAGGCCGAGAATGCAGACCATCTTGGTCATSACGATGGGGCGCAGGCGCTTTGCYGCAGCCTCTTCAATGGCCTGGAGAGGRGGCAAGCCATCGCGCTGGCCTTCGTCGATCGCATCGATGAGCAGAATCGCGTTGTTGACGATGATGCCGGCAAGTGCGAGCAGCCCMAGTGTTCCGATGAAGGTCAGGCTGGTGCCACTCAGCTTGAGTGCCAAGGTCGCGCCGATGACCACGAACGGAATGCTCGCCAGGACGATCARGCTCTTGCGGATGCTCTCGAACTGCCATACGAACAACAGGAACATGGCGGCAAGGCAGAGCGGGAGCAGCTTCTCGATGCCTTCGTTGGCACTCTTGCTTTCCTCGATCTCGCCACCGAGTTCAACCCGCACGCCCTGCTTGCGGAATTCGGAAAGAAGTGGCTCGACCTTGTCCGCGATCCCCTGGGCCGTCAGGTCGGAGCTCTTTGCAAGCACGGTGACCGCGCGCGTCTGGTTCACTCGCTGGATTGAAGACAGCTGCGGCGCCAACCGAAGCTTGGCCACCTGGCCCAGCGGCACGCTTCCGC
>NZ_RAVT01000091.1 GCF_013464915.1 Stenotrophomonas maltophilia
GGCGGAATTGGTAGACGCACTAGTTTCAGGTACTAGCGGGTAAAACCGTGGAGGTTCGAGTCCTCTCCTGGGCACCACGTCGAGAATGAGAAAAACCCGCGAAAGCGGGTTTTTTCATGCCCGCAATCCGACATCAGAACAGCGGCCGCAACACCAGTTCCAGACCGAGCAGCAACAGGAACCCCAGGAAGCAGGCGCGGAACACCCGCGCACTGATCCGCTGCCGGATCACCTGCCCCAGCCACATGCCCAGCAGCGCCGGCAGCACTGCCAGTGCGCTCAGGCCCAACTGCTGGATGCCGAACGCGCCGTGCAGCACCAGGCCGGCGGTCAGCGAAATCGTCGATACGGTGAACGCCAGCCCGAGTGCCTGCACCAGCTCCTCGCGCTGCAACCCCAGCGACTGCAGATACGGCACCGCCGGCATCACGAACACGCCCGTCGCACCGGTCACCACGCCCGACAACGCCCCCACCAGCGGCCCCAGCCAGCGCTCACGCTGCGGCGGCACGCGGAACACAGGCGCAAGCAGGGCATAGGCCGCATAGACCACAAGCGCTACACCCAGTGCAGCGCGTGACCAGGTGCGATCAACGCGGACCAGAAGCGCCGCCGCGCCCAGCGTCACCACCACCACCGCCAGCATCATCGGCCACAGCCGCCGCACGATGCGGCCCAGCGACGGCCCGGACAGCAGCTGCCACGCATTGGTGACGAAGGTGGGAATGAACAGCATCGACGCCGCCGCCACCGGCGACAGCGTGCTGCCCAGCAAGCCCATCGCCACCGTCGGCAGCCCCATCCCTGTCACGCCCTTGACCACGCCGGCCAGCACGAACACAACCACCAGCAGCACGTAGAAATACATCGATTCATTCATGCCTTCATTGGATCGGCCGGCCACCCGGCGCACAATGCGGTCTTCCCGGCCACGCCTTCGGCTGACCCGAAGGCGCAGGCGTTGCAACGAGGGCATCACATGCGGATGGATATCGCCGACCTGCGCCTGTTCCTGGCAATCGCCGAAGCCGGCAGCATCACCGCAGGCGCGGCGCAGGCAAACCTGGCACTGGCTTCAGCCAGCGAACGCCTGCGCACGATCGAAGCCGATGCCGGCACCGCGCTGTTGAGCCGGCATCCGCGCGGCGTCAGCCTGACCGAAGCGGGTGCCGCCCTCGCCCACCATGCACGTTTGATCCTGCAGCATCAGGCACAGCTGCGCGGTGAACTGCAGGCGTTCGCGCACGGCGCGCGCGGCACCCTGCATCTGTACGCCAACACCGCAGCACTGACCAACTACCTGCCCGCGCGGCTCGCGCCGTGGCTGGCCGAGCGCCCGCGCCTGCACGTGGAACTGCTGGAACGCACCAGCCCCGAGGTCGTGCGCGCGCTCGCCGCCGGCCAGGCCGAGGCGGGCATCATCAGCGATGCCGTACCGGCAGACGGCCTGCAGCGGCATGTAGTGTCCGAAGACCCGCTGGTGATGCTGCTGCCCGCCAACCACCGCTTCGCGTCGCGACGCACGCTCGACTTCGTTGACGTTCTGGGCGAGACCTTCGTCGCGCTGGCCGACGGCAATGCACTGCAGACCTATGTGGAGGAACTTGCAGGCGAGGCAGGACGCCGGCTCGATGTGCGCATCCGCATGAAGACCTTCGAAGGTCTGTGCACGATGGTCGGCCATGGCATCGGCGTCGGCATCGTGCCGAGGACGATCGCGCGGCAGCATCGGCGCAGCACGCACACCGTCGCGGTACCGCTTGCCGATGCCTGGGCGCAGCGTCGCCTGTGCGCATGTTTCGCCGACTGGACGCGGTTGTCACCGGCGATGCGCAGCCTGCTGCAGCACCTCGGCGTACCGCCGCAGAAAAAAGCGTGAAATGTTGTTGACACAACTTCTGTCACTCCCCATAATTCATCTCCTGAGTCGCCCAGGTGGCGGAATTGGTAGACGCACTAGTTTCAGGTACTAGCGGGTAAAACCGTGGAGGTTCGAGTCCTCTCC
>NZ_RAVT01000092.1 GCF_013464915.1 Stenotrophomonas maltophilia
ATGCTCCAATGCTCTGGTGCGACCGTCGGAAATTGCAATGCGGCGCTCACACTCCCTGACGCGCAGCTCAAGCACCAGGAACGCGTCGTCCCCACGTTTCAACATCGCTTCACTCCCCATSGCAAGGCCAGCAAGCCCCGGTCGCGATTCTCGCGCCTATAGTCGAGAACGTGAAGTTCGTACCATTCAGTTTCGGGTGTCAGGTGGCAGGCAGCAATTGCTTGGCGTTTGCCAAAGCCGGTGTAGTTGGATGTGATCCCACCCCTATGCTTCATCTGCAGATAGCGGGATATCGATATGACGTGCCTAACGTGGCGTGAGCACTTCCGTYAAGAATATTCAACGCGGGTTAGATGAAGCAAAGCGCTTGGTACAGGTCGCGCGCCTTCGATGAGTATTCACAGTCGGCGTGGTTTCTTAAGCGTTAAGAATGTACCTTTCAGTCCATGTCTGCGCCGACTGATAGAGTGCGAAGTGATGCCGATGTGGCATCCCTCYCAAGGCAAAAACTATGCCCATTCGGGCTGTTGTATACGCAAGCGAGGCAGTTRAAGAGCTTTCGATTGGTCAGCTGGAGGTGCTCGTAGCCGATGCCGCCAGATTCAATAAGGTTGCAGGCGTGACGGGAGTCTTGCTGTATGACGGAGTCCGTTTCGTGCAGTACTTTGAAGGTCCGGAGGACGGGGTCGCTGGCGTCTATGAGCGCGTGCTGCAATCCACGAGCCACTCTGGCATCGTAGAACTGGCTAGGGGCCGGGTATCCAGTAGGCAGTTCCCCTATTGGTCGATGCACCGGCTTCCGGCCGATCAGCTGCTTGTGGGAAAGCTTGCGAGAGCTGATTGGTCTCGCTTTRARATYAGTGATCCTAAGGACGGTGTTGGGTCGGGATGGGGAATCGATGTGCTGGCCGCAGCAGTAGCCCCTTATGTAGCAGCGGCATAACTCAGATCCGATCACGACGATGCCTTTCAGGGCGTCAGCAACGATGGGTATGGACACCATCATCCGTTTGATAGCACTGAGTAGGGAAGACTCCTGCATGTAACAGGCACCTTTCGTCTTCCTGCTTCATTCCTCGGCGCGGGTGCATGATGGAAAAGACGTCACTCACGAGTGCGTGAGTGACGTATCTCCAGTCTGTGATCTTCCCAAACCAACGGCTGCTTCAAGCGAAACAGGGATTAYTTGGAGTCATTTYTAGCGAAGAGGAAAGGACGCGATCTGCTGCAGCAACCTATCCCGATCCGCAACTCCATTCCAATTGAGGTGGCGGGGCTGGAGCTATGCGGCACCTGAGTTGAGCCCCGTTCCGGCGGTCTTGAAGGAMGCGGCCATGTGCAGCCTGAGCAGGTCTTCCACGGTGCGTGCCCCGCCCATCTCCAGGTYGAGGATGCYGGGCTCCARGATTGATCCCAGCAGAACACCGACCGCGATCGCATGAAGGCTGCGCGCCGCAGYGGCTGTATCAACGCCCTCMCGGAGCTGGCCCAGTGCYCCTGCACGCTGGTATACMARCTCCAGYATGCGGACCTCCGGCATCGCGCACGCYGCGAGCACGTCGCCTATGCCGCCCAGCTCATGTGATGCACCAGAGCGCAGCAGAAGCTCAACCGTTCGGCGAACGCGTGGGGTGCGGCGCGTGTGATCAAAGACCCTGACCAGGTCCG
>NZ_RAVT01000093.1 GCF_013464915.1 Stenotrophomonas maltophilia
TCTGGGGCGAAAGGTTTGGTGTGGTAACCACCATTCTCCTCAGATGCCCCGGGTGAACAACCTACCGGGAAGTCACAGTTAGTCGACTTTCGCGTGAGTCGGCTTTCGCGCGAAGCGCGGGGGTTCCCGCGATCGGATCGAAGAGCAGTCGACCGGAAGAGCAGCCGCCAACAGTCGACTCTACAAATGCGGTGCAGAGCCGGGCAAAGCGGTGTGGAACACGCGGGCGGCACACCACCCTCAAGTTCCGCCACTGCGGCGCCGATACAGCAGCCATGTCCCATGACCTGCTCAACCGGATCGACCAGCGGACCCGTCTGGCCGGCCACAACCGCCTGGCGCTGCTGCTGTTCCGTCTCGGCGGACGTCAGCTTTTTGGCGTCAATGTCTTCAAGGTGCAGGAAGTCCTGCGGCGCCCGGAGCTGTTCCAGGTGCCCGGGCTGCCCAGCCAGTTCTCCGGCGTGGCCGATGTGCGTGGCCGCTCGGTGCCGGTGCTGGACCTCGGCCTGGCCATCGGCCATCCCGAGCGCGAGCCGGAGGCGGACACCTCCCCCGGCTACCTGGTCGTTACCGAGTTCAACCGCTCGATCCAGGGCTTCCTGGTCAGCGGCGTGGAGCGCATCGTCAACATCGCGGTGGAAGACATCCACCCGCCGCCGGAGCTGGGCGCCGAATCGAGCTACCTGACCGCGGTGACCCGCTTCCAGGGCGAGCTGATCCAGGTGATCGACGTCGAAAGCGTGCTGGCCGACATTGCCCAGGTCCGCGGTGAAGCCGTGCTCGACCCGGCGATGGCGATGCCATCCGATGGCCCGCAGCTGCAGGTGCTGGTGGTGGACGACTCGCGCGTGGCCCGCCAGCAGATCCGCAGCGTGCTCGACCAGCTGGGCGTGGGTGCCACCCTGCTTTCCGACGGCAAGCAGGCACTGGACCATCTGCTGCAGATCCACGCCTCGGGCGAGAACCCGGCCGAACGCTACGCCATGGTCATCTCGGACATCGAGATGCCGGCCATGGACGGCTATACGCTGACGACGGAAATCCGGCGCCACCCGGGCCTGGCGGGCCTGTACGTGCTGCTGCACACCTCGCTGTCGGGCGTATTCAACAATGCGATGGTCGAGCGCGTCGGCGCCAACGCCTTCGTCGCCAAGTACTCGCCGCACGAGCTGGCCGACTTCGTGCTGGACCGCCTGCGCAAGGTCGCGCTGGCGGCGTAAGGCCTCTGATCCGGTAGTGG
>NZ_RAVT01000012.1 GCF_013464915.1 Stenotrophomonas maltophilia
GTCCGCGGCATGGATGCCGCGGCCAAGCCCCCADGGACGGGTTYACGGCGTCCCCCGCAACCGGACCCACCCCGCCTTCGACAGGTTCCCGCGATCTGTGGGGCGACAGGGGTCGGATCCCGTTGCTGCGCAACGGGCTCTGACCCCTGTTGATGGGCCATGAGGACGGTAGATCCACGCCATGCGTGGATGGATGGCCGGTTCATCCGCGCCTCACCTGAGCGGCAACGGAAGGTTCATGCTGTACGGCCACGCAACGCACAGGACATCGCATTCCCCATGGCACGGACCCGGGTCGGCATCATCTTCGGTGGAAAGTCTTCCGAGCACGAAGTTTCGCTGCAGTCGGCGAAGAACATCCTTGATGCGCTTGATCGCGAGCGCTTCGAGCCGGTGCTGGTCGGCATCGACAAGCAGGGCCAGTGGCATCTGAGCGAGCCTGCGACCTTCCTGCTCAATGCCGATGATCCGGCACGCATCGCGCTGCATCGTTCGGGCCAGTCGCTGGCAGTCCTTCCCGGTGCCGAGCAGGCGCAGCTGCAGCCGTCCGATCCGGCCAGTGCGCTGGGCCAGATCGACGTCGTGCTGCCGATCGTGCATGGGCCGCTGGGCGAGGACGGTGCGCTGCAGGGCCTGCTGCGCATGGCCAACCTGCCCTTCGTCGGTTCACCGGTGCTGGGCTCGGCCGCAGCGATGGACAAGGACGTGACCAAGCGCCTGCTGCGCGATGCCGGGCTGCAGGTTGCGCCGTGGCTGTGCATCCGTCGCCACCAGGCGGCGGACGTGGATGTCGAGGCGGTGATCGCTCAGCTCGGCCTGCCGTTGTTCGTGAAACCCGCCAACCAGGGCTCGTCGGTGGGCGTGAGCAAGGTCAAGGACGCGGCGGGCTTCGCCGAGGCACTGGCATTGGCGCTGCGCTACGACCACAAGGTGCTGGTGGAATCGGCGGTGGTCGGACGAGAGATCGAATGCGCGGTGCTGGGCAACGAGCAGCCGCAGGCCAGCGTATGCGGCGAGGTGGTGGTGCACGACGAGTTCTACGCCTACGACACCAAGTACATCAATGCCAATGGCGCTGACGTGGTGGTGCCAGCCGACATCGACGCCGCCACACAGTCGCGCATCCAGCAGATCGCGCTGCAGGCCTACCAGGCACTGGAATGCGCGGGCATGGCGCGGGTCGATGTGTTCCTCACCGCAGAGGGCGGGATCATCATCAACGAGATCAACACGCTGCCGGGCTTCACCCGCATCAGCATGTATCCGAAGCTCTGGGGTGCCAGCGGCGTGGACTACACCACGCTGATCACGCGCCTGATCGAGCTGGCGCAGGAGCGCCATGCGGCGGATCGTGGATTGCACAGCGCCGTGCAGGAGCTCTCGCTGTCTCTGTAGAGTCGAGCCATGCTCGACTCCACAGAAGGCGTGCCGACCAAGGTAGGCACCTACCAGACGATGGCGTGCCGACCAACCGTCGGCACCCACCGGGAAGAGGCGTGCCGGCCHGCGGCCGGCACTACCCTGCGGTCTTCTATCCGCGCTTGCGGAACATCGAGACCACCGCCAGCACCAGGAAGATCACGAACAGGATCCAGGCGATGTTGCTGGCGGCACCGGCGATGCCGGAGAAGCCGAGCACGGCGGCGATGATGGCGATGACGAAAAAGATGACGGCGTAATGCAGCATGGCGCTCCTCGCAGATGTCCGGGCCGTTGGATGGCGTGGGTCCATCCTCCCGATCCTGCGGTGTGCAACCAGTGACGGCGATCTATGCAGCAGATGAAGCCTTCAGCCTGCGCAGCCCTTCCTCGATGCTGACCTGCGGCACGTAGCCGAAGTCGCGGCGCGCCGGTTCCATGCTGTACCAGTGCGGCGTGCACAGCTGCTCGGCCAGGAAGCGGGTCAACGGCGGCTCGCCACGCAGGCGCAGCAGCGGCCACAGCCGCTCGCAGACCGCACCGATGCGATAGGCGGTCTTGAAGCTGATCGCCTTGTCCACCGTCGGTGCACCCACGGCGGCCAGCAGCTTGTTGACCAGTTCGCGCATCGGCAGTGGTTCGCCGTTGGAAATGAAGTAGGCCTTGCCTGCACATGCAGCGCCCGGAGCCAATGCCTCGAAGGCGAGGAAATGCGCGAGCGCGGCGTTGTCGATGTAGGTGGTATCGACCTTGTTGTTGCCATCGCCCACCAGGCGCAGGCGGCCCTGCCGCGCACGTTCGGCCAGGCGCGGCACCAGCTGCTGGTCGCCCGGGCCCCAGATCAGCCGCGGGCGCAGCGCCACCGTCGCCAACGAGGCGTCATTGGCCGCCAGCACGCGCTGTTCGGCAATCGCCTTGGTCGCCGCATACGGTGCCTGGAAATCCTCGCCGTAAGGCACTTCGTCGGCACCGAGGCCTTCCACCGGGTGGGTCGCGCGGTGGGTCACGCTGGGCGTGGAGGTGTAGACCAGCCGGCTGATGCCGTGCGCGCGGCAGGCGGCGATCACGTTGTCAGTGCCGACCACGTTGGCCTGGTGGTAGCTGTCATAGCTGCCCCAGGCGCCAGCCTTGGCGCCGTTGTGGAATACCGCGTCGACGCCGGCCACCGCGTGCAGCACCGCCTGCGGATCGGCCAGGTCGCCGCGGATCTGGCCCACGCCCATCGCCTGCAGTTCCGGGTAGTGGCTGCGGTTGAACGCCAGCACCTGGTGGCCACGTTCGACCAGCCCGCGGCACAGCGCCTGGCCAAGGAAACCACCACCACCGGTGACCAGGATCTTCATGCGCGCTTCTCCAGTTCGGCGCTGGCCCAGACGGCGAGCTTCTCGCGGCCGATCTTGGCGTTGTGACGGATATCGACGGGGAAGGCCGGATGCACGAGGAAGTGCTGCAGGCCGGCCTCTGCCACGCGGGCTGCTGCGTGCGCACGCAGCGCCTCCTGCAGCGCCGGGCTGTCGGACTGGCCACGCTGCAGTTCCACGCACAGCACGGGCACCTGCGCACCCGGGTTGCCGACGCCGACCAGTGCAGTACGCGCCACGCCGGCCACGGTGTTGAACACCGGCTCGACCTGTTCGGTGTACAGCGGCCCGCGCGCGGTTTCCACGCGCTGGGTCTTGCGGCCGCAGAACCACAGGCGGCCCTGCGCATCGAAGTAACCCACGTCGCCCATGCGATGGACGATGCGGGTGCTGCCATCGGCCAGCGTCTCGCGGATCTTCGCTGCGGCCGTGGCCTGCGGGCGGTTGAAGTAACTGTCGGTGGCGGTCGGGCCAGCCACCGTGATTTCTCCCACTTCGCCAACGGCCAACACGCGTGCCTGCGACCAGTCCGGCAACGGTGCGTCATCGATGGCGATGATGCGCACCTCGTTCGGCGCCACCACGCTGCCCACGCAGGTACCGGCACCGGCCTCGGTGGCGGCGCGGGTGCGTTCCAGCTCGCGGCCCTCGACCACCGCCACCGGCAGGCACTCGGTGGCGCCATACGGCGTCCAGAACTGCGCATCGGCGGGCAACAGGCTACGGATGGTGGCGACCACGTCCGGGGGCACCGGTGCCCCCGCCGAGGTCACCCGGGTCACCGTCGGCAACGGACGGCCATGCTTCGCCAGCACCCGCATCAACGCCGGAGAACCGAACAGCTGGGTCACCCCGAAGCGCTGGATGGCATCGTGCAGTCGCGCCGGGTCGGCCTGCGCCGGCCGGGTCGGGTCCATGTCCGGGATGACCGAGGTCAGGCCCAGCGCAGGATCGAACAGGGCGAACGGCGGGAAGGTCGGCAGGTCCACCCCGCCCGCTTCCATGCCGAAGGCGCTGCCCAGCAGCTGGATCTGGCCGACGAAGTGGCGATGGCGGTAGACCACGCCCTTGGGCACGCCGGTGGAGCCGCTGGTGAACAGGATCGCGGCCATGTCCTCACCGTCAGTGGCGGCCAGCATCGGCCCACCGTTGGCACCGGCGCGCTCCAGCGCGGCCAGCGTGGTCCCGCCCCAGCCGACGCGGCGGCCGACGGTGACCAGGCGGGTGGCCGACGGTGCCCAGCGCAGCACCAGCCGCGCCACATGCGCCAGCGGAATGCCGATGAAGGCCTCCGGCTGCGCCTCGTCCAGGCACTGCTTCAGCGCGCGTTTGTCGATGCCCGGGTCGACCAGCACCGGCACCGCGCCCAGCTTGAACAGGGCAAACATCAGCAGGAAGAACTCCGGCGACGGCCGCACCATCACCACCGTCCGCACCCCACGGCCGATCCCGTAGCCGGCCAGGCCGGCCGCCATGGCGTCGCTGCGGGCGTCCAGCTGGCGGTAATCCAGGGTCACGTCGTAGGCGGCCATGCCGTTGCCGGCGCCCCTGCGGCCGGGGCAACGGATGGCGATCTGGTCAGGCCGTTCACGCGCCAGTTCAGGCAAGCGGGCGGCAATATTGCAGGGTCGGTTCATCCGTTCATTGTCGCCGCTTACGGAATTTCTTGCGCGGCGGCCCACTTCGTGGAAAATCCGCACCCTCGTTCCTGATTCCGACTGCCGCCCGGGGCGGCTTGCCCATGCAACATCCGTGCATGACCTGCGGCGCCTGCTGCACCCAGTACCGCGTGGCCTTCCACTGGATGGAATCGGACGAGGTCACCCCCGGCGGTGTTCCGCACCAGCTGACCGAGGTGCTCGACCCGCATCGCCTGTGCATGCGCGGTACGCACTCCAAGCCGGTGCGCTGCGTGGCGCTGGATGCGCAGATCGGCGTGTATTCACGCTGCACCATCCACCCCAACCGGCCCAGCGTGTGCCGTGAGGTGGATGCGTCGTGGGAGTACGGCAAGGCCAGCCCGCAGTGCGACAAGGCGCGCATCGCCTATGGCCTGGATCCGTTGACGCTGGCCGACTGGCGCTGGCGCGATGACGCCGACAATGACGACGATCATCCGGACGACAACGGCAACAGCCCGTCGCCGCAGGCGCCGGTCGCCGCGTAGGGGTAGTGCCGGCCGCTGGCCGGCAACCTCATGAACCCGGCGCGCATTGCGCGCTTGCCGGCCAGCGGCCGGCACTACCGGGATCCGATCAGATCGGGTTCTTGTCCAGGAACGCGCGGATCTCCGGCACCAGCACTTCGTGCTTGTCTTCCAGCACGTAATGACCGGCGTCCTCGAAGGCATGTACCTGGGCCTGCGGCAGCGCGGCCTGGAAGCCCTTCAGGAAATGATGGTCGAACACGAAGTCGCGCAGGCCCCAGCCGAGGAAGGCCGGGCGGTCGGCGAACGACGGCAGCGCCTTGCCGGCACGTTCCAGCAGCGACCAGGCCTTGTCGTCCGGCGACAGCGGGATGTCCTGCATGAAGCGGATGGTGCTGATGCGATTGGCGTAGCTGTTGTACGGCGACACGTAGGCGCGGCGCACATCGGCCGGCATCTTCCGCTCCACGCCCAGCCACGAGGCACCGGAGGAGAAGGCATTGAAGGTGCGGATGATCCACTCGCCGATCTTCCAGTGGCGCCCCAGCGCGATCTGCCACGGCATCTTCTTCGCTGCCGGCATCGGGAATGCAGCGGTGTTGAGCACTACCAGGCGCTTCACCTGGTCGTGGTGCGACAGCGCCCAGCCGAAGCCGATCATGCCGCCCCAGTCGTGCACGGCCAAGGTCACCGGGCCGGTGATGCCCAGGTGCTTGAGCAGCGCATCAAGATCATCCACGCGCGACTGCAGCGTGTATTCGTAGCGGCTGTCGTCCGGCTTGTCCGACAGGCCCATGCCGATGTGATCCGGCACGATGCAGCGGTACGTGTCCGACAGGCCAGCCACCAGCGTGCGCCAGTAATAGCTCCACGATGGGTTGCCGTGCACCATCACCACCACGTCGCCGTCGCGCGGGCCTTCGTCGAGATAGTTCATCGACAGGCCGGGGCGGACCTCGAAGCGCTGCGGGTGGGCGGGGTAACCGGGAAGATCGCGCATGCGGAGCACCTAGGGAGAATCGCGGCGCGGTGTAGCGCCGAGCCGATGCCCGGCGGCTCTCCGGTCAGGCCGCAGAAGGACCGCGCTGTGCGCGTGAGCCGAGCTTGGGCTCGGCTCTACAGGGAGTCTGGCAGGAAGCTCTTACCAGACCACTTCAGCCATCGAACAGTTCAGGCCCGAGCCGATGCCGAGCAGCGCGATGCGATCGCCCTTCTTCAGCTTGCCCAGCTGCTTGAGCTTGCTCAGCACGATCGGCACCGAGGCCGGGCCGATGTTGCCGTGCTCACCGAAGATGGTCATGACCTTCTTCGGGTCGATGCCGAAGTTCTTGATGAACGCGGCGGTGTGCGGCTGGCTGACCTGGTGGATCACGAACTGGTCCAGCTCTTCCACGGCCCAGCCCAGGGCGATCTTGGCGGCGGTGAAGGTCTTCTGTGCCAGCTTGATGCCTTCGATCAGCAGCAGGCGGGTGTCGGTGACCATGCGGTCCAGGTTGCCCAGACACAGCTGGTTCCACTCGGTGGCCGAGCGGGTCACGCCGCCCTTGTAGCGCGGCGCGTCGGGCACCAGCTCCGAGCGCGCCATCACCATCGCCGCAGCGCCCGAACCGGTGGTCAGCGCCGCCAGCTCGTTGCGGAAGTCGTCGGCGGTGACGTCCGGGGCGGTCATGCGCTCCAGGGTCTTCTCGTACACCAGGTTGGCGGTCTCGCCGTCCACCACCAGCGCGTAGTCGATGTCACCGCGCTCGATCATGCGCGCAGCGATATCCATGCCGTTGATGAAGGCCAGGCAGGCGTTGGCGACGTCGAAGGTCATGCACTCGTCGCTGACGCCGAGGTTGCCCGACACGATGGAGGCGGTGGACGGCTCCAGGTAGTCGCGGCTGACCGAGGTGTTGACCAGCAGGCCGACCTGCGTCGCATTGATGCCTGCGTCTTCCAGTGCCTTGCGGCCTGCCATGGTGGCGGCATCGGACGCCAGCACGCCGTTGTCCCACAGGCGGCGCGCGTGGATGCCGGCGATGTCGCCGAGCACGTCGGTGCGGATGCCGAGACGGTCCAACGTCGGCTGCAGCCGCTCGTTGATTTCCTTGGTCGTCAGCGTGTGCGGCGCGTCGACGTGTGCCAGGCCGGCGATCGAGACATTCTTGAAGAGCATCGAGGTTAGCGCCAAGGCTCAGGCAAAAGGGGGCGCTATTCTATAACCCCCGGGGCCTTCACCGCATCTTTACGAATTCAGCCTTGGCCGTATGGTGAAGCGTTCAGCGCGGCGGGCACTGGAACGCGGCGAAGCGCTGGCTGCCATCGGCGGGGGCTGCAGCGGCCTGCACGGCATTGGCGCCGGCACTCGGGGCCTCGTTGCGGGCCAGGGTTTCCAGCTCTTCCTGCACGCGCAGCGGGTTGCGGTTGTAGAAACCGACCTTGCTCTTCACGGTCACCACCACCTCGCCCTTGGCGATGCAGCCGGCCGGAACCGGACCTGCCGGCAGCACGCGGGTCGCCTTGCCGGCCGGTTCGATCGGCACCCAGGTACAGGCGGTGACGGTGAGCAGCAGGGAGGAAAGCAGCAGAACGCGCATGGGCAGATCCTGGAAGGGTATGGGGGGATTCTGCCTGAACAGCCTGAATCGGGGGTAGCCGGGCAGGGGTCGGATCCCGCGCAAGGGCTCTGACCCCGAATGCAGACCCGGAATGCACGGTGGGGGTCGGAGCCCTCCCGGAGGAGGGATCCGACCCCTTCAGGGTTGCCGGCCAGCGGCCGGCACTACCCGACGCGGTGCCTTATTTCTTCACCGGGTTGCCTTCGGCGTCGATCACCGTCACCTCGCCCAGGTTCAGCGCGCGCACGGCCGCTTCGGTCTGCTTGAGGTCACCCACCACCACCCAGGTCAGCGCCTGCGGCTTGATCTCGGCGGCGGCCTGCTGCACCTGCGCCGGGGTCATCGCCTCGATCTCGGCCTTGCGACGCAGCACGTAATCGTCCGGGCGCTTGAACTGCACGATCGAACCAATGGTCGACGCCACTGCGCTGGCGGTCTCGTAGGCACCGGGCAGGCTCAACGTCTGGATGTTGCGGATGCGGTTGACCTCGGCGGCGGAGGCCGGCTTGCTGCCATCGGCGAACGCGGCGATCTCCTTGCGCATTTCCGCCATCGCCGGGCCGGTCTTGTCGATCTGTACCGGCGCGCTGGCCATCCACGGACGCTGGCCGACCGAATTGACCGCGCTGCTGCGTGCACCGTACGACCAGTGCTTGTCTTCACGCAGGTTCATGTTCAGGCGCGAGGTGAAGTCGCCGCCGATCACGCCGTTGGCGATGTCGAAGCGGGTCGAGCTGGCAGCGCTGGAGGGCGCCACCACCTGGCCGGCGAACAGGTTGGCCTGCACGGCGCCCGGCTGGTCGATCAGGAACACGCGCGGGCCCTTCGGCAGCGCCACGTCGGTGGCCGCCTTCACCTGCGGAGCGTCGCCACTGGCCTTCCAGTCGCCCAGCTGCTTGTCCAGCAGCGGCACGATCTCGGCCAGGGTGGTGTCACCGACCACGATCAGGGTGCCGTTCTGCGGGCGCAGCCAGTCGTGGTGGAAGTCGACCAGGTCTTCTCGGGTCAGGCCGTTGATCGCTGCTTCGTCACCGCTGCCGGTGAACGGAATGGCATACGGGTGGCCCTTGCCGTACAGCAGCGGAGGCAGCACGCGCATCGCCACCGCGCCCGGGTTGACCTTCTCCTGCTGGATGCCGGCGATCCAGCTCGCCTTGACCCGGTCGATCTCGCCCTGCTCGAAGCGCGGTTCGCGCAGCAGGTCGCGGTACAGCGCCAGCGATGGCGCCAGGTTCTCCTTCAGCGCCGACAGGTCCACGCTCATCGAATCCAGGCCGGCCGAGGCATCCAGGCTGGCGCCCAGTGCGTCGGCGGCATCGGCGAAGGCCAGCGAACCGAGCTTGCCGGCGCCTTCGGTCATCAGGCTCATGGTGAAGTTGGCGGTGCCCGGCTTGCGGCCCTGGTCGGCACTGAAGCCGCCCGGGAACTGGTAGCTGAACTGCACCACCGGAATCTCATGGCGTTCGGCCAGGATCACCTGGGTGCCGTTCTTCAGCGTGGCGCGCTGCAACGCCGGGAACTTCAGCTGCGGGAACTCGCGGGTCTGCGGCACGCCGGCCTTGCGGTCCACCTGCTCCGGCAGGGTGCTGTACTTCGGGTCCACCGCCGGCACGGTGAACGGCTTCGGCGCCTGGCTCGGGTCTTCCTTCAGCGCCACACGCTCACCCGGTGCGATCACCAGGGTGTGGCTGCCCTTGTCCAGCCACTGCGCGCCCAGCCGGCTCAGATCGGCGGCACTGGCCTTCTCGATGTTGGCCAGCGAGGTGCGGAAGCAGCCCGGGTCGCCGGTGAACACCGCGCACTCGGCCAGCGCGTCGGCCTTGCCACCGAAGCCGCCGATGCGCTCGATGCCGCGGATGAAGCCGGCGCGGGCACCGGTCTTGGCACGCTCCAGTTCGGCTGCGGTAGGGCCCTGCTTGATCAGCCGGTCCAGTTCTTCGTCGATGATCTTCTCGACCTTGGCCGGGTCCTGGCCCTGCTTGACCGTGGCCATGATCACGAAGTTCGAACCCAGCTGCGACGTCGACAGGCCCGAGGCGATGCTGTCCACCAGCTTGTCCTGGTGCTGCAGGCGCTGGCTCAGGCGCGAGGACTTGGCACCGCCCAGTACCTGCGCGAACAGCTGCAGCTGATCGACCTCGGTGGTACCGACCTGCGGCACGTTCCAGGCGCGGTAGATGCGCGCCTGCGGCACCTTGTCGGTCATCGTCTCGCGCGTGTCGGCGCTGCGCTTGGCCACGTTCACTGCTGGCTGCGCCATGGTCGGGCCGGCCGGGATGCTGCCGAAGTACTTGCCGACCTTTTCCTTGGCGGTGGCCAGGTCGATGTCGCCGGCCAGCACCAGCACCGCGTTGTTCGGGCCGTACCAGGTGCGGAACCAGGTTTTCACGTCATCCAGCGATGCGGCGTTCAGATCGTTCATCGAACCGATCACGCCGTGGTGGTACGGATGGCCCACCGGGTACATCGCCTTGTTGAGCTGGTCCCAGGCCTGTCCGTAGGGCTGGTTTTCGCCCTGGCGCTTCTCGTTCTGCACCACGCCGCGCTGCTCGTCCAGCGCCGCCTGGTCGATCGCGCCGACCAGATGGCCCATGCGGTCCGATTCCATCCACAGCGCCATGTCCAGCGCGGTGGTCGGCACGTTCTCGAAGTAGTTGGTGCGGTCGGTATTGGTGGTGCCGTTCTGGTTGGTGGCACCCACCTGCTTGAACGGCTCGAAGAATTCGCCGCTGTGGTTTTCGCTGCCCTGGAACATCAGGTGTTCGAACAGGTGCGCGAAGCCGGTGCGGCCGGCCGGTTCGTCCTTGCTGCCGACGTGATACCAGACGTTGACCGCGACGATCGGCGCCTTGCGATCGGTATGCACGATCACGCGCAGGCCGTTGGGCAGGGTGAACTGCTCATACGGGATATCGACCCTGGCCGGTGCGGCCGGCTTTGCCGCCAACGCATGGGAAGGCACAAGCGTGCCCAGGGCGGTGCTGAGGGCGACGGCCAGCAGTGCAGCGCGCGGGCGAAGGGCGAGAGACATATCCGGATCCTTGGTCACATAGGTGAACCCCGATCCTAGCGTGCGCACGCAATGGCAGGAATCGGTCGCCAGTCACTGGGGGTGTTTGCCCCTGTGCGCCATCCACCCGGCCCTCGCAGGCCAGCGTGGGAAGTCACATGCGCCCGCAGCAGGCGTCCGGACAGTGTCCGCGGCGCATCGAATGGACAGGTGTCCGCCCACCGGACACTTTCCGACCCGAACAAAATCCTTGTAAATCAATAAGTAAAAGTTGGCACGGGGATTGCTTGGTACTTCCTGCGCCAGGAAGGGCTTCAGACAAAAGCTGACTGAAGACTGAACAAATGCAGGAAATCGAAAATTTTCCTTGCAAGCCCAGAATTGGTGTACTACCTTACTACCACACCACTGATCACCAACACTAAACAGGCCCCGTCATGAACGCCAAGACCATTGCCATCGCCATCGCCCTGATCGCCGGCACCGCGGTTGTTTCGTCGGTGCAGGCCTCCGAATCCATCAAGACCCTGTCCACCGTGCAGGTCCGCCCGGCCGCCGACCAGCTGGCCCAGCAGGCCTGGGAACAGGCCAGCGGCATTCCGACCCTGGCCACCGTGGAAGTGCGCCCGAGCGCCGACCAGCTGGCCGAACGCAGCGGCTACGTCGCCGCCCCGGTCGCCGCCGCGATGCCGGTCACCACCCTGGCCTCGGTGGAAGTGCGCCCGAGCCTGGAACAGCGCGTCGCCCTGGCCGCCGAACTGGAAGCCCAGCGCTACGCCGCCACCCTGGCTGCGGCCGCCACCAGCGTCGCCAACCAGGTGATCGTCAACCTGCCGGCCCTGCAGGTGCGTCCGAGCGCTGCCGACCTGCAGGCCCTGGCCACCGAAACCGCCCAGGTCCTGCTGCGCCCGTAAGCGGTGCCGCCCTGCCTCGCGCAGGGCGTGCGCCGTAAAGGCGGCGGCCGTGGCAGGTACACTGCGCCGATGAATGCCGCGCCCCAGTTCCACGTGATCCTGTTCCAACCGGAAATCCCGCCCAACACGGGCAATGTGATCCGGCTCTGCGCCAACACCGGCGCGCAGCTGCACCTGGTCGAGCCGCTCGGCTTCGCACTGGAAGACAAGCAGCTCAAGCGCGCCGGCCTGGACTACCACGAGTATTCGCGCCTGCAGGTGCACCCCGACCTGGACACCGCGCTGGCGCGGATCGCACCGAAGCGCTTGTTCGCACTCAGTACCCGGGCCAGCGTGCGCTACGACAGCGTGGCCTTTGAAGATGGCGATGCATTCCTGTTCGGCCCGGAGAGCCGCGGCCTGCCGCAGGACGTGCTCGACGCATTGCCGGATGGCTGCCGCCTGCGCCTGCCGATGCGGCCGGACAACCGCAGCCTCAATCTTTCCAACACCGTCGCCGTGGTGATGTACGAAGCGTGGCGGCAGCATGGGTTTGCCGGCGGCGCGTGAACCGCCTCAGGTGGGTGTGACCTGCTTCTGGTGGGTGCGGACCTTGGTCCGCACCGATGCCTGGTCGCGCGCTGAAGGAATGTGCCGACCAAGGTTGCACCTACCAAAGCACATCCCAGGTGGCCGTGGCAGGTGCCATATGCAGTAGATCCACGCCATGCGTGGATGGTGTTCCCCGCACCACTCAGAACGCGTTGATGCCGGTCAGCTCGCGGCCGATCACCAGCTGGTGCACGGTCTCGGTGCCCTCATAGGTGATCACCGATTCCAGGTTCAGCGCGTGGCGGATCGCCACGTGCTCGGTGGTGATGCCGGCCCCACCCAGCAGATCGCGACATTCGCGGGCGATATCAATCGCCATGCGGCAGTTGTTCCACTTGGCCAGGCTGACCTGCTGCGGCTGCAACTGGCCGGCTTCCTTCAGGCGGCCCAGCTGCAACGCCAGCAGCTGCGCGGTGGTGATGCGGCGGGCCATTTCGGCCAGCTTGATCTGCGCGCTCTGGGTGGCGGCCAGCGGGCGGCCAAACAGCACGCGCTCCTTCGCATAGCCCAGCGCTTCATCCAGGCAGGCAATCGCCGCCCCGATCGGGCCCCAGCTGATGCCATAGCGGGCCTGGGTCAGGCAGCCCAGCGGGCCCTTCAGGCCCTTTACGTTCGGCAGGCGATGGCTGTCGGGCACACGCACGTCATCGAAGAACAGCGCACCGGTCAGCGACGCCCGCAGGCTCATCTTGTGCTTGATCTCCTGCGTGGTGAAGCCGGCCATGCCCTTTTCCAGCACGAAGCCCTGGATGCCGTCCTCGGTCTGCGCCCAGACGATGGCCAGATCGGCCACCGGGCCGCTGGTGATCCACATCTTGCTGCCGCTGATGCGCCAGTCGCCGCCATCGCGCACGGCGCGGGTCTTCATGCTGGCCGGATCGGAACCGCCATGCGCCTCGGTCAGGCCGAAGCAGCCGATCAGTTCGCCGCGCGCCATCGCCGGCAGCCACTGCTGGCGCTGTTCCTCGCTGCCGTAGGCATGGATCGGGTACATGCACAGCGAGCTCTGCACCGACACGAAGCTGCGCAGGCCCGAATCGCCGCGCTCCAGCTCCTGGCAGATCAGGCCGTAGCTGACCGCACCGAGGCCACCGCCGCCGTATTCGGTCGGCAGGGTCGCACCGAGCAGGCCCAGTGACGCGATCTCCGGCACCAGTTCATCGGGGAAGCGGGCCTGGTCGAAGGCATCGCCGATGATCGGCAGCACGCGATCGTTGGTGAAGCGGGCGACGCTCTCCTGTACGGCGCGCTCTTCCTCGTTGAGCAGGGAACGGACATCGAACAGATCGTACGGATGCAAAGCCATGGCACTCACACGCAGTCAGGACCGGGCCATTGTCGGTCATCCGGGCGGGGTTGGTGCACGGGTAGAGGCCGACCTTGGTCGGCGCTGGTATTTCTGCCAGCGCCAGCCACGGTTGGCGGCTACCGAAGTCATCGTTCGCTGCAATGCAGCAATCGTGGTGTGAACGGCGCCGATCTAGCTGGATCCGGCGCGTCCCGGTACCCTGACACATTCAAACAACCGTTTCGCCCGTGGCCGCACGCGCGATTCCCAGGCACCGCCGGTGGCCCCGATGCCGGCCCTACCCACGAGTCATGCAATCGATGAGCGCTGAAGCCAACGCCCTGCCCCCGCGTGAAGTAATGGAATTCGACGTGGTGATCGTCGGTGCCGGCCCCGCCGGCCTGGCCACTGCGATCCGCCTGCGCCAGCGCGCGATCGAAGCCGGCCGCGAACTGTCGGTGTGCGTGCTGGAGAAGGGGTCCGAGCCGGGCGCGCACGTGCTGTCCGGTGCGGTGATGGACCCGCGCGCGCTGACCGAACTGTTCCCGGACTGGGCCGAGCGCGGCGCACCGCTGAAGCAGAAGGTCACCCGCGACGAATTCCTGTTCCTCAGCGAGACCGGTTCGCGCAGCACGCCCAACGCGCTGCTGCCGGAGTGCTTCCACAACGAAGGCAACTACATCATCAGCCTGGGTGAAGTGACCCGCTGGCTGGCGCAGCAGGCCGAGGCGCTGGAAGTGGCGATCTTCCCGGGCTTCGCCGCCGCCGAGGTGCTGTACGGCGACAACGGTGAAGTGATCGGCGTGGCCACCGGCGACATGGGCATCGAGAAGGACGGCAGCATCGGCCCGGCCTTCGAGCGCGGCATGGCGCTGCAGGCCAGGTACACGATCTTCGCCGAAGGCGCGCGCGGCCACCTGGGCCGCCAGCTGATCGCCCGCTACAGGCTGGACGAGGGCAAGGACCCGCAGGCCTACGGCATCGGCATCAAGGAACTGTGGCAGATCGACCCGGCCAAGCATGAGCCGGGCCTGGTGGTGCATGCCGCCGGCTGGCCGCTGGACAGCGACACCTACGGCGGCGCGTTCCTGTATCACGCCGACGGCGGCAAGGTCGCCATCGGCTACGTGGTCGGCCTGGATTACAAGAACCCGTGGCTGAGCCCGTTCGAGGAATTCCAGCGCTTCAAGACCCATCCGCAGATCCGCAAGCACCTGGAAGGCGGCACCCGCATCGGCTACGGCGCGCGCGCGATCACCGCCGGTGGCCTGCTGTCGCTGCCGAAGACGGTCTTCCCGGGTGGCGCGCTGGTCGGCTGCGAGGCCGGCTACCTCAACGCCAGCCGCATCAAGGGCAGCCACGCGGCGATCAAGACCGGCATGCTGTGCGCCGACGCCGCCTTCGACGCGCTGGCCGCCGACCGCCAGCATGATGAGCTGAGCGAGTACCCGAAGGCGTTCGAAGCCAGCTGGCTGTTCACCGAACTGCAGCAGGCCAAGAACTTCAAGCAGTGGTTCAAGAAGGGCCAGACCGTGGCCACCCTGATGACCGGCGTGGAGCAGTGGCTGCTGCCCAAGCTGGGTGTGCGCAACCCGCCGTGGACCCTGCACCGCACCCAGCCCGACCACGTCTGCCTGGAACCGGCGTCCAAGCACACCCGCATCGCCTACCCCAAGCCGGATGGCGTGCTGACCTTCGATCGCCTCAGTTCGGTGTTCCTGAGCAGCACCAACCACGACGAGAACCAACCCAGCCACCTGACGCTGAAGGACCCGAGCATTCCGGTGAAGGTGAACCTGGCCGAGTACGCAGGTCCGGAAGCGCGTTACTGCCCGGCCGGCGTGTACGAGTTCGTCGGCGAAGCCGACAACGCGCGGCTGCAGATCAACGCGCAGAACTGCGTGCACTGCAAGACCTGCGACATCAAGGACCCCACCCAGAACATTGTCTGGGTGACCCCGCAGGGCGGCGGCGGCCCGAACTACTCGGGCATGTGATCGCCACGGGCTGCGACCGCGCGTCGCAGCCCGTCGGTTGCCGTGCACCGCTATCCTGCCCGCCCATGCGTGCTTCACTCCTGCTCATCGCTGTTGCCGCGGCGCTGGTCGCCACGGCCTGCCAGCGCCCGCCTGCAGCACCTGCCACGCCGGAACAGGCGCGCCAACAGGCCATGCAGCGCGCGTTCGAGTTGTGTGCCGGCTGCCACACCGTGCAGCCCGGCGGCATCCACCGCTTCGGACCGAACCTGCACGGCGTGATCGGCCGCCGCGCCGGCAGCCTGCCCGACTACGGCTATTCCGACGGCATGCGCCGCGCCGACATCACCTGGTCCGCACAGACCCTGGATGCGTTCCTGCAGTCACCCACCCATGTGGTACCGGGCACACGCATGTACAACGCCTTCCCCAGCGCCGAACGCCGTGCCCTGGTGATCGCCTACCTGCAGCAGCAGTCGGCTCAGTGAGCCAGGCGCTGCAACTGCTGTTGCAGCCGCGCCACGAATGCCGACACCGCGGCGAACAACGGCACCGGATCGGTCTCGGCCGCATCCTGCAGTCGCTCGACCAGTGCATTGGCCTGCCCGGCCAGTGACGTCGCCCCCACCGCACCCAATCCTCCCGCCTGGCGATGCAGGTGCAGCGCGGCAGCTTCACGGTCGCCGGCCTCCAGCGCGCGCTGCACAGCGGCCAGGTCACCTTCACTGGCCTGCAGCAGGCTGTCGCGCAACTGCTCGGCCACGGCCTGCGAACCGAAACGCTGTCGCAGCGTGGCCAGATCGGGCAGCATCGCACCGTCGGCGGCGGACTCCAGCACCGGCTCCTCGAACCGCTGCCCCTGCGCCTGCGGCAACCAGCGCAGCAGTGCCGTGCGCAACGTCGCCAATGACAATGGCTTGGCCAGCACCTCGTCCATCCCGGCTTCACGGCAACGACGCGCATCGTCGTCCAGCACGCTGGCGGTCAGCGCCAGCACGGCCAGCCGGGGTTGCCCGGTACGTCCCTCGCGCTCACGCAGAAGGCGGGTGAAGGCGAAACCATCCAGCACCGGCATCCGGCAATCGGTAATGACCAGATCGAAGTGCTTTGATGCCAGGTGGTCCAGGCCCTGCTGGCCATCACCGACCAGCACATGCGGCACGCCCAGCTGCTGCAGCCGCCAGGCCATCATCGCCTGGTTGGTCGGATGATCCTCGATCACCAGCACGCGTGCCTGTCGCAGCGCCGACGGCAGCAGAGCGGCCTGTTCCTGTTCGGCAACCAGCGCTTCAGCATCGGCAATGCCCGCTTCCACCAGCGATAGCCGCACCTGGGCACAGGTGCCCTCGCCCAGCGTGCTGTGCAGCTCCAGCTCGCCCTCCATCATCTGCACGAGGCGATGGCAGATGCTCAGACCGAGGCCGGTGCCGCCGCGGTCACGCTGGATGTAGGCACCGGCCTGGGTGAACGGCGCGAACAGGTGCTGCAGCTGTTCGGGCGCAATACCCATGCCGGTATCGGTGACGCTCAGGCGAAGCGGTTGGCTGCCGTCTTCGGCTGTCGGCCCCAGTACCTCCAGCTGCAGCCGCACTTCGCCGCGCACGGTGAACTTGATGGCGTTGCTGAGCAGGTTGAACACGATCTGGCGCAGGCGCACGCCATCCACTTCGTGCGCCGCCGCCAGTTGCGGGTCGATCTGCACCTGCAGGTCCAGTCCACGTGCACTGGCCTGCGCCGACAACAACCGGCACACGCTTTCCAGCAATGGCCGCAGCGGCTGCGGCACCGGTTCCAGGCGCAGCGCGCCGGCCTCCAGCCGCGAGTAGTCGAGGATGTCGTCGAGGATCTGCCGCAGCATCTGCGCCGCATCCTCGATCACCCCGAGAATGCGCTGCTGCTCGGCATCCAGCGGCGAATGCGCCAGCACTTCCAGCATGCCCAGCACGCCACTCATCGGCGTGCGGATCTCATGGCTCATGGTGGCCAGGAAGCGGGATTTGGCCTCGGCCGCCTGCTCGGCCTCGGCCTTGGCTGCGGTCAGGGCATCCGCCTGCGCACGGGCCTCGCTGGCATCCACCCAGTATCCACTCCAGGTCACCACGCCAGCCTCGGCGGCATAAGGTTGCGCCTGGGTACGCACCCAGCGCGGGCCTGCTCCCTCGCCACGCAGGCGGAATTCCAGCATGAGCGGTGCAAACTGGTGCGCGGCCTGTTCGACCGCCTGCAGGATGCGCGCGCGATCGTCCTCTTCGACGCGTTCCAGCAACATCATGGCGTCCTGCTCAGCCTGCTGCCGGGTGATCCCGAACAACGCCTGCAGGTCCCCGGCAATGAACGGGAAGCTGAGCCTGCCATTGACCTCGCGGCGGGCCTGGTAAACAACGGCAGGCAGGTTGTCGGTCACCTCGGCCAGGCGCTGCTCAAGCTGGCGTCGCCCGGCCACCTCACGGCGCAGGCGCCAGTAGCCGATGCCATGCACCAGCAGCGCGGTCAGCAGCACCAGCAGCAGCGGTACACCCCAGCGCAGCATGCTTCGCCAGTCGATGCCGTTGCGGTATTCCACCGCCAGCCAGTCGCCGCGCAGCGCTTCGCGCTCGCGTGGCGTCATCTGCAGCAGCAGACGATCGAAGGTCGTGGCGAGGGCCGCATACCGGCGCTCCACGGCCAGTGCCAGCTGGTCATTGAAGCCCGCCGGCGCGGCAACCTGCAGGCGCCCCGGGAAACGCGTGCGCAGCAGGTAGTCGACCAAAGCCAGATTGCCCACGTAGGCGTCGGCCTCGCCATTGATCAGGCGTTGCAGGGCCTGTTCGGCACTGCGCGCGGCGATGATCCTGGCCTGTGGCGCCTGTTGCAGCACGTAGCCACGCACGCGTTCGGGATCGGACAGCAGTACACGCTTGCCCTGCAGGTCCGGCAGGCCAAGCAAAGCCGGGCTGTCGTGGCGGCTGACGATCACGTTCGGCACGCTGATGAAGGGCTGGCTGAACACCCAGTCGGGGCCCAGGTAGCGCGAATCGACCGGAATGCCCATCACCGCCTGCAGCTCACCGCGACGTGCCTTCTCGCGCACCTCGTACCAGTCATGGCTGTCCTGCGCCTGCAGGTTGGCGCCAGCCTGCATCAGCCGCCCCAGGTACTCGCTGGCCAGGCCGCTGGGTTTTCCATCCTCGCCGGCGAACGACAGTGGGGCGGCGTTCGGCGCGAAGCCGATCTTCAACGGCTGCTCCAGGACCCGCTTCTCGGCCTGGCTCAGCGCCAGCTGTGCCGACGCCGACCACTGCGGTGGGGGCAGCCAGCGTTGCGCCAGTGCATCGCGCTGGGCCTGGCTGGTCGCGGCCAGCGCCAGGTCCAGCGCTTCGGCCAGTGGTTGCTTGCTGTTGGGAACGCCGAAGTGCAGGCGTTCGGGGGGCAGGTCACTGGGCCTCAGCAGCACCACACCCTGCAGGCGCTCGCGTGCGATCAGTTCGGTGGCAACGTAGGCGTTGCCTATGTAGACGTCAGCTTTGTCGTCTCTGACCATCTGCAGCGCTTCAAGCGAGCTGTTTGCGACAAGC
This sequence comes from Stenotrophomonas maltophilia, assembly GCF_013464915.1. GTDB lineage: Bacteria > Pseudomonadota > Gammaproteobacteria > Xanthomonadales > Xanthomonadaceae > Stenotrophomonas > Stenotrophomonas maltophilia_AT. Next base: position 18,860 of record NZ_RAVT01000012.1, read on the forward strand.
TGTCGAGCGCGGGGAAAACGCGCCCGCACCTGGGGGCCGGTAAGGAAGTCCTGCTCGATCACCACCCGCAGGCCGCCCAGATCGGGGTTGTCGGAGGTACGCAGGTCGCCCGGCCGGCCCACCAGAGCCAGCGAAGACTCGCCATAGGCGGCGGTGTAGACCATGCAACGGGTGCGGTCGGCGCTCAGACCGACGTTCATCACCACATCGATTTCGCCACGACATGCCGCATCCAGCACGGACGTCCAGTCGGGGTAGCGTCGCGCTTCAACCTTGAGACCCAGCTGACGGGCAAGAAGCGACAGGTAATCCGGGCCCAGCCCGACCTGCTGGCCGTCACGCAGGGACTCAAATGGGGGCCAGCCGCTGTCATACTGGCCCACGACGATGCTCGGATGGGCGGCGAGGTACTCGCGCTGCAGGGGGCTGAGCGGCAGCAGCCCTGGAACGGCCTGCGCCGAGGCCACCGGCAGCACCAGTGCGGCCAGCAGCAGGACCAGCCCGCGAACAGCCCAGCTACGCATCTGCGTCGATCTCCTAGAATCCTGCCAGGGTCCGCGATGGTCGCGGTCCGGCCTGCCCGGTGGCCATACTAGAGCATGAGCTTGCGCATCATCATCGCAGACGACCACCCGGTGGTCCGTATCGGTACCCGCGCCGTCATCGAGTCGAGCGGGGTCGGCCGCGTGGTCGGTGAAGCCGACAGCGCACAGGCGCTGATGGCCCTGCTCGGCAGCCAAGCCTGCGACCTGCTGGTGACCGACTACTCCATGCCGGGCAGCCCACAGGCCGACGGCTTCGCCATGATCGGCATGATCCGCCGCCGCTTCCCCGACCTGCCGGTGCTGATGCTCAGCGTGTCCAACAACCTGGCGATCCTGCGCATGGTGCTCGACAGCGGCGTGCTCGGCCTGGTCGACAAGAGTTCGTCGATGGATGAACTGCCGCAGGCCATCCAGGCGGTCTATCGGGGCCAGCTCTACATCAGCCGGAGCCTGCGTGAGCGGGTCGAGGCTGCGGGCAGCTGGCGCATGCGCGAGGGCGACGGCAAGCCGTTGTCGCCACGCGAGGTGGAAGTGTTGCGGCTGCTCGGCACCGGCATGACGGTGAAGGAGATCTCGCTGCAGCTGCACAAGAGCGTCAGCACCATCAGCCGGCAGAAGGGCGACGCCATGCTCAAGCTGGGCCTGAAGGGCGACGCCGAACTGTTCGACTACCTGCGCGACGGCAAGATCTGAGAGCCAGATCACACTGCAAAGGCATCTGTCACCGCCCTCTTTGACCGGCCGCCGTTCTGTGCCAAGATGACCGGGCATGGGTTTTCAATGCGAGGTCGAAGGAATCGACCGGCTCATGTCCTCGCTCCCGTCCCTGGTGGATGGGGTGCGGTTTCCTGCCGGCCGTCTGGCCCGGCAACGCTGACCATGGAGAGGCGCATGCATCACCCCCCCGAGCTACGTTGGACCCTGCCGTTGCGGCCCCTGCGCGCATTCGCGGCGTGCCTGCTCGTCTCTCTTTCCGCTGCGGCCTGCAGCGCCGCCGATCCGGCCCCCTCGTCCTCCCAGCCTGGTGCCCCCGTGCAGGCTGCCGATGCGCCCCGACAGGATGTTGCCCCGATGCAGAACACCTCTCCCGACACCGCCGTCACCCCGCCCGACGCGCCGACCGTGATGTATTTCACCTACCAGGTGGACGGCGATGGCGCGACCTCCTACGAGGTCCAGAACGGCAGCGTGGCGACCTTCTGGTTCGGCCACACCTTCACCCTCGACGGCACCACGTATTACACGGGTTTTTCCTGGGATACCCGCGAGCACTACGGCAAGCCGGGCGAGCAGTCGCCGGCTGGCCCGGATGATCGCGCCAACCTCGCCGAGGCCACCTTCGTGCTGGCCGGCAGCGACGCGAACAAGCCCTGGAAGTTCCGTGGCCAGGAATGGACCATCGGCGCACTCGGCGCCTATGACAAGGCTGACGATGTCGATACCCGGCGCAAGCCGCTTGAACATCGCACCGCCGACGGCCGCCTGCTGCTGGCGGTGCCGACCAGCAGCTTCGACCGTGGCATCAGCAGCACCGGCTATGCGCTGCTGCTGTTCAACCCCAGGCGCAGCGAAGACGACGTGGACAGCAAGGTCTGGCGCTATGTCGGCTCGGTGCGCACCGGCCAGGACAACAGCGCGGCCTGCGACGAAGGCAACGTGATGCCCTGCACCGACAGCGACGGCGAACTGGCGTTCGCTGCCGACGACAACGGCCTGCCGCGACTGACCGTGACCTTCAAGGGCACCACCATCGACGCCCCGGGCAAGACCCGCGCGCTGGCCGCCGGCGACGCCGTGCACTACACCTTCGACAGCGCGACCCAGCAGTACGTCGCGCCCTGATTGCCACCCGCACACGCGGGTTACCTGTTGACCGACATGTTCTTGACTCATGGATGAGTCCGGTTGGCGATTCGCGGCATCGGCCGCTCCATCAACCCCGAGGAAAACGTCATGGCACAGCATGACTACAGCAGAAAGGAAGTCCTGGACATCGTCGAGCAGGTCGCCAAGCAGAAGGGCATTCCGGTCGATGACTTCATGCGCTTCGCGCACATCGAGACCGGCGGCACCTTCAACGAGCGCGCCCACAACACCTCGTCCGGCGCCAAGGGCCTGTTCCAGTTCGTGCCCGGCTCCGCGCGCCAGTACCACCTGACCGGCCACGAGTTCGACCCGACCCGCAACACCGAAGCGGCCGCACAGATGTACCAGGACAACCTGGACTCGATGGCACGCCGCAACGAACGCACCGGCCACCCCTACCTGTCCGGCGGCAGTACGCCGAGCGGCCTGGACCTGTACCTGGCCCACCAGCAGGGCAGCGCCGGCTATGGTTCGGTGCAGACCGCGATCGCCACCGGCACCTTCGGCGTGGTCCGCAACGGCCATGGTGAAGAGATCAACATGCGCCGCAACGTGCTCAACCAGATCGGCTCCGATGCCAAAGCGCTCACCGGCCACACCCTGGCCGAGATGCGCGGCATGAACGATGGCGACCTGGCGCGCACCTTCTCCAGCTACTACATCCACAAGTACGCGGCGATCAGCATTCCGGAAAAGAACATAGCCCCGCAGACGGTAGCCACAGGCCAGAGCCAGACCCCGGCAGCGCCGGCACAGGCCAGCGCCGCCGTAGCGGCCGGTGCAGCCGCGCTGGCGGCGACCGCTTCGGCCGCAGCCGCGCCGAAGCCGGGCATCGAACTGCAGGCTGCCTACGAGGCCGGCGTGAAGTACGACCACGTCAAGTACGCCATCAACATCCCGGGCCATGCGCTGCATGTGCCGGGCAAGACCGGCAAGAACGTGGAGCAGGGTTACATCGACTGTTCCGGTTGGGTCGGTACGCTGCAGAACCGGACCATGGACGAGATCAACCAGAAGGCCGGGCATGCGGTCTTCAGCAAGGCCGATCGCATCGACCTGGGCAACCTGGGTTCCGGCGGCATCGTGCGCAAGGCATTCGACCAGTCCGGCGTGCTGCTTGACCGCGACGCGATCCTGAAGCCTGATGCGCTGAAGGAAGGCATGATCATCGGCCTGGATACGGCCAAGACCCGCCACGAGCATTGGAAGGGCATCGACCACATCGTGATGGTGGTGCGCGACCCCAACACCGACAAGCTGCTGATCAGCCAGTCCACCGGCAGCAAGGGCGTGCACACCATGCCCATCGAGGATTACCTCAAGCAGGTGAAGGACCACCCGAACTGGAAGCTGTACGCCACCGACCCGCTGTCCAAGGCGCGCGACCTGCTGGAAAACCGCAGCCAGTCGCACGAGCAGACCCAGGGCAAGCCGGCCGCCGAGCACAAGGCTGCCGCCGCGCCGCAGGCCGGACCGTACAAGCAGGGCGTGCACAGCGACGGCGTGCGCACGGTGCAGGAACAGCTGGGCCACCTGGGCTACGTCGGGGCCGACGGCAAGCCGCTGGTCGAAGACGGTCGCTTCGGCCGCAACACCGATGCGGCGGTGCGCCAGCTGCAGAAGGACAACGGACTGGTCGCTGACGGCATCGTCGGCGCGAAGACCCTGGACGCGATCAGGGAGGCCCGCGAGCGCCCGCTGCTGAACGACGAGCGGCACCCGCGCAATCCGCTGTTCATCCAGGCCACCGAAGGGCTGGAGCGGCTGCCGGCCGGTACCTTCAAGGATCGCCACGCGCTGGAAAGCGCCGCAGCGGCCCTGACCAGGGAAGCCCACGCCGCCGGCCTGCAGCGCATCGACTCGGTGGTGCCCAGCCCGAACGGTGAACGCCTGTTTGCCGTGCAGGGCACGATCGGTGACCCGGCGGCCAGCCGTATCGCGGTGGAGACCCGCGCCGCCAGCGAGCAGAGCATCGCGCTCAGCAGCGGTGCCGTGCAGGGCGCGCCGAACGTGCTGCACCAGCAGCAGGACGCACAGCAGGAACAGACCCGCCAGGCGCAGAAGGCCATGGGCGTCTGAGCCCGCAGCGCCTTGCAGACCAGGGAGGGGCCGCGCCATGCGCGGCCCTTTCCCTTTCTGCCAGCTGAGCAGCCGAGGCCGCTTTCAGCCTTGCTTCATGCCGCCTGCCGCTAGATGAATGCGCAAGCCGCAGGGTGGACCAGGCAATGTTCCGGCAATGTTGGAACGTCAGCGTGGTCTCCACGGCAGCCGGGGCGCCCGCGCCCTCCCTGCCCAGCGTGGCATGCACCTCACAGGAGAACGAACATGCTCAGTACTTCCACACTCAGCTTCCGTGGTCTGGCGATGGCCCTGGCACTGGTGGCCGGTGTTGCCGTGGTCAGCGATGCCAGCGCGATGTCGAGGAAGGACAAGCGCACCCTGGTCGGAGCCGTGGTCGGTGGCGTGGCCGGCAACCTGCTCTCCAACGGTGATCCCGCTGCCACTGTCGGCGGTGCCGTGGCCGGCGGCGCGATCGGCAACCTGACCACGTCCGACCGCCGCGACCGTCGCTATTACGACAACCGTTACTACGACAACCGCTACGACCGCCGCTACGATCGTGGCTATTACCGCAGCGGCTACTACGACCGTGGCGACGGCCGTCGCTGGCAGCGCCAGCGCTACTACGACAACCGCTACTACAACGACCGCGGCCGCCATCGCGGCTGGTAGGAACAGCTGATCGCAGACGCAGACAATGCGCAAAAAGCCCCGCTCTTCTAGCGGGGCTTTTTTTTGGGTATAACAGATGAATTCGTAAATTCGAAATAAGCACTGGCCCCTAGGATAAAACAAGAGGATCTAAGTGCCCAGCAGCTCCCCACCGAATCGCGCAGTTGATTTCCCAATATCAAACAACGAGGAATATCTAGTTGAAGATATCACTTATCGACAACGGCCTTGATTCCATCAAAAAGGGGTACTCATACCTAAAAGAATACGAATCCTCAAAATCATCACACAGCAGCGATAACCCCAAGAGATTCTCGGTGCTAAAGGATGCAATTCTTTCACTTCAGCACGGCGTGGAAATCTTATTCAAATGCACACTTCTCAAAACGAATGAAATTCTATTATTCTCCGAAATAAACGATAAAATCAGAAACGCATATAAACAGAGGCGCGCAGGAGAAATATCCACCTTATTTGAAGGGAAAGGTGTTCACACCGTTACTCACAAGGAGGCGATGCTTAGAGCAAGCGATATCTGCGGCCATGTAATTGACGAAAAGTTCAAGTCCCAGCTTGAGAAACTCGAGAAATGGAGAAATTCCATAACTCATTCGGCAGTTTTCTTAAATGAGAATGAAATTTCAGCCATCATGTCGAAGCTGCTCTACAGCATTGATAATTACTTTGGACCAATACTTGGAGAAGAATACCTAAAAGGAAGGGGGAAAATAGATCTTGAAATTGAATTTCAAAAGTATCTGGAATTCAATGGACCCCATGAAAGTGACACAAAATCAAAGATTGTACAGCGCCTGATCAATGCACTATCCGCATCAGGAATCGCTACAGGAGCACCAGGATCAATCTATACGGATGATCTTGATAAAGCATTTACAATACTTTCCTACATGCAAGGCGATGGAATTTCGTATGGCGCAGACTTGATAAACATGCACTGCTCAGGCCAGGCAATAGTACATAAATCAAATGACAATAAGTCCTTATTTATTCACGCCGAGGACATAAATACAGAATATCACTTCGAATTCGAATCTTTAGTCGCCTTCATTCCAACGATTGCAGGAAATTCATCGCCAATGATCTTTCTTTACGGAAAGAAAATAGAAACAGAAAAGGAAAATTCGATTATTTCCGAGTTCAAAGGTCACTCCACACAGGAAGGCATCAGATTCATCAAAAGCAACACATACGAGTGGAACGAAAAAGAGGTCTACAGGTTCAAGTATGACGATGAAGATGACGACCATAATCACAGCGACACCTCCATTCAGCCCCCACGCTCCGAACCATGGGTCTCCGCATTTAGATTCTTGAGCGCGGGGTGCGTTTGCTTTATGAACATTCAAACCCTTAACTATGGCCGAGGCAAGGAAGTTATCTATAACAGCAATATATCCGCCAAGAGCCTTCATGAGAAAATGAAGATTGCAGCAGAGGCAATGCGATCAGCATCAACCACACCCAAGGATTAGAATTCAATTGATCGCGCCATAAGGTCAAGACGCCACTTAGCATCGTGACGAAAATGAAGGAACCCGAGAACTGTTTCTCCCACCTCGTGCAGGGCCTCAACAACGACGAAGTCGCTGCCGACTGGCCACCCATCAGTGCCGCGGACATCGCGTGGCTGAGTGCGCGTTACCCGCAGCTGGGCGAGCACAGCCAACCACGCTGGCACAGCCCACGACCGCTGTCGGCCGCGGCCATCGTCGACAGCGTGGACGGTGCGGTGTTCGTCAAGCGCCATCACCACAGCGTGCGCAGCGCGGTCTGCCTGGAAGAAGAGCACCGCTTCATCTCACATCTGGCCGCAGCGGGCGTGCCGGTGGTGCAGGTCCTGGCAGCGGCCGATGGCCGCACTGCCGTCGAACACGGCGAATGGACCTTCGAGCTGCATGCCGTCGGCGTGGGCGAAGACGTCTACCGCGACGCCGTGTCGTGGTCGCTGCTGACCGATGTCGCGCAGGCCCGCGAAGCCGGTCGCGCACTCGCACAGCTGCACCGTGCCGCCGCCAGCTACCACGCGCCCCAGCGCAGCACCCATGTGCTGGTCGCGCGCGATGATCTGATCCGTGCCGACGATCCGATCGCAGCGATCAAGGCGGAGCTGCACGAGCGCCCCGGGCTGGCACGCTATCTCGCGCGCCTTCCATGGGAAGCGCAGCTGCAGCGCGAGGTGCTGCCGTGGCACGCCGGGCTGGCCGAGCGCCTGCGCGACGAGCCCCGGCTGTGGGCGCACAACGACTGGCATGTCTCCAACCTGCTATGGCGCGACGGGCAGGTCAGCACCGTGCTGGATTTCGGCCTGGCTTCGCCCACCAGCGCGTTGTTCGACCTCGCCACCGCGATCGAGCGCAATGCAGTGGCGTGGCTGGAACTCGAACGCGGCGTGGATGCGGTGCGCATCGATATCGCGCTGGCGCTGCTCGAGGGCTACCGCCAGGTGCTGCCGCTGTCGGCGGCACGCGTGCACCTGCTGGCTGACCTGCTGCCGATGGTCCATTTCGACTTCGCACTGTCCGAAGTGGAGTACTTCGAAGGCATCACCGGCTCGACCGCGAATGCCGACGTGGCCTGGCAGCCCTTCATGCTGGGGCACCCGGCATGGTTCCGCACCGCCCCGGGGCAGACGCTGCTGCAGGCCCTGCACGCGGCGGCGTGACCCGGTTGGTACACCGTTGGGGTCAGATCCCTTTMCCTCGGAAAGGGATCTGACCCCGCACCGCCCCGCTGCCTGAAGGGCACCGGCTCGCAAATCCGTACCATTTGTAGTGAAATGGTCACCTGAAGCGGGGGTGCCTGGATCTGCCAGGCTGAGAGAGTCCCTTGGAACCTGATCCGGTTTGCACCGGCGTAGGGAGCTTTGAGCCGCAGTCACACCCCCGTCATGGGCCGGTTGCACCTGCGCGCCGTCGCTTCGTCTCCCTTGTTGTCCGAAGACGAACCGAATGAACCGCTGCCTGCGCCCCACCCTGCTCTCCCTCGCCCTCTGCGCCGCGCTGCCGCTGCACGCCGGCGAGGCCGAGGCGTCCCCCGATGCGGCTGCCACCGGCGCCGAACGCTCGCCGACCGAACTGGCAGCAGTGCGCGTGCAGGCCGGCAAACCGAAGGCCGATACCTCGCGCGTGAACGCCTTCGGTGGTGGTTCCTGGAAGGACACGCCGACCTCGGTGAACGTGCTCGAGCGTGACTACCTCGACCGCCGCCAGGTGCGTTCGCTGTCCGAGCTGGCCAGCAACGATGCCTCGCTGGGTGATGCGTATGCGCCGGTGGGCTACTACCAGAACATCGCCATCCGCGGCTTCGCGCTGGACGCCGCCACCGGCTACCGCTTCAACGGCCTGTCCATCGCCGGCGAACAGCGCCTGGCGCTGGAGAACGTGCAGTCGGTGGAAATCCTCAAGGGCGAAGCCGGCCTGGCCGCAGGCGTGATGGCGCCGGGTGGCATCATCAACTACATCGGCAAGCGTCCGGCCGAGGTGCGCACTGCCACGCTCGGCACCGATTCGGAAGGTTCGCGCTACGTCGCCGTCGATGTCGGCCACTGGATCACCCCGCGTTTCGGCCTGCGCCTGAATGCCGCGTGGGATTCCAGCAACTCCTATGTCGAGCACGCCGATGGCCGCCGCAATTTCTACTCGCTGGCCGCCGACTGGCTGATCGGCGAGCGCGGCAAGCTGGAAGTGGACGCCAACTACCAGACCAGCTCGCAGCGTTCGGTATCGGGTTACCAGCTGCTGGGCGCGCGCGAGCTCCCGCATGGCGTGGATCGCGAATTCCTGCTCGGCTACCAGCCGTGGCAGCGCCCGGTGGACATCGCCAGCACCAACTTCACCGCCCTGCACACCTATGATTTCAACGAGGCCTGGCAGTCGCGCGTGTCGGTGGGCCACAGCCGGTCGGTGATCGATGACAACGTCGCCTTCGCCTACGGCTGCTACTACGCCGCGCAGTGCGCCGATGGCAGCGTGCCGGGCAACTACTTCGCGCCGAACGGTGACTACGACATCTACGACTACCGCAGCCCGGACGATACCCGCCGCAACCAGCAGGCGCGTGCCGAGCTGCGCGGCCGCTTCGAGACCGGCAGCATCGGCCACCAGCTGACCGTGGGTGCCGACTATTTCCGCCGCACCGTGGACAAGCGCCCAAGCGTCAACGAGTACGTCGGCACCAGCAACATCCACGACGCACCGGTGCCGGTATTCGAGCCGTCGCCGAAGATGCCGGGCCCGTCCGCACGGCGCCTGGACAGCCGCCAGACCGCGTTCTTCGCGCTGGACCGGATGAGCTTCGGTGACGACTGGCAGTGGCTGGCCGGCGGCCGCTTCGTGCGCCTGGACGAGCGCGCCTACGACAAGCGTGGCACCCCGCAGCGCCACAGCCGCCTGTCGCGCTTCCTGCCGCAGACCGCCGTGGTGTGGAAGGCCACCGACCAGCTCAACGCCTATGCCAGCTACGTGCGCGGCATTTCGCTGGGCCAGGAAGCGCCGTTCTGGACCAGCAACGCCGATACCTTCCTGCCATCGGTGCAGTCGCGGCAGCTGGAAGTGGGCGTGAAGTACGTGCCGGTCGAGGCGCTGACCCTGGGTGCGGCCGTGTTCCGCATTTCGCAGCCGTACCAGTACGCCAAGCCGGACAACAGCGACGTGGGCTACACCTTCGTCGAGGAAGGCACGCAGACGCATACCGGCCTGGAACTGACCGCCAACGGCCAGCTGACCGATGCGCTGCAGATCGTGGCCAGTGCCAGCGTGCTGCAGGCGCGTGCGCGCGACACCGGCACGCCGGCTTATGAAGGCCATCAGCTGGTGAACGTGCCGAAGCTGCGGGCCAGCGTGCACGTGGCCTATGCGCTGCCGTTCGTGCAGGGCCTGGATGTGACCGGCGGCTGGCGCTATGCCGGTGCCAACGTGGCCCGTGCCGATGGCGGCGTGCGCGCGCCCGACTACTCGGTGTTCGACGCGGGCCTGCGTTTCCAGCATCGCCTGCACGAACGCGCGGTGACCTGGAACCTGTCGGTGGACAATGTGTTCAACCGCTTCTACTGGCGTGATACCGGCAGCAGCGGCGGTGACTACTACCTGTTCCCCGGCGCGCCGCGACAGGCCCGCCTGTCGGTGACGTTCGCGCTGTGAGCGGCGTGATGCTCGAGTGGACCGCCGCGCTGTGCAGCATTCTCGGCGTCTGGCTGATGGCCAAGCGCCGGCTGTCGGCATGGCCGGTGGGCCTGCTGTCGGTGACGCTGTACGGGCTGGTGTTCGCCGAGGCCAAGCTGTACTCGGACACCCTGCTGCAGGTCGCCTTCGGTGGCTTCCTGGTCTATGGCTGGCTCAACTGGCGGCAGCACGCCGCCGATGAGGGCAGCATCCGCATCGTGCCGCTGGCGCGCGGCAAGCTGCTGCGCGACCTGGCCATCGGCCTGTGCGGTGGCGTGGCGTTGGGTGCGGCCATGCACACCTTCACCGATGCGGCACTGCCGTGGCTGGACGCGATGCTGACTGCGCTGAGCCTGGTCGGCCAGTGGTGGCAGGCGCGCCGCCACGTGGCCTGCTGGTGGGTGTGGATCGCGGTGGACGTGGTCTACGTGGGCGCGTACCTGTTCAAGTCGCTGCACGTGACTGCCGCGCTGTATGTGTTCTTCCTGGGGCTGGCCGTGTTCGGCCTGCGCGCATGGAGTGCGGCCGCGCGTGAACCGCAGGTGGCGCCGGTGCGTTGATGCGGATGGCCGGGCTGCGTGCCGGTAGTCGCCAACCTTGGTTGGCGCGCGCCTGCCGACCAGGGTCGGCATCTACCAGGCATATCCACGCGTGGCGTGGATCTACGGGGTCAGGGCCAAACCCAACCGCAGCGGCTGGCGCATGTCGGCCGGCGGGGCCGCCTGCAAGGGCGCGGCCTGCAGCGTCGCGCGCAGGTCGGCGTCGACCTGGGCGTCACCCAGGCTGTCGAACTCCAGCTTCGAGATGCGGCCATCCGCCGCGATCCATACGCTCACCGGCAGCGGCGCCGGCGCATCCGGATGTGCCTGCAGCCATTCCAGCACGCGCTGCGCCTGCGGGTCCTGCTCCTGCTGCAGGCGCTGCTGCAGCTGGCTCCCCACCGTAGCGGCATAGGCCATCCAGTGCGCAGGGGCCTCCTGCGCGGACACGCTGACGCTACCCAGTGCCAGCGCGCCGAACAACGCGGCCAGCCGCTTCCACCAGCGGCGTGCGCCGGTTCTGTTCCCTGCCCTGGCCATCGCCAGCCTCCTGCGCTCCCACCCAGCGCGCCATGGTCGGCGCCATAGATGACAGGCAGATGGCGGAGGGTCATGCCCGGCGCGATCACTCGCCCAGGTCGGCCAGCACCTTGCGCGAGGGCGCGAAGAAGGTCACGCCGGTGGTGGCGGTGGAGAAATCGAGGATGCGGTCGTGCAGGGGCGCAGGATTGCCGATGAACATGCGCTCGAGCATCTTCTCGATCACCCACAGGCGGCGGGTATAACCAATGAAGTAGGTGCCGTACTCGCCACGGCCCGGGTTGGCGAACGGCATGTTGTCGCGCAGGATCTCATGCTCGCCGTCGGCGTCTTCAATGGTGCACAGCGTCTTGTGCGATTTCTGCGCGTCGGCCGGTGCATCGTCCAGTTCGATGTTGTCGTGCTTGGTGCGGCCGATGATCGCTTCCTGCGCCTCGGTCTTCTGCGCGCGCCAGGCATCGAGGTTGTGCAGGTACTTCTGCACCACCACGTAGCTGCCACCGGCATGCTCCGGGTCTTCATCGCCCACGATCGTGGCTTCCGGCAGCGACAGCCCTTCCGGATTGGCGGTGCCATCGACGAAATCGAGCAGGTCGCGGCCATCGAAGTAGCGGAAGCCGGCCACGTCATCGACCGTTTCCACCGCATCACCAAAGGCCATCAGCAGGTTGCGCTCGAACGCCACGATCAGGTCCATGGTGCGTGCACGGATGTGGTACAGCAGGTCACCGGGTGTGGACACGGCGGTGTGGGTCGCACCCTTGATCTCGCGGAACGGCTGGAGCTCGCGCGGCGGCGTGGTACCGACCAGCGATTGCCATACGCGGTGGCCGATGGCCACGTTGCAGGTGAAGGTGCGCTCGATCTCGCGGATGGCAGTGTTCTTGATCAGATCGTCGGTGCTGGCCAGCACCTCGCGTGCCTTGGCGATCGACGCCTCGTCATCCTTCACCTTCAGCACCAGGAACGCCGCCGAATGAGTGAGCGGCGCGGTGATCTGCTGCGGCTCGTTGTCGAGCGTGTGGTTGAGGGCGGTGATCGGTGCGGGCTGGGAGTTCACGGCGGTTCCTGCTGGCTTGAGGCGGGCGCATCGCGCGTGGCGATGTGCGGGCGATCATAGCCGAACCACCCGCGCACGGCCGGAGCGGTTCTCGTTCCGCTGCCAGCAGCGCCGCACTACGCCCGGGTCAACTGGAACTGCTGCGGGCCAGTCCAGGCGATGCGCAGGTACGCGCCTTCCAGCAGGCCGCGCTCGCGCAGCCAGGCGAACACCTCGGCCGGGCACCACTCGCGCCCTGCCGAGAAGGCCACGCCCAGATCGCGCAATGCGACGAACATGCGGGCCTTGGCGGCATCGTCGGCGACACAGGCATGCAGGATCGGCGGCATGCCCTGAAAACCAAGCGCACCCAGCGCCGGCTGCGCGGTGGTATCCACAAGCACCACCTGCACGGTGTTGCCATCGGCCTGCTGCACGTATGCGCAAAGGGAGGTCTGCATGCGGAATCCGCTATCCGGTGGGCTGAAAGTATGCCCGCGCATTACCGATGCCTCAGGGGTCCCGGAAAAAGTGAAGCCCGGCGCGAGGCCGGGCTTCGGTTGGCGTGTGGGAGAGAGAGAGAGTCACACGCCAGCACAACACGCACTAACGACAGGCGTTTGTTACCAGCTGAAGCGCGGGCCCACGAACCACTCGCGGTCGCCGGCCTTGGCCAGCTTCACTTCGCCACTCAGGCCCCAGTTCTGGTTGAACTTGGCCGTGGCGCCGACACGGCCGTAGAACTCGCCGTCCGGGTTGATGCCGTGCTTCTTGGTGTAGTCCTCGTAGCCGGCCATCACGTAGCCTTCCACGTACGGATTGAACGCGGTGCGCACGCCAACCTCGGTGGAGTAGCCGTTGAAGTCCAGGCCATGCTTCATGTCGTACTTCTGGTACGCAACGCGAGCCACCAGGTCGGTATTCGGTGCGATGCCGTAGTTGTAGCCGGCGCCGATGCGCCACTGGTCGACGTCGTTCTTGAACTTGTCGGTCTCCTGCGCGCTGTAGTCGCCGAAGATGTGGAAGTTCGGGTGCACCGCCACGGAACCCTTCACCTTCCAGCCGTCGGCGTCGCCGCCCTTGGCATCGGTGTTCACGTAGCCGCCTTCAACGTAGTTGTACGACAGGCCGTCGGTTGCCGATGCAGCGAACGGCAGGGCAGCCAGAAGACCCAGGGCAAGCAGCGAATTCTTGTTCATCGGGACACACCTTTAATTATTTTGGTTTCGTCGACCGCCTCCCGGGAGGGGGAGAGAGAGGAGGCGGTCGACAGGTGTGAATTATCCGTTAGGGGGTCTAATCGACCCTGAATATTGAACTGACTGGTGTATAAATAAGGCTCCCGTTCAGGGAACTCCGTCGGTGCTGCGTACACATCATTCCAACCCAGGGTTGCACGATGAAGAGACTGGCTTGCCTGCTTCTGCTGCTCACGGTGTCGATGCTTGCGCACGTCGCGAATGCGGCCTCTTCTGCGGTGGGGGTCAATGCGGGCACGCTGGATGACTTCCTCGATCAGGTCGAGAAGAACAACGCCGGCGTCGGCAGCGTGTCCGTCTTCAGAAACGGGCGGGAGGTCTACAACAGGAGTTTCGGGCAGAAGAACCTGCCGCCTGTCGCGCACGACGACAGCACCCGCTACCAGATCGCTTCGGTGACCAAGATGGTCACCGCCATCCTGGCGTTCAAGCTGATCGAAGAAGGGCGGCTGAGCCTGGACGATCACCTGTCGGACTTCTTCCCCGATATGCCGTCGGCGCAGCGGATCACCGTTGGCCATCTGCTGGCGCATTCCAGTGGCCTGGGCAACTTCGCGATAAAGGACGGCTCGGTCTGGGTGGTGGACGGGGTGAGCCAGGCGAAGATTCTTGACGAGATACGAAGGCAGGGCACTGCGTTCAGGCCGGGGACGCGCGTGGCCTACTCCAACTCTGCCTACCTGCTGCTGCGGATGATCCTGGAGCAGCGCTATGGCACCGACTACCAGCACATCGTCGAACAGCAGATTGCACAACCGCTGGCGTTGCAGCACTTCGCCGCAGCACCGTCGCACGACGCCAACACCTTCAAGTCCTATGCATATGCAGGGCAGTGGAACGAGATCAAGGACATCGCGTACACCAACGTGATCGGCGTGGGCGACATCGCCAGCACCACGCGCGAACTGAACGTGCTGATCAATGCGCTGTTCCACTACCGGCTGCTGCGCGGGGAAAGCCTCGACCAGATGACGCCGGCTGTCGGTGCCGGCTGGGGAAAAGGACTGGCCGAGTTCCCGTTCGGCGAGCGGCGCTTCCTCGGCCACGGCGGCGATGTACTGGGCTCTCATTCGCGCGTCATCTACAACCCTGCCGATGATGTGTCGATCGCGTACTCCACCAACGGCGAGCGCATTCCAACCGCTGATTTCCTGCGGACCCTCGTGGGCATTGTCTATGGCAGTGGCTTCACGCTGCCTGCGTTGAAGTAGCCGTACGCGCCGCTGCAACGGGCAACAGGCAATCGGCGTTTGCAGCCTTTATGAACACGCGCACGCCTCTCAGACAGACATCGGCTTCATACAGATGAATTGGCTGTTCTGAACAGGCGCAAGGCGATCGGCCGACGTGCATCAGCTCGCCTGATCCCGCTTGTTAATGTGGGGTCACAGGCAGGCTTCACAGCCCATCCACGTATTCAAATTCCAGCTGAAAGCGCTTGTCAGCGACGGGAACAAACGCCGCTATATTCCAGCTTCCCCAGACGAAGGAGGGAGTGCAATGAACCTGAACCCGCAACACATGAAGACGGCCCGCGCACTTGCTGTAGCGCTCATCGCCACCGTCAGCCTCGGCGCCTGCGCCTCTTACAAGAACGAGTTTGCAACCATCAACTCGCGTCTCGATCAGCTCGACGTGAAGGTGCAGGGTGCCGCGCAGAGTGCGGAGTCCGCCAACCAGTCCGCACAGCAGGCCAACCAGCGTCTGGACCAGATCGAAGGTCGCGTGCAGCAGCTTGAAAGGGCACCTGCCGGCCGCAAGCCGCGCGGGTAATCGCTCCCTCACTGTTTGAATCGCATCTGATTTCGTACCTCTGTATCGGGAACCAGTGGCCTTCGCCGGCCACTGGCGTCCTTCCACCCGAGATTGCATTGCAAGGAGCCGTGCCATTCGTACCTACTCCTCCCCTGCACGTCGCGCCCTGCATGCCGCACTGGCCATGGCACTGGCCGTTGCGTGCAGCGGCGTAGCCAACGCCAGGGACAAGGACGCACCTGCACCACCAGTGGCCGCCGTTGATGAACTTCCGCCTGACCAGAGCGTGTCCGAAACGGTGATCGAACTGGCCGGCTGGGTGGTCGCCAGCAAGGACAACCAGGGCTATCCGTTTGCGGTCATGGACAAGGCGGCGGCGCAGGTTCTGATCTTCAGCGGCGACGGCAAGCTGCGTGGCGCGGCACCGGCGCTGTTCGGTTCGGCCATCGGCGATCATTCCGCACCCGGCGTCGCCAAGCTCGCACTGAGCGCGATTCCCGGCCACGACCGCACCACGCCGGCCGGCCGCTTCATTGGTGGCTACGGCCCCTCCGACGATGCCGGGCGCGTGCTGTGGGTGGACTACGATTCCGCCGTTTCAATGCATCCGCTGCCGCCGGGCAGCCCGAAGGAAAAGCGCGCCGAGCGCTTGGCATCGCCCACACCGGACGACAACCGCGTCACCCACGGCTGCATCAACGTCTCGCCGGCGTTCTATGGGCAGATCGTGCAACCCATGTTCGAGAAGGGCGGCGTGTTCTACATCCTGCCGGACAAGGATTCGATCGCGAAGACGTTCCCGGAATTCGCGCAGAGTCGCGGAGATGCGAAGGACGAAGACGAGAAGGGCGCACGGCGCGCAAGCAAGTAATACGCTCGTCGGCAGATTGGAATTCAGGAAGCCGCAGCCCCTGCGGCCCGCGCCAATGCTGCGGCGTGCGCGTCGCCCTTGCGCTCGCTGTAGCGGTCCACCAGGTAGTCCGACCGCCCTCGCGTCAGCAGCGTGAACTTCATCAGTTCCTCCATCACATCCACCACGCGGTCGTAGTACGGCGAGGGTTTCATGCGCCCGTCGTCATCGAATTCCTGCCAGGCCTTGGCCACCGATGACTGGTTGGGGATGGTCAGCATGCGCATCCAACGTCCAAGTACGCGCAGCGTGTTGACCGTGTTGAACGACTGCGAGCCACCGCTCACCTGCATCACCGCCAGCGTCCTGCCCTGCGTGGGTCGCACGCTGCCATCTTCCAGCGGCAACCAGTCGATCTGGTTCTTGAATACGCCGGTGACCGTGCCATGCCGCTCGGGGCTGACCCAGACCTGGCCTTCCGACCACTGCGACCAGGCGCGCAGCCGCTGCACTTCGGGATGACTCGTATCCACGCTGTCCAGCATGGGCAGCGCATGCGGATCGAACACGCGGGTTTCGCACCCCAGATGGCGCAGCAATCGCTCGGCTTCCAGCGCAAGCTTGCGGCTGAACGACTGCGGCCGCAGCGAGCCGTAGAGCAGGAGGATGCGTGGCGGTCCCGGATCTGCCGCGGCGAGCTGGTGGTGATCGGGCTGGGGCAGCGAGCCGTCCACCAGGTTCGGCAGATGGGCACTTGTGATTGGCTTATTCATTCGATTATTCTAGAAATATGGAAACATTGAATGCAATCGCTGCCCTGACTGCCTTGGGTCACGCCACCCGCCTGGCCGCTTTCCGCCTGCTGGTGGAGGCCGGCCCGGCAGGACGCATGGCAGGCGACATCGCCACGGCCCTGCAGGTGCCCCCAGCCACGCTCAGCTTCCACCTGAAGGAGCTGGTGCAGGCCGGGCTGGTGGAGAGTGAAAGCCAGGGCCGCCATGTCTGCTATCGGGCCAACTTCGATGCCATGAACGGCTTGATCGAGTACCTCACGCACAACTGCTGCGCGGGTTCACCCAGCGAGGAGTGCGTGCCCGCAGCTCCCGCGTGCAAGTGCTGACACCGCACACGACCTGCCCCATCGAGGCGATTGCCCCATGACCCGTTCTGTCCTCTTCCTCTGTACCGGCAACAGCGCCCGCAGCGTGCTTGCCGAAGCCACCCTGCGCGCCTGGGGCGGCGATCGCTTCACCGCCTTCAGTGCCGGCAGCCAGCCCACCGGCCAGGTCAATCCGTTCGCGCTGGCGCAGCTGCAGGCCGAAGGCATGCCGATCGATGGCCTGCACAGCAAATCGTGGGATGTGTTCGTGGACGCGGCCCCGATGGACCTGGTGATCACCGTGTGCGATTCGGCAGCCGCCGAAGCCTGCCCGGTGGTGTTCGGTGACTTCATCCGCAGCCACTGGGGCCTGCCCGATCCGGCGGCCGCAGCGGGCAACGATGCCGACAAGGCCGCAGCCTTCGCGCTGGCCCATGCCATCGTGAAGCTGCGCCTGCGTGCATTGCTCGCGCTGCCCGAATCGGTGTGGGCTGACCGCGAGGCAATGCAGCACGCACTGGACCGGATCGGCCAGCTGCTGCCGGCCGACGGCACGCCGTGACGGTGCCATTGCCATGGGCCTGTTCGAGCGACACCTGACCCTATGGGTTGTGCTGTGCATTGCGGCTGGCACCCTGCTGGGTCACTTCCTGCCCGGCGCTTTTGCCGCGCTGGCATCCGCAGAGATCGCCAAGGTCAACCTGCCGGTTGCGGTGCTGATCTGGCTGATGATCATCCCGATGTTGCTGAAGGTCGACTTCACTGCGATGCACCAGCTGCAGCAGCACTGGAAGGGCATCGGCGTAACGCTGTTCATCAACTGGGCGGTGAAGCCATTCTCGATGGCGTTGCTGGGCTGGCTGTTCCTGCGCCATGCCTTCGCCGACTGGTTGCCAGCAGCACAGATCGACAGCTACATCGCCGGGCTGATCCTGCTGGCAGCCGCGCCCTGCACCGCGATGGTGTTCGTCTGGAGCAACCTGTGCCGTGGCGAGGCGAATTTCACCCTGAGCCAGGTGGCGTTGAACGACGCGATCATGGTGGTTGCCTACGCACCGGTGGTTGCATTGCTGCTCGGCCTGTCGGCGATCACCGTGCCGTGGGACACGCTGCTGCTGTCGGTGGGCCTCTACATCGTGGCGCCGGTGCTGGCGGCTGCGTTGCTGCGGCGCTGGATCCTGATGCGGAGTGGCGAGGCAGCGTTGCTGCGGGTGCTTCGCAAGCTGGGGCCCGTCTCGCTGTGCGCGCTGCTGCTCACACTGGTGCTGCTGTTCGGCTTCCAGGGCCGACAGATCGTGGAGCAACCGCTGGTGATCGCGCTGATTGCCGTGCCGATCCTGATCCAGGTCTATTTCACTTCCGGCCTCGCTTACCTGCTCAATCGTCGCCTGGGCGTGGCCCATTGCGTGGCCGGCCCTTCGGCGTTGATTGGCGCCAGCAATTTCTTCGAACTGGCGGTGGCGACAGCGGTGGGGCTGTTCGGCGTGCAGTCAGGGGCGGCGCTGGCCACGGTCGTCGGCGTGCTGATCGAAGTGCCAGTGATGCTGTCCGTGGTGCGGATCGTGAATCGTACCCAGGGCTGGTATGAAAAGCGTGCGGAGCGCTGACAGCGCAGGACGCTGCCAGGCAGGTCTGCTGCTGGCCGGCAGCAGATCTTCTCCCCGGACCATCTGACCACGGTTGTGAGCCGCCAGACGGCGGTGCCTTTGCTCGCCTTCGGTATCAGAAATCCAGCTCATGCTCGGGCAGCGGAAACTCGCTGCGCCTCGCGTCCCACTTGCCAGAGGGCTCCCTGATGCGGAAGTGATCAAGCACGAAGGGAATCCCTTCGCTGCTCATGATTCCGGGCCCGGTGGTCACCTGGAAATGCAGGTGAGGCCAGCGTGCATCACCCGAATTGCCGATGTTTGCCAATGGTTCTCCGCGCCGAACGTGCTGGCCGGCCTTGACGGTGACACTTCCAGGTTGAAGGTGTGCATAGTGCGCAAACTGGCCTTCACCCAGGTCAAGCACCACCGAGTTGCCTGCCAACGACTCCATGCTCAACGGCACTGCAGGGGTGAATCCTGCCGATGTCCTGGGTATGTTGTCCGGGAACCCGCCCCTGGCTTCGACGACCGTGGCATCGGCGACTGCGAACACCGGCTGCCCGTAGGCGTGGTAGCTCCGCACATCCCGCGGATCACCCTTCAAAAGGTCGCCATCGATACGGCGCTTCCAGTCGATGGCATATCGGCGCGAGATCTGCGCGACGCCACCAGCGACGAACACGCCCGGCCGATGGTGGCGGTCCAGTGCCAGACCGTTGTCGGCCAGCCAGTGACTGCCGCGGACGGGACTGGACAACACCTTCACGACGCCATGCCGTGTCGCCAGCTCGAGGCCTTCGGCTGCCGCTCCATCCAGGGCAATGCGATGCACAAGCCGCTCCGGCACAGGCGATGCTTCATTGAAGGCGATGCAGAGGAAAACCGTTGCGGCTCGCCCCGCCTGCAACGTATGCGCGGCATCGATGGAGCCGCCGCCGACAAGGGTCATCTGGTCACGCAGGGTGTTTCCGGAAACAGTGAGCAGGCGATCACCGCCGTCTGGCGCGGACGCCAGAATATCCAGCGCGTTGATGTGCAACGCGTCTTCGGATCGGTTCTGCAGCTGCAGTTCGTAGACAAGATAGCGATAGCCGCCCGCACTGAAGGCGCTGGGTGCGAAAGGCGTACGGACCTCGAGCTGGACCGGAGGAAATGCGGGCTCGGCCACATCTACCGCTCGGCCCGCCGCATCGGTTCGCTGGACGACCTGGCACCCCACCGGAAGCGGAAGCTGCTCGACGGATGATGCACGGGCGGGCATGGCGAGGCTGAGACCCGCAAGAAGACCGAGGCAACGCAACGTGGAGCTCATCACATGTTGTCCTGGAGGGGAATGAGCACAGAAACACTGTGGGAACGGCTCACATCAGAAGTGGACCCAACGCGCCTCTTCATGCTGGAACGTGCCTCCGTGATGCAAGGCCGGTAACGTAGCTGATGTCCACGGGCAGATGCGGACATGAACCCGACGAATCGAGACATATCACCGGGAACCAAACCCTGTCCTGTACGCGCTGGGTGTTTGGCCCATCTGGCGGAGGAAGGCCCTCCGCAGTGCATCGGCCGATCCATATCCGCATTCAGTGGCAATCCACCCCACGTCCTTCCGGGTAGCTTCCAGCAACAGTCTGGCTGCATCGACGCGCAGCTGCTCGACATACTTCCGGGGAGTGAGACGGAACGCAGCAACGAACCGGCGATTGAAGTGCCTGGGGCTCATGTGGGAACGCTGCGCGAGCTCGTCCACGCCCAAACGAAGATGCAGGTTCTCCCGCATCCACTGCTCCAGTTTCTGGAACGCGTCGGGCAGGTCCAGGGACTGCAACTGGCGGCTGATCTGGCTGTGCCCGCCTGAGCGCCTGCTGGCCATGACCATGCGCTTTGCCACTTTGAGCGCAAGCGAGGGGCCGTGATCCTCCGCGACCATGGCCAGGGCCATATCCATTCCTGCGGTGATTCCGGCCGACGCCCACACGGGGCCGTCCCTGGTATAGATCGCGTCGGCCTGCACCCTTACCTTCGGGTAACGCTCACGCAATTCGCTTGCATCGCTCCAGTGTGTGGTGGCCTGGCGTCCATCAAGCACGCCTGCTTCTGCCAGCAGGAGCGCACCACTGCACACCGATGCAACCCGCCGCACACGTGATGCAACCGAGCCCAGCCATGCAACCAGCATCCGATCAGCCCTGACGATATCCAGCGAGTTTCCCATGCCTCCACAGACCAGCAGGGTATCGGTGTCATCAGGCATATCCGCATACACCAGATCGGGCAGCAGGCGAATGCCGGAAGACATCACGATGGGCTGTGCGTCCATGGCAAGCAGCTTTACCGCGTAGATCGGACCACTGCCAGGACGGTCCTCCTGGGCCTGGCGACTTGCCAGCGCGAACACCTCCATCGGCCCACTGATATCCAGTGACTGGGCACCGGCGTAGGCAAGCATGCAGACCTTTCGGGTGGGAACCCGCTCCATGACAGGTCGTCCTTCGGGAGTTGGCAGCAAGGCTGACAGCATATCCGCGAAGCGGTCATCACCTGATAGCTGTCAGGCGCTGTCCCTGTTGCAGATGTCCTGGCCAATGCTGAGTTCGTTGCCGCTTGGGTCTGCTATCCGGAAATCACGCATGCCGTAGGGTCTGTCTCCGATGGGGACGATGACCGTGACTCCCAGGCCCACAAGGGTTTCGTAATAGTCGTCTATGCCTGATACGCGCAGATGGATATGTGCAGCACCTGCAGGCTTGCTGCCGGCCCGCTGCGTGAGGGCGATCTCCACACCATCCCGGCAAACCGCGGCCATGTCGGGCGGATCGCCCCACGACCATGCCAGATCGAACCCCAGTACGTTGCGGTAGAAGTCCATCGATTCTGCAAGGTGGTCTACTGAAAGGATCGGAGAGATGGACTCGATCTTCATAGGCTTGGGATCCCTTTCATGCCCAGGTGCTGGTCGATGATAGCGTCCGGCCAGGCTCAGGGCTGCGTGCCAGGCTCCCGGGGTGCCACCGCCGCCACCCGGTTCGTGTTGTCGGGACCGGCAAGGATCCCGACCGTCTGCTGAAGCAGCATGCGAACCTGGAAGCCATCGCCGGCGTTGTTCATCGGCGGTCCTGGTCCTGTCTCTTCGCGGCTTCCAGGTACGACTCCGCCGATCCGGACGCTTTTTCAGCATGCCGCACCCACGCTCGAACCTCCGCCAACACCGAGGTTCCGAGATGCCACACCGCTTTCCGAAGGCCGTCCGCTGGACGGCCGGGCTGGTATTCACCCTGCTCTGCGCCGCCGTGGCGGCCTACGCCTTCACCGTGCTGTACGGCCAGCCGCACGCGGGCAATCCCCTGCAGATGAAGTTCGCAGCATCCGGCCTGGATGTTCCCGCCCACCTCTTCGGCGGCGGGCTGGCCTTGTTGCTGGCGCCGTTGCAGATGAACGGATGGATCCAGCGGCGCGCCCCCCGACTGCACCGGCTGAGTGGCGGGTTGTACACAGGCGGGGTGCTGATTGCCGGGCTGGCCGGACTCTCCCTGGCACTGCATGCCGAAGGCGGTGCGCCCACCGGCATCGCCTTTGGCCTGCTGGCCGTGGCATGGCTGGCCACAACCGGTATCGGCATCGGCCACGCGCTGGCTGGCAACCTCGCCAGGCACCGGCAATGGATGTGGCGCAGCATCGCCCTCACCGCGTCGGCAGTATCGTTCCGGTTGATCCTGGGCATCGGGCTGGGTGTCCTGCACCTGCCCTTCCCCACGGTTTACCTGGCCGCCGCCTGGGGATGCTGGGTGTTCAACCTGGCCGTCTGTGAACTGGTGTTGCGTTGGCCCCGACGGCCACCGGCCACGGCGTTGTCAGCGGCTCGGTGATTCCGGGGCGTCAGCCATCGCATGGCGTTTGCGGAAGACGCTGGGCGTTTCACCCAACTGGCGCTTGAACGCCGCGTTGAACGTCGATTTCGACGTGAAGCCGCAGGCATAGGCGATATCGAGAATGGTCCGGGTGTCGGCACCGTCGGCCAGATGGGCAGCGGCGGCTTCGATCCGCTGGCGGTTGATGTAGTCCCAGAAGTTCTCGCCGAAGCGGCGGTTGATCACCGCCGACACCAGGTATTCGGGGGTAGCGGGAACGTTTGGCCAGCTGGCCGATGGTGAGCGCCGGTTCGCGGTACAGCTGCTGATCGGTCATCAGTTGCGACAGACGTGTCTCGACATCGGCAAAGCGCGGATCCTCAGCACTCGACGCCGTGTCGGGCTCGGCTGGCGGGGGTTCAATGGCCGGTTCCACCACCACGGCCACCTGGGTGAGGCTGAAATAGCCCATCAGGAAAACCCAGGCCGCGACCAGGCCGTAGATCAACGGATAGTCGATCCAGGGAATCCGGACCAGCCACTGCAGGGTGGCAACGAACCAGATGGCAATCTGCGAGATCGCCATCGCATCGATCCAGTGCAACGACATCCGATCGGCATCCGAACGTCGTTGCAGCAGCCCGCGCCGGTAACGCCAGACCCGCAGCAGGCCAGCGATCACATAGCTGAGGCTGTACGCGTACAGCACGATGTTCAACCGCATCCATTCCAGTTCATCAATGCCCGTCAGCAGACGCGCGTGGATACCTTCGGGCGGTACCCACCCACGCAGGAAGAAACCTGCATGCAGGGCCAGCACGATGATGAACCCGGACAAATGCACACTGTCGCGCCAGCGCGCGGCCCGCGCTTCGGTGAGGACCCTGACGTAGACATAGAACAGGCTGCCGTACAGGAACGGGAACAGGCCGACGAAGCGCAGCGCCTTGCCGGCCGTGGGGTAGGACGGGTTCCAGTAAACCGCCTTCACCGCCAGATCGATGCCGATCAGTGCGATCCACACCGCCAGCACCCGGTTCGCCCCGGCGTTGACCGGGCGGCGCCACAGGGCCAACGCCAGCAGCGCGGCCTGTGCGGCGCCAATGGCGAAGACGACGATCCAGAAAGCCATGTAAGGGGGCGGTTGGCGGTGGGATGGGCCGCAGCTTAGCAGTCCATTTCGGGGGGGAAGAACAGGACAAACGGCATAGGCCGTGCCTTCGATGGGCGCGCCTTGTCGCATTCATCCCGCTGCGTGCACCGCACGCCAGGAAGCCAAGTTCGATCCGTGTCGCATATTGCCCAAGCGGCTGCGGCCATTGCGGCGCCCCGGTCTGCGGCCACTTAACAGCATGCAAGAATGCTGAAAGCGTCTTCGATCAAACGCTGTTTGCAACACTTCTGATTGGCGTTGCGCAGCGGCGGCGGTACAGATGGCGGGCCACCGGAAAAGGGTGGCCGGGCTTCGAAAACCCGTGCGCTTGTTTGACAACGCTTGCCCGTCGGCGTCACTCCTCGTGGCGTCGGCGGGCAATCCGTCTGCCGGTTATGGCGGGCGGAGCGTGGAGGCCTTGTGCCTGCCGGTTTCAACAAGCGCCCGGTTTTCGAACCACGTCTCCGCCCGCCACCTTTGCGTGGCGGCTGCCGTCTGTCCTGCACGGAGCACCTGCCATGAGCACACCCGACTCCTCCCGCCTGCGCACGCAGTGCGTACTCGCCAACGCCGACGCACCTTCGGAAGCACCGGACGCACGCGATCCCCTCGGTTTCATCACCACGCTCGACCGCATCGGCAAGGGTGCCGCCGCCGATGGCCAGCCGTGGCCCGAGCGTCACCAGATGCCCGGCCGCCGCATGGCCTTGGGCGATGCGGACTGTGCACTGGCCGGCCAGCGCGTGACGCTGGAACTGCTGCTGGCCGCTGAGCGCGTGCGTCAGAACGGCGCAGACGCCGAGTATGTGGGTGATCGCGTGCTGGAGGGGCTGGCCATGGTCTCGCTGGCCCTGAACGCGCAGATCGGCATGCGCATGCGGCCGGAGGAGTGATACGGGTAGTGTCGCCTGCTGTTCCGCCGGGCATGGCCCGGCGCTACCGCGGGCTCTGCATTACTCGCAGGCATCGCCCTCGTTCTTCAGCAGCGCTTCGTCCAGCGGGCGCTCGCGTTCAATCAGCGCACGTTGTTCCGCCGTCGGCTCGCCCAGCCACCACACACGGCAGCGCGCGGTAAGACGGCCGACCATCTTCGACTGGTCGGGCGAATACAACATCGCCAACGCGGTGCCGGGGCAGTCGTGGGCCTGGCAGGCGGTGTAGAACCACCACGGCTCGCCCTGCAGCACGACCAGCTCGCCAGGGCCGCTGGGGCCGCTCAACAGGCGCTTGCGCAGCGACGGGATGTCCTTGTCGGTGGATTCGGCGTCCTGCGTGCCTTTCATCAGCGCATCGAACGCGGCCAGCACCTTCGGGTCCTTGCGGCCGCAGTCGTCGACGCTGTTGCCGCCCACCAGAGTAAAGAAGTGGGTCGCCAGCGGGTTGTCCGCGCAGGTCAGTTCGCCGCCGGCGCTCGGGTCTTCCGGTTCGCCTTCGTTGTCCCACACCGCGGGATCCACGCCGTCTTCGATGGACGGTTCCTTCTCGATCACTGTGGCCGTGGCGGCCGGTGCTTCGGTGGTCGGCACTGGCGCCGCAGCAGGTGCAGTCTCGCCAGTCTTCTCCGGTGCCTGCCCGCAGGCTGCCAGCAGCGCGGCCATCATCGCCATCCCTGTCATTCGCATCTTCATCGCGTGTCCTTGTCTGATCTGCGCTGCATCCGCCGAATCGGCGGCCGCGTGATTCTAACCAGCACCGCGCTAGGATGCGTCCGTAGCTTCCCGTCATCGCCTGGAGCCGGACGCATGCGCCGTAAACGACTCGCCATGATCTTCTGCAATGCCCTGCTGCTGACAACGCCGGCAATGGCGTTCGGGGCTGAAGGCACGACGCCTGCGCCGCGCCTGCCCGACGCAGACCTGCCCGCACCGCTGGATCGCGTGCTGCGCGACTACGAGCAGGCCTGGCGCACGGGTGATGCCAAGGCACTGGCCGCGCTGTTCGCCGAGGATGGCTTTGTGCTGCAGAGCAACCAGCCACCGGTGCGCGGGCGCAGCGCGATCGAGGCCGCGTATGCCGGCCAGGGCAGCAGCCCGTTGCGGTTGCGTGCCTTGGCGTATGCGATGGAAGGGAACACGGGTTACATCATCGGTGCCTACGGCTACGGCAACAACGTGGGGGATACCGGCAAATTCACGCTGACGCTGAAGCGCGTGGGCGAAGGGCCGTGGTTGATCTTCTCGGACATGGACAACGGCAACGCACCGCCGCGCGCGCGGTGATGGTTTCCGCCGGGCATGGCCCGGCGCTACCGAAAAAAAACCCCGGCGCGTGGCCGGGGTTTTCGATTCACTTGAACAGCGTGTCCGGGTATTCCGGTTTCTGTTCCCGCGCCAGCAATGCGCGCAGGCCTTCTTCCGGCGTCTGCTCGCCGTGCAGCACGGCACGCACGCGATCGGAGATCGGCAGGTCGATGCCATGGCGGCGTGCCTGTCGCATCACTTCGTCGGCGGTCTGCACCGACTCGACCACCTGGCCGATCTCGCGCACGGCATCCTGCAGCGTCTGGCCCCGGCCCAGGGCCAGGCCCAGGCGGCGGTTGCGCGACAGGTCGCCGGTGCAGGTCAGCACCAGATCGCCCAGGCCGGCCAGGCCCATCAGCGTTTCCGGCTTGGCGCCGATCGCAGCGGCCAGGCGCAGCATCTCGTTGAGGCCACGGGTGATCAGGCCGGCTCGGGCATTGAGGCCCAGCTGCATGCCATCGGCCACGCCGGTAGCCACGGCCAGCACGTTCTTCATCGCACCGCCCAGCTCGGCACCGACCATGTCGTCGCCGGTATAGGCGCGGAACGCCGGGCCGTGCATGGCCTCGGCCACCGTCTGCGCGAACTCGGGCACGTCGCCGTGCACGGTGATCGCGGTCGGCAGGCCCTGGGTGACTTCCTTGGCGAACGACGGCCCGGTGACAACGGCCAGCGGCACGTCCTCGCCCAGCACTTCGCGCGCCACTTCATGCAGGAAGCGGCCCGAACCGGGTTCGAAGCCCTTGGTGGCCCACGCCACGCCGGCACCGGCCGGACGCAGCGGTGCCAGCGCACGCACGGTTTCACCGAAGGCGTGCGACGGTGTCACCACCAGGATCCAGGCCGCGCCCTCCACCGCCGACGCCAGGTTGGTGGTGGCACGCAGGCTGTCCGGCAGCGGGATGCCCGGCAGGTAACGCGGGTTCTCGTGGCGCTGGTCGATGGCTTCGACCACGGCAGCGTCGCGCCCCCACAGCACGGTCGGGTGACCGTGCCGTGCGAGCAGGCTGGCCAGCGCGGTTCCCCAGGAACCGGCGCCCAGCACGGCGATCTTGTCAGCGGTAGTGCTCATCCGTGACGTCGCAGCCGGAATCAGGCGTTGCCGGCCGGCTCGGAGTCAGCCAGCGACGGTGCGTCGCCCTGCTCCTGGCGCTGGCGCAGGGTTTCTGCGTACAGGCCTTCGAAGTTGATCGGCTGCAGGAAGAACGGCGGGAAGCCGCCGGCCTGGATCAGGTCGCTGACCAGCTGGCGCACGTATGGGAACAGGATGTTCGGGCACTGGGTGCCGAGCAGCACGTCGATCGACTGCGGGTCCAGGCCGACCAGACCGAACACGCCGGCCTGCTTCACTTCGGCCACGTAGGCGGTGCGCTCACCGGCCTGGCAGGTCAGGGTGACGGCCAGCACGACTTCGAAGGCATTCTCACCCAGTCGCTGCACCTGCTGGTTCAGGTTCAGCTGCAGCTCCGGCTGCACCTGGTCATTGAAGATGGTCGGAGCGTTCGGCGACTCGAAGGAGACGTCCTTGACGTAGATCTTCTCGACGGTGAAAGCGGGGCCGGTGGCGGCATCGACCGGCGCAGCGGCGCCGTTGGTGATCTCTTCGGACATTTCCAGTAACTCCAATGAATGCAATGAAAACGATGGTCGAATTACTGCGATGGGGGCGGCATCAGGCCCATACAAGGCCGGATCCGCCACCTGCGGCAATCAGTTGCGGCCCTTGACCAGCGGCAGCTCGGCCTGCTGCCAGGCGGGAATGCCGCCGTCGAGCACGTAGACCTTCTCGAAGCCGGCCTTCTTCAGTGCCTTGGCGGCGGTTTCCGAGGCGTTGCCGCTGCGGCACACCAGCACCACCGGCGACTGCTTGGCGTTGGCCACCAGCTTGTTGTCCGGGCCGAAGGCACTGGCCTGGGCGTTGCGGCTGCCGGCAATGTGGCCCTTCTCGAAGTCACCGCTGGCCGACAGGTCGACCACCACCGTGCCGCCCGCGTTCATCAGCTGGGTCAGTTCGGCGGGCTTGATGCCCTTGAAGCCCCGGAACAGGCGGCGGATCTCGGTGACGATGATGGCCACGGTCAGGCCGACCAGGGCCGCGGACAGCATCGGGTTTCGGCCTGCAAAGGCCAGCAACTCTTCGTAATTCACTCAGGTCACGGGTCGATTAAGCGGGCGCCGATTGTCGCACAAGCCGGACGCGGCCCGTCACTGCCCCTTCCACAGGTCCGGCAGGCCGGCGGTCTGCCACCAGCGCTTGGCCTCCGGATCCCAGCGCCAGCGCTCGACCACCATCACGGTGCGCTCGGCCTGGGTGTTCTGGTTGATCACCCCGATTTCGACCCGGCGCTCGACCAGGCCGCCTTCCAGCGCGGCGCTGCTGCGCTCGCGGTAGGACGACACGCGCAGCTGCGCGTAGCGGTTGAGCTCGAACTCGGTGGGCGGCTTTTCCTTGCGCTGCTTGGGGTCCAGATAGCCGATGGCATCGTCCATGCTGCCCCAGCGGATGGTCGCCCCGTAAGCAATCTGGGTCTCTTCCAGCAGCTTGCGCTGCTTGCGGCTGAGGTCGTCGGCCGAGGCTGCGGCGCTGGCCAGCAGCAGGGAGCAGATCAGGAACTGGATCAGGCGGCGCATCGGTGGTTTCCCCAGAACGTCAGCCTGCCATCCTACCCTTTGGCGAAGGCAACAAAGCGACCGCTGAACTCGGCGGCGGGCTTGCCGTCGGCGCCGGGCTGGGTGGCGATGATGCTGATGCGGGCCTTGCGGCGCTGGCGGAAGGTATTCAGGAAGGCGTCCCAGCCGCTGGCTTCGGCCGCTTCGGCGTGGGCATGCAGGTCTTCGTAGACCGGGGCCAGGTAGCGCAGGTTGCTGTCGGCCACGTAGACCTCGGCATCGTGGCCGGCCAGGCGCAGTCGCAGGCTGACCAGTGCCCAGCCCGACAGGGTCAGCACCGAGGCGAGGCTGCCACCGAAGGCGTTGCCCTTGTCGTTGACGTTGGCGGCCAGCGGCGCGGTGATGCGCAGCACGCCGTCGGCATAGCCGTCGAGCTGGATCTGCATGGCGCGGACCGCCGGCATGCAGTCCAGCACGTCCTGCAGGGCGGCCAACGAGGAAGTCAGGGCATCAACGGACATCGGAGCAGCGACCACGACAACGAAGGGCCCGCATAATGCAGGCAATGGCCGACCATACGATACCCACTGGCGCTGCCGGTTCCGAGGCGGGCTGGACCTTCATTTCGCTGCGCCCGCGGGGCCAGAACGCGGCGCTGCGCCGCGCCGTTGCTGGGCTGGGCGGGCATGTAGTGGCCCTGCCGCCCTGGCGCTTGCAACGCCTGCAGGGCACGCCAGTGGTGCGCCAGCTGCAACGCGCGCTGAACTGCGATCGGGTGGTGTTCACCAGCCCGGCTGCGGTGGCCGCAGCCGCCGCGCTGCTGCCGCTGGCCGACGCCCAGCGCAGCCCCTGGCTGACGGTGGGCGAAGGCACCGCGCGCGCGTTGCGGGCGCAGGGCCTTGACCAGGTGCATGCCCCGCAACGGATGGACAGCGAAGGCCTGCTCGCCCTGCCGGTTCTGGCGCAGGTGCAGGGCTTGCGCATCGGCCTGGTCACCGCCCCAGGTGGACGCGGCGTGATTGCCGCGCAGCTGCAGGCGGCTGGCGCCACCCTCGAACGCGCAGACGTCTATCAGCGCCGTCTGCTGCGCCTGCCGCCCCGTGCGCTGGCCCGGCTGGCGCGTTCAGCGTCCCCCTGGGTGCTTGCGGTCAGCAGTGGCGAAGCGCTTCAGCATTTCTGGCGGCAGATCCCGGCCGCCTTGCAGCAGCGTCTGCAGGCACACGCCAGCATCGTGGTCGCCAGCGATCGGCTGGGCGAACAGGCTCGCAGCCTGGGACTGCACCGTGTCGTGCGCAGTGCCGGGCCGACCACTGAACAATTGGTCGCCGCTGCACACGCCACGCTCACCGGCCCGGCAGCGACCTGAACAGGGACATGCGTCACGCTTGCCGCTGCCGTCGGCAACAGTGATGCTGTGCACAACGCGGCCTGCCGGAACCGACTGGCAACACAGCCGACAAGGAAGCCCGATGAACGACACTCCGCCCGCTGCTCCACCCCATCGACCCGTGCGCTGGCTGCTGCCGCTGGCCGGCGTGGTCGTGCTTGGTGCGGGCGGCTATGCCGGCTGGTACTTCTGGCAGCAGCAACAGGAAGAACAGCACGCACAGGCGCAGACCACCGCCGTGCAGCTGCAGGGCCTGGAAGCCACGCTGGACGCGCTGCGCCGTGACCAGCGCGCGACCAGCCAGCGCCTGCAGGATGCGGCGGCCACCAACCGTGTGCTGCGCGACGAGATGCTGGGCCTCTCGCAGCGCAGTGCACTGCTGGAAGAGAACCTGGCCAAGCTGGCCGACAGCGCCAACCAGGGCCGCCAGGCGGTACAGCGCGATGAGGCCGAGCTGCTGCTGACCCAGGCCGCGCAGCGCCTCAACTTCGCCGACGACGTGGACGGCGCGCGCCGTCTGTACGCGCAGGCGGCCACCGCGCTGGCCGATCTGCCCGACAGCGAGGGCCTGAACCTGCGCCAGGCGCTGGTGCAGGAGCGCGATGCGCTCGATGCGCTGGGCGCCGGCCCGCGCGTGCAGTCGCTGCAGCGGTTGGATGCCTTGGCCAGGGCACTGCAGGGACTGCCCTCGCAGGTAACCGGCAACGCTGCGAATGACACCGCAAAACCGTGGTGGCAATCGACGCTGGCCCCGTTCGTGGACATCACACCGAGCCGCCAGAACGGCCCGCTGACCGCTGCCGAACGCCGCAACGCCGACGATGCACTGCAACTGGAACTGACCCTGGCGCGCGCCGCGATCGAACGCGGCGACCGCGCCGGCCGCGATACCGCATTGGCACGCGTGGAGCACTGGGCGCAGCGACGCTGGCCGGATTCACCAGCCCTGCGCGCGCAACGTGCTGAACTGAAGGCCTTGCGCGAGCTTCCGCTGCAGGCCAGCAACGCCGTTCTTGGCAGCACCCTGCAGCAACTGCGCACCCAGACCGACCGGAGGTAATCCCGCATGAAACCCCTGCAATCCCTGGTCGTGCTGTTGCTGGCCGTGGCCATCGGCGTGGTCGCCGCGCAATGGCTCGGCGCCGATGACCTCAACCGCTTCGGCGAAGTGACACTGCGCTACGGCGGCTACGACTACCACAGCAACCTGCCGAAGGTGGCGCTGCTGTCGGTGATCGCAGTGCTGGTGCTGTGGCTGCTGTGGAGCCTGATTGCCGCACCGTTCCGGGCCTGGGGCCGCTACCGCCGCAAGCAGGGCCGGGTGCGCCTGATCGACGGCCTGCAGGCCTACGAACATGGCCAGTGGCAGCGTGCCGAAAAGCTGCTGGATGGCGCGGCCAAGGATCCGGAGGTAAGTGCGGTGGCGCTGGCCAATGCCGTGCGCAGCGCGCAGGCACGTGCGGACGGCCCGGCCGGTGAAGCCCTGCTGCAGCGTCTGGGCGAAAGCGATGCCACCCTGCAGGCGCTGCTGCGCGCCGAACAGCTGCTGGCGCGCGATCTGCCGGTGGATGCGATCAACGCATTGGACGTGGCGGCGATCCAGCCGCTGCCGCCGCGTGGCCTGTGGCTGCGCACCGAAGCGCTGGCACAGGCCGGTCGCGCCCACGAGGCGTATGGCCAGTTGGGTGCACTGCGGCAGAGCAAGGTGCTGCCGGCCGATGCCAGCAGCGAACTGGAAGCACGCCTGGCGGCGCAGGCGCTGCTGGAAGCAGCCGACGTCAATGCGCTGGCCGCGCAGTGGGAAGCCACGCCGAAGGCGCTGCGCCCCACTCCGGACGTGGTCGGCGCCTATGCCAGCCGCGCGGTGGCACTGAACTGGGACGAGCCCGCGCTGCTGGCGCTGGAGCAGGCCCTGGACCATCGCTGGGACGACGAACTGGTGGCGCTGTATGGCCGCCTGCCCGCCGAGCGCCTGGCGACGCGCCAAGCCAACCTGGCGCGCTGGCGCAACGTGCATGACGACTCGGCCGCGCTGCGCCTGGCACAGGGCCGCGTGGCACTGGGCCAGCAGCAGTGGGATGCCGCCGATGCGTTCCTGCACGAGGCCATTGCCGCTGGCGCCGGTGCTCCGGCCTGGGAAGCACTGGGAGAACTGTTCGCGCAGCGTGGCGAGCACGCACTGGCCGCGCAGTGCCTGGCCAATGCGCTGCGCCTGCAGCGCGGCGAGGACAGCGTGGCGCTGGTGCGCAGCATTGAAGCGCCGTCGCGGGCCACGGTGGAAGAGCAGCCGATTGCGGTGCAGCCGCCGGTGTATGACGCCAACGAAGAGCGCGACGAATTCGGCAACCCGCGGTTGCCGTGAAGCGTGCCGACCAACGGTCGGCACCCACCGGAGCAAGAAAAAACGCCGCCCACTGGGCGGCGTTTTCATCTGTGGAACCCGGTAGTCGCCAACCCTGGTTGGCGTGCGGTCCCAGCGATCAGCGTTCGACGATCGCCACCACGCCCATGCCGCCGGCGGTGCAGATCGAGACCAGCGCGCGGCCACCGCCGCGTTCGGCCAGCTGCTTGGCCGCGGTGGCGATCACGCGGGCGCCGGTGGCGGCGAACGGATGGCCGGTGGCCAGCGACGAGCCCAGCAGGTTGATCTTGTCCGGGTCGATGCGGCCCAGCGGCGCGTCCAGGCCCAGGCGGTTGCGGCAGTAATCCTCGCTCTCCCACGCGCGCAGGGTGCACAGCACCTGTGCAGCGAAGGCTTCGTGGATCTCGTAGATGTCGAAGTCCTGCAGGGTCAGGCCGTTGCGCTTGAGCATTTCCGGCACGGCCACCGTCGGCGCCATCAGCAGGCCTTCGCCATGCACGAAGTCCACCGCAGAGACATGCGCGTCGCGCAGATAGGCCTGCGGCTCATGGCCGTGTGCACGCGCCCACTCTTCACTGGCCAGCAGCACCGCGGCGGCACCGTCGGTCAGCGGGGTGGAGTTGGCGGCGGTGAGCGTGCCACGGCCGGAGACCTTGTCGAAGGCCGGCTTCAGTGTGGCCAGCTTTTCCAGCGAGGTATCCGGGCGCAGGATGTTGTCGCGCTCGACGCCACGGAACGGTGCGATCAGGTCGTTGAAGAAGCCGCGCTCATAAGCGGCAGCCAGCTTCTTGTGCGAGGACACCGCCCACTCGTCCTGCGAGTCGCGCGAGATGTTCCATTCCTTGGCCATGTCCTCGCAATGGTCGCCCATGCTCTTGCCGGTGCGCGGCTCGGCCACGCCCGGGAACTCGGGCTTCAGTTCGGAGAACTTGAAGCCGGCGGTGAGCGCACGGATCTTGTCGCCGGTGCTCTTGGCACGGTTGGCCGCCAGCAGGCGCGCCCGCAGCTTCTTGCCGTAGACGATCGGCACGTCGGAGGTGGTATCGGAACCGCCGCCGATGCCGGATTCAATCTGGCCCAGCGCGATCTTGTTGGCGACGGTGATGATGCTGTCCAGCGAAGTACCGCAGGCGCGCTGCAGGGTGATACCCGGGGTCAGCGGCGACAGGCCGGAGGACAGCGTGGCTTCGCGGCCCAGGTTCCAGTCGCTGGAGTGCTTGATCACCGCACCCATCGCCACTTCACCCAGCTGCTGGCCGTGCAGGCCGAACCGTTCAACAAGCGCGCCCAGCGTACGGACCGACATGCCGAGGTTGCCGACATCCGAATACGCGGTGTTCTGGCGGCAGAACGGAATGCGGACGCCACCGAGGATGGCGACGGGACGAGCGTTGGGCATGGAGATACCTGGCATGGATGAGGGTGTCTGCAACATGGCCTGCACGACGGAGCAGGCATAATGGAGCCAAGTGTAGCTGCCGCCCTGTGATGGGCCAACCGTGGAACCATGAGCAAACCCGACCCCGCGATGAATGCCCTTGGCGTGCTGGCCCTGGAACTGGCCGGCGGCGAAATCCCCCGCCAGGCGGTACTCAGCGCCGAACAGGCCGGTGAACTGGCCGATCGCGTCGGCCGCGACCTGTCCAAGCTGGTGCCGCAGGTGGCCGAGCTGGACCTGGTGTTCGCCGCCGCCCATTTCGACCCGGCCGAAGTGCTGCGCCCGGGCTGGCCGATCCATCGCCGCCTGGAAGAACTGCAGATGCGCGCCCCGGGCCGCAACCAGGGCCCTCGCCTGCTCGCCTTCGGTACCGACGCCCAGGGTGACGTGCCGCTGCCGTTCCAGGCCGATGCCAGCCTGGTGGGTGGTGGCCTGCGCGTGGTGCCGTTCCTGCTGACCGGCAGCGACGTGGCCACCACCAACGCCGTCGCCAACGCGCTGGAAGAAACGCTGCTGGCCAACGGCATGGCGCATGCCGATACCGCGTTGATGGCGCAGAACACCTTCGGTGCCCGCATCGAGCACGCGCGCTACTTCACCGTGAATGATCTGGCCGCGATGATGTCGATGCAGTACGACAACCAGGGCCTGGCC
Source organism: Stenotrophomonas maltophilia (assembly GCF_013464915.1). Lineage (GTDB taxonomy): Bacteria > Pseudomonadota > Gammaproteobacteria > Xanthomonadales > Xanthomonadaceae > Stenotrophomonas > Stenotrophomonas maltophilia_AT. The sequence continues at coordinate 53,543 of NZ_RAVT01000012.1, forward strand.
GCGCTGTGGCCGCTGATCGAGACCGCGATCATGGCGCCAGGCGAGGACGAGTGGCTCAACGCCGCGCCCGAGCCGCTGCTGCGCTATACGCATGGCGAAGCGCGCATGGCGCTGTTCGACCCGGCCGGCTGGTGCGCGCACTACAACCACGGCAACAACGACTGCGATCGCCTGAAGGGCATCTACGAGCAGTTCCTGATGCGCCAGCGGCAGATGGCTGCGGTGCTGGAAGCGCATGGCGTGCCGGTGCTGTTCGTGCACTGCGAGGCCGGCCAGGACGCGCGCGAGCTGCTGGCGCGCTGATCAAGCCGCACCACGCGCCGCCAACCGGTTCGGCGGCGCGATGTGTCACCATTGCTGGCTTGTGCATGGACCACTCATGCGCAGTCAAGGACGAACTGCATGCTGCATACGCTTCAATGCGCAGGGCTGACCCTGCTTGCCACAGCCATCTGTGGCCTTCCGATCATGGCCCAGGCAGCGACACCGGTCGCCGCGACACCCACCTGCACAGTTGCGCCGGCCTTCGCTGCTGCCGTGGCGGAGCCCGCGGTCTATGACAGCCATATCCGCTTCAGCAACACGGTCAAGGTGCAGGTCAACGTGGATGCGCAGGGCCGCGCCCACGATGCGCGCGTGCTGAACGGCTCCCGCAACCGGGTGCTGGATGATGCAGCCCGGCAGGCGGCCCTCAGCTGGAAGTATCAGTGCCAGGGCCAGGGCGGCATCGCGCAACCGGTCGTGCCTGTTCCGGAACCGGCCTGCCGGCTGGACCGCCTGAGCTGGGCGGACAACGAACCCAGGTTCTCCAGCGCACTGCGGTCCAGTGGTTTGCGCGGCTCGGCGGAGGTCTGGTTGCGCCCGGTGGCCGGCGATCCGGCAAGAACGGAGGTGAAGATCGGCCGGAGCAGCGGGGATGCGCGCATTGATGACACGCTGCTCACCGCCGCACGGAACTGGCGGCTGACCTGCCCGCCGGACGCGCCCGTGAAGCACCCCTGGATCAGCTTCACCCAGTCATTCAACTTCGAACCGCGGAGCCAGCCAGCGGCCACGGCGGCATCAGAGCCGGAGCCGGATGATGTGGTGATCGCAAATGATGCCCTGCTGGAGTTCGGCACCGTCGCCGGCTTCGTTGAAGCGCTGCCGAAGATGAAGGGCGTAGATCTTGCGCCGGATCAGTCCAGTCAGCCCGGAATGACGCTCTACAACACCAGTCTTGGCGCGATCATGCGGGAAGTCGAGATGACCGAGGGACGGTTGAAGCCGGTGACCATGACCCACTGGCTGGTGATGGTGCCGCCCCACCGCACGGCACCGGCCGTGGTGCGCACATTCAAGCGCGAAGTGATCGATGCCAAGACGGGCAAGGCCCACATGCAGACCGATATCTCGATCCTGTGTGAAAGCGGCCCCGCCGAATGTGCTGAACTGCGGCAGCGACGCGACACATTGCTGCGATCCCCCTGACCCCAGCAAAGGCAGCCGGGCATGGGCTCGGCTCTACAGGAAGCAGTGCGCAGTGCAAAGAAAAACGCCGGCTTGCGCCGGCGTTTTCAGCTTCTTACGGGGCCTTCTGGATCACTGCACACGCCAGGCGCGCGCCGGCGTTGCCGGTCGGCTGGGTCTTGTAGTCGTCCGCATCGGCGTGGACGATCAGGCCGCGGCCGATGATGTCGAAGTCATCACCCTTGCCGATGTTGACGTTGCTCGACACCGGGCCGTCGATGATGGCCACGCCCTTGTCGTCGGCCTTGATGTTGGGCATGTCGCCACCGTGGTGCGGATCGGTGGCAACGTTGCCGTGATCCTGCTTGCCCGGGTTGAAGTGGCCACCGGCGCTCATGCCGTCCGGCGCGCTGCAGTCGCCCTTCTCGTGGATGTGGAAGCCGTGCTCGCTGCCCGGCTTCAGGCCGCTGATCTGGCCGGTCACGTGGACCTTGCCGTCAACCACCTTGAAGGTGACGCTGCCCTTGGCCTCGTTGCCCTGGGTCGGTGCCAGCTCGGCGGTGGCCGAAGCATCGGCGGCCGGTGCGGTGGCCGCTGCCGGTGCGGCAGCCGGTTCAGTGGTGGCAGCCGGCGCCGCCGGCGTGGTTTCCGCCTGCGGTGCGGCGGGCTGCTGGCCGCAGGCCGCGAGGCCCAGCGCGGTGATGGCGGCGAACAGCGACGTGTGGATCAAGCGCATGGAATCTCTCCCTGGATGAAGCCTGCAGTGATCAGCGGACAACCCGGATCACGCCACAGGCGATGCGGACGCCGGCATTGCCGGCGGGCTGGCTGCGATAGTCGTCGGCGTTGGCATGCACGACCAGTGCACGTCCAGCGATATCGGTGGCGGCGCCTCCGCCAAGGGTAACGCCCTTGAGGTGGATATCGACGTTGGCGCGGCCCTGGGCGTCGGCACGCAGATTGTCCATGTCGCCCAGGTGGTGCTTGCCGGTGCCGGCGCGGCCATGCGCGGCGCCACCGGGGTTGAAGTGGTTGCCGGCGCTGCTGGCATCCACCGCGCTGCAGTCGCCGCGCTCGTGGATGTGGAAACCGGCCTGCTGCATCGGCTGCAGGCCACCGATCAGCCCGGTGATGTGGATGCCGCCGGGCTCCACCATCAGCGCGATGCGGCCACTGACGATACTGGCCGAGGCCGGCGACAGGTTGGCCTCGGCCTGCTTGGCGGCGCTGACCACGGTCGGCGGCGGCGGGGTGGGCTCGGCCTTCTTCGGCGCACTGCCACAGGCAGACAGCAGCACGGCGGCGGACAACGGCAGGATGGCAAAGGACAGACGCATCGAAGACTCCTTGCAGATGACACTACGGACGGCATCGTCCATGAACGATCAACGGTTCGGCAAGCGGGCGCGAGGATCGCGTGCAGGGACCGTTCAATGGCCCCCGCGGCGGCGCCCGGCGCCCAGCTTGCGGGTAAGGGTATTGCGGCCGAGGCCCAGGCGGGCAGCGGCTTCGGCGCGGCGGCCGTGGGTGATCTGCAGCGCGGCCTCCAGCAGGGCATGGTCGACGCGCTCGCGCACCTGCGCGTGCAGCCCTTCGGCGCCTTCGGCCAGCTGCCGGCGCGCCCACTCGGCCAGCAGCGCTTCCCACTGCCCAGGATCGGCGCCGTGCGCGGGGCTGCGGCGGCCACGCGCGCGATTGAGCGCAGTATCGACGTCGGCCACGCCGATGGTGTCGGCAGCGGCCAGCGCGGCCATCCGCCAGCACACGTTTTCCAGTTCGCGCACGTTGCCCGGCCAGTCGTGTTCGCGCAGCGCCTGCAGGGCGGCGGCAGTGAGCCGCTTCGGCGGCGTGTCCAGCTTGCGTGCGGCCGCGGCCAGGAAGGTGCTGGCCAGTTGCGCGATGTCCTCGCGGCGCTCGCGCAGTGGCGGCAGCTGCAGGCGCACCACGTCCAGGCGGTGCAGCAGGTCGGCGCGGAACTTCCCCTGCGCGACCAGGCCTTCCAGGTCCTGGTGGGTCGCGGCGACCACACGCACATCGACGCGGATCAGCTCGCGGCCACCGACGCGGAAGAACTCGCCCTGCGCCAGTACGCGCAGCAGGCGGGTCTGCAGCGGCAGTGGCATGTCGCCTATTTCATCGAGGAACAGCGTGCCGCCGTCGGCCTGCTCGAAGCGACCGATATGGCGGCGCTGTGCGCCGGTGAACGCACCGGCCTCGTGACCGAACAGCTCGCTTTCCAGCAGCTCGGCCGGGATCGCGGCAGTGTTGAGTGCAACGAACGGCCCGTGCGCGCGTGGTGATTCGCGATGCAGCGCATTGGCCACCAGTTCCTTGCCGGTGCCGGTCTCGCCGGTGATCAGCACCGCCAGCGGCGCCTGTGCCAGGCGACCGATGGCGCGGAACAGCGCGCGCATCGGCGGCGTATCGCCCACCAGTTGCGGCGGCTGATCGCTGTGCGTTTCCGCCGCGGGCGTGGGCGCGGCCAGCGCCGGTGCCACCGCCGGCAGCACGCGCTGTGCCAGCGCCACCGCATCGTCCAGGTCGAACGGCTTGGACAGGAATTCATGCGCGCCGCCACGGAACGCACCGGCGGTGCTGGCCACATCGGTATAGGCGGACATCACCACCACCGGCAACTGCGGCAGTGCGGCCTTGAGCTTGTCCAGCAGCACCAGCCCGTCGTCGCCGGGCATGCGCACATCGGTGAACAGCAGCGCCGGCGGCGGGCCTTCGTTCAACGCCTGCAACGCGGGGGCGGCACTGTCGAAATCAACGACCTGGTAGCCCGCCTCGCGCAGCGCGGTGCACAGCACGAAGCGAACAGCGCGGTCGTCGTCGACCACCCAGATACGCTGTACGGGGGTGGAAGCATCAGACATCGCGCGGGGCCTCTTCGGCAGGGGCGGTGCCGTTGGCGATCGGCAGCAGCAGGGTGAACACGGTATGCCCCGGGCGCGAGCGGTAGGTGAGCGTGCCGCGGTGTTCGCGCGCCACCTGCTGGGCCAACGCCAGGCCCAGCCCGGTGCCTTCGGCGCGGCCACTGACCAGCGGCAGGAACAGGTGTTCGGCCAGTTCCTCGGGCACGCCACGGCCGTCGTCGGCGATCTCCAGGCGCAACGCCAGCGTGTGCAGCTGTTCGGCGATGCGCACGCCATGCTCCACGCGGGTACGCAGGGTGATGTTGCCGGCGCCGGCCTGGATCGCGTTGCGCACCAGGTTCCACACCGCCTGGGTGAGGCGGTCGGCGTCGCCATGGAATTCGGGAATGCTGGGGTCGTAGTCGCGCTGCAGGCGCACCGCCCAGCCGGCTTCGCTCTCGGCCAGGCGCAGCACGCGCTCCAGCGCGGCATGGATGTTCAGCTCGGCGTGTGGGGCCGCCGGGGCCGGCGACAGCAGCTGGTCAAGCAGGCCGTTGAGGCGCTCGATCTCCGAGCCGATCAGTTCGATCAGCTCGCGTTCGCTGGCATCGCGCTGGGCAGCACGCCGGGCCAGCAGCTGCGCGGCGCCCTTCAGTCCGGCCAGCGGGTTGCGCAGCTCGTGGGCCAGTCCCTTCAACGCCGCGCTGAGCGCGCTGGGCAGGGCCTGGGTCGGGTCCAGACCGGGGAACTCGTCGACCGGATGCGCCTCCAGCAGCCAGCCGCCGTCGTCGCGGCGGCTCATCCAGCCCTCGGCGAAGCGCGGCGCCTCGCCGGGCACCGCCAGCGCCAGCCGGTTCAGGCGCAGGCTGTCGCGCTCGTCGCGGGCGAGGAAATGGGCCAGCGCCTCGCCCTGCACTTCCAGCGCGGCCAGCGGCTGGCCCAGCAGGCGGCGGCCGCTGACGCCCAGCCAGCGGCCAAACGCCGGATTGCAGCCGATGATGCGGCCATCGGCCCCGGCCCAGGCCAGCGGCGTGCCGAGGGCATCGAGGGACGGCGGGGGTGCGGGGTCGGACATTGCACCAATGTAGTGCAAAACGCGGGTTCGGGGTCGGATCCCTTTCCGTCAGGAAAGGGCTCTGACCCCGGCAGGGCAGCGTTACACCGGGTAGCCGGTGGCTTCCCGGGCCTTCTTCCAGGCGGCTTCGAATTCGCGTGCGGAAATTTCGTCGTCCTCGTCGAAATCCAGGAACGACACCGGCTGGTCGGCCAGCAGGAAGCGGTCGTCGCTGTGGGCATGCTCGTCGGCCCAGACCATCTTGGTGCCGTAGATTTCCACCTGGCGCACGATCTTCTCGCCACGGGCTTCCATCAGAACGTTGCCCTTGCCCAGGCCCGATTCGGCCCAGTGCTTGTAGTACTTCTTTGCCGCGGATTTCGCGCCGGATTTTGCGTTGTGCTTTGCGTAGGTCATTGCAGGGGGCCTGGCCGCAGGCGCGGCCGGAAAGTTCGGAATGACGCCATTATCAGGCATCCGGGGGTCAGATCCCTTCCCTGCGGGAAGGGATCTGGCCCCTGCCGACCTACTGCGGCAGCGCCACGCCCTTCGGCCACAGCATCCAGATATTGCCCTTCTGCTTCATGTCGCCGGCCAGCTTGCCGGCGGCATCGCCGCTGCCCCAGTACAGGTCGGCGCGCACTTCACCGGCGATGGCGCCGCCGGTGTCCTGTGCGGCCACCGGGCGCACCACGGGCGTGCCATCGGGGCGCGTAGTGGACAGCCACAGCAGACTGCCCAGCGGCACCACGGTGCGGTCCACCGCCACGCTGTAGCCGGCGGTGAGCGGCACGTTCAGTGAACCGCGTGGACCCTCCGGGCTGTCCGGGTTGCGCACGAAGAACACGTAGCTGGGGTTGCTGCGCAGCAGTTCCGGCACGCGCGCGGGATTGGCCCGGGCCCAGGCGCGGATGGCGTCCATGGTGACGTCTTCCTTCTTCAGCTGGCCCTGGTCCACCAGCCAGCGGCCGATGGCACGGTAGGGGTGGCCATTCTGCTCGGCATAGGCCAGCCGCACCTGCGTGCCATCAGCCAGGCGCACCCGGCCGGAGCCCTGGATCTGCAGCAGTTGCAGGTCCATCGGATCGGTCAGCCAGGCCAGCACCGGGGCCTTGGCGCCCTTGGCCGCGATGGTGCCGGCGTCGTCATAGGGCCTGAGCACCTTGCCTTCGACACGCCCGCGCAGGCGCTTGCCCTTCAGTTCCGGGTAGAGGCTCTCCAGCTGCACCACCACCAGATCATCCGGCGTGCCGTACACCGGCACCGTCGCCTTGTCGGTGCGGGTGAGGCTACCGGCGTAGATCGGCTCGTAGTAGCCAGTGATCAGCCCGTCGGCCTGGTGGCCACCGGCACGCAGCGCGTACACATCGAGGTCGCGCTGCAGGAACTGGCGGATCGCGGACGGGTCCTTGTCTGATACCGCGGCGGCGGTGGCGCAGGGCTTGGCCCAGACCGGATCGTTCTTCAGGCGGGGGCAGCTGCTGCGCCAGGCAATGAAGCCGGCCTGCAGATCGGTATCGGAGACCGGGGGCAATGCGCTCCATGCGGTCTTGGCGTAGGTGGCCGCAGGCGGCGTGACCGGCGTCGGCGCTTCGGATCCGGTACGGGGAGCGGTGGTGGAGCAGCCCGCGAGCACGGCCGCTGCCAACAGGGTCCAGTGCTTGCGCTTGAAGAAGGTAGCGGAATCGATCATGCCGCCATGGTGGAGTGCCGGCCGCTGGGCGGCAACCCAGCGCGGGGTCCAGCGTTCATGCGCCGGGTCACGGCGTCTGCAGCAGCAGCGAATGCAGGATGCGCGCGTCCTCGGCATCCAGCGTCTTCGGCAGGTCGTCGCGGCCGCGGAAGCGGCGATGGAAGGCGGCGACGGTGGCCTCACGGTTGTCCAGCGGATAGCCGAAGCGGGCCAGCGCATTCCACGCGTCGAAGCCTTCCGGTGCCGCACCGTCGGCCGCGCGCGGCCAGACGCCGAAGCCAGCCTCGGCCAGCTGCTGCCACGGGAAGAACCGGCTCGGATCCTGCTTGCGCGTGGGCGCCAAGTCGGCATGGGCGATGACCTGGCGCGGCGGGATGTTCAGGCGGGTGGTGAGATCGCGCAGCAGCACGATCAATGATTCGATCTGCGCCTGGCTGAACGGGCTGCGGCCATCGTTGTCGAGCTCGATGCCGATCGAGGCGGAGTTGAGATCGGTGATGGTGCCCCAGCGCCCGGCACCCGCGTGCCAAGCACGGCGCTCATCGGCGACCAGCTGGTAGCGATGGCCATCGGCACCGATCAGGTAGTGCGCACTGACCGGCCCACCGCTGTTGGCGGTACGCAGCGTATGCAGGCTTTGCTGCACCGACTTCTGCTCGGTGTGGTGGATGACGATCATGACCGGCGTGCGCGCGTTCTGGTTGGGTGACGGCACCCAGGTGGCGAGCGGGTTGTGCTGCACGGGCGCGGTAGCTGTGCAGGCCGTCAGAGCGAGCGCCAGCAGTGCGGATACCAGAAGGCGAGGGCTGATCATGGGCAGATTGTAACCATGGACCGCAGCCGTGGTTCGACGCAGCGTGCCGAACGACATCGCCGATGACCCGCAGTCCACGTGCTGGTGGCAGTGCCTGATCATTAATAAGATGTAGCGGATCACATGAAAAGAGCTAAGCAGCACTATGGGGCAGGAGGGCCCGGAAAGATCAGATCCTGCTCCAATCTTGCGGCATAGATGCTCTCGAACTGGCAGGAAAGCACGAAGCGCGATTCACATCCCGCAGCATAGCGCTTGATGAAACGGCAGATTTCTTCTCAAGCGCATTCAAATCCGCTTGCGCGGAAATGGAACGAACCCAGCAGCCCCACGCGCCACTCGGCCTCCAGCCCTTCTGCGACGACAGCCTCCGGCGGCTCAACGATGCGGAACCCGAACCCCGTGTTGGATGCTGGAAGATACCCCTGCAGCTTGTCCAGACCATCGGAATACTCGGCCTGGATCGAATCCAAGGCTCGTTGCACGGCTTCGAGTTTGGAACCAACCTCGACTTCAAGAAACAGCGAAATACTCATCGTCGAACCTTTACAGCGGCGCCATCGTCAAAGGTCTTATGCTACGGCAGAGCGTTCTCATCCGCGTACAGGGCATTCGGACGTAATTATCCCTCTACCCGCTGAGCTCACCCATGAACTCCGCAATCAACATCCGATCAGAATCATTCTTCCCCACTCGATCCAGAACTGGACCAAGATGGTAGGCGAGAAGGTCACGATAGGCACCGGCCTCTGGAATAAAAGCATCAAGACAACTCAAGAAGGACCTTACCGACATGAACGAAAGAAAGACCTCGTAGGGATATGAGCTCGCATAAGGAACAGCCTGCAAATAGTAGTTGGCCAACTTTTTCTGCTCTGCCCTGGGCCAGGAACGGCACTTCATCAGAACAAATGCATCCCGATAATTGTCCGACCTCAAGGCGGCGTAGTTCATCAACCACTCCGATGCGGCCGCAGCGTCCATTGCAGAGATCTCGCCGCAGAGCTTTCTAATTCTTTCATCCATAGATCTGCAGCCGACCTGATGATTGCTTCGTTGTAGATTGCTTCATTCGCCGACTTCGGCATCAACTGCTATTTGTGCCCCTTCCTCTGCGAGGGCTCCCAACAGCGCATGTGGATAGCAATCATCCTTCGACAGTAGATACATATATCACCCGGCGACTTCGATCACCGAGGCATTGCGATACGGAATCTCGAAAAATTACTCACGAGAGAGGACTTCAGCTTCAAAAAGCCATCCCCGCTTCATCCGATGAATTCCACACTCAAATCAGGTCCAGACGTCTCCCTCAGGCGCGGTCCAAACCAATCCAAACGGTGCATCCGTAAGAAACCAGAATCCATCCTCATCGAGATCTTCCTGATCTCTTGTAGCAGGCCAAGCGTGACGCAAAACATCCAGTTGCGCATCGATATCGCCATCGGCGAAGACACCATCCGAGGCAAGCTTCAGCTTCCCTTCCTGCATCAACATCCTAAGCATCGAGAAGAACTCTTCCGTCTGCTGCTCAAAAGCGACACTCCCCGCATCAAACTCCATGTTCATATTTCTCCATAGAACTCCCATGGAGTAGCCATAAGAGTAATGAAGAACATTCCTGATTACGCCAGACATTTCTTGGATCTGCTGGGGGTGATGCCTCTGACCTATCGATTGCTCCAATTGAATAGCGAGGCCAATGCTTCCATTGAAAGCTGATTCAAACTTGGATGACAGGCGACCATTTTCTTCATATCCGAGGATAGATCATCCCACCCCTGCAGTTCACGGCAAGTACTGAGCGCAAAACACTTCTCAAGCAAGCTTCATCAAAGCTCGGTGTCGTTACAAGCCCTGACCCATTCGTCAGGATCATCGTGGCGCCACCGACATGAATCGGACTACTACGTCCAGTGTTCACGGCCATCTGCGCCGATCCAAACCAGACCCGCCGGAGCATCGGTCAAGAACCAGAGGCCGAATCCATCGATATCATCTTCACCAGGATTTTCGGGCCAAGCGTTTGAGATTAGCGTCAGCTGCTCCCTCCAGTCGCCTTGCAAGAACACCCCGTCCGTTGCAAGCCTCACTTTCCCTTCCCTCAACAAACGACCCATCAACTCGAAGAACGCGTCTTTTCTTTCGGAGATCCCAACACCTCCCATTTCCATCGTCATGTGCTGCCAGACGGTACCCATTGATAACCCAAACGAAGAAGTCACCACTGCACAATAAATCCCATCTTTCATTTGAACTTCACCTCTACTCGCTTTCCATTATTTATGGATTTATCCTGCACATCAATTGTCCAACTCGCACCAGTCTTCTGCGCGCTCGTTGAAAAATCTCTAAGAGTTATCTTTGCACCAGAGCTCGTGGTTGCCGTATAAAGAAGACCCTTTCCAGGTACGACCTTCGCGACAGGCATGCGATCAGTTCCAGTCAGCTGTCTGAAATACAGCATGACATCGGATGTGCTTGCACCAATATAAACCGGAGCACCCGTACTGACTTGAGCATCGGCCTTCAAGACCTTTGAACCAAGATTCAGCTGAAAATCCTTAGGATCCAATGACTTGCTATTGTATTGGTGTGCGAGGTCATCAATTCGCTTTTGCGAGTACGCCTGAAGAACGGATTCAGGTTGTTTGAGAGACAAATCGGGCCCTGCCGGGCGACCTGCGATTCTCTCCAGTGCGGACTTCTCCGCATCCACTTGCGTCCCGCTTGAGGTATTCGGTGTCCCATCACTCCGTCCGCTCCCAAAGCCTCCGTTGCCGCCGACTATATTGACCATTCCATAGCGTCGTGCCAGCAACTGTGCCAGCCCAAGGCCTACTTCGCCTGCAGTCTCCTTGGACCACAGCCCATATTGATCGATGGAAGTGTCGACACCGGCGGTCCACTGCGCCAGCGCGGCCACCGTATATTCCTGAGGCAGGATATAGACGGGCTGGAGCCCCCCGTTCTCAAAAATCAGCTCGCGATAGGCACGTCCATTCATGGAGTGAGCGAACGAGGAAAGCGCCTCGCTGCTACGGCCGAGATCATCGAACAGTCCAAGCTCTCCGGGCCACGAGCCATACTTGTAGGAAACGGCCGCATTCACAAACGCCTGACACGCAGGGCTCGCCGAGTTCGCTGTACAAACCGAGAGCAGCTCATAGTCCATTCGCTCCGACAGTTGCTTGGCAACGTCACGCACCATCTTCTGACATGACGTGTCGCTGCCGCACTCGTCGAGTTGCTGCTTCATTACTCGAGCCTGATCCTCGGCAAGGAAGTTGTTCTCAACCGAGTTCTTGGCAATCCCCGCATTCAACGCGATCCCAGCCAGATCCTGCCCCGACAGGCCACCCGCCAGTGCACCCACCGCCTGCGACAGCGCCAGCACCATCTCCTTCTGTTCCGGGCTCAGCCTGGAAGGATCGCCCCCGGTCAACGTATCGGTCAGCACCTTCGCTGCCAACTCGCCGCCGGCCGCCGATACGGCACCGGTCCCCGCATTGCCACCATTGGCTTCGGCCAGCAGCGCACCCAGCACCGCATGCGACAGCAATTGCAGCGTTGCGTTCGGGTCACTGCCATGGTTCGGGTCAAGCGTGCTGCCGATGAAGTAGGCGGCATATGGCGCCAGTGCATTGGAGGCGACCTGACCAGCACCTTGTCCCGCTGCGCCTCCCACAAGGGCGGTCGTCACTGCGTTCAATGCGCGGTTGTATTCACCGCCCGTGCCCCACTTCTTGGCATTTTCGTAGGCCGGGCTGTTTGCCGTCAGCACCGCATCGCGTTGTTCCGCGCTTAGCGCGTTGAATTCGTTCTTCTGTTCCGGCGACAGGCCGTCGTAGTACGCCTGGGTCGCCTTGTTGCTCTGATAGGCCTGCACATCCACGGAGACCTGCTTGCTGGTGGCAAGCACCGTGCTGACTGCGTTCGCCATTGCCTGCTGGTCAGCCAGCAGTTTGTTCGCATCAGGCATCGCTTCCAGCGCGCGGTGTGCAGCGGCTGCATCGGTGTTGACGCCCAGCTCGGCCGCGGTGGTCTTCCTGCCGCCGATGGTGATGTTGCCCTCGGTCAGCGTCGCACGCGTGCTGGAGCTGTCGCTGCCGCTCTCATGCATGGGCAGCCCACCACCTATCGAGACACCCGTCGGCCGCCCCAACTCGCCGGTCACGATGCTCGTGCCAATGCCCTTCAGCTGCTCGCCCGCGCCCACGCCCTTGCCGGCCGAGCCCCTGCCTGCGTTGCCGAAGCCCCCACTGATACTCCCCGACGTGGCCTTGTAGTCCATCTGGTTCTGCAGGTCGGTGAACGTCAGCGAATCCGCAGTCAGCTCGCTGTTTCCTGCATTCGTGCTGGCGATCGCGCCGCCTACCAGGTTCACCTGGCCAGCATCCACGTGATAACCGCCATCGCCGGCGAACAGGCCACTCTGCTGCCCGACGCCCTGGTAGCTGCCGTTGGCCTTGCCTGCACTGGCGTAGCCGTCAGCATTCCAGGCCGTGCCGAACGATACCTGCACACGGCCACCCACCTGGCTGTTCTTGGACATGCTCTCGGCGATGTCCTGCAGCGATTCGACGGTCAGCGTGCCACCGGTCTTGACGTCGATGCGGTCGGCGGTGGCGGTCGCGCCGCGAAGGGTGGTATCGCCCTCGGCCTTCATCGAGATGTTCTTGCCGGTCAGCGTGGTGTTCTGCCAGGTGCTGCTCTCGGCATTGGACTTGCTGCTGCCCACACTCGCTTCGGCGTAGACATACACACCGGTCTGCGCACCCACCGCGACGCCCACGCCGACTTCGGCGCCGGCATTGCTGCTCTTGCTGCGGTCGGCCACATGCGCTTTGCCGGCTTCCAGCAGGATGTCACCGGCCGAATCCAGACTGAGCGTGTTGCCCGCGCTCAGATTGCCCTGCACCACGTGGATGTCGCCCTGGGTGCTGGTCAGGTTGACGTTGCCGCCGCCCTGGATGGTGGAACCACGCGAGACCTGGCTGCTGCCATCGGCACTGCTGCTGGAGGTCTTGAAGCCGACGCCGGCCTCGGCACTGAGCAGCGCCCCGCCTCCGCCCTTGCCGGCCATGCTGGAGATGGCACTGGCGGCCTGATAGGCATTGGCACCAGCAGCAAGCCCCTGCATCTTCTGCAGGCGGTCGTCGGACTTGCGGGCGGCATCGACGTTGTTGAGCAGATCGATCAACGGCGACTTCACCCGCGCGAAGGCACCGATCTTCAGGTCCTTGTCGCTCTGCGAGTAGTGACCACTTTCGTCGGCGGTCAGCAGCTCGATCTCAGCGGCAGTGATGTTCACGTCCTTGGCCGCCACCACATTGCTGGCGCTCTGCGTGTACTTGCCACCGGCGGTGAGGTTGACGTTGCCGCCGAGGCTGCCAACGGTGCTGGCCACCTGCGAAACCTGCGCGCTGTCATCGCGATGCTGCTCGCGATGCCAGCCGGAGAACTTCTCGGTATCGGAGATCTGCACGGTGCCGATCGCCTTGCTGTCCGAGCGGTTGGCATTGCTGACCGTGTCCTGCCCACTACGGATCGTCAGGTCGCCCGCAGCGCGGATGCTGACGTCCTTTTCCGCCGCGATGTTGGCGGCGGTCAGGCGGATATCACCCTCGGTGGTGGCCATGCGTACACCGCCACCCACCGACAGCTGTGTGCCGGTGATGGTGTCGCTCTGGCCAGCGCCCTCGCTGCGCGAATTGTTGGTGCCAAACGGCAGACCGGCGGAGTTGGTGGCGATACCCCAGCCCTTGCCACGGCTGTCGCTGTCACTGCGCTCGGTGTTGTGCGCGACATCGAACACGATGTCCTTGGTGGCCAGCAGGACAGCATTGCCCTCGGCCGACATCTGCGCACCCTGGCTGGTGATCGAGCCGCCATTGGCGATCAGCGAGAGATTGCCGCCTGCATTGAGGTTGCTGACCCGGGCGTCACTGGTGGAGTGGCTCTGGTTGCTGTTCGAGCGCTGGCTGCCGGCCGTGATCGCCGGTAGCACGGCCGCCGACACGCCGGCCGCCACGCCTTCAGCGGTACGCGTGATCCGGCCCATCATCGTGCCACTGTCGGCCATGCCTTCGGTGGCGTTGTCGCGTGCGGTGCGGTACGCCTTGGCCGGGTCGTAGGTGACGCCCACCGAGAACCCGCTGGACTTGCTCGACTGGCTGGCCTGGGTGTCCACTGTGTCCTGGCGGGCGAGCAGGTTGATGTCCTTGCCAACCAGGGTCAGGTCCTTGCCTGCGGCCACATCGGATGCGGCGATCGTCAGCTGGTTACCGGCGTTGATCAGCACACTGCCTTCGCGCGAGGCGATGGCCGAGCCGACCTGGGTGGTTGACTGCTCGGCAGAACTGCTGCTGTTCTTCGAGCTGCCGTAGCCGATCGAAGCGGTTCCATTGGAGAAGCCACCGGTGAAGCCGGACTTCTTCCTGCTCTCGCTGGACTCGCTGCTGTGATGGTCTTCCGCAGAAGTGATCAGTACATTGTTGCCCGCACCGAGGACCACTGTGCCGGTGGCGTCAACCACCGCGCCTACGGCGGTCAGATCGCGGCCGGCGGTGACGCTCACGCTCTCGCCCATCAAGCCGGTGCCAATGGCATAGCTGTCGCTGCTCTCGGCATGGCGGGTGGTGGTGGTGCTCGACAGGGTCTTCTTTTTCTTGTCGTAGCTGTCCAGGCTGAAGTCATGCGTTTCGTTGGCCGAGAGCAGGTTGACGTCGCGACCGGCCGCCACGCTCAGCGTGCCATCCGAGCTGGCGACCTGGGTGGCGGTCAGGTTGATATCGCGGTTCGCCCTCAGCACTACATTGTCGCCAGCCTGCAACTGGCTGCCACGCACGGTCTCGTCACTCTGGCTGATCTGCAGCGAACTGCGCTTGCCACCGGCACTGAAATCACTGCTGCGGCTGTCCACCAGCACCTGGCTGTTGATGTCACCACCGGCCTGCAGGGCCATGCCGCCATCTGCCTTGATGCGGGTTGCGGCCAGGTTGATGTCCTTGCCCGCGGCCAGCACCACATCGCCAGCGCCCTCAATCGACGTCACCGCATGCGTGGTCTGGCTGTTGCTGGTGTGATTGCGGTTGTCGTGGTTCAGCGCACTGCTCTGGCCCAGCGTCTGCGCGCCCAGGTCCAGGTTGCCACCAGCAGCCAGCTGGGTGATGCCATGCGTGCCGGCATTGCGGATCTCCGCCGCCTTGAGGCCGATGTCACCGCCAGCCACCACCGACAGCACGCCTTCGCCACCGGGATTGGTGACATACAGGCCGGCTACGCGATCCAGCGTGGTCTTCTGCTGCGACAGGCGATCGCCCTGGTCCTTCCATTCCGTGGTGGTCGAGGCCACGGTGATGTTGCCGCCGGCCTTCAGTGCGAGCGCATCGGTGGCCTTGACGGTACTGCCGATGATGTCGATGTCCTGCCGCGCCGACAGGCCCACCTG
Source organism: Stenotrophomonas maltophilia (assembly GCF_013464915.1). Taxonomy (GTDB): domain Bacteria; phylum Pseudomonadota; class Gammaproteobacteria; order Xanthomonadales; family Xanthomonadaceae; genus Stenotrophomonas; species Stenotrophomonas maltophilia_AT. The sequence continues at coordinate 68,864 of NZ_RAVT01000012.1, forward strand.
GGCACCGCTGATCTGGCCGCCGGACAGGTTGCGGATGTTGCCGGCATCGATGCTGACCAACTGGCGGCCGGCAATCGTGCCGCTGTTGACCAGATCACCGCGCAGCTTGACGTCCACCTCCGCGCCGGCCAGCAACGCGCCATCGTTGCCGAGGTCGCCCGGCAGGACCCGCAGGTAGACCTGCGGGACCAGCGCACGGACCACCGAGCCATCTGCCAGGGTGACGTCCTTTTCCACCAGCCAGACGATGTCGCTGGTCAGCCGTGCCATCTGCTCGGCGGTGAGCGCCACGCCCGGTCGCAGACCCCACTCGCTTGCGACCGTGGCCCCGGCCTCCAGCAGCGCGCGGTACTGCTCCTCGTCGCTGGCATGGCCGGTAAGGAAGCGGCGGCCGGTGAGCTCTCCGATTTGCTCGCGTACCAGCTTCTGCTCGTAGAAGCCGTCACCCAGGCGCTTCTGCGTCTGCGAGGGTTCGAAGCCTGCGCGTTGCAGGAGGTAATCCGAGCTGAGCCAATCGCGGTAGCTGGCAAAGCGCGGATCGGTTTCCACGATGTGATTGCCACGGTTGGCGTCCACGTTGAACAGGCTGGCCGTGGGCGCACTGGCATTCGGGCTGGTGGTCACCACCACGCGCGGGTCAGAACCGGTCGTCGTGGTGGCCTGCTTGCCCTCCACGGCGGTGTTGCCACCACTTCCGGTGTGCTCCCCGGCGCGGACCGTGGCCGGGCCATTGGCATTGGCCTGCCCGGCCTGTGCCGCACTGATGTCCTGCGCCGTGCCGGCACCGGTGCCGGCGTTGCCGGCCTGACCGGGCCCCTGTGCGCCTGCCGCATCTGCGCGCACGCCGTCGGCCTGAGCAACCGCCTGCTGATGGCTGCCACTGGCGCCCTGCGCCGCGCCGGCCGTGCCCGGCCCCTGCGCGTCCACGTTGCCCGCACCCTGGCCGCTGCTCTGGCCAGGTCCCTGCACGTTGCCGGCCCCCGGGCCGACCGCACCCGCACCGCGGCCGCCGGTATCCAGCTGCGCGGTTCCCTTGCCACCACCGGCGTTGGGGTTGCTGCCACCGGTGTTGTCGTTGCGCAGGTTGCCGACATCGATGCTGAGCTTGCCACCGGCTGTTATCGACGAACCCAGCGCACCGGTCTTCTCGGTGATGGGGGCCGCCTTCCAGCGGCTGGAGGAGCCACCGTAGGTGATGGACACGTTGTCGAAGGTGCTGGTGCGGGTCAGCTGCTCCGCTGCATTGATCACCTCGGACTGGTCACGGTTCAGGCCGACAATGGCCAGGTCCCGGCCCGCGGCGATGTTGGCGAAACGGTTCTCCAGCCGATCGGTGCTGATCCGCATGTTGCCGCCCGCATTGATCACGGCATTGTTGCCAGCCGATACCACCACGTCTTCCACGGTGGTACGGGTAGCGATGCGGGTCTTCTCGTTGCCGCTGGTGTCCTGCGGGTGGCGCTGCATGTTGATCAGCGTCGATTCCGGGTTGTCGTAGTCCGGATAGGTGATGATCTGCACGCAGGTGGTGGTGCAGGTGCCGTAAGCGTTGTTGTACCTGAGGGTGTCGGTCACGTACTCGATCGGCGGCGAACCGGCCCCGCGGACGGACAGGTCGCGGAAGGGATCTTCCGCCCCCGCACCGAGCTGATCGGGATTGTTGCGGTTGTCGGCACGGCCAACGTAGTAGACCGTGACCGTACCGTCCTGCACGTTCAGGCGTTCGCGCGACGCGCGCGCACCGTACGCGCCACCGCGGGCGAAGGCGTAGGCACTGGTGTTGCTGGTCAGTCGGATGACCGCCTTGCGGATCTGCTGGCCATCCGGGGTGACATACGGGGTGTCTTCGAGGATGTCGGACGGATCGAGGTAGTAGATCTCGTACGGCTGGTAGTTCGACGTCGCGCGGAAATCCCGGTTGTTGTTGGTGGCGTTCTTGAACCAGCCAGGCTGCTCCAGCCGGACCGGCGCATGCACGGTGGTGACCTTCTCCACGACCACGTTCTCGCGGATGTTGTTCACCGCCAGCGCGGACAGGTCCAGATTGCCGCTGACCTCGATGGTGGAGCCGATGTTGTCCACCCGCTGCGCGCTGCCTACCGCGGCCAGGCCGTTCAGGGCGCCGCCGATGGCGGCGTCGCCATCACTGAAGATCAGGCTCTTGCCGCTGTTGGTCAGCGTGCCGACGCCGAGGTCCAGGCGCTGGCGCGCGGCGATGGTGCCCGCACGGTCCGCGCCACCGATGTTGGCGGCGAGGTTGTTGAGCGATCCCGCCTGGATGGCGACGCGGTCACCGTAGATGCGGCCGCTGCCGATGTTGTCGACGGTCGCGGCGGTGATATGGGTGACGTTGCCATCCAGCAGGCCGTAGTTGACCAGTGCGCCCCCCGCTGCAAGGCGCGTCAGGCCGATGCTGCTGATCTCGCCGGTGGAGGCGTTGGTGATGTTGCCGGCGTTGATGTTGACGTTGGCGCCCGCCAGCTTGCCGCTGTTGTCCAGGTTGCCCTGGATGGACAGGCTCAGCGTGCCGTTGGCCACCATCTCGCCGCGGTTGGTGTGGCTCTGGCCCAGCTCCAGGGTCATGTCACCCTGCGACATCAGCCGGCCATCACCGATGATCTCGCGGGTGCGGAGCGTCTGCTGCCTGCCGGCCACCAGGGTGCCACCGCTGTTGACCAGAGTATCGGCGCGGACATCGGAGGTCAGCGCCGCCGACACCTGGCCACCGCTGTTGTCCAGGCGCTGGTTCACCTGCAGCAGCAGGTTGTCGGCAATCACCTGGCCGTTCTGGTTGTCCAGGTTGCCGGTGGTCAACTGCAGGTTCTTGCCCTGCAGGCCCAGCGCAGGGCCATTGGCCTGGCTGAGCGTATTGCGGTTGTCGATGTAACCGGCCTGCAGGTCGAGGCGACCGGTCGCCGCCACCAGACCGCCACTGTTGAGCAGGGCGCCCTGCAAACCGATGTCGGCATTGCCACCGGCGGTCACGCTGCCACCGCTGTTGGCCAGCTGCTGCGCGCGCAGCAGCAGGTCGGCTGCACTCACCAGCGAGCCGCCGCCACTGTTGTCGATGTTGACGGCCTGCACGTCGGCGCCGGCCTTGGCGAACACCGAGCCGCCTCGATTGTCCAGATCACCACTGCGGATCTGCAGCGTGCCACTGCTGACGATGCCGTTGCCATTGGAAGCGGCGTTGGTCAGCCGCTGTCCGGAGGTGTCGATGCTGAGCGTTGCCGCCGACTGCAGCAGGCCACCGGTGTTGTCCAGCGCACCACTGCGCAGTGCTGCATTTCCGGAAAGGCTGGCAATGATGCCGCTGCGGTTGTCCAGCGCCTGGCCGCGGGTATCCAGCTGCAGGTCGTTGGCGATGATCCGGCCACTGGTGTTGCTCAGGCCGCCGGCCGAGACCTGCAGGTGCTTGCCGGCCTGGACCAGGCCGCCGCCATTGCGCAGCAGATCGGTGCTGGTCAGCTGCAGATCCTGCCCCGCAGCCACGGTGCCGCCGCTGTTGTTGATGGCCTGTGCCTCGGCCACCAGCGCGCCTCCCGCAGACAGGGTGCCCTTGTCGCTGTTGTCGAGCAGGCCGTCCACGCGCACGGTCAGCGCGCTGTTGCCATCGCTGTGCACGGTGCCGCCGCGATTGTCGAGCGTGCCCGCGCTGATGCCTGCATCGCCCGTGGTCAGGATGCGACCACCGCGATTCTCCAGCGCATGGGTGATCGTCAGGGTGCTGCTGCCGCTGCCGGCGGCCTGGAGGGTACCCAGGTTGTTGAGCAGCTGCGCGCTGCGCAGATCCAGCGAGCCGTTGCCGGCCAGCGTGCCCCCGCTGTTGTCCAGCCGGCCGCGCGCAGACACCTTCAATGTATCGGTGCCGGAGGCGATGATCGATCCGCCCGCGTTGAGCAGCGTGCCGGTATCCACGGCGATGTGGGCAGCGGCCATCGTGCCGTCGCGCAGGTCGGTGGTTTCGCCGGTCAACTGCAGGGCGCCATTGCTGAGCAGCTTGCCGCCCTGGCCGTTCACGGTGTGCGCGTTGATCGCCAGCGTGCCGGTTCCGGCCTGCTGCACGGTACCGCCGGCATTGTCGAACAGTGCGCTGGTCAGGGTCAGGTCGCCATTGCTGGCGATCAGGCCGTTGCCGCCGTTGTCCAGCGAGGTGGTGGCCTGCACGGTGCTGGCCTGCGTGCCCGTCGCCAGCAGCTTGCCGTTCTGGTTGTCGAAGCGGTCGGCGTTGACGGTGAAGTGATCGGCATTGAGCGTGGCACCGCGATGGTCCACAGTCATCGCATCCAGCTGCAATGCGCCTGCCGTGGCGATGCTGCCGCCGGCCCCGTCCAGCTGGGTGGCCTTCACGGTCAGGGTGCCCTTGCCGGCATGGACGATGCTGCCTGCGGCATTGACCAGCTGCCCGGCGTCCAGGCGCAGGTTGCCGGCATTGCTGGCGAGGGTGCCGCCGCCGTTGTTGAATCGGCCGGTGACGGAGATCCGGCTGTCGGACGTACCTGCCGAGCTCAACGTGCCGCCTGCATTCGACAGCGAACCGGCGTTGATCTGCTGTGCGCCGTTGGCGGCGATGGTGCCGCCGTCATTGCCGAGTGCACCGCGCACCTGCAGCGACATCGCCTGGCTGCCGGTGGCGTTCAGCGTACCGGCCGTGTTGTCCAGCTGGTCTGCCTCGATGCTGACCTGCTGCGCGGCGGTGGTGCCTGCGCTGAGATCCAGGGTCTCGCCCTTCAGTTGCAGCTCGCCGTTGCTGACGATGCGGCCGGCGTGGCCCTGCAGCGTGGTGGCATCGATCTGCAGCAGGCCGTCACCCGCCTGCTCGATGCTGCCGCTGCGGTTGTCCAGCGAAGCCGCCGCCACCTGCATGCCCGCGCCGCTGGCGATGACGCCCTTGTTGCTGTTGTCGAGCAGGCCATCGGCCTTGACCACCAGCCGTGCGGCGCTGTGCAGCGTGCCGCCCTGGTTGTCGATGCCGCCGGAGCTGATGCCAAGCCCACCGTTGGCCAGGATGCGGCCGCTGCGGTTGTTGATGTCGTGGCCGATGATCAGCTGGCTCGCCGCTGTACCCGCCGACTGCAGCGTGCCGCCCGCGTTGACCAGCGCGGCACTGCGCAGGTCCAGCCCGCCATTGCTGGACACGGTACCGCCGCTGTTGTCGATGCGTTCGCGCGCGCTCAGCCGCAGCATGTCATTGCCGGTTGCGGTAAGCGTGCCACCGGCGGTAATCAGGGAGCCGGTGTCGATCTCGATCCGCTTGGCGGAGGTGACACCTGCCCGCAGGTCGGTGGTGGTGCCCTTGAGCAACAGGCCGCCATTGCTGACCAGCGTGCCGCCGGTGCCGTTGAGCGTGCCGGCGTCGATCGACAGCACGCCTTCACCGGCGTGCTGCACGGTGCCGCCGGCATTGCCGAACACCGCCGCCTGGATGCCAAGGTCGCCGTTGCTGGCCAGCAGGCCGCCCTCGCCGTTGTCCAGCGTGCCGACCACGTTGATCGTGCTGCCCTCGGCACCGGTCGCGATGACCTTGCCGGCCCGGTTGTCGAAGGACTGTGCGTCCAGTGCGATGCGCTCGGCCTGCAGAGTGGCACCGCGATGGTCCACGCTGCCCGCCTGCAGGGTGATGCCGCCTGCACTGGCGATGCTGCCACCCTGGCCGTCCAGTTGCCCGGTACGCAGCAGCAGCCCCTGGGTGCCGGCATGGCTGAGCGTGCCCTTCACGTTGGCCATGTGGCCGGCATCGATCTTCAGCGCGGCGCCGTTGCTGGCGAGCACGCCGTTGCTGTTGTCGAACAGGCCCGCCACATGCAGCTCGGTAGTGGCGCTGCCTGCCGAACTGAGCGTGCCACCGCGGTTGGAGAGTTCGCCGGCTTCGATGCGCTGGGCACCGTTGCTGGCGATGGTGCCCGCGTCGTTGGCCAAGCGGCCGCTTACCTGCAGTGCCAGCGTCCCGCTGCCGGTTGCGCGCAGCGCGCCTGCGCTGTTGTCCAGGCTGTCGGCCACGATATCGAGCTGCTCGGCCGCCACGCTGCCGCCGCGGAGATCCAATGACCCGCCCTGCAGTGACAGCGCGCGGGCGGCCCCGATGCTGCCGCCCTGGCCCGACAGCGTTTGCGCCTCGATGCGCAGGTTGCCGTTGGCGGAGATCGAGCCGCTGCGGTTCTCCAGCTGCGCGGCGCGGATTGCGGACGCAGCATCACCGGCGGCAATCAACTTGCCATGGTCGTTGACGAAGCGGCCTGCGTGCACGTCGACCGCACCATTGCTGCCCAGCGTTCCGCCGGTATTGTCGAGCAGGCTGCTGGCCTGCAGCTGGAGCGCCTGGGTGCCAAGCGCACTCAGCTGGCCGCCGGCGGTGATCACGGTGTCGCCGTCGATGCTGATGCGCTGCGCGGTGGTGATGCCGTTGCGCAGATCGAGGGAGTCGCCCTGCAGGTCCAGCGAACCGTTGCTGAGCAGGGTGCCACCGGCGCCGGTCAGGTCCTGCGTGGTGATGAACAGGCTGCCGGACCCGGCCTGCTGCACGGTTCCGCCGGCATTGCCGAAGGTACGCGCGTGGATATCCAGGTTGCCATTGCTGGCCAGGGTGCCGCCATTGCCGTTGTCCAGCGTGCCCTGCACGCGCAGCGTATTGCCACCGGTGCCGGTAGCGATGATGCGCCCGCCGCGGTTGTCGAACCCGGTCGCGGTGATGTCCAGCTGCGCGGCAGCCAGCGACGCGCCCTGGTGATCGACCTCGGCCGCAGTAAGCTGCAGAGCGCCGGCAGTGGCGATCTGCCCCTTTGCTCCGTCAAGGCGCCCGCTGTCGATGACCAGGCCGTCGCTGCCAGCATGGCTGAGGGTACCGCCGGCATTGACCAGCGCGCCGCTCTTCAGCTGCAGGTGGGCGGCATTGCTGGCGATGCTGCCGCCACTGTTGTCGAGCGTGCCGTCGACCCGGATCTGCGAAGCTGCCGTTCCCGCCGAATTGAGCGCACCGCCGCGGTTGGACAACGCACCCGCCTGGATCTGCTGCGCGCCATTGGCGCTGATGCTGCCGCCGTCGTTGCGCAGCAGGCCCTGCACCTGCAGCTGCATCGCGTTGTTTCCCAGTGACAGCAGGCTGCCGCCGCTGGTGTCCAGGCCGGTGGCCGTGATCTTCACGTCACGGGCGCGGGTGCTGCCCTTCTGCAGATCCAGCTGCTGCCCGCTCAACTGCAACTGGCCGTTGCTGGCGATACTGCCGCCAGCCCCCTGCATGGTGGTCGCCTCGATCTGCAACGTGCCGGTGCCAGCATGGTCGATGCTGCCGCCATCGTTCAGCAGGCCATCGGCCGTGATGTCCAGATCGCCATTGCCGGACAGCAGGCCGCGCTGGTTCTGCAGCCGCTGGCTGGCGTGGATGCGGCTGGTGCCGGTGCCTGCGGCGATCAGCTTGCCGCCGTCGTTGATGAGGATGCCGCTGTTGATGTCCAGCGCACCATTGGCGCCCACGGTGCCGCCGCTGTTGTCCAGGGTGCGCGATACCTGCAGCTGCAGCGCATCGCCGCCGGTCGAGGTCAGCGTGCCGCCGGCGGTGGTCAGGTCGCCGGCGCGCACATCGATGCGCTGCGCGGCGGTGGTGCCATTGCGCAGGTTCAGGGTATCGCCGTGCAGCTGCAGGGCGCCGTTGCTGAGAACGGTGCCGCCCTGGCCCTGCAGGTTGGCGGTGGTGATGCGCAGGTTGCCGGTGCCCGCCTGCTGCACGGTGCCGCCGGCATTGCCGAAGGACGCTGCATCGATCTGCAGGTCGGCGTTGCTGGCCAGCAGGCCACCGTCGCTGTTGTCCAGGTGATTGCGGACGTTGAGCGTACTGGCCTGCAGCCCCGCGGACAGCACGCGGCCGCCGCGGTTGTCGAAGTCCTGTGCGCTCAGGCCGAGCTGGCGGGCGACCAGCTGCGCACCGCGGTGGTCGGCACGGCCCAGCAGCAGGTCTGCCGCGCCGGCGGTGGCAATGCTGCCCTGCACGCCATCCAGTACCTCCGCACGCAGCAGCAGGCCCTCGCTGCCGGCGTGGTTGATGCTGCCCCGGGTGTTGACCAGGGTGCCGATGTCGAGGCCGAGGCGCGTGGCATTGCTGGAGATGCTGCCCTCGCTGTTGTCGAGCTGGCCGATCGTCCAGGTCGTCTCGGCACTGCCACCGTGGGCAAGGCTGCCACCACGATTGATGACCGATTGCGCCTGCAGCTCGAAGCCACGGGCGAAGGTCATGCGGCCGCCACTGTTGTCCAGCTGCTGCACCTGCGCGCTGGCCGCGCCCTGGACCTGCAGGGTGCCACGCATGTTGCGCAGCGCCTGTCCCTGCACCTGCAGGGTGCTTGCGCCCAGCGTGCCGTCGCTGTTGTCCAAGCTGTTGCGGGCGCTGAGCTGCAGGTCGCCACTGGCTTCGATGCGGCCGCCGTCGTTGCCCAGCGTTCCAGCGATGTTGAGCACGCCGGCCGCCAGCGGCGGAAGCGGCGTGACCGGCGGGGTGCCGCCGCCGGTGCCGGGAGTGCCAGTGCCCGGAGTGCCGGTACCTGGCGTACCCGTGCCTGGCGTACCCGTACCCGGCGGGGTGCCGGTGCCGCCGGTACCGGTGCCTGGCGAAACACTGGCCACGTTGCCGATGCGGCCCTGCAGGTTGCTGACGTCGGCCGCCTGCAGCTGCAGCGCCTGCGCTCCGAGCTGTTCGATGCTGCCGCCGCGGTTGCGCAGCGCATCGGCATTCACTTCGATGCGTCGCGCATTGAGCGTGCCGCCACTATTGTCGACATCTGCCGGGGTCTGCACGCGCAGCTCGCGCTCGGCACTGAGCGTGCCGGCATTGGCGATGCCCGCGCTGGCGTCGATGCGCAGGTCCTGCTGCGCATGCATCGCGCCAGTGTTCTGCAGCCGGCCGTCGACGGTGACCACCAGCTCGCCGGCCTGGGCACCGATCTTGCCGGCATTGCTTACGCCCACGCCATGTTCGTTGCCGACCAGCCAGATGCGGTTGGCATACATGCCGCCCAGCGCGCCCACATCCAGCGCGAAAGTGGGCGCGGCGGACGTAGGCTTCTGCTGCTGCACGCTGCTGTGGTCGGCACTGACCACGTTGCTGCCCAGGCTCGCCTGCAGCTGGTTGGCCCAGATGCCGGCATTGACCTGCAGCGAACGGGTGATGATGTCGGTGTAGTCGGCGCGGCTGGTATCCAGGCCCGCGCCACCGACGCCGATGCTGCCACCTTCGACGCGATAGCCTTCCAGCACGCCATTGCTGACGATCGGCGTGCCGGTGGTCAGGGTCACCCGGCTGGCGTTGAGGAAGCCCGCGCCATTGATCTGGATCCCGGCCGGGTTGGCGATGACCACCTGCGCCCGCGCACCGGCCACCTCCACATAGCCATTGAGGTGGCTGGGATTGCTGCTGTTGACCTCGTTGAGGATGACCCGCGCGGTGCCCGTGGCCAGCCACGGATTGCCCTGCACCCAGCCACCCAGCTGGGTCTGCACCTCGCCGCGCGAGTTGTTGAGGATCACGCCCTGCTGGCCGACGTCGAACTGCTGGTAGGTATTGCGCGACACCCCGCCCGCACTGGGCGTGGTGATGTTGACCTGTGGCGTGCCGTTGGCCGAGGTAATCACCGTCGGGCGCTGGTTTGCCGGCGCGCCCGGGTCGGCGGCGATGCGGCCCGGGTCGGCCGGCGCCTGCTGCGCGGACAACGGTTGCACCAGCCCCACCCAGCCCAGCACCAGCCACAACGCGAAACTGATCGGACGCAGGGTGCCGACCGTGCGGCCTTCACGATTGTCGGCACCGCCGTGCGCGGCGTTGACCAGCTCGGACGCAACCTGCATGACCCCGAGCGTACGGTTGAAGACCAGACGGTAGACTTTGTTCACGGCGCTGATTCCTTTCGGTGCTGTTGGGTGGTTTGCGCAGCGGGCTGCGCGGTACCGCATCGTGTTGGCCGCGCTGCAGGCAGCGCAGGCCGGCCATGCGCAGGCGTCAGAACGAGACGCCCATGTTCATTCCGAACGTGGTGTAGCCGGTCTGGAAGCCGCGCGGCCTGGACAACGGACTGCCGACGAAGGCATCCCAGTTGATGTGGCGGGTGCCGCCGCGAAGGCCGAGCGCGGTACCGGTGAGCCTGTCGCCGAGCAACCGGGCCGTGGACGGACCGCCGACGCGGCCGTGATCGACCGCGACGTAGGCCTCCACGCCACTGCCCAGGGGTACGCCCACTTCATTGCGCAGCAGCCAGCCGCGCTCGCCGGTCAGCGACATTTCGCCATCGAAGCCACGCACGGTGTAGCGGCCACCGATCGAGAACCGATCCTGCGGTACCAGCGGTGAGCGGTTCCACTGCGCACGCCAGCTGCCGGTGTAGCGCAGGCTCTGGCGGCCCCACTGCATCGGCACGACCAGCTGCGCATCGGCGGTGTAGATGCGGCCATGCGCCGTGCCTTCGCCAAAGGCCTCTTCCGGCGCGCGCAGCGCGTTGAAGGCGCCGGTCCCCTTGCGGTACGCCAGGTTCACATCCAGTGTCGCCTTGCCGATGAAGTGCCGGTGGCCCAGGCCCAGTTCCCAGCCCGCCATGCGGCGGCGCTGCACTTCGATCTCGGTATCGTTGATGAAGTTGTCCGATTCGCGGTACCAGCCACGCGCGTACATGCTGGTCTTGGCGCGCGCGTTGCGGAACAGCATGCGTGTCAGGCGCAGCTCGGCGTTGCGGCTGGAGCCACTGTAGACGTAGTTCTCGAACGCACCGGCAACGGTCTGCTCATAGTCGAAGTTGCTGGCGTTGGCGCCCAGCAGCCATCCGCCCAGCGGCACGCTGTAATGCACTGACCAGCTGTCGGTGCCACGCTCGCTGCCGTTGAACACCGATTTGCCCACGTTGATGTAGAACAGATCGCTAAGGCCGGCCGCGTTGTCCACCGACACCGTGGTGCCGGCCTGCATCTTGCCGGTGGACTGGCTGCCGGCATCGTCCAGGGTCAGGTTGACCCGTACCAGGCGCGCCTGCTGCCAGCTGATCACCAGATCGCTCTCGCCCGGCTTGGCCGCCGCGCCATCGGCCGGGGGCGCGATCTGGATGTCCACCTGCGCGGTCGGCACGCGCTGCAGGTTTTCCAGCGCCTGTTCGATGTCACGCAGGTTCAGTACTTCGCCGCGTGTCACCCGCACCGCGTTCCAGAGGGCGGGGGTGCGGCCTGCGCCGTCGGCAAAGCGGATGGCATTGACGCGGCCTGGCACGACCGTGAGCGTCAGGATGCCGGTCTTCAGGTCCTGCGGTGCGGCCAGGATGCGGGTGGTGACGTAGCCGCGCTCGATGATCGCGTTCTGCACGCGCTTCATCACGATGTCCACGCCGGCGGTGCCGAGGCAGCGCCCGGTGGCGGGGTCGCTGCGGGGATCGGCTGCCGCCAGCGCCCAGCGGAAGCGGTCCGCTAGATCCCCCTGCAGCGCGATGGTGTTGATGGTGAAGCAGGGGGACTCTTCCACCGGCAGGTGGCCGAGGTCTTCGGTAGCCGGCTGCAGGCGGACATCCGGCGTGGACTCCTGCTGCTCACGCAGCGCGCGCTCGCGCTCCTGCTGCCGGAGCAGTTCCTGCTCCGGCGACACCGTCTGCGCCCCGGCCGGTGCCTGGAAGCCGGCGATGGCCAGTGCCACGCCCACGGACAACCGCCACTGCAACGCGCGGCTGCGTACATTACGTCCCTGTTCCACGATGCTTTTTCCCTGCGGATGGCTGCCAGACCGACGAAGATGCGGCTGGAAGAGGCAGCACTGTAAGGGAATCGTGTGGCAGGAAACAGAGCCGGCAGACTGCCGCCGGCCCAGCCCATCCGGGCAAAATGTGATATCCGACGGACGGCATTCCGCCAGCGGGCGGCGCCCCGGATCTACACCCGGACCAGCGCCGGTCCGCCAGTACGCCGACAGATGCCTGCGGCACTGGGGAAACCGGTGCCCGGCCCCCGCCACTGCAGGCGACGCAGCAGTGGCGGGGCACCTTTGAAACCGTGAAGCCCGTCAGGCCTCGTAGGCCGATTCACCATGCGAGGTCACATCAAGACCGGTGCGCTCGGCTTCCTCGGTCACGCGCAGGCCAACCACGCTGCGCACCACCAGCAGGATCAGCGTGGTCACCACCGCCGACCACACCACGGTGAGGCCGACGCTGACCACCTGCACCCAGACCTGGTGGGCGATATCCAGACCGACCTTGGTACCACCCAGCGACTGTGCACTGAACACACCGGTGAGAATCGCGCCGACGATGCCGCCGACACCATGCACACCGAACACGTCGGCGGTGTCGTCCACCTTCAGCAGGCGTTTCAAACCGGTGACGCCCCAGACGCAGACCACGCCGGCGACGAAGCCGATGACGATCGCGCCGAGCGGGCCGACGGTGCCGCAGGCCGGGGTGATGCCGACCAGGCCGGCCACCGCACCCGAGGCCGCGCCCAGTGCCGACGGCTTGCCCTTGCTGATTGCTTCCACCAGTGTCCAGCCGAGCACCGCTGCGGCCGTGGCCAGCACGGTGTTGAGGAAGGCCAGCGAGGCGACGGTGTCGGCGGCAGCTGCAGAACCGGCGTTGAAGCCGAACCAGCCCACCCACAGCAGCATTGCGCCGATGTAGGTAAACGGCACGTTGTGCGGCTTCAGCGCGGTCTGGCCATAGCCCAGGCGCTTGCCGACGAACCACGCGGCCACCAGGCCTGCAACGCCCGCGTTGATGTGCACCACGGTACCGCCGGCGAAGTCGATGGCACCCAGCTCACCCAGGTAGCCGCCACCCCAGACGATGTGCGCCATCGGGATGTAGCTGAGGGTGAACCACAGCGCCGAGAACAGCAGCACCGCGCGGAACTTGATGCGTTCGGCGAAAGCACCGACGATCAGCGCGGTGGTGATGCCGGCAAAGGTCGACTGGAAGGCGACGAACAGATAGTCCGGCAGTCCCTTGATCGGCGTGTTGCCCACCGACTCGGGGGTGAAGCCCTTGAGGAAGGCGAACTCGGTGAACGAGCCGAAGAACGGGTTGCCTGCACTGAACACCGCGCTGTAGCCGTAGGCCACCCACAGCAGCAGCACCAGCGAGAACACCACCAGGATCTGGCTGAGCACCGACAACACGTTCTTCGAGCGCACCAGCCCGCCGTAGAACAGGGCCAGGCCCGGTACCACCATCAACAGCACCAGCAGGGTGGAGGTGAGCATCCAGGCCACGTCGCCGTGGTCGAACGCGGGCGCTGCTGCTTCCGCGACGGCGGGTGCCGCGGCGACGGGCTCCTGCAGCGGTTCAACCGCCACGCTTTCGCTGGGCAGCGGCGACACCTGCGCCTGGGCGTGGGCATTGCCCGGCCAGGCACCGGCGGCCAGCGCGCTCAGCAGCATCAACAGGCACACGATATGGAACCGGGCTTGCCACCCGGTGAGAAGGCGCATCTTCATGGGGGAGTCTCCGGAAGGGGGTTACAGCGCGTCGGCACCGATTTCGCCGGTGCGGATGCGGATGACCTGTTCGACGGCGGTGACGAAGATCTTGCCGTCACCGATCTTGCCGGTGCCTGCCGACGACTGGATCGCTTCGATCACCGCATCGGCACGCTCGTCGGTGACCACGGTTTCGATCTTGATCTTGGGCAGGAAATCGACGACGTACTCGGCGCCGCGATACAGCTCGGTGTGGCCCTTCTGGCGGCCGAAGCCTTTCACTTCGGTCACGGTGATGCCCGACACGCCTGCGTCGGACAGGGCCTCGCGGACCTCGTCGAGCTTGAACGGCCGGATGATGGCGGAGATCAGTTTCATGCGCATGTCCCGATGGTGGATGGGGCCAGCGCGCCAGCGCGCGTTGGCATCAGGCAACCAGCGGCCATCACGGTGATGGCCGTGGCTGTTGCACCGGACACGTACAGGGCCGGGACGGCCGTGCCTCTCTCCTTGCACGACCGACGCGGGAGGGAGGGCGGCCCTGGTCGCGTATCCGGTCTTTCTCTTGCCCCTGGATCAGGGGTCCTTGGCGTGGGGTCAGAGCCCTTTCATGCATGAAAGGGATCCGACCCCGTGCAACGACCCCGATCTGACCGCGGCTCCCCAGCCGCGAAAACGGAAGCGATGGCGGCGGGTGGGAGGGGGAAGCCCACCGCCATCGCATCCGGTCAGCTGGCGTAGTACAGCTGGTATTCCAGCGGGTGGGTGGCCGCGCGGAACTTGGTCACTTCCTGCATCTTCAGCGCGATGTAGCCGTCGATGAAGTCATCGCTCATCACGCCGCCGGCCTTCAGGAACTCGCGGTCCTTGTCCAGCGCTTCCAGGGCCTGGTCCAGCGAGGAGCAGACCTGCGGGATCAGCTTCTCTTCTTCCGGCGGCAGGTCGTACAGGTCCTTGTCGCTCGGTGCGCCCGGGTCGATCTGGTTCTTGATGCCGTCCAGGCCAGCCATCATCAGCGCGGTGAAGGTCAGGTAGCCGGACTGGATCGGGTCCGGGAAGCGCATTTCGATGCGGCGTGCCTTCGGGTTGGACACCCACGGAATGCGGCACGAGGCCGAGCGGTTGCGGGCCGAGTAGGCCAGCATCACCGGCGCTTCGTAGCCCGGCACCAGGCGCTTGTAGCTGTTGGTGCCCGAGTTGGCGAAGGCGTTGATGGCCTTGGCGTGCTTGAAGATGCCGCCGATGTACCACAGCGCCAGCTGGCTCAGGCCGCCGTAGCCGTCACCGGAGAACAGGTTGGTGCCGCCCTTGGACAGCGACTGGTGCACGTGCATGCCGCTGCCGTTGTCGCCGACGATCGGCTTGGGCATGAAGGTGACGGTCTTGCCGTTGCGGTGCGCCACGTTCTTGATGACGTACTTCATGCGCAGCAGTTCGTCGGCCTTCTGCACCAGGGTGCTGAACTTGGTGCCGATCTCGCACTGGCCGGCGGTGGCCACTTCGTGGTGCTGCACTTCCACTTCGATGCCGACCTGTTCCAGGGTCTTGCACATCTCGGCACGCAGGTCGTGCAGGGTGTCGGTCGGCGGAACGGGGAAGTAACCGCCCTTCACGCCCGGACGGTAGCCGCTGTTGGCGCCGTCGTACTTGGCGCCGCTGTTCCAGGCGGCTTCTTCGGAGTCGACCTGGAAGAAGGTGTGGCCCATTTCATTGGCGAAGCGGACCGAATCGAAGATGAAGAATTCCGGCTCCGGGCCGAAGAACGCGGTTTCGGCGATGCCGGAGGACTTCAGGTAGGCCTCGGCGCGCTTGGCGATGCCGCGCGGGCAGCGGCCATACGGCTGCATGGTGGCCGGGTCCAGGATGTCGCAGCTGATCACGATGGTCGGATCGGCGTAGAACGGGTCGACGTAGGCGCTGGCGGTATCCGGCAGCAGCACCATGTCCGACTCGTTGATGCCCTTCCAGCCGGCGATCGAGCTGCCATCGAACATCTTGCCTTCTTCGAACAGCGACGGCTCGATGATGCTGACCGGGAAGGTCACGTGCTGCTCGACACCACGCATGTCGACAAAGCGCAGATCGACGAATTCGATCTGGTTGTCCTTGATCAGCTTCTCAACGTTTTCCACGGACATCGGTACGACCTCGGATGGGGATGAATGCCTGCTGAGGTACAGCAACGACCGTGCCAACTTTTCAGATGCCGCAAGTCCTTGATTTAAAAAAGGCCGCCCCGCGCAGGTGCAGAACGCGGTGCACCAAACGGGTGCGGCGGTCACCAGACGCACCCGTTTGGTGCAGCAGGGATCGTCTATCCTCTCGACCTTCTTCCTTCCGCCGCGCGTGCACGCACCGTCCATGTCCGACCTGCTCTCCGCCCTGCTGCTGGGCATCCTCGAAGGCTTGACCGAATTCCTGCCGATCTCCAGCACCGGCCACCTGCTCATCGCCCAGCACTGGCTTGGGGCCCGCTCGGACTTCTTCAACATCGTCATCCAGGCCGGCGCGATCGTGGCCGTGGTGCTGGTGTTCCGCCAGCGCCTGCTGCAGCTGGCCACCGGCTTTGGCCAGCGCGAGAACCGCGAGTACGTATTCAAGCTGGGCGCCGCCTTCCTGGTCACCGCCGTGGTCGGCCTGGTGGTGCGCAAGGCCGGCTGGTCGCTGCCGGAAACGGTCAGCCCTGTGGCCTGGGCGCTGATCATCGGTGGCGTCTGGATGTTGCTGGTGGAGGCCTATACCGCGCGCCTGCCCGACCGCGACCAGGTGACCTGGACGGTGGCGATCGGCGTCGGTCTGGCGCAGGTGGTGGCCGGTGTGTTCCCCGGCACCTCGCGCTCGGCCTCGGCCATCTTCCTGGCCATGCTGCTGGGCCTGAGCCGCCGCGCCGCCGCCGCCGAGTTCGTGTTCCTGGTCGGCATTCCCACCATGTTCGCCGCCAGTGCCTACACCTTCCTGGAGATGGCCAGGGCCGGGCAGCTGGGCAGCGAGAACTGGACCGAGGTGGGCGTGGCCTTCGTTGCCGCGGCCGTCACCGGCTTCGTCGTAGTGAAGTGGCTGATGGGCTACATCAAGTCGCACAGGTTCACCGCCTTCGCCATCTACCGCATCGCGCTGGGCGCAGCACTGCTGCTGTGGTTGCCGTCCGGCAGCTGAACCGCGCCGGGGCACGGCAACCCCGTTGCCGGCCCCACCCCGTTTCCCCCACGGTTCCCCAAGGAGAATCACCATGAACCGCAAGCTCACCCTGCTCCTCCCGCTGGCCCTGATGGCCGCCTGCAGCCAGACCCCGGCCCCGGCCGGCAACGGCGGCGACGACGTGGCCCCGGCTGCGGCCAAGGCAGCAGACCAGCAGACGCTGGCGCACCTGGATGCGCAGCGCCTGCAGAGCCAGCACTGGCTGCTGCAGCAGGCCACCGCCGCCGACGGCAAGCGCATCGACGCGCTGTTCGCCCGCGAAGACAAGCCGGTCACCCTGGACTTCGCAGATGGCCGCCTGTCGGTCAGCAACGCCTGCAACCACATGGGTGGCAGCTACACCCTGGCCGACGGCAAGCTGACCGTGGGCGCCATGGCCTCGACCCTGATGGCCTGCACCGACAAGGCGCTGATGGCGCTGGACGAGGCCGTGTCGAGCCGCCTGCAGGGCGAGCTGAAGGCCACGCAGGATGCCGACGGCAAGCTGACCCTGACCACCGCCAAGGGCGACGTGCTGGTGTTCAACCCGGAACCGACCGCTGAAACCCGCTATGGCGGCGCCGGCGAAACCGTGTTCCTGGAAGTGGCCGCCAAGACCGAGAAGTGCTCGCACCCGTTGATCCCGGACTACCAGTGCCTGCAGGTGCGTGAAGTGAAGTTCGACGACAAGGGCCTGAAGCAGGGCGAGCCCGGCAAGTTCGAGAACTTCTACGGCAACATCGAGGGTTACACCCACGAAGACGGCGTGCGCAACGTGGTGCGCGTGAAGCGCTACGAGGTGAAGAACCCGCCGGCCGATGCGCCCTCGCAGGCGTACGTGCTGGACATGGTGGTCGAGTCGGCCATCGAGAAGAAATAAAACGATGGAAGGGCGGCCGAGAGGCCGCCCTTCTTCATGGTCGGTAGAGCCGGCCGCTGGCCGGCTGCCCTGCGGGGCACCGCCAACACACGGATGTTGCCGGCCAGCGGCCGGCACTACCCACATGCATCGGGAGATCGGCATGAAGCACGTCCCCATTCTCATAGCCGCTGCACTGCTGGCCGTGTGCGCGGATGCCTCCGCTGCCAGCACGCCCGGTACCGATCGGCTCGAAACACGCCTGTGGCAACTGGCGCGCGCCACAGATGCGCAGGGCCGGCGCATCGATGCCTTGTTCGTCCGCGGTCGCGAGCCCTACACGCTGCGCTTCGGGCACGGTTACATGAGCGAGTTGAACCTGTGCAACAACGTCAGCAGCCAGTACCGGCTGCAGGGCAACCAGCTGATTCTTGAGAACGGCATCCAGACAGTGGCCGGATGCATGCGGGGTGACATCGTCGTGCAGCAGCAACGCGCGGGAAAGCTGATGGGCAGCCGGAGTGCCGCACCGACGCTCGAGCTGGACGACCGCGGCGCACTGGTAGTGCGCAACGCGCAGGGCGACACCGCGGTGTTCGAACCGGCGCCACTGCCGGTGAAATGATCATGGAAGCGGTCGAGCATGGCTCGACGCTACAGGTAGAACCGGCCGCTGGCCGGCTCTACCCACCCTGTGTGCTGCTCAGCCCAGCGCCGGGTTCAACGTGTAGGTGCCGTGCAGTGCGGCTTCGGCCAGCACGTGGCCGTGCATGGCGCGGTACGCGTCGGCGGCGGTGAAGCGCTGCGGCAGGTCCAGCGACGCCACGTCCAGCGCGAATACCCGGAAGAAATAGCGGTGCATGCGCTCGTCGTTGAACGGCGGGTACGGGCCGTCATAGCCCAGGTAGTCACCCGCCATGTCCGGGTTGCCCGCGAACCAGCCGGTGAAGTCGTTCAGACCCTGGCGGCTGCCGGCCGGGCCGGCGGGTGCGGGCTTGCCCTTCACCACGAAGCCGTCGCTGCAGCTGCCAGCGGCGATCTCCTGCACCGTGGCCGGGATGTCGGCCATCACCCAGTGCACGAAATCGCAGCGCGGCTGGTCGCGCGGCACGCTCATGTCGCTGCGGCCAACCGTCTCCGGCACGGTCGGTACGTCCGGATCCACGCATACCAGCAGGAACGAACGGGTGCCGGCCGGCGCCCCGCTCCAGGCCAGGTGCGGGTTGCGGTCCGGGGCGAAACCGTTGGCGTCGCCCGCGGCGAACTCACGATCGATCGGTGCGCCGTTGGTCAGGCTGTGGCTGGTCAACTGCATCGGACTCTCCTCACTCTTCCGGGTAACCCAGGCGCACCGCAACCGGGGTGAGCTGGGCGAAGGCGGCGCTCATCACGTCGCGGTAGTTGCGCCAGTGGCCGGCCGGCAGGCGCGGGGCACCCAGCTGTGCCGCCGGTGGCATCGGCCGCTCGAACAGGCGACCCAGCAGCTCGGCCATCGCCTGCGGATCGTTGCCGATCTGGTCGATGCGCAGCAGCACGTGCGGGTACAGGTCGTCCTCGTGCAGCGCGGCGATCTGGTTCAGCGCGCGGGTCAGCCATTCACTGGCTTCGGCCAACGACGTCATCGCCAGCGGCGCGGCAGCACCGTAGGCCACCCAGTCCAGCAGCATGTCGCGCGGGTCGCGCAGCACCAGCACCAGGCGCCCCTGCGGCAGCTGCGGGCGCAGCGCCCACAGCAGCGCGTTGTCCCACCACAGCAGCCAGTCGATCACGGTGTCGCTCTGCAGGCCACGTGCCGGCAGCTGTTCACGCCAGCGCTGCACCAGGCGCTCCGGCGTCAGCACGCCCGAGGCCAGGTCCTGCAGCGTGTTGTAGTTCTGGAACGCATCATCGGGCGGCGTGTTGGTGTAGCGGTCGCTGCGCAGCACCGGGCTGGCAGCAGCCAGGCCGGTTGCCACCCGCTCAACGCCCGAACCCGGCGCGCCCCAGAGGAAGATCGGCGCGGAGCTGGCATCGCCGTCGATGCTGCCCTTGTCCGGCCAGCTCGGCGGGGACTTGGCCTGGGGTGGCAGTGGCAAGCGCTGCGGCGCCTGGTCGGCCTGCAGCGACAGCCACGTGCGCAGCGCGTCCTGCGGCTGCCCGGCGCGGTCCTGGATCTCGCCCATCCACGTGCGCAGGTCGGCGCGATGGTCTTCCGGCGCCAGCTCGATCAGCGCCTGCACGCGGGCCACGGCGGCGGCGGGATCGCGCTGCAGCAGGCCTTCGACCAGGCGGGTCTCGCCGCTGACGCGGCCCGGTTCCAGGCTGACGATGCGTTCGGCGATCGCTTCGGCCTGAGCGTGTTCGCCGGCCATGTCGTGCAGGCGCAGGCGCGCCTCCAGGGCCGGCAGATGCGCGGGCATCGCCGCCATCCAGCGCTCGACCGCGGTCACGGCGCTTTCGCTGCCCACCTGCTCGATGGCCAGGCGTGCCAGCCACACGTCGTGCAGCTGGTCATCGGTCTCCAGTACCGCATCCAGGCGTGCACGTGCTTCATCCTCGCGCCCCAGGCGCTGCCATGACATCAGCAGCAGCTGCAGCACCTGGCGGTCTTCCGGCTGCGTCTCCAGCAGCGGCAGCAGGTAGTCCAGGGCCTGCAGCGGCTGGCCATTGCGCAGCGACAGCTCACCCGCCAGGCGGCGCATCGACGGTACGTCCATCTCCGGCTGCTGCAGGGCCACCTGCATGGCTTCGGCGGCGGCCGGCACGTTGCCCTGGCGCAGTGCCAGCTGCACCACCAGGCCATGCAGCGAGGACAGCGACGGATTGAGTTCCAGCACGCGGCGGAACGACTGCTCTGCAAACGCCAGCATGTCCTTGCCCAGGTAGGCAAAGCCCAGCGCGTACAGCACGCGGGTATCGTCCGGCAGTGCCTTGCTGGCAGCCGACAGCAGCGCCAGCGCGCGGTCGGCGTCTCCGCGGCGCAGTGCAACCATGCCGTCGATGGTCAGCAGTTCCGGATGGTCCGGCTCCACGCGCGCGGCCAGGGTCGAGATGCGCTGCGCTTCGTCGAAGTCATTGCGACCGATCGCCAGGTGCGCCTGCATCAGATAGGCGGAGAACGAGTTCGGATCGAGGCCGGTGGTGCGCACCAGTGCTTCGTCGGCACCCTCGAACTGGCGCAGCGCCAGCAGCAGGCCGGCATGCTGCAGGTGCAGCTGGGCGTCGTCCGGGGCCAGCCGCAGCGCCTGCTGCAGGGCCTCCATCGCCTGCTCGGCGTTGCCCTGCTGCTGCAGCGCAAGCGCCAGCCAGCGGTGGGCGTTGGCCTGGCCGGGTTCGTCATGGGTCCACGCCTGGGCCAGCTGCACGGCCTGGTCGGCCTGGTTCTGGCGCAACGCTTGGATGATCTGGTCTTGCATGGCAGTCCGGTTCAAGTGCAAACCCGCATTGTAGCGGGCTGCGCGCTGCCGCCGGTTCAGGCCCGCAGGACCCGCTGCAGGCGCTGCGCGACCCAGCGCTCGGAGAAGCCGTCGCCGCGCCAGTTTTCGATGAACCCGCAGTGGCCGCCCCAGCAGGCGGTTTCCAGGTGCGCCTGGCTCGGCAGCTGCCAGTTGCTGAAGGTCGCGTACGGAATCACCGGGTCATCCTGCGCCATCAGGATGTCGGCCGGTACCTGCAGGGTCGACAGGCGGTCGCCGGCAATCGAGTAGCCGTCGAAATAGGCCTGAAGCGAACCAAAGCTGGTGTGGCGCTCGACCAGCCAGGCGGTCAGCGCGCGGATGTCCAGCTTCAGCACGCGGTCGTCGCAGTCGCTCAGCTCGGGGAACAGGTCGCGCTTGCGGCGCAGCGAACCGGCCCATTTGCGGCGGAAGTACCAGTCGTACATCGCCGGGCCGTTCTCGATGCTTTCCATGGTCAGCGCCGGGTCCAGCACCGGGCACACCGAGGCCACGCGCTGCAGCGGCACGCCCGCGGCCGGTGCGCGCAGGGCCAGGCGCAGCACGAAGTTGCCGCCCAGCGAGTAGCCGGCGGCCACCAGCGGCAGCTGCGGCCAGCGCTGGGCGACGTCACCCGCGGCATGCACCACTTCGTCGATCAGGTTGGAGTGGAAGATGCCGGGGTTGAGGTGATGGGTGTTGCCGTGGTCGCGGAAGTTCAGCCGCACCACGTCGAAGCCCTGCTCCAGCATGCGCGCGGCCGCCATGCGCATGTAGCTGGATTCGGCACTGCCTTCCCAGCCGTGCAGCAGCAGCGCGATGCCCTTGGGCTCGCGGCCTTCGACATGGCTGTGCCAGCCCTGCAGGCGAACGCCATCGCCTCCATCCAGGATCAGCTCCTCGCTGACCGCACCGGTGGCGGCCAGCAGCAGCAGGCCGCGCTGCAGGCGCATGCGGCTGGAGCTGAGCATCGACTGCAGGTGGGGATTGCGCAGCCAGCGCGGTGGCTGGTAGTCAGCCGCATGCAGCGTCGGCGTGCCGGCGTCCAGGACAGGTGGCGGGATCAGGGCCACCGCAGCCTCACCCGGTGCTCATGGCCGCCACGATGCGCGCGCGCGAGGTTTCCGCGATGCGCCGACGGCCTTCCAGGTCCTGTGCACCGATCGGTGCCAGGAAGTGCACTTCCGCACGTCGCGCCGGCTCGCCGAGCAGGCGCAGGAAATTGGCGAAGAAACTTTCGTTCGGGCCGAACGCGACGATGGTCTGCGCGTCGCCCTTCACCCCGTACACCAGTGCCACCGGCTGCACCGGCACGCCGGTCTCGACAGCGGCTTGGAAGATGCGGGCGTGGAACGGGCCCACTTCGTGACCGCCGCGGGTCCGCCCTTCCGGGAACACGCCCACGGCCTTGCCCTCGCGCAGGCGGTCGGCCATCACCTGCATCACGCCACCGAGCGATTCGGTGTTGCCACGCTGGTGGAAGATGGTCTGACCACGCGCGGCCAGCCAACCCACCAGCGGCCAGCTGGCGATCTCGCGCTTGGCGACGAAGCCCATCATGCGCTGGCTGTGCAGGATGCAGATATCGACCCAGCTGACATGGTTGGCCACGAACAGCACGGCACCGGGCAGCGGCGCGCCGACCTGCGTCAGGCGGAAGCCGAAGATCCACATCAGCCCACCCTGCCACCAGTTGACCACCTTGGCGCCGAAGGTCGCCTCGCCCACGCGCAGCTCGCCCCACGGCGGAAGCATGCCGATCAGGATGAGCGGCAGGAACACGATGATGTGGACCAACAGCAGCGGTACGCGGTACAGGTAACGGCACACACGCGCCACGCCGCCACGGGGGGCCGGAGTGGGGGAAGTCATCCGCGCACGATACCGGAGGGCCGTCATCGCTGCCAGCCGATTTAGGCCATAACAGCCATCGACCGGGGCAATCGGCGGGGAACGCTGGGTTCCGCCGCCGTCAACGCCCCCCGGGGGACTCAGCCGTGACCGGCAGCCACCACCGCCAGGGTCAGCCGCGAGATGCAGACCAGGCGGCCCTGCTCGTCCTCGATGCGGATCTCCCACAGCTGGGTGCTGCGGCCGACGTGCAGCGCGCGGGCGGTGCCGGTGACCGTGCCCGAGCGCACGGCGCGCACGTGGTTGGCGTTGATCTCCAGGCCCACGCAGATCTGCTTGCCGGTATCCACGCACAGGTTGCCGGCGCTGCTGCCCAGGGTCTCGGCCAGCACCACCGAGGCACCGCCGTGCAGGATGCCGTAGGGCTGGCGGGTGCGCTCATCCACCGGCATGGTGGCCTGCAGCCAGTCCTCGCCGGCGGCGCTGAAGACGATGCCCAGGGATTCAATCGCCGTGTTGCGGCTGAGCGCGTTGAGCTGCTCGATGGAAACGGCTTCGCGGAACACCTGGGTCATGCGGGTACCTTCAGAGGATGGGAACGAGGCCGGCGCCGAATGCGGTCAGCATGCGCACCAGCAGCCATTTCGGGCCGACGTTGACTTCGGGGAAGTCGCCGACGGCGACGTAGCAGCGATGGAAATCGGGATCCTGCCGCGGCAGCGGCTGCGGGCAGTCCACGCCGGGCTGGAACTCGTAGTCGGTGGCGTAGCGCCACGGCCAGAAATCAAGGATGGGCAGCGCTTCGGAGGCCTTGCCGACGCTGTAGTTCAGCCCCGACAGCACTGGCGGCTTGGCGCGCGGCGCCACCGTCCAGGAGTTCTGCGGGTGGGTGTCGCGCAGGATGCTCTGCGCCAGCTGCTCGGCGAACACCGGGTCGTTGATGATCACCGCGCCTTCGGTGTTGTAGTTCTCGCTGCGCGGATCGAAGTTGTGGGTGCCGACCACGCCGATGCGGCGGTCGACCACCAGCGACTTGGCATGCAGGCCCATGCGCGCGCCCTTGCGGGTGACCGGCAACGGCTTGTTGACCGCCTTGCTGCCCAGGAACGACGGCCGCGTCTCGGTGCGCAGCAGGCGCGTTTCCACTTCGCTGCCGGCGGCGCGACGGCGTGCGCGTGCGTTGTCATAGGCACCATCGCTGTGGCGATGGTTCAACGGGCCCTGCTTGCTGCCGGCACCCGAACCACTACTGCTGCCACTGCGTGCGTTGCTGCCGGCGGCACTGCCACCGATCAGCGGATTGCGGTCGCCCTCGTCTTCACCCCCGGGCGCGGCGATCGGGTCCGGCAGCAGGTTGCGGTAGTCGACCGGTGCATCCAGCGGGAACGGCTTGTACTCGAAGATGTTGAAGCCCAGTTCGCGCATGTTGCGCCGCTTGTACTTGTACGAAAGCGCATACACGATCGGGTTGTCGGTCGCCGCCAGGCTGTTGCTGGACACCACCACGCGCGGTGGCTGCGGGCGCTTGCGCAGTTCACGGAACAGCTTCTGCGCCGGCTTGGACAGCACCAGGTAGGGCGTCTGCAGGATCACTTCCTTCTGCGCACTGGCGATCAGCGCATCCAGCTGTGGTTCGGTCACATGCTGGCCGGCCAGCGGTGCATCGGCCTTCTCGCGGCGATGCTTGCGTGGCAGGTCGGCCACGTAGCGCACCGAAGCCACCGGTAGCGCGGTATCGACGAAGGAACGGGTGACGAACTCGGTGTCGTTGGCTTCGGCGCTGACCCGCTGTACCCGTTCCGGGCGGCGGAAGGTGGCCGGTGGCAGCGTTGGCACGCCTTCGCGCAGCAGGGTGCGGCCCACGTCGTTGAGGCGCTCGGCCGGCACGCTGCGGTGGGCACGCCAGAACGCGTCGAAGTTGGCCGCCATCGCACGTGCTTCCGGGCCGGCGATCAGCACATCGCGGTCGCGGAAGTTGTACTCGCGGTCCCAGTCGTAATAATCGTCCTGGTAATTGCGGCCACCGACCACGCCGATCGCATCGTCGATCACCAGCAGCTTGTTGTGCATGCGCTGGTTGAACCGGCGGAAGCAGCACAGCACGCTGCCGGCATAGTCGAAGTAGTTCAGCCGGGCCTTGCCGAAGGTCGGGTTGTAGACCCGAAGCTGGAAATTCTGGTGGGCGCCGGACAGGGCGCCGAGGATCTGCAGGTCGGAGATCGCCGAGAGCTGGTCGATCAGCAGCCGCACCTTCACCCCGCGGCGCGATGCGGCCAGCAGTTCGTCGATGACCAGGCGGGCGCTGTCGTCCTTGTCGAAGATGTAGGTCTGCAGGTCGATGCTGCGGGTGGCGCTGCGCAGCAGGTTCAGGCGTGCGACCAGCGCGCCCTCGCCCTCATCGAGCAGGGTGGCGTAGTGGCGCGGTCGCTCCGGGGTGGATTCGGTGAACGCCCGGCCCGCCAGCGCCCGCAGCGGCGAGTCCTGTGCACAGCGGTCGGCACGCTGGCAATCAACCACGGTCGAACGTGCCTGCACGGCGATTGCCTCGGCGCGGTCGCGCTCGGCATTCGACAGCGATGCACAACCGCTGCCCAGCAACACGGTTGCCAGCGCCAGTACACGCAGCAGGAGGTTCACGGTTTCGGCGCCTCGCTCAGGCGCGCACGCAATACGAAAGTCACTCGGTCACTCAAGGCAAGCTGCCAGCTGTCCATGCCGTACCGGCCTCGCTGCACGGTACCGCGGCTGACGACGTCGCAATCATAGCCGGGTCGGGCACACTCCGCCTTCTCGACCTTCAGTGTCTCGGGGTGGCTGATCCCGCGCAGGGTCAGCCGGCCGTTGATGTCGCCACCGCTCTCCACGGTTTCCGGCCAGTACGGCAGCGAGTCGAACTCGACCACCGGATGGCGGCCGGCATCGAAGAACTCCTCGCCGCGCATCCAGCCGGTGTAGCGTGATTTGCCGGGAATCTCGACCGAGCGCGTGAACATCTTCAGGTGCACCTGGTGGCGGCCGTCGGAGAGGATCTCGATGCGCCCTTCGAAGTGCGGGAACAGGCCTTCGATGCGCTGCCCGAAGCGGGTGCGGACCTCGAAGCCGATCTGCGAACGCTGGGTATCCAGGCGCATTACCCGGTGCGCCTCGGCGACCACCGGTGGCAGGGTGGTCGGCGTGGGCACGGCGGCCCAGGCCGGGCCAAGTGCCAGCAGCGCGGGCAGCAGATAGCGGCTGCGCCGCGCCAGGCTCATCGGATCACGGCCACCAGAATGCGTTCAGGCTGGCCACGCCCGGCTCGATCGAGGCCTCACGCGGGAAGCCGAGCACGGCGATGCCCGCCGGCGGCATGCCGCGGTAGTCGCTGCTGGTGCCCTCGGTCATCAACGCCACCAGCCGCTCCAGGCCCGGGTTGTGGCCGACGATCAGCACCCGGTCGAGATCACGGCGGTCGTCCACCAATGCCGCCAGGGTGCCGGGGGTGGCTTCGTAGATGCGGTCTTCCAGGCGCTTTTCCACGTAACCGATGGTGCCGAGCACGGCTTCCAGGGTTTCGCGGGTACGCCGCGCCGGTGAACACAGCACGCAGTCCGGCAGCAGGTTGTTTTCCTTCAGCCACTTGCCGGCGGCTTCGGCTTCAGCCAGCCCCACCGGCGACAACGGCCGGTCGAGGTCGGCCTGGCCGGGGGTAGCCGGTTCGGCATGGGCATGGCGCAGCAGGATCAATTCACGCATCGCGGGTTTCCATGAAGAAGAGGATGCAGCAGAAAGAGTGACGCAGGCATCAAAGCTTGAGCCAGGACAGCAGCGGCTCCCAGTCGGCCTGATGCTCGCGCACCTGGGCGGAGCGGTAGTCGAACAGGCTGCGGCCGAGGCCGGTCATGACCACGTAGCTCTGGCTGTCACGCAGCTGCGCGACCACCGGGTACGGCCATTCGGCCAGCATCTGCAACGCCTGCTGCGAGGTCTGGGTCCAGGGCTTGGTGCGGTTCAGGACCAGCCCGACCGGCAGCTTGCGGCTATGCACCCGCGGGTTCTGGGCCAGGCTGTTGAGGAAGCCGACGATGGCTTCGATATCCAGCGCCGAGGGCAACACCGGCACCACCACCGCGTCGGCAGCGTCAAGGAAATGGGGGATATCGTCGGCCAACGCACCGGCCGGCGCGTCGATGATGACGGTTTCGGTGCCATCGGGCAGCTTCTGTGCCCACTGCTTCTTCCGATACACATCAATGGGGAGCACCGCGCTTTCCAGCCCGGCACGCCGTTGTGCCCAGCGGGTGCTGGAGCCCTGCGGGTCGGCATCGGCGATCACCGTGGCCTTGCCCTGCAATGCCGCGTACGCGGCCAGGTGGGTGGCGACGGTGGTCTTGCCCACCCCGCCCTTGGAACCGGCCACCAGGATCGTCTTCATGCCAGCCTCGCTTCCGGGTACGTGCCCCGAGCGTACACCGGCGGTGGTGACGGGAGGTAGCACTGCGCTGAACCTGTGGCCATCGCCTTTGCTATCGTGGCGCCCCCGAAGGATCGAACCGGCATGAGCGAGCTGCAGGACCTGAGCGCACTGATCCGCGCCAATACCCCCCTGATCGTGATCGAGACCCAGGACGAGGGTCGCATCGTCGATCTGTTCCGGCAGACGCTGATGCACGTGTGGCGGGCGCTGCACCGCTGGTCGATCACTGAAGGCCTGCGCCGCATCGACCTGGACAGTGAAGACCCACCGGTCGGGCCGCCCGATGCCAGCGCGGCCCTGCAGATGATCCGCCAGGCCGAGCAGCGCGGGGTCTACCTGCTGCTCGATTTCCACCCCTACCTGGGCTATGCCAGCCACCAGCGCGCCCTGCGCGACCTGATCCAGCGCCGCCACAGCGAACCTCATGTGCTGGTGCTGATCGGTGCCAAGGTGGAGCTGCCCGCCGAGCTGGAAGCGCTGGCGGTGCGCTTCAACCCGCGCCTGCCCGACGCCAACGCCCTGCTGAAGATGCTGCGCGAGGAGGCCGACGCCTATGCACGCGAGCATGGCGGCCGACGGGTGGAAGTCGACAGCGAGGCGGTGAAGAAGATCCTGAAGAACCTGCAGGGCCTGAGCCTGGTCGATGCCCGGCGCATCGCGCGCCAGCTGATCTACGCCGACGGCGCACTGCGCGACGACGACCTGCCGCAGCTGGCGCGGCTGAAGTTCGAGCTGCTCAACCGCAGCGGCCACCTGTTCTTCGAACATGACAGCGCGCGTTTCGGCGATGTGGCCGGCGCCAACCGGCTCAAGCGCTGGATCAACCAGCGCCGCGTGGCCTTCATTGCCGGGTCCGCCCCGGCCGGGCTGGACCCGCCACGCGGCATGCTGCTGCTGGGCGTACAGGGCTGCGGCAAGTCGATGCTGGCCAAGGCCACCGCTGCCGGCTTCGGCGTGCCGCTGCTGCGCCTGGACGTGGGCGCGCTGTACAACAAGTACCACGGCGAGACCGAGGCCAACCTGCGCCAGGCGCTGGCCTCGGCCGAACAGCTGGCACCGTGCGTGCTGTGGATGGACGAGATCGAGAAGGGGCTGGCAACCGGTGGCGAGGATGGTGGCGTGTCGCGCCGCGTGCTCGGCCATCTGCTGACCTGGATGGCCGAGCGCAAGGCACCGGTGTTCATTGTGGCGACTGCCAACCAGGTACACGAGCTGCCTGCCGAGCTGCTGCGCAAAGGCCGCTTCGACGAGATCTTCTTCGTCGACCTGCCCTCGCCTGAAGTGCGCGTGGAGCTGCTGCGGCTGCACCTGGGCCGGCGCCAGCTCAACGCCGACGACTTCGCACTGCCCGCGCTGGCCGCTGCCGCCAATGGGTTCTCCGGTGCCGAGATCGAGCAGGCGATCGTGGCCGGGCTGTATGCGGCGCATGCCGAGGGCCGGCCGCTGGATACCGAGCTGCTGATGAACGAGATCCGCGCCACCCGGCCGCTGTCGGTGCTGATGGCCGAGCAGGTGGAGGCGCTGCGGGCGTGGGCGTCGGGGCGGACGGTGTCTGCGGACGATTGAGGTTTCCCGCGAACGGCGCAGCCCCTCGTGGCTGTTGGTTGGCCGCGAACATCAGTAGCCGCGCTTGGCCGGGCGAGGTGGATTCGCGGGGGACGCCGTGAACCCATCCATGGGGGCTTGGCCGCGGCATCCATGCCGCGGACACCCCCGCGAACCCACCCCGCCCGTCCTCTGACAGTTTCCGGGGGGGACCAGCCACGTAGAAGAAAGTAGAAAAGCAAAAGCAGAAGCGCCTGGCTGGCCGCTTTTTGTAGAGCCGAGCCCACGCTCGGCTGCCTTTCGATCAGATATCGAATAGTTGATTCCGATGCAGATTCATCCACGCATGGCGTGGATCTACCGTGTCGACCAAGGTCGACACCTACCAGCAGCAGCGTCGAACCGTCAGAGGTGGGGCGGTGTGGGTTGGCAGGACCGTTGGCGCCATGGGCCCGGCGCATGCGCCGGGCGGGTTGGGCAGGACGCCCAACCCCGGTCTTGCCGTGTGCGCAGGACAGCGCACACGAGCAAGGCGCCATCGAGCCCCCATGGGTGAGGGCGCTTTGCCTGCGAGGCATGCCTCGCAAGCGCCCGAACGCCCAGCCGCCAGCGGCTGGGCCGGACCCCGGAGGGGGGTTTACGGCGTGTCCTGCCAACCCACACCGCCCCGCCATCCCACGGATTGCCCGCTGTTGCTGTTGCTGTTGCTTGGGCTCTGGCCCTTGCCTCTGCGGGTGCCGGGTGCAACCCGGCCAAAACCCCTTCCTCAGGGCCAGGCCGGGGGTGCGGCCACCCACGCCTGCTGCACTTCGGCCAGCGACGCGCGCTCATCCTCGCGCCATTGCGGCAACAGCTGCGCGTAGTTGGCACTGGTGCTCCATTGCGACGGCTCGGTGCGCACCGCCGCGGCATACCACTGCACCGCTTCCTGTTTCTGCCCCATCCGCCACAGCGCCAGCGCATAGGTCGGCGGCACCCAGCTGGGCTTGCTGCGCGCATTGCCGGCCGACGACAGCCATTGCTCCAGCGCCGCCTCCGGCTTGCCCTGGCGCAGCAGGTCCCAGCCATAGTTCCAGCGCACGCTGCGGCCCGCGCTGCTCTGTGCCGGCGCCTCCTTCAAAGCCTCGCCGTACAGCTGGTCGGCCAGCTCGGCCCGGCCCTGGGTGCTGGCCACCGAAGCCAGCTGCACGGTGGCTTCCACCGCGCGCCGGCCGCGCTCGCGCAGCCTCACCAGCTGGGTGACCAGCTCATCGCCCTCGCCCTGCATCGCCACCATCGGTGCCGCCGCCAGGTCACTGTCGAAGTAGAACTCCTGTGGTGCCGGCATGGCCGGTGCGGCCCACGCCGTGGCCGCTCCCGAGGCCAGCAGCACGCTGGCCAGGATCTTTCCTGGAACTGACATCCCTTCTCCCCAGGCTGCACAACCGCAGCCTCCCTCTCTCGCCCCGATCCTAACCCCAGCAGCGGCGCGGGCGCGAGTGCCGGGCCCACCACAGCCCCGCTGCTACAATTCGCGCCTTTCCCGCCGCGTGCCTGCACGCGGCCGGTGCCAGCCGATCCTACCGGGCCAGCCATGACCAGTACCGCGCAACTCACTTCGCCCTCTTCCGCCGACCTGCTCGACCGTGATTACACGCTCGACCACAAGTACACCCGCAACGAGGGGCGGATCTACCTGAGTGGCGTGCAGGCGCTGGTGCGGCTGCCACTGATGCAGCGCCTGCGCGATGCCGCCCAAGGCATCGACAGCGCTGGCTTCATCAGCGGCTATCGCGGCAGCCCGCTGGGTGGCTTCGACCTGGAACTGTGGCGCGCGCGCAAGCATCTTGAAGCGGCGAAGGTGAAGTTCACCCCCGGCCTGAACGAGGATCTGGGCGCCACCATGGTGTGGGGCACCCAGCAGACCAACCTGTTCCCCGGGGCCAACGTGCAGGGCGTGTTCGGCATGTGGTACGGCAAGGGCCCGGGCGTGGACCGCTGCGGCGACGTGTTCAAGCATGCCAACGCGGCCGGCACCTCGCGCTACGGTGGCGTGCTGGCACTGGCCGCCGATGACCACGCCTGCCGCAGCTCGACGCTGCCGCATGGCAGCGAGGACGAGTTCGTCAGCGCGATGATGCCGGTGCTGAACCCGGCCGGCGTGCAGGACATCCTCGACATGGGCCTGCTGGGCTGGGCGATGAGCCGTTACACCGGCCGTTGGGTCGGCTTCAAGACGATCGCCGAAACGGTGGAATCGTCGGCCTCGGTGCAGGTCGATCCGATGGCGCGCCGCATCGTGCTGCCGGAAGACTTCGAGATGCCGTCGGGCGGCCTCAACATCCGCTGGCCGGACCCGCCGCTGGACCAGGAGATGCGCCTGCACCGCTATGCGGTGAAGGCCGCGCAGGCGTTTGCCCGCGCCAATGGCATCGACAAGGTGGTGATGGATGCACCGCGCGCGCGGCTGGGCATCGTCACCACCGGCAAGAGTTACCTGGACGTGCTGCAGGCGCTGGAATACCTGGGCCTGGACGAAGCGGCGTGCGCCGACATCGGCATCCGCGTGTACAAGGTCGGCATGACCTGGCCGCTGGAGCCGGAGGGCATCGCGCGCTTCGCGCAGGGCCTGGAAGACATCATCGTGGTGGAGGAGAAGCGCGCCTTCATCGAGCGCCAGATGAAGGAGCAGTTCTTCAACTGGCCGGCCAGCTGGGGCCAGCGCCCGTCCATCGTCGGCAAGTACGACGAGAGCGGCGAGTGGATCCTGCCGTCCACCGGCGAACTGACCCCGGCCACCATTGCCGGCGTGATCGGCCGCCGCATCCAGAAGTTCTTCAACAACGAATCGATCGAGCAGCGCCTGCAGTGGATGCAGGAGAAGGAAGCCGAGCTTGCGTTGCCGCGCGCCAGCTTCCCGCGCGTGCCGCATTACTGCTCCGGCTGCCCGCACAACACCTCCACCACCGTGCCGGAAGGTTCGCGTGCGCTGGCCGGCATCGGTTGCCACTACATGGTGACCTGGATGGACCGCAGCACCGACACCTTCACCCACATGGGCGGCGAGGGCGTAACCTGGGCCGGGCAGGCGCCGTTCACCGATACCCCGCACGTGTTCCAGAACCTGGGTGACGGCACCTATTTCCACAGCGGCTCGCTGGCGATCCGCCAGGCGGTCGCCGCCGGTGTCAACATCACCTACAAGATCCTCTACAACGACGCGGTGGCGATGACCGGCGGCCAGCCGGTGGACGGCCCGCTGAGCGTGCCCGACATCGCAAGGCAGATGCGCGCCGAAGGCATCCACACCATCGTGGTGCTGTCGGACAACATCGGCAAGTGGACAGGCCAGCGCGAACACTTCCCCAGCGACGTCGAGTTCCATGACCGCAGCGAGCTGGACGAAGTGCAGAAGCGCCTGCGCGAAGTGAAGGGTGTTTCGATCCTGATCTACGAACAGACCTGCGCCACCGAGAAGCGCCGGCGCCGCAAGCGCGGCAAGCTGGAGGATCCGCAGAAGCGCGTGCTGATCAATTCGCTGGTCTGCGAAGGCTGCGGCGACTGCGGCAAGAAGAGCTTCTGCGTGTCGGTGCTGCCGAAGGAAACCGAGTTCGGGCGCAAGCGCGAGATCGACCAGTCCAACTGCAACAAGGACTATTCCTGCGTGAACGGGTTCTGCCCGAGCTTCGTCACCGTGCATGGTGGCCAGCCGCGCAAGGGCAGCAAGCGCGATGCCTCCACCCTGCTGGACAACCTGCCGGCACCGACGATCCGCGGCACGCTGGAACAGCCCTGGAACATCCTGATCACCGGCGTTGGCGGTACCGGCGTGGTGACCATCGGCGCGCTGCTGGGCATGGCCGGCCACCTGGAAGGCAAGGGCGCGACCGTGCTCGACCAGACCGGCCTGGCGCAGAAGGGTGGCGCGGTGACCACGCACATCCGCATCGCACGCCGCCCGGATGACATCCACGCCGTGCGCATCGCCGCCGGTGAGGCCGACCTGGTGCTGGGCTGCGACATGGTGGTGGTGAACGATTACTGGGCACTGTCGAAGGTGCGCGCCGGTCGTTCGCAGGTGGTGCTGAACACCTACGAAGCGATGCCGGGCACGTTCACCACCCGTCCGGACATGCAGTTCCCCGCCGCCGACATCGTGGCCGGCGTGCGCGTTGCGCTGGGCGGCCAGGAGCCGCTGCTGCTGGATGCCACCCAGCTGGCCACTGCGCTGCTGGGCGATGCCATCGCCGCCAACCTGTTCATCCTCGGCTACGCCTGGCAGCAGGGCCTGGTGCCGCTGTCGTTCGAATCGCTGATGCGTGCCATCGAACTCAATGGCGCCGCCGTGGCGATGAACCAGCAGGCCTTCGCCTGGGGTCGCCTGGCCGTGGTCGACCCGCAGGCCGTGCAGCAGGCCGCCGGCCTGGTACGCAACCGCCACACCGATGCCGAATCCACCCCGGGCCCGCTGCATCCGCTGCCGCCGGGCGAGTGGGAAGGCAACGAATGGGGTGCAACCGCCGCGCCGCGCAACACCGCTGACGAACGCGAGCTGCGCGGCCTGCCCTCGCATGGCGGCGACGTGGCGTTCCTGCCGCTGGATGACGCGCGCCTGTCGCGCTCGCTGGATGAAATGATCGAGCGGCGCGCCACGTTCCTGGTCGAGTACCAGGATGCCGCCTATGCCAAGCGTTACCGTGATCTGGTGGCGCGCGTGCGTGCCACCGAAGCCGAGCGCATCGGCGGTTCCACCGCATTGACCGAGACGGTAGCGCGCTACCTGTTCAAGCTGATGGCCTACAAGGACGAGTACGAAGTGGCGCGCCTGTATACCAGCGGTGACTTCCAGCGCCGCCTGCAACAGCAGTTCGAGGGTGACTACCAGCTGCGCTTCCACCTGGCGCCGCCGCTGTTCGCGAAGAAGGACGAGCAGGGCCGGTTGCTGAAGAAGGAATACGGCCCGTGGATGTTCAAGGCCTTCGGCCTGCTGGCGAAGCTGAAGTTCCTGCGTGGCGGCCGTCTCGATATGTTCGGCCGTACTGAAGAGCGCCGCATGGAGCGCCAGCTGATTGCCGACTACGAGGCGACGGTGCAGCTGCTGCTGGACGGCCTGGACGACGACCGCCTGGCACTGGCGGTGGAGATCGCCAGCGTGCCCGAGCACATCCGCGGCTTCGGCCACGTCAAGGAAGCGCATTTCGCGCAGGCCAAGGCGCGTGAAGCCGCCCTGCTGGCGCAGTGGCGCAACCCGAAGGCGCTGCATATCGTGCAGGTGGCTTGAAGGTCGTGCCGGCCGCDGGCCGGCATTCATCCMGGCAATCGTTTGCCGGCCHGCGGCCGGCACTACCGACGGTTCAGCCCAACCGCCACAGCAGCAGCCGGTTGTTGGCCGGCATCGCCACATCGCGCAGGCGGGTGAAGCCATTGTCCTCGGCCAGCGCCTGCACGGCTTCCACATCGCGGATGCCGCTGCGCGGGTCACGCGCCTTCAGCCAGGCATCGAACTGCGCGTTGCTGTCGCTGGTGTAGCGGCCGCCGTAGTTGAACGGACCGTAGACCGCCAGCAGCGCACCGTGGCGCAGCAGCGGCGGCAGCGCGGCGAACAGCGCCTGCACGTGCTCCCAACCCATGATGTGCAACGTGTTGGCACTGAATGCGGCGTCGAACATGCTGCCCTCGGGCAGGCTCAGGCCGGTCGCTGGCGGTAGTTCCACCTGCAGCGCCAGCGGCTGCAGCAGATTCAGCAATGCCGCTTCGGCACGCCATGCCTCGATGCCAGGCAGGTGGTCCGGGTGGTCGCTGGGCTGCCAGCGCAGCCACGGCCAACGTTCGGCGAAGAAGGCCGCGTGCTGGCCGGTGCCGCTGCCGATCTCCAGCACCCGATGCCGGTCGCCCATCCATGGGTCGAGCGCGGCGGCGATCGGTTCGCGGTTGCGCTCGCAGGCTTCTGAATAGGGCTTGCTCGACATCAGGACGGTGTCCAGGCGGGGTCGCCCCCATTGTGCACGAGGGGGTGTTGCTCGGCAGGGCTGCGCCCTGCACCCGCCGAAGCCGGAGCAACGGCAACAGCCAAAGCAACAGCGGGCTTCCTGTGGGATGGCGGGATGGGTCCGGTTGCGGGGGACGCCGTGAACCCGTCCTTGAGGGCTTGGCCGCGGCATCCATGCCGCGGACACCCCCGCAACCGGACCCACCCCGCCTTCGACAGTTTTCTGCGGCCTGTTGGAACGGCTCTTGGGGTCAGATCCGTTTTCCKTAGKAAAACGKATCTGACCCCGGATTCATTTCGATATCTGACAGATGTGTCGACCAAGGTCGACACCTACCAACAGCCGCGCGGACAACCATCGCAGTTCCCAACAGCCGCGGAGATCTGTCAGAGGTGGGGCGGTGTGGGTGGGCAGGACCGTTGGCGCCATGGATGGCGCCATCGAGCCCCCATGGATGGGTTTACGGCGTGTCCTGCCCACCCACACCGCCCCGCCATCCCACGGATAGCCTGCTTTTGACGTTGACGTTGACGTTGCCCTGGCTTGAAGCAGGTGCAGGGCTGCAAGCCCTGCCGAAACCCACCCAACCATGACTGCAGTCACTTGCCCGGAGCCGCCGCGCTGGCGAAAGTCGGGCAGTTGACGTGATCGGTCCGGCCTGTTGCCAACCGCACGCAAGCGAGAGAGAGAAACGCTGTGCAACGACGTGAGTTCCTGGCTTTTTCCGGTCTGGGCCTGGCGGGCCTGCTGCTGCCGCATTCCCGCGCCATCGCCGCCGAGCAGCTGCTGGCCCCGGTCGACAGCGCCCAGCGCAGGCGCCTGGCCGAGGTCGCGCTGGCGGCCGCACGCACCGCCAAGGCCAGCTACTGCGACGTGCGCATCGGCCGCTACCTCAACCAGTCGGTCATCACCCGCGAGCACCAGGTCGGCAATGTGACCAACCGCGAGTCGTCCGGCGTAGGCGTGCGGGTGATCGTCAACGGCGCCTGGGGCTTCGCTGCCACCCATCAGCAGACCGAGGCCGCCGTGCGCGCCGCGGTCGAACAGGCGGCGGCAATCGCCCGCGCCAACGCCGGCATCCAGACCCGGCCGGTACAGCTGGCGCCGACCCCGGCGGTCGGCGAGGTACGCTGGCAGACGCCGGTGCGCCGCAATGCAATGGCGGTACCGATCCAGGACAAGGTCGAGCTGCTGCTGGCGCTCAACGCAGCCGCGCTGAATGCGGGTGCCGACTTCATCAATTCCACCCTGTTCCTGGTCAACGAACAGAAGTACTTCGCCTCCAGCGACGGCTCGTTCATCGACCAGGACATCCACCGCATCTGGTTGCCGTTCACCGCCACCGCCATCGACAAGGCCAGCGGCAGGTTCCGTACCCGCGCCGGGCTGTCCTCGCCGATGGGCATGGGCTACGAGTTCCTCGATGGCGACGCGCGCGGCAAGGTGCAGCTGCCCGGTGGCATCACCGCCTACCGTGATTCCTACGACCCGGTCGAGGACGCCATCGCCGCCGCCCGCCATGCGCGCGAAAAGCTGAAGGCGCCGTCGGTGAAGCCGGGCAAGTACGACCTGGTGCTGGATCCGTCCAACCTGTTCCTGACCATCCACGAGAACGTCGGCCACCCGTTGGAGCTGGACCGCGTGCTCGGCTACGAGGCCAACTACGCCGGTACCAGCTTCGCCACGCTGGACAAGCGCGATGCCGGCTTCCGCTGGGGCAGCGACATCGTCACCTTCTTCGCCGACAAGACCCAGCCCGGCAGCCTCGGCGCGGTCGGCTACGACGACGAAGGGGTGAAGACCCAGCGCTGGGACCTGGTGCGCGACGGCGTGCTGGTCGATTACCAGGTCACCCGCGATGAAGCCCACATCCTCGGCCGCGATGCGTCGCATGGCTGCAGCTATGCCGATTCGTGGTCCAGCGTGCAGTTCCAGCGCATGGCCAATGTCTCGCTGGCACCGGGCAAGCAGCCGCTCAGCGTCGAGGACATGATCAAGGACGTGGAGAACGGCATCTGGATCCACGGCCGCGGTTCGTACTCGATCGACCAGCAACGCTACAACGCGCAGTTCGGCGGCCAGCTGTATTACCAGATCAAGGACGGAAAGATCGCCGGCATGGTCGAGGATGCGGCCTACCAGATCCGCACGCCGGAGTTCTGGAATGCATGCACCGCCATCTGCGACGAGCGCGACTTCCGCCTGGGCGGTTCGTTCTTCGACGGCAAGGGCCAGCCCGGCCAGGTCTCGGCGGTCTCGCACGGTTCGTCCACCACCCGTTTCAACGGCATCAACATCATCAACACCGCGCGCAGTCTCGGCGCTTGAGCCACCCATCCTTCGACATGGAGAGCAGCCTTGCAAAGACGTGACTTCCTGGCCCTGACCGGGCTTACCGCGGGCGGGCTGATCGTGCCCTCCTTCTTCGGCAAGGTGATCGCCGCCGAACAACTGCAGAGCACGCTGGACCTGGGGCTGAAGAAGCGCCTGGCCGATGCGGCGCTGGCCGCCGCCCGCCAAGCCGGCGCCACCTACTGCGACGTGCGCATCGGCCGCTACCTGCGGCAGTTCGTGATCACCCGCGAGGACAAGGTGCAGAACGTGGTGAACACCGAGTCCACCGGCGTGGGCATCCGCGTGATCGTCAACGGCGCCTGGGGCTTCGCCGCCACCAACGCGCTGGGCACTGCCGATGTGGCCAAGGCCGCGCAGCAGGCGGCGGCAATCGCCAAGGCCAATGCCGGCGTGCAGACCGCGCCGGTACAGCTGGCCAAGGCGCCGGGCGTGGGCGAGGTGAGCTGGCGTACGCCGATCCGCAAGAACGCAATGGAAGTGCCGATCAAGGACAAGGTGGGCCTGCTGCTGGACGTCAACGCCGCGGCGATGGGCGCCGGCGCCAGCTTCGTCAATTCGATGCTGTTCCTGGTCAACGAGCAGAAGTACTTCGCCTCCACCGACGGCTCGTACATCGACCAGGACGTGCACCGCATCTGGGCCCCGATGACGGTCACCGCCATCGACAAGTCCAGCGGCAAGTTCCGCACCCGTTCGGGCCTGTCCTCGCCAATGGGCCTGGGCTACGAATACCTGGATGGCGCCGCCGCCGGCAAGGTGGTCAGCCCCAATGGCGTGGTCAACTACAGTTCTTCCTACGACATGAAGGAAGACGCCATCGCCGCCGCCAGGCAGGCGCAGGAAAAGCTGAAGGCGCCGTCGGTGAAGCCGGGCAAGTACGACCTGGTGCTCGACCCGTCGCATACCTGGCTGACCATCCACGAGTCGATCGGCCACCCGCTGGAACTGGACCGCGTGCTCGGCTACGAAGCCAACTACGCCGGCACCAGCTTCGCCACCCTGGACAAGCGCGAACAGCATTTCCAGTACGGCAGCGAACTGGTCAACATCTTTGCCGACAAGACCCAGCCGGGCAGCCTCGGCGCGGTGGCTTACGACGACGAAGGCGTGAAGTGCAAGCGCTGGGACCTGATCAGCAGCGGCAAGCTGGTGGACTACCAGACCATCCGCGACCAGGCCCACATCCTCGGCAAGACCGAGTCCGACGGCTGCTGCTATGCCGACTCGTGGTCCAGCGTGCAGTTCCAGCGCATGGCCAACGTGTCGATGGCACCGGGCAAGAAGCCGCTGAGCGTGCCGGACCTGATCAAGGACGTGGAGAACGGCATCTACATCATCGGTGATGGTTCCTTCTCGATCGACCAGCAGCGCTACAACGCGCAGTTCGGTGGCCAGCTGTTCTACGAGATCAAGAACGGCCAGATCACCCGCATGCTGGAAGACGTGGCCTACCAGATCCGCACGCCGGAGTTCTGGAACGCCTGCACCGCCGTGGCCGACGAGCGCGACTACCGCCTGGGCGGCTCGTTCTTCGACGGCAAGGGCCAGCCGGGCCAGGTCTCGGCGGTCTCGCACGGTTCGTCGACCGCGCGCTTCAACGGCATCAATGTCATCAACACCGCACGCAGCCTCGGCTGATCGGTCAGGAGCCCTTACACCATGAGTATCTTCACCGAAGCCCAGGCCAAGGCCATCCTCGACAAGGTCATCGCCCTGTCCAAGGCCGATGAGTGCACCGCCGTGCTGGCCGGCGCGATCAGCGGCAACATCCGTTTCGCACTGAACAACGTCTCCACCAGCGGCATCGTCGACAACACCGAGCTGGCGGTCACCGTTGCCTTCGGCAAGCGCGTCGGCACCGCCTCGATCAACGAGTTCGACGATGCCGCGCTGGAACGCGTGGTGCGTCGTGCCGAAGACCTGGCGCGCCTGGCGCCGGAGAACCCGGAGTTCATGCCGGCCATCGGCAAGCAGAGCTACCGCGCCAGCCCGACCTTCAGCGAGTCCACCGCCGCGATCGATCCGGCCTTCCGCGCCAAGGTCGCCGCCGATTCGATCGCCCCGTGCCGTGGCCACGGCCTGATCGCCGCCGGCTTCCTCGAAGACGGCCAGGGCTTCCAGGCCACCGCCAACAGCAACGGCAACTTCGCCTACCAGCGCACCACCAACTTCGATTACACCTGCACCGTGCGTACCGAAGATGGCCGTGGTTCGGGCTGGGTCGGCCGCAACCTGAAGGATGCGGCGGACTTCAAGGCCGACCAGGACGTCCGCATCGCCATGCGCAAGGCCACTGAATCGGCCGAAGCCAAGGCGCTGGAGCCGGGCAAGTACACGGTGATCCTGGAGCCGGCCGCGGCCGCGGGCCTGATCAGCTTCATGATGAACTTCTTCAGCGCACGCTCGGCCGATGAAGGCCGCAGCTTCCTGTCCAGGAAGGGCGGCGGCAACAAGCTGGGCGAGCAGGTCTACGACCCGCGCGTGACCATGTTCGCCGACCCGTGGCACCCGGATGCGCCGGTCCTGCCGTGGGACAACGACGGCCTGCCGCGCGAGCGCATGGCCATCATCGAAAACGGCAAGGTCGCCAACCTGGACTACTCGCGCTTCTGGGCGCAGAAGCAGGGCAAGACCGCCAAGGCCTCGCCGGGCAACCTGCTGATGAGCGGTGGCGACAAGAGCACCGCCGAGCTGGTGCGGGGTACCCAGAAGGGCATCCTGGTCACCCGTACCTGGTACATCCGCATGGTCGATCCGCAGACCGTGCTGCTGACCGGGCTGACCCGCGACGGCACCTTCTACATCGAGAACGGCCAGATCAAGCACCCGGTGAAGAACTTCCGCTTCAACGAATCGCCGGTGATCATGCTCAACAACATCGAAGAGCTGGGCAAGCCGGTGCGCGTGGCCGGTGATGAATCCAGCT
Organism: Stenotrophomonas maltophilia; assembly: GCF_013464915.1. Classification (GTDB taxonomy): domain Bacteria; phylum Pseudomonadota; class Gammaproteobacteria; order Xanthomonadales; family Xanthomonadaceae; genus Stenotrophomonas; species Stenotrophomonas maltophilia_AT. Next base: position 108,835 of record NZ_RAVT01000012.1, read on the forward strand.
ACGTGATGATGATCCCGCCGATGAAGCTGCGTGATTTCACCTTCACCTCGCTGTCCGACGCCGTCTGATGGATCGCCGGGCCTGCCTGCGCTGGTTGGCCGCTGCCGCTTCGGCGGCGGCGCTGCCGGCCTTCGCGCWGGCWGGCCCGCGCAGTTCCCGCTACGACTTCTGGTTCACCCGCCTGCAGTACGACTCCGGCGACTGGGACGTGGACGCGCGCATGCCGTCCAACCTGATCACCTCGCTGATCGACTACACCTCGCTGCGCGTGGACCCGCAGGAACACGTGGTGGCACTGGCCGACCCGCGCATGCTGGAAGCGCCGTTCTGCTACCTGGCCGGGCACACGCTGGTCGAGTTCAACGCCGCCGAACGGCAGAACTTCGTGCGCTACGTGCGCAACGGCGGCTTCGTCTTCGTCGATGACTGCAACCATGACATCGACGGGTTGTTCGCCACCTCGTTCGAGGCGCAGATGGGTCGCCTGTTCGGGCCCAAGGCATTGCAGAAACTGCCCAACAACCACGCGCTGTACCGCAGTTTCTTCCGTTTCCCCGACGGCCCGCCCGCGACCAGCTTCGAGCTCAACGGCTGGGGCGACGACCTGGTGCACGACTACCTGAAGGGCATCGAGGTCGATGGCCGCCTGGGCCTGCTCTACAGCAACAAGGACTACGGCTGCGAGTGGGACTACGACTGGCGCAACAAGCGTTTCCTGGCCGAAGACAACACCCGCTTCGGCGTCAACATCGTGATGTACGCGTTGAACAACTGATAGGACCTGCACGCCCATGACCGCCCCCGACCTCGATTCCCTGCTGCCGCGCCTGCACGATCTGCGCGCTGCGCTCGCACGCGCGGTGGTGGGCCAGAACGCCGTGGTCGAGCAGCTGCTGATCGGCCTGCTGGCCGGCGGCCACTGCCTGCTGGAAGGTGCGCCGGGCCTCGGCAAGACGCTGCTGGTGCGCTCGCTCGGGCAGGCGCTGGAACTGCAGTTCCGGCGCGTGCAGTTCACCCCCGACCTGATGCCCAGCGACATCCTCGGCACTGAACTGCTGGAAGAAGACCATGGCACCGGCCATCGCCACTTCCGCTTCCAGCAGGGCCCGATCTTCACCAACCTGCTGCTGGCCGACGAACTCAACCGCACTCCGCCCAAGACCCAGGCCGCACTGCTGGAAGCGATGCAGGAACGCACGGTCAGCTACGCCGGCACCACCTACGCGCTGCCGGCGCCGTTCTTCGTGCTGGCCACGCAGAACCCGATCGAGCAGGCCGGCACCTACCCGCTGCCGGAGGCACAGCTGGACCGCTTCCTGCTGCACGTGCTGGTGGATTACCCGAGCGAGGACGAAGAGCGGCAGATCCTGGAACAGACCACCGGCGGTGCCACCGACGCGGTGCCGAAGGTGATGGATGCCGAAGCGGTGATTGCCCTGCAGGCCGCGGTGCGCCAGGTGCATGTCAGCCCCGATGTGCTGGCCTGGATCACCCGCCTGGTGCGCGCCAGCCGGCCCGGCGACGGCGCACCCGCCGCGATCAACCAGTGGGTGAAGTGGGGTGCTGGTCCGCGTGCCGGCCAATCGCTGGTGCTTGCCGCCAAGGCACGCGCACTGCTGCAGGGCCGTTTCGCCGCCACCCGCGAGGACGTGCAGGCGCTGGCCGCGCCGGTGATGCGCCATCGCCTGCTGCTGTCGTTCGCCGCCGAGGCTGAGCAGAAGCGTGCCGACGACGTGGTCGCCGCCCTGCTGCAGGCCGTGCCGTTCCCGGGTTGAGCCACGCGTGAACGCAGGTGCCCCGCTGACCTTGCCACCGGAACTGCGCGCGCGCCTGCGCCTGCTGCGGTTGCGGCCGCGCCTGGCCAGCGGTGCCAGTGGCATTGGCCAGCACGCCAGCCGCAGCCGTGGTGCCGGCCTGGAGTTCGCCCAGTACCGGGCCTACGAGCCGGGCGACGAACTCCGCCAGGTCGACTGGAAGCTGTATGCGCGCTCGGACCGCTTCTTCGTGCGCGAATCGGAACGCGAAAGCCCGATCACGGTCTGGCTGCTGCTCGATGCCACCGCCTCGGCCGGCCAGGCTGATCGCGCCGCACCGCAGCGCACGCGACTGGACCACATGCGTGGCGTGGCCGCATGCCTGGTTGAACTGGCCCTGCAACAGGGTGATCGCTTCGGCCTGCTGGCGATCAATGGCGATGGCCTGCAACTGGTGCCCGCAGCGAGCGGCGCACGCCAACGTGACCGCGTGCACCTGCAACTTCATGCGCTGCAGGCGCGCGGCGGCTGGCCATCGGCGGATCGACTGCGCCCCCTGTGGGAGCGCGTACGCCCCGGCGACATGTTGCTGGCCATTGGCGATGGCTTCGATGAAGCCGGCATCGTGCTGCTGGAACAACTGGCCAGCGCCCGTCGCGAAGTGGCACTGCTGCAGATCCTGACCGCTGACGAACGCGATTTCCCGTTCGACGCCGGCCATCGCTTCCGCGACCCGGAGACCGGCGAAGAACTGCTGGGCGATGGCGCAGCGATCCGTACCGACTACCTGCAGCGCTTTGCCGATGCCCGCAGCGCGCTGCGGGCGCGCCTGCAAGCCAGTGGCATCGCCAGCGCCAACGGTTGGCTGGACCAGCCGCTGGACCAGCCGCTGCAGGCGCTGTTCGGCCGTGGGGGCGGCGCATGAACCTGCTGTTCCCGCTGGGCCTGGCCGCGCTCGCCGCATGGCTGCTGCCGCTGCTCATCCACCTGGCCCGCCGCCATCCATATACGCCGCTGGATTTCGCCGCCCTGCGCTGGCTGCGCGCGCAGATCCGACCGCGCCAGCGCATCCGCTTCGATGACTGGCCGCTGCTGCTGGTGCGGCTGCTGTTGCTTGCCGCATTGGCCTTGTTGCTGGCACGACCTGCGTTGACCGGGCCTGCGCCAGCCCCCACTGCGTGGACGGTCGTTGCTCCAGGGCTGGACGCGACCGCACTACGCGGCACCACCGAAGCGGGCAACTGGCATTGGCTGGCGCCCGGCTTCCCGGCCATTGATCAAGTGCCATCTGCATCCACTGCCTCCCTGCCCAGCCTGCTGCGCGAACTGGACGCACAGCTGCCCGCGGGCACCGCATTGACCGTGCACGTTCCCGATCCCCTACCCGGCCTGGACGGCGCACGCCTGCAGCTGTCGCGCGAGGTGCAGTGGCGCCCGCAGCCGATACCGGTCACTGCGCAACCGAGTGCTGCAACGTCGCCGCGTCTGCGCGTGCACAGCGATGCTTCGGCCGCCACCCAGCATTGGTTGAATGCACTGCAGCGCGCGTGGGGCATGCAGGCGCCGCTCGCGCCACTGGCTGCGGATGCGCTGCCCGGGCGCGGCGAGATCGGCATATGGAGCCGCAACGGCACACTGCCGGCGAACTGGCAGGGGTGGCTGCGCGACGGCGGTCGTGTAGTGACTGCGGGCAAGCCTGCCGCCGAGGCCAGCATCCTGCTGCGCAACGCCGAGGGCGCCCCGCTGCTGTGGCAGCAACGCATCGGCCACGGTGTCCTGCTGTCTCTGCCCGGCGACTGGGATGCCTCAGGCAACGCTGCGCTGCGCGATCCACAGTTGCCGCGTGCCCTGCTGTTGGCCCTGCAACCGCCTGCGTCACCTCGCCTGGGTGACGCGCAGGACCAGGCACCGCACCGGGCCGTACTGCCTGCGACCACTCCGCCAGTGCGTGAACCAACCCTCTGGCTGCTGCTGGCCGTCGTGCTGCTGTTCGCGCTGGAACGCTGGATGGCCAGCAGCGCCCGGCGCAGGGTGGCAGCATGAACGCGTTGCACCGTGCCTGGCAGCGTGCGCGGCGCCGACGCGCCCTGATCACCCTGCTGCTTGGCCTGCCGTTGGCGCTGGCCGCCACCGCGCTGGCGCTGCGCCTGGCCGGCTTCGATCTGGCCTGCGTGGCTGGCACGCTCGTCGTGCTCGCCTGCGCCGCCGTTGCGACGGCGCGTACCCGCCGGCTCGACCGTCGGTGGCTGCAGCGGCAACTTGATGCCAGCGGCACCAGCGAAGACAGCGCGGACCTGTTGTTCGCCGAGACCACCACGCTCAATCCGCTGCAGCAGCGCCAACGCACGCACGTGCTGGCCACGCTGCAGCGCCACATGCCGGAACTGCGACCGCGCTGGCCGCGTGCAGCGCTGGCCCTGTGCTGGATCGCGGGCCTGACCATCGCACTGCTGGCACTCGGCTGGCCGCGCTCGAACAGCGGCCCCGCCGCCGTTGCACCCACGGCGCACGACAACGCCATGCCCGCGGGCCCACTGCACCTGCAGTCGACCCGCCTGCGCATCGACGCACCGGCCTATACCGGCCAGGCTGCGCTCACCCAGAATGCGCTGGATGCCAAGGTTGCCGCCGACAGCCGGCTGTCGTGGTCGCTGCGCTTCGATCGCGCGCCGGACAAGGCATGGCTGCAGTTCCACGATGGCCGGCGCCTGCCGCTGAACGAGCAGGACGGCCAATGGCACGCGCAGGATGTGGCGCGCACGCCGATGCTGTACCGCGTGGTGAGCGAACCGGCACTGGCCGAGACCCGCCTGCATCGGCTGGACGTGGTGGCCGACCGTGCACCCTCCGTACGCGTGCTGGAACCGGCCGCCAGCCTGGTTCTGGGCACGCCCGGGCAACGGCAATGGGCGCTGCGCTTCGAGGCCAGCGACGACTACGGCGTGGCCGCGCAGGCAGCGCTGTCGATCACCACCACCCAGGGCAGCGGTGAGAACATCACCTTCGTCCGTCGCAGCGTCAGCCTCACCGGCAGTGGTGAGTCGACCGCACGGCGCTTCGCGCATACGCTCGACCTCGCCGCACTGGGTGCGCAGCCTGGCAACGATGTGATCGCGCAGCTGGAAGTGCGCGACAACCACACGCCCACTCCGCAGACCGGGCGCAGCAGCAGCGTGATCCTGCGCCTGCCGAGCACAGAAGTCGCCCTCACCGCCGAACTGGAAGGCCGCATCAAGAAGACCCTGCCGGCGTACTTCCGCAGCCAGCGGCAGATCATCATCGATGCCGAGGCATTGATCCGGCAGCGGCGCAGTCTCGCCGCTGATGACTTCATCAAGCGCAGCGATGCGATCGGTGTCGACCAGCGCATCCTGCGCCTGCGCTACGGCCAGTTCCTGGGCGAGGAAAGCGAAGGCGCACCGAAGCCGCCACCGACCAGCGACCTGCCCACCAGCGATGCGCCGACCGCAGATGGCCACGACGACGATCACGAGCACGATCACGACCATGGCGCCGATGCCGGAGCGCACGACGACCATGGCCATGATCACGGCGGCCAGCCGGCCAATGCCGATACGCCACCGGTGTTCGGCAGCGCAACCGACGTGCTTTCCGAGTACGGCCACACCCATGACCACGCCGAGGCGGCCACCCTGCTCGATCCGCAGACCCGTGCCACGCTGAAGGCCGCGCTGGACCAGATGTGGTCGGCCGAAGGCGAGCTGCGCCAGGGCCGCCCGGAGCAGGCGCTGCCCTTCGCCTACAAGGCGCTGGGCTTCATCAAGCAGGTGCAGCAGGCCGAGCGCATCTACCTGGCCCGGGTCGGACCGGAGCTGCCACCGATCGATGAAGGCCGCCGGCTGGGCGGTGATCGCGCCGGGCTGTCCAGCCGTGAACTGCCGTTGGCCGCACGCACGCCGCCGGACCCGGCCATTGTCGAAGCCTGGCAGCGTCTCGGCGATGACGTCGGCACACCCGATCTCGATGCGCTCGCCAGCTGGCAGCAACGCAACGCTGCCTACCTGCCCGATGCACTGGACCTGGCCGCCGCCATCGAACAGCTGCGCATCGAACCCGGCTGCCGCGACTGCCGCCAGCGCCTGCGTGCGCAGCTGTGGCGTGCCCTGCAGCGTCCGTTGCCGCAGGCGATGCGGCGCAGTGCGGCCGATGCGATGGGCCAGCGCTACCTCGATGCGCTGGAGGCGCAGCCATGAACGCCTCCAGCCTGAACCTGTGGATTGCGCTGGCACTCGCTGTGGTCGTGGTCATCGCCAGCGTGCGCCAGTTGCGTGGAAGCACCGCGCACCCGGGCCGCCGGTGGAGCGTGATCGCACTGCAGATCGTCGCTGCCACCTTGCTGTATTTCTGCCTGGTGCCACCCACCCATCAACAATCCGCCGCCGGGCTGGTCGTGCTCAGCGCCGAGGCCGACACAGCAGGCGCACCGCCGGCCAGCGAAGGCCCGCTGCTGCTGTTGCCGGAAGCTGCCGATGTGCCCGGCGCACAGCGCGTTCCCGACCTGGCCACCGCGCTGCGCCAACACCCGGCCTCCACGCTCACCCTGGTGGGCGCCGGCCTGGCCGCACGCGATCGCGACGCGGCGTTGCCGGGCGACGTGCGTTGGCAGGCAGCACCCGCACCGCGTGGCTGGGTCGCGCTGCAGCCACCGGCCGACGTTGCTCCCGGCGGACGCTTCGAGGTACAGGCGCAGGCTCGTGGCGCGGCAAAGGCGAAGGCCGAGCTGCTGGACCCGGGCGACACCGTGGTCGATCGCGCGGACGTTGCCGAAGACGGCCGCGTCCAGCTCACCGGCATCGCCCGCGCCGAAGGCCGCAGCGTATTCCGGTTGCGCCTGCTCGACACCGAAGGCCATGTGGTGGATACCGTACCGGTGCCGCAGCAGACCTTGCCGGCAGCGCCCCTGCGCCTGTTGGTGCGTGCCAGCGCACCCGGCCCGGAACTGAAGTATCTGCGCCGCTGGGCCGCCGATGCCGGCCTCCGCGTGCAGGTGCAGGCCGATACCGGTGCCGGGCTCAGCGTGGGCGATGGCGTGGTTTCGCTCGATGCTGCAACGCTGGCGCGCAGCGATCTGCTGCTGCTGGACGAACGCAGTCTGTCTGCCCTGGGTGCAGGCCAGCTGGCCGTCGTGCGCCAGGCGCTGCGCGAGGGTCTGGGTGTACTGGTGCGCAGTGCCGGGGCACCTTCGGCCAGTGCGCGCCAGCGCCTGCACGATCTTGGCCTGCCAGTGCAGGGCGATGGCAGCAGCCACACCCTCGAACTTCCCGGCGACGGTGACAGCGCGGTCCTTGCCGCGCGCCGTGGCCCGCTTGCCGCCGGCACACTGCCGACCGGCTACGGCGAAGAGGCCGACCGCAGCTCGCACAGCGCTGCGCTGCCTTCGCTGGAAGCACTGGCGTTGCAGGCACCGGGCAGCAACGTACTGCTGCACGATCGGGGCGGCAAGGCCGTCGGCGGCTGGCGCGCGGCCGGCAAGGGGCGCATCGGCCTGCTGCCACTCACCGACAGTTGGCGCTGGGTGCTGGCAGGCCGCGATGATCGCCACGGCGAACTGTGGAGCGGCGTGGTGGCCACACTGGCACGCGCGCAGGGCAGCGGTGATGTGCTGTGGTCACCACAGGCGATTGCCTGGGCCGGCGAACGCCAGGTGCTGTGCGGCGTGCAGGCGCCGCTGCAGGCCTTCAGCCAGCGTGGCGACAGCGTGCCGCTGATCGTCGATGGTGCGGCATCGGCGCTGCGGTGTGCCGGCTGGTGGCCACGTGGCGCAGGTTGGCAGCGCCTGCAGCATGGGGACAGTATCGTCTGGCGCTATGTATTCGACCCGAAGGACGCAGCTGCACTGCATCGGCAGGCGATGATCGATGCGACCACGCGGGTGCTGGCCCGCAGCGTGCCCCGTGATGTGCAGGCCACGCAGCCGGTGGCCGGCTCGCGCTGGCCGTGGTGGCTGGCCTTCGTGCTGTGCGCTGCGCTGCTGTGGTGGCTGGAACGGCGGCGCTGACCCCGCCGACTGGATCGTGGACCGCATCCACGCATGGCGTGGATCTACTGGCCGGTTGCCCTGGTGGATGCCAACCTTGGTTGGCGCCTCTCAGCGCGTGCCCGCGCGCCGATACACGCCATTGAAGCGCACGTTCATGCCACCGCACTCGCTGTTGTCGGCCACGATCAGCACCTCGCCCAGCGAATGCACACGCACCCTGCAGGTGTCTTCGGCGAACTCCACATCGGCGCCGCGTGGGGTCGCGCGTGCTTCCACCTGGCCCATGTTCGGCCCATAGGGACGCTGCTCCGGCGTCGGGTTGGCGGAGGGCCAGTAAGCGTCGCCTTCCACATGCAACTGCCCACCCTGCACCGAGATGCGCAGGCCATTGTCGCCATCCTTCCAATGGCCTGCCCAGTCCCGCAGGGACGGCACGACCGCAGGCAACGTCTGCAGCTTGCTGCGGTCCACCCAGCCGGCGCTGCCGCCCACCTTGTTCGGGAAGAACGCACAGCGATAGCCACCCAGGTCGCGCCCGGTCACCACCGTATCGCCGTTGACCACATAGCTGCGCTGGCGGCAGGCCGGCTCGCCCTTGCCCGGGCAGCCGTCCATGTCACCGAGCAGGTACAGGCGAGGTGCATCGATCACCCGTGCGAGGGCGAATCCGCTCTGTTCGGACGGGAACGCGCCGTTGCGGCAGGCGCCGCCATCGGCGATGCCGGAAGCGATGGCGGAGGCCGGCAGCAACCCAGCCACCAGGCAGAAGGAACGCAGGGACATGGCGATGGCACCGATGGGGAAGCCGGCAGGATATACCGGCCTACTTCACCGGCGATGGCTCAGCGGCACCCTGCTCCTCGGTGAACCGCAGCGCACGCTGCTGCTGTTCGGCACTGAGTTCCGGCGGTGGCCGCGCCACCGCCGCCTGGATCTGCGCTGGTCCACCGGTAAGCTTGTTCACGCCCTTTGCGGCCGCCATCACGCCCTTGACCACGCCCATCATGATGTAGCCGCCGCCCATGCTGACCTGCTCCGGTGACGGTGGTTCACTCCAGTCGCGGCTGAAGCGGTTGTCGCCGAACTTCACCGGATTCTTGAAGCGGTACAGATCCAGCGGCTCGTCATCGGGCTTGAGTGCGCGCACTTCGCCAAGGGTGGTGACGTTGTCCTGCGGAAGGGGGGTGGAAACCGGCGCGCTGGCTACTGCCGGGGCATCAGCAGGGGGAACGGGTGCAGGATCGGGCACCGCCACCGGAGCGGGCTGTTGCGCCTGCGCGATGCCGGCCAGCAGCATGCCGGCCAGCAGTGCTCCCTGCGTTCCACGTCGTGCCACAGCCACCCACCCTGTTGGTTGCGTCCAGCGCCCAAGGATACGGATGCCGGCTTCAGATTTCGTTGGAAGTGCGGACAGGCGTTCAGCCGGCGATAGCGAAATCTGCAACTCGTTGCATTGGCTTCCCCCGTCGGACGGTTGACCCTGACAGGTTCATTCCAGATCGCATAACGCACGCCAATGCCACCCACTGTGCTTCTTCTGATGATCATCGTGCCGTTGATGCTGGTAGCGGCTGGCTTCGAATGGTCATCCCGGATGCGTGATGCGTTGGTGGCGCTTCGCCGACGCACACCGCTGCGCATGCTCAGCGCCGATGAACACGCTGCCCTTGGTCCGGTCCGCGCCACGACGGGTCAGATGCACGACAACCAGGTCAGGCACCTTTCCGGCGCCGTCGATGGCGATCAGTATGCGTGGGGAGACCGTGTAACGAATCACGCGCGCATCGCGGGTGTGCAGGTCCTGCTGCCGTTCGATGCTTGGCGCCATCTGGCCGAGGACAATGATGCCGAAGTGGTGCTGATCGGCGACATGGCCGTGGCCGTGCGCCTGAATCGCTTCCACATCGTGGGTGCCCAGCGGCGAGCGCGGCGGAATGCGGCGCTGGACGATGCGGGCTTCGACGTACCCGGCCTGCGGCCTCGACGCCAGCGGATTGAGGACTGCGCACCGAGCCAGCTGCGCGGCGATCGACTGGAATCCCCGGAAGAGGTTGCGCTGCGACGCGCCACGGGCTCGCGCGCAGGCGGCTGGGGCGCGGCCGTGCTCGCTTTGGGGGCAGTGACCTTCACTGTCAATGATGCTTTGCAGTGGGAGCAGTGGCTGTTGTCGAGCCCCCTGCTTGCCATTGCCGGGCTGGCCATCTGGCTGGCCATGCGCGGGCGTCAAGGACCGGCAACCGCAACACGGGTGCTGCAGGTGTCCGGCAGGCTCTGCATGCTACGGCTGCATCCGGCCCATTCATGTGTCTGGTTGATCGGCAATGACCGTCGCATCGAGTTTCCCTTTGAGTGGATGGGAGGCCCGCATTTCCAGGAGGGGCGCCGTGTCCTGCTGGATATCCGCGAGTCGGATGGGCAGGTACTGGCGGCCGGCCCGGGCTGGTCGCTCGCGGACGATCGCCGCGGCTTTCCGCCACGCGGGGCCTGGTGGCATATGGCCTGGCTGGGAATGATGCCACTCGTTCTGATATTTGCAGGATTGCCTCCCCTGAGCGAGGAGAGCCCAACGTGGGTTCTGTGGTGGCCGTCTGCGGCAGTCTTCGCACTGTGGCAGGCCGGGCAACTGCTGCACAAAGCCTGGAAATGGCATCGTTGCAGCAGCAGGTTGCAGGCCGAGTTGAGCAGCCGCCGTGCGCCCGCGCTCTGAACGGTTCACTGCATCCCACGCCGGTGTCTCACATCCTGAGACGTGGATGTGGTGCCATGTGACCCCTCGCAATCCGTCCCGGCTCCATCTTCCATGGCTTACGAACTCGCCAAGCGCACCGCCGATGCCGAGCAGAAGCTCGCCACCCGCGACGGCCTGCCCGCCCGCGATGGCGCCCTGCTCAGTGCGCGCCTGCAGCGCCGCTACCAGGACCGCATCACCGGCAGCTTCGCCATTCCCGGCCGCGAGGGCCGCTACGCGCCCATTCCCGGTTCGGTGCCACCGGCGCTGGCCGCCGCCCTGAAGTCGCGCGGCATCGAACAGCTCTACAGCCACCAGGCCGAAGCGTGGGAGGCCAGCCAGCGCGGCGAGCACGTGGCCATCGTCACCCCCACCGCCAGCGGCAAGTCGCTGTGCTACACCCTGCCGGTGGTCAGCGCGGCGATGCAGGACAAGGCCAAGGCGCTGTACCTGTTCCCGACCAAGGCACTGGCCCAGGATCAGGTGGCCGAGCTGCTGGAACTCAACCGCGCCGGCGATCTGGGGGTGAAGGCCTTCACCTTCGATGGCGACACCCCTGGCGATGCGCGGCAGGCCATCCGCCTGCACGGCGACATCGTGGTGTCCAACCCGGACATGCTGCACCAGGCCATCCTGCCGCATCACACCAAGTGGGCGCAGTTCTTCGAGAACCTGCGCTACATCGTCATCGACGAGGTACACACCTATCGCGGCGTGTTCGGCAGCCACGTCACCAACGTGCTGCGCCGGCTCAGGCGCATCTGCGCGTTCTACGGCGTGCAACCGCAGTTCATCCTGTGCTCGGCCACCATCGGCAATCCGCAGGCGCATGCCGAGGCACTCATCGAAGCGCCGGTCACCGCCATTACCGAGTCCGGCGCGCCCAGCGGGCCGAAGCAGGTGCTGCTGTGGAACCCGCCGGTGATCAATCCGGACCTCGGCCTGCGCGCCTCGGCGCGCTCGCAGAGCAACCGCATCGCCCGCATCGCGATCAAGTCCGGCCTGAAGACACTGGTGTTCGCGCAGACCCGGTTGATGGTGGAGGTGCTGACCAAGTACCTGAAGGACATCTTCGACCACGACCCGCGCAAGCCACCCCGCATCCGCGCCTACCGCGGCGGTTACCTGCCCACCGAGCGCCGCGAGACCGAGCGCGCGATGCGCGCCGGCAACATCGACGGCATCGTCAGCACCTCGGCGCTGGAGCTGGGCGTGGATATCGGCAGCCTGGACGTGGTCATCCTCAACGGCTACCCCGGCAGCGTGGCCGCCACCTGGCAGCGCTTTGGCCGTGCCGGTCGCCGTCAGCAGCCCGCACTCGGCGTGATGGTGGCCAGTTCGCAGCCACTGGACCAGTACGTGGTACGCCATCCGGACTTCTTCGCCGAAGCCTCGCCCGAACATGCGCGCATCGCGCCGGACCAGCCGCTGATCCTGTTCGACCACATCCGCTGCGCGGCCTTCGAACTGCCGTTCCGGGTCGGCGATGGCTTCGGCCCGATCGACCCCGAAGTGTTCCTGGAAGCGCTGGCCGAAACCGAGGTCATCCACCGCGAAGGCGAGCGCTGGGAATGGATCGCCGACAGCTACCCGGCCAACGCGGTCAGCCTGCGTGCGGTGGCCGACGGCAACTTCGTGGTGGTCGACCGCAGCGATGGCCGCCAGCAGATCATCGCCGAGGTCGACTATTCGGCCGCCGCGCTCACCCTGTACGAAGGCGCGATCCACATGGTGCAGTCCACCCCGTACCAGGTGGAAACGCTGGACTGGGACGGCCGCAAGGCCTACGTCACCCGCACCCACGTGGACTACTACACCGACAGCATCGACTTCACCAAGCTCAAGGTGCTGGACCGCTTCGATGGAGGTGTGGCCGGCCGTGGCGATTCACATCACGGCGAAGTGCATGTGGTGCGCCGCGTGGCCGGCTACAAGAAGATCCGCTATTACACCCACGAGAACATCGGCTACGGCCCGGTGAACCTGCCCGACCAGGAACTGCACACCACTGCGGTGTGGTGGCAGCTGCCGCAGGCGCTGCTGCTGCGCGCGTTCGCCAGCAGGCAGGATGCGCTGGATGGCTTCCTCGGCGCGGCCTACGCGCTGCACATCGTCGCCACCGTGGCGGTGATGGCCGATGCGCGCGACCTGCAGAAGTCGGTCGGCAACGGCGATGGTGCCTGGTTCGCGATCGCCGACCAGAGTGGCCGTGGCCAGCTGCGCGGCAGCGAGGGTGATCCCGGCGTCGTCGAGCTGCTGCAGGAGTTCGTGCCCACCGTCTACCTGTACGACAACTTCCCCGGCGGCGTCGGCCTCAGCGAGCCGCTGTGGCAGCGCCAGGCCGAGCTGGTGCAGCGCGCGCGCGAACTGGTACAGCGCTGCGACTGCAAGGCCGGGTGCCCGGCCTGTGTCGGCCCGGTACTGGCGGCGCAGGAAGAGGATGAAACTTCGCCGCGTGCGCTGGCGCTGCGCGTGCTCGACCTGTTCGATGCCGAGGCCTGCCAGCATGTGCCCGACGTGGTGGTGACCGTGCGCGATCCGATGGAGCTGCTGGCACCGTGAGCCTGAGCCTGGACAAGCTGCGCCTGCTGCGCAGGCAGGCCGGCGACCCGAAAGCGGCCACGCCGGCGGCGCCGGATGCAACGCCTGCGCCCCCCGCACCCGTGGCCGCCAACGATGCACGGCAACCACCGGCCGAGCGCTCGGTGTTCGCCTGGGTCGAACAGGAAATCCGCCACAAGCCGACTGGCGCAGCGGCGCCCCTTGCTGCACCGGCATCGCTGCGCCAACCAGAGGTGGGCAGCCTGCATCGGTTGCTCGGCCTGCGTTCGCGCGGTGGAGCCGCGCCGGCACGCGCCAGCGCGCAGGATCGCCAGCTGCCCGGTGAGGAGATCGCACCGGGCCTGTTCCTGATCGAATCGCTGCAGCCGCAGCCCATTCCGGCACAGCCGCTGTCGCTGGATTTCGCCCGCCGCGAAGGCGAATACGTAGCCCCGCGCGACCTGCTGTTCTTCGATACCGAGACCACGGGCCTGGCCGGCGGCACCGGCACCCGCGCCTTCATGATCGGCGCCGCCGACTGGCATGTGTGCCCGCAACGCGGTGAAGGCCTGCGCATCCGCCAGCTTCTGATGTCCACCATGGCCGCCGAAGACGCGATGCTGGCGACGTTCGCCAGCTGGCTGCAGCCGTCCACCGTGTTCTGCAGCTACAACGGCCGCAGCTACGACGCACCGCTGCTGAAGGCCCGCTACCGACTGGCCCGCCAGCGGTGCCCGATCACGGCGCTGGATCACATTGATCTGCTCTATCCGACCCGCCGCCGCTATCGCGGCACGTGGGAGAACTGCAAGTTGTCCACCATCGAGCGCCAGCTGCTGCGCGTGGTGCGCGAGGATGACCTGCCCGGCTCGGAGGCCCCCGGTGCATGGCTGCGTTTCCTGCGCGGCGGCGACGCGGTGAACCTGCGCCGGGTGGCCGACCACAACCACCAGGACGTGGTGACCCTGGCCCTGCTGCTGCAGCGGTTGGTACGCGAGGAGCAACGCGAGCGCGAGACGCTGGCGCTGGTCGGGCAGTAGGCGTTGACACGGCCTGACGGTGGCAGCGGCGACACTGCCGCCACCATCCACGCCTGGAGCCCGACGATGCGCCTCAACCCCCTTGTCCTGCTCGCCATCCTGCCGCTGGCCGCCTGCAGTCATGCCGGCAGCAGCACCACCCACGATCCCGCGCCAGCACCCGTGGCCGATGCCGCGCACGAATGCAGGCCGGAGGCGCTGGACGCCTTCACCGGCAAGACCGCCGACGAAGCCACCATCAAGAAGCTGGTGGCCGACAGCGGCGCCCGCAACGCGCGGGTGGTCAAGCCGGGCATGGCGGTGACCATGGATTTCCGCCAGGACCGCGTGACCGTGCAGGTGGACGCGCAGAACCGCATCGAGCGCGCCAGCTGCGGTTGATGTTCCCAGGGTAGTGSCGGCCGCWGGCCGGCACCCCACATTGCCGGCCGGCGGCCGGCACTACCGATCAGAGTCGCTCGGCCTTGCCGCTGGCCAGTGCGCGCGCGATCACCTGCTGTGCCTGCTGCGATGCCTGCGCATGCACGCGCGCCTGGCGCTCGCCCAACGCGGCCTGCTGGCTGCCCAGCGCGGCCTGGCGGCTGGCCAGTTCAGACTGCTGGCTGGCCACACGCTGCATGGCACGGGTGTGGCTGGCACGCGCGGTTTCGTTGTCCACTTCCTGCATCGCACGACGCGCCTCGGCGGCAGCCTCACGTGCGGCCTCACGCGCAACCGCCGCGTCGTTGGTCGCGCCCCGCGCCGCTTTCGCCGCTTCCGCCGCCGCTTCGCGGTTGATGTCATGCGCGGCCATCGCACTGCGCGCGGCCTCCGCTGCGGCCAGCGCCATGCGACGCGCCTCCTCGCCCTGCAGACGCCCCATCTCACCCATCTGCTTGCCAAGGTCGCTCTGCTGGCGACCCAGCGCACTCTGCTGGCGGCCCAGCTCGCTCTGCTGGCGACCGAGGTCCGCTGCACCGGCATAGGCACGCTGCAGGGTCTGGATCATCATCGGATCTCGCACCACGTAGCGCTTGTCACCCTTGCGGAACCACAGCGCCGGGCCCTTGCCGAGCTGCCTGCGGGCTACCGTCACATCGTCCATGCCGCCGTTGGCGAAAGTCGAATCGCCATCGACCAGCACGAAGGCCTCCGGCGGCGATTTGCCCAGGTCCAGGCGGCCGTAGGTGGTGATGGAGGTGGTGCGGGAGGTCGTGTGTTCACCGTGCATGCCGGTATCGACATCGACATCCACGTCGACCGCCACATCCGCATCGTCCGGACCGGACAGCGCCTCGACGTCAGCCGGCTCGGCGGGCGGCGCGGGGGCCACCGGCACGGCCGGAACGCGCGCGGCCGAAGGTGGTGCGGGCGGTGCTTCCGGTGCCTTCGGCGGCGGCGGCACCACGGCCTTCGGTGCTGCAGGAGGCACGGGCGGGGCCGGCGGCACCGGCGCTGCGACCAGCCGCATCGGCGCCACGCCCACCACCACCACCACAGCGGTCAGCGCCATCGCCAGGATGCGCGGGCAGGCCCGGCGCGGCTGCAGCGAGAGCAGGCGACGCTTGAGGCTGGTGGTGCTCGGTGCGGCGCTGGCCACACCCAGATGCGGCTGCGGGGCCACGCCCAGCTGCAGCAACAGGCGGCCATAGGCCTGGCGGCTGGCGCCGTGCTGGCCAACCACGGCCGCATCCACGGCTTCCTCGCGGGCCTGGGCGTATTCGCGCACCGACAGGCGCAGCAGCGGGTGGAAGAAGAACAGGTGCTGGGCCAGTGCGGGCAGCAGGCCCCACTGCAGGTCACGCCGCTGCAGGTGCTGCAGTTCGTGGGTCAGTGCCAGGTCCAGCGCATCGCCCTGCAGCGCGTTGTCGCCGGCGGGCAGCAGCAGCACCGGGCGGAACGGACCGATCACCTGCGGTGCGTCCACCTGCGTACTCATCCACAACCGCGGCGCCGGACGCACGCCGTGCGCATCGGCGGCCAGCTGCAGGGCCTGCACCAGCGCCTCATCCTCGCAGGGATACGCCGCAGCCAGCAGTGCGCGGCAGCGGCGCCACTCACCGAAGGTGCGCAGGGCCATCAGCAGCACGCCGGACAGCCATAGCGCGGCCAATGCAACGGCCCACCAGGCCACCGCCGGCACCTCGGCGGCAGGCATCGGCATCGCGGCCAGCAGCTGTGCCGAGGCCTCCGGCGCCAACGGGTGAAGCGCCTCGGTGGCCACTTCGGTAGCGGTCATCGCCACGGCCTGGGGGGCCGGCAGCCAGGCCAGCTGCAACGGCTGGCTCCAGAACAGGCCGAGCACGGCCTGCAGCGACACCAGCCACCACAGGCGGCAGCGGGTAGCCGCCGACAGCGACGGCAGCGCGCGGCACAGGCCGTACACCAGGGCCACCAGCAGCACGGTCTGCAGGCTGGTCCAGCCCAGCCGCTCCAACATCGGGATCAGCATCGTGGTGTCCATGGCTCAGCCCTCGTGGCGACGCGATTGGAGTTGGGCGACCAGCGCTTCCAGCTCGGCCAGCTCGTTGTCGCTGACCTGCTGGCGCTGCGACAGGTAGGCCACGAACGGCGACACCGAACCCTGCAGGGTGTTGTCGACGAACTGGGCCACGGCCCCCTGCAGTACGCTCTGCGGGCCACGGGTGGCCTGGTAGCGGTAGACGCCGTCCTGCTGCTGGCGCTGAAGATACCCCTTCGCCCGCAGCCGCTCCATCATCGTCAGCACGGTGGAACGGGCCAGGCCACGGGCCTCCCCGTAGCCACTGGCGACCTCGCCGACGCTGGCCGGCGCATGTTCATCGATGTACTGCAGCAGGGCCAGCTCCTGGTCCCCGATGGTCTTGCCACGCATGACACCACTCCCTTGACTACACGTGTCGTCACTTTCTGCGTGACGACAACTGTAGTCAACCCCCCGGAAGTCATGGGCCGACGAACGGTAGGGCGGTGCTCGCCTTCCTCAGTACTCCACCCGGTACCCGATCGAGAAGGTCCGCCCCGCCGCCGGAAGGCTGGACATCTTTCCGTAGGTCGCCTCGGCCTGCTGGCCATAGACCGTGCGGTAGTCACGATCAGCCAGGTTGTAGATGCCAGCGCTCAAGCGCCCTCCGGCCACGGGTACTTCGCCGATCAGGTCGAACACCGCATAGCCGTGGATCTTCGCGGCCGGGGTTGCGCGGATGCTGGGGCTGATTGCAGCAGCCGGTGCATCACGCCAGGCGCGATCGGTTCCGCCCACCACCTGCCCCTGCAGCCGCAGCAGGCTGTCATTGGCGAAGCGCCACTGCCCATGCACACCGGCCTTCAGCGGTGAAACGCGGAACGCATTGAGCTCGCGCCAGCGTCCGGCAGCATCGCGGTACTGCCCACGGGTGCTGGCAAGGCTCGCGCCCAGTTCCAGCTGCGTGGCTGGCGTGTAGCGCAGGTTCGCCTCCACGCCCCACACCCGCTCGTCGGTGTCGGCCACCGACACGCTGTAGTCGCGGTTGAACTGCACGGTCTTGTCCGAGCGGTTGTAGAACACGGTCACCGCGCTCTGCAGCGATGCATCGCTGCGGCGCCAGCCCAGCTCGTAGCTGTCGACCTTGATCGGGCCGATGTTGCGGCTGTCGATGACGAAGCTTGCCGGTACATCGCGCAGCATGCGCTGGGTGTCGGGCAGGCTGAAGCCCTGCGAGACGTTGGCGAACAGCTGTTGCGATGCATCCAGCCGGTACACCACGCCGGCATTGAACAGAGTCTGCGCGTGACGCACGCGTCCACCCTGCAGCGGGCGCGGCGCATACCCCGGAACAGCATCGGCAGTGATGGCTTCAGTGTAGGGAAGCGAATCCTCGACCCGGTTGCGCAGGATCTGGTGGCGCACGCCGGCCTGCACGCTGAAGCGCTCGCTCAGTGCATGGTCCGCCTGCAGGAACAGGCCCGTGGTGTCCACGCGCACGTCCGGTCCCATCGCGTACTGCGCCGTCGGCCTGTAATCGAGGCCGTTGCTGGCGATGAAGCGGTTGATGTCGTACATCTGCCCGCGCTGGCTGTCCTGTTCACGCTCGTGATCCACGCCGTACGACAGCTGCAGGCTGCGGCCCGCCACGTCGAAACCCTTGTGCAGTGCCGTGCGCAGGCCCCACACATCGATATCGGTATTGGACTGCATCGCCACGTAGGCAAAGCCACCGCGCAGTGCCGGATGCACCAGGGTCGACACCGACGGGAACCAGCGTCCCTGCTCGTTGCGGTAATAGGCTTCCATGCTCAGTTCCTGCCCGCCCGGCAGGTCGCGGTTGCGGTACTGCGCGTTGACCCCCTGATGGCGCGTACGTGGCTGTGCCTCCAGCTGCAGGCCGGGCAGCGCCTGGTGGCTGGGCGTGAACGCAGGGCTGAACAGCGCTGCCAGGCGCGGGCCATAGTCGGGGCCATGATCGCTGTCCTGCTGATCGTCGAACCAGCGGACACCGACGCTGAACTGCTGGCTTTCCGTCGGGGTCCAGTCCAGGCGCGCATTGAGTTCGCGGATCTCGGTGTCCTGGCGATCGGTCTGCGCGATCTCCGGGCCGATGCGGCGGCCATGCGCATCCAGCGAGGCGCCCTGCCGGCCATAGGCGAAGCCGAACGCGCCACTGAACTGATCGCCGCGCACGGTCATGGTCTGCGCGGCGTTCCAGGCCAACGTGTCACTGGACAGGTGCGAAGGACTGCGCAGACCGAACTGGCTGGCCAGCTGCACCGGCTGCTCGCCGGACTGCAGGGTGATGATGTTGATGATGCCGCCACTGGCACCGGCGCCATACAGCGCGGTGGCGCCGGAGATCACCTCGATGCGCTCGATCATGGTCGGCGAGATGCTGTTGAGCTGGCGCGACCCATCGCGTGCGCCGGTCAGCGGCACGCCATCGATCATCACCTGCACGCTGCGGCCGCGCATGGTCATGCCGTAGTTGCTGGTGGTCCCGCTGGCCGGCGCCAGCGACGGCACCAGCTGGCCGAGGATGTCGGCCGTGCTGCGCCCGGCGGTGATCTGCTGGACAATCTGTTCGTGCTCGATGGCATATACGGTGCCGGCGATCTCGGCCACGCTGCGTGCGCCTCGCACGGCGGTGACACTCACCGCATCCAGTTGCCGGGTGCCGGCCGTAGCGGACGCATTCTGCGCCGCCAGCTGGCCACTGATGGCCATCGCCAGCACAGCCAGCGGAAGGGTTGCTGCGGTATGCCGCATGGTGTCCTCGTTGCGTATCAGGGGGAGTTCACAGGTGCTGCGAAGCGGCGCATCAGCGGCCCGCACAGCAACAGTCCAAGCGCCGAAACCGTGGCCAGCGCGATGTAGTAGGTGGGGTAGCCCATGCCCTTGGCGAGGAAGCCGGACAATGCGCCGCCGATGAAATTGACCAGCAGCTCGAAGCACACCAGCAGGGTGAAGTCGGTGCCGGCCTGTTGCCGCGAACTGACCCTCATGAACAAGGCATACAGGCTGGTCATCGCCACATAGCGCAGGGCCAGCAGGGCGATCACCAGCGCGCCCAGGCCAAGCCGTGACGTCGCCACCGCGCCGCTGTAGAGCATCAGCGCCAACAGCACATACAGCGCCGTGCGCCACCAGCCGGCATGCATCAGCAGCTGCTCGGCGCGCCGATGCTTGAGCAGCCAGGCTGCCGCAACGGCTGCCAGCATGCCGGTACCGGCGCCCCCGACCGAGATCAGCAGCCCGATTTCGGTCAGGCTGAACTGCTGGTCCACCAGCAGCGGATTGATCATTGCCATGGCCGGTGCTTCGACCACCCGGTACAGCACGATCAGCAACAGCGCCCAGCGCAGCTCCTGACGGCGCAGCGCGCGCAGGACGCTCGGCCGCGGCGCGTCGGGCCTGGCCGGCGTTTCATTGATCTGCTGTACCGCCAGAAGGGTCAGCGCGCTCATTGCAGCCAGGCTGAGCAGGGCCACGTTCCAGCCGCGGGTTTCATACAGCCACAGCACGCCGGCGCCACCGATCATGCTGCCCAGGGCCACGCCGACGCTCTGCGCCATGCTGCCCAGCCGGTGCTCGGCGGGAGCCAGCGCCTCCACGGTGTAGCCGTCGATGGCGATGTCCTGGGTAGCGGCGATGGTCGAGATCCACATGCCGACCAGCACGAACACTGTCAGGCCATGGTCCAGGCCGGTGAAGGCCAGCACCAGTATTCCGGACAGCAGCAGCAACTGGGTCAGCCACAGCCAGCTGCGGCGGCGGCCGAGGGCCGGCAGATGCCAGCGGTCGACCAGGGGTGCCCACAGGAATTTGAGCGCCCACGGCAGGTACAGCAGCGACAGCATGCCGATCCAGCGCAGATCCACGCCCTGGCTGCGCAGGATGGCCGGCACCGCCACGTTGTAGAAGTACAGGGGCAGTGCATGTGCCATGTACAGCGCAACGATCACGCCCAGGCCGAACGGCGAGGCGGCGGCGCGCTCAGTGCGCATCGGCCTGCTCCAGCTGCTCGCCAATCCAGCGCATGCCCGCGCCGGCATCGGTGGTGACGAAATAGGGTACGGCCCAGGCCGCGTGCAGCGCCGGCGCATCCAGCCGCAGCTGCTCGGCGGCGCTGCTGGCGATGCGTACCAGGCCTTGGCAGTACTGCCGGAAGGCGGCCTTGTACTGCTTGTACCAGACTGCCTGCAGCGCACGGTAGTCGTCGCAGAAGGTGGCACCGGGCGCGGTGGTGGCGACGAAGTAGAAGGGACGGCGGGCCGCGATCAGCGCCTGCACGCGGTCCAGCCAGTACCGGATCTGGTCCGCATCCACCGCCCCGTGGAAGACGGCACGCAGCACCACCGCCTCGTTGATCACCAGACCCATTGCCATCGACCTTGTTGCTGAACAGGGAAAAGGGGCGGCGACCCGCCCCGCAAATGAGAATAATTTGCAATACCGTTGAAAGTTTAGGCGCGACGAAAGAAAATTTAGGCACGACAGCATTCCGTGGGTGCCTTGCATGCAGGTCTATTCCTGCGCCGAACTGATGAGCGCCGCGCACGCGCTGGGCGGCCGGGTCGACTTTGAATCGGGCCTTCCCGATGCGCTGCCGGTGCTGGCCGGCTGGCAGCAGGTGCAGTCGATGGACTGCGGCCTGGTGCTCTATCTCAGCCGCAGCCAGGACATGGTCGGCGGCCGCAGCCAGAACTGCCTGCCTGCGGGCCTCACCGCCAGTTTCCTGCTGCAGGGGCAGGCCGAAGTGGTCATCGCCAACCAGCGCCTGCAGATGGACAGCCGCCGGGCCGGGAACCCGGCGATGCTGGTCCACCTTCGCGAGGAGGAAGCGTTCCAGCGCCATTGGCAGGCGGGTCGTGAGGAAACCAAGGTCAGCCTGCACCTCGGCCAGGACTGGTTGTCGCGCCAGCTCGATGGCATTGCGTCGGCCGGACTCAGCCGCCTGCGCCTGAGCCACGCGCGCAACCAGGCATGGCAGCCGCCTGCGCCGCTGCTGCGGCGAGCCGCTGCGTTGTTCGGGACAGAAGCGGCGGAGCCGCCTCTGCTGGCCAGCCTGCAGCGCGAGAGCTTTGCGCTGGACGTCGCGGCCAGCGCGATCCGATCCGTGGTCGCCGAACGCGACGCGCCTGCCCCCAGCGCGCATCTGCGGCGTTGCGTGGACCAGTTGCAGCAGTGGCTGCAGAGCGGCGAGGCCGATGGCCTGACCATCAACCAGATGGCACGCAGGCTGGGAACCAACGCCGTCGACCTGCAAAGCACCTTCCAGCAGCTGCACGGCAGCAGCATCGCCGCCTGGCTGCGTGCATTGCGCCTGCAACGGGCACACGATGCGCTGCTGCAACGGCGGGTATCGGTGGACGTGGCGGCCAGCCTTGCCGGGTACGCCCATACCAGCAGCTTCAGCGCCGCGTTCAAGCGGCAGTTCGGGCGGTCGCCCTCCCGCATCCGCTAGCCGCGTGCGCGGCCTGCGCGCCAGCCCGGAACCTGCCCACGCAACACAGGTTCCGCTTAAACCTTTTCCGCGCCCACTGCATCCGATCCTCGACGCCCGCCGGACTCCCGCATGTTCCGCCCAACGCTTCGAGTCGTGCTCATGCTCATCAGCGCCCTGCCGTTCGCCGCCCTGCCCCTGCCCACTGTGTCAGCCAGCCAGGACCAGGCCAACGACCAGACCCGCCGCCTGATCCGGCAGATCATGCGCGATGAGCGCATTCCCGGGCTGCAGATCGCAGTGGTCAAGGATGGCCAGATCGTATTGTCCGAAGCCTACGGGCTGGCCAATGTGGAGAACGGCGTGCTCGCCTCGCGCGACACCCGCTTCCCGCTCAACTCCGCCACCAAGGCGTTCACCGGGGTGGCCATCGCACAGCTGGCCGAACAGGGGCGATTGGATCTGGACGCGCCCGCCTCGCGCTACCTGGATGATCTTCCCGCGGCATGGAAGGACGTGCGCCTGCGCCAACTGCTGGCCCACACCTCGGGCCTTCCAGACATCCTCGATGCGAAGGGACTGCTGGGCGGTGGGTCCGAGGCGCAGGCATGGGCGGCGGTCACCGCGCGCCCGGTCGACGCCGCACCCGGGCAGCGCTTTGCCTACAACCAGACCAACTACGTGCTGCTGGCGCGGATCATCGCGCAGCAATCAGGCATGCCCTACGAGCGCTTCCTCGCCACTGCCCAGTTCAGCGGCGCGCGCATGGCGCGCACCACCTTCGGCGACAGCTACGACCTGATTCCGGATGTGGCGACGATGTACAGCCTGGCGCCGCGCGCGACCGATGCAGCCAATACGCCGCCACGCCTGTCGCACTGGTTCTACGACATACCGCCCTCACTGTGGGCCGGCGGCGGCATCCTCACCACCGCCGACGACACCGCACGCTGGCTGGTCGCACTGACCGAAGGCCGCCTGCTGGGTGACGCCGCGCGTGCACGCATGTGGTCGGCAGAGCGTCTGGCCGATGGTCGTGCCGGCCCCTGGGCCGGCGGTTGGCCCGTGCTGCAGGCAACGCCCGACCTGCAGGTCGCCGGCATCGGCGGTGCACGCTCGGCCTTCGTGGTGTATCCCGAGCGCGGCGTGGCGGTGGTGGTGCTGACCAACCTGGTCGGCGCCAATCCGCAGCGCTTCATTCCACGTATCGCCGACTTCCACGCCGGCGCTGCCTCAGCGGCCGATGACAAAGCGGTCGCCCGTGCAGGGCAGCAGCGGTCCATCGTTGCACGGCCATAGCGCTGCGGGGAGGGTCTGCGTCACCTCGAAATGATCCTGGTTCCAGCGCAGGAATCCGGCATGCACGGCATTGCCATGGTCGAAGGTGCGCGCGTCCTCGCCCAGCGGCTGGTCTGGATCAGCTTCGAGCACCCAGCGCAGCACCGGCACCTTGTCCAGCTGCCCGGTGAAAGCAAACAGTTCACCCGCCCCATTGTCCTGGTAGGCCGCCAACGCCGTGTCATCCGGCAGGCTGGCCTGCGCCAGCAGTGCGCCGGTGACGTCCTGCAGCGGTCCGGTTGCCTCAGCGATATAGGCACGCATGCCGGTGGTGCTGGCCGGGCACCCCTTCAACTGCACCAGATAGCCGGTTTTCCCGCCACCGCCGGAGAACGAGCGCAACCAGTAGCGGAAGCGCGGTCCACTCTGGTCGGTCACCATGACGTCGGCCTCGCCCTGCTGCCCCGGAATCGAAACCACCAGCGCGTCGTGCGCGCCGGCGACGTCGCACTTCAGCTGCTGCAGTACCCGCCGGGCGGGCTCGGGCAGCGCGCCGTGACGGCCTCCGGCATGCGCGCTGCCGGAGGCTTCCGGCAACCCGGGCAGGCCACGATCGAGCGAAGAAGGTTGCGCGGTTGGCGCCGCTGCGGGCGTGGCAACCGGGGCTGCAGCGGTGCGCTCACCGGCAGGCGCACATGCGCTGCACGCCAGCAGCAGCGCCAACGGCAGACCGGACATCAAGGGTTGACGGGCCATCGTTCAACGCCCTCCCATCGCCGGCGCTTCCTGCTGCTGTGCAGGCGCTGGCGCCGGCGCACCCTGTTCGCGCGCTTGCTGCTGCAGCTGGCGCAGGCTGGTTTCCACCGTGGTCTCGCGCACTTCGGCTGCGTTGACGCCTGCGCGCACTGCCGCAGGATCGCCCGGACTGCCCTGCACCAGGAACAGTGTCTCGCCCGCGGCGCGGCCACCACTGGGATTGCTGGCCACGATCTGGTCGACCCGGGTGATGCCTGCGGCCTTCGCTTCGCGCAGCATCACCAGACTGTATTCATCGGCGTGCTCGGCGTAGCGTCCGCCCAAGGCCTGCAGGTGCGTGCTGATCTGCTGCTGCAGGGCATGGTCGCGATGCTGCGGCTGCCGGGGATCGCCATTGGCCGCGAGCGGCGCGTCCTGTCCCAGCTCGCGCGCCTGGCCCGGCGCAACCGAGGTCAGCACATACTGCCAACGGTTCTGCCCAGGAGTACCGCGTACCGTCGCCACGAAGTCGTCGTACTCGCCGCCGCCGATGGTCTGGCAGCCCGCCGAATCGGTGTTGGACCGGCTGCCACGATGGATCTTGAAGGTATCGTTGAGGTCCTGCACGCCCTGGGTATCGCGGGCATCGAACCAGCCATCACCATTGCTGTCGCGCTCCACCCGGCCAGCACCGGCGGTGATGGCCGCCTGCGAAGGACGCAACGCGAACTCATCGGGATGGCCGTTGCGCGGATGCGTGGTCGCGCGCATCTCGGTGGTGCCTTCGCCCAACCGTCCAAGATCCTTGACCCGGTCGCCGTTGACGTCCTCGCCCTCGGTCTTGGTACGCGGCGCCACGTTGCCGAAGCCGGGGCTGCGTGGCGTGGTCTTGGCGTGACCGTCGTACTGGGCCGTCGGCTCTGTCGTGGCCTGGTTGAACTCGCGCACATGGCCGTGGCCCTGCGCATCCTTCCACAGCACCACGATGCGGTCGTCGTAGACACCACGCCCGCGCGCCTCGGTCGTGCGGTTCTCATCACGCAACCCCAGCACCACACGATCCTGGGTGGCCATCGCATCGTGCGCTGCGGCGTTGCCGCGCTGGGCCACGATGCTGCCGTACACGTCGTACTGCTGGGCCTGGCTCAGGCCCGCGGTCTCTGCTGCATCGGGCATGCGCGGAGGGCGCGTCGCCTCACCCAGGCGCTCCAGCATCGGGTTGACCGTGGCCGCATCCGCGGCGGATACGCCACCGCTCCGTCGCAGCGCCTCAAGCTCGGTGGCACCCCGCGCCGCGATGTAGCGATCCAGCGATTCCTGCACCACCGCACTCTGGCCGTTGTGCAGGGCCTGCAGGCGCGCGGCCGCGCCAAGGGCGTCGTTCTGCCGCAACAGGGCGACGACTTCATCGGCCGCTGCGTTGATATCCATCTCCGGCATGATCTTTCCTTGAACGTGATCGGGAATGGGCAGCCTACCCCAGGCGGTCGAACAGGGCTTTGACACGCCGCACACCCGCACCGTCGCTGCGATGCGGGCGGGCCATTCATGCGATCACCACACAGCGGGCGTCACGCTGGCGCCCTCACCACCACGGAGCTGCACCATGATGCGCGCATTCAGCGTGGCTGTACTCACCGTTGCCCTCGCGGCCTGCAGCAGCTCGCCCATAGCCCAGGTGCAGCCGATCGACGGTGTGATTTCCGGCCAGTGCCACAGCGACATGGTCCGCGGCGCACTCGGACTGGCCGCTTCGGACGCCACCGTGGCGCGGGCACGCGTGGACAGCGACAGCCTGCACGTGCGGGTGCTGCGCCACGACGGCCCGCGGGTGCCGCCGGCCAGCGAAGGCGGTGACCGCCTGACCATCGAGAAGGGCCGCACCAACAACATCACCGCGATCTACTGCGGCTGAGCCGGCGCGCCCTGCGCAGCACGCGCAGGGTGGCCTGTTCCCACTGGCGAGGCCCGCGCAGGCCGGCCAGCTTGGCCAGTTCGCCGCGCTCCCAGCCGGCGAACACGCACGGGTCGATGTAGGCCTTGCGGCACACCGCCGGCGTGTTGCCCAGCAGCGATGCCACTTCGCACACCACCGCGCGCTGCGCCTGCGCCAGCGCGCGCTGGCTGGCCGGTTCCGGCAGCTCGGTGGCGGCAAACGCCTGCACCGCCGCCACCGTGCCGCCCCAGGTGCGGAAATCCTTGGCGGTGAAGTCCTCGCCCATCACCTCGCGCAGGTAGTCGTTCACCGCGCCGGAATCCACCGGCTGCAGCGCACCATCGTCATCGCGGTACTGGAACAGCGCCTGCCCCGGCAGCTGCTGCAGGCGGCGTACCAGCAGCCCCAGCCTGCGGTCGCCCACGGTCACTTCCTGAAGCTGCCCGGACTTGCCGCGGAAGCGCATGCGCACCCGGCCGCCGCGCAGCAGTTCCAGATGGCGGTTGCGCAGTGTGGTCAGCCCGAACGAACGGTTCTGCTGCGCATAGGTTTCGTTGCCCACCCGCACCAGCGTGTCGGCCAGCAGCGCGACCACCATGGCCAGCACTTTCTCTTTCGGGAAGCCGGGCCGCTTGAGATCGCGCGACAACCGCCGCCGCAGTGCAGGCAGGGACTCACCAAAGGCAATGATGCGGTCGAACTTGCCGGCGTCGCGCTCCTTGGCCCAGTCGGCGTGATAGCGGTACTGCTTGCGTCCGCGCGCATCGCGGCCGGTCGCCTGCAGGTGTCCATTGGCATGGGCGCAGATCCACACCGCGGTGTAGGCCGGCGGAATCGCCAGCGCACGGATGCGTTGCAGGGTGGTGGCATCGCGTAGCACGTGGCCATCGGCATCGCGGTAGCTGAAGCCCTTGCCAGCGCGGCGGCGGCTGATGCCGGGCTGGGTGTCATCGACATAGCGCAGGCCCGCAGCGCGCGCGGCCTGTTGTTCCGGAGTGGCGGGTGTTGGCATGTCCGGCAGTGTCACCGGTGCGGCGCAGTGATCCTGTCGATAACACAAGACAAACACGTGAGGGTCGGTTCGCCGCTATGCTCGGGCTTTCACAACCCCTTCCGGAGTCATGATGTCGTTTCCGATTCGCGCCCGTTCGCTCTCCGTCCTGTTGCTGCCGGCCGTGCTGGCCCTGACCGCCTGCCAGGCACCGGCGCTGGATGAACAGGATTCGGCCACGGCCCATGCCCAGCAGGCCGCCGAGGCCGCCAAGGCACCGGCCGACGACGCCGGCAAGGCCACCGAAGCGCCGCCGGTCGGCACCTGCGATGCCAGCCAGGTGCAGAGCTTGGTCGGCCAGGCGTACACCGATGCCCTCGGCAAGCAGGCCCAGGAAGATGCCGGCGCCAGCCAGGTGCGCGTACTCAAGCCCAATGATGTGGCCACGATGGAGTTCCTCGGCGACCGCCTGAACATCGAAGTGGACGACAAGGGCGCGGTCAGCGGTGCGCGCTGCGGCTGAGTCCGGCCCCGCGCCGGCACTGGGTTGCCGGCGCGTTCTGTTGCACCTGCAACCGTGTATTGCGGCGTTGCAGCAACCTGTGATCTAGTCGAGGCATCCGGTGGCCTCACGATGCGCTCCAGGGATTGAGCGGGCTTGAGTGTCCCCGTTCAATTCATCACGCATCGAGGTAGAGATGGCCCCCCGCAACCGCCAAGGGCTTTACGACCCGCGCTCCGAGCGCGATGCCTGTGGGTTTGGCATGGTCGCCCAGCTCGACGATCAACCATCGCGCCTGTTGGTTGATACCGCCATCGCCGCGCTCTCACGCATGACCCACCGTGGCGGCGTCGCCGCCGACGGCCTGACCGGTGATGGCTGCGGCCTGCTGCTGCGTCGCCCCGATGCGTTCCTGAAACTGCTGGCCAGCGAGGCCGGCATCAGCGTCGCTGCACGCTTCGCCGCCGGCCTGGTGTTCCTGCCGCATGCGGCCGACGCAGCGCAGGCCTGCCGTGCACAGCTGCAGGCGCAGGTGGAAGCGGTGGGCTGCAAGGTCGCCGGCTGGCGCGAGGTACCCACCGACGACAGCGTCTGCGGCCAGCTGGCGCGCGATACCCTGCCACGTATCGAACAGGTGTTCGTCGACGCCGGCGTCGGCCAGGATGACGGCGGCTTCGCGCTGGCGCTGTTCCTGGCCCGTCGCCGCAGCGAACAACAGCTGCGCGAACACGCCGACTTCTACGTCACCACCCTCACCCCGGATGCGATCAGCTACAAGGGCATGGTGCTGCCGGACAAGCTCAGCCGCTTCTATCCGGACCTGCAGCGCCGCGAACTGGCCTCCAGCGCCATCGTGTTCCACCAGCGCTTTTCCACCAACACGCTGCCGCGCTGGCCGCTGGCGCACCCGTTCCGCATGCTCGCCCACAACGGCGAGATCAACACCATCGAAGGCAACCGGCGCTGGGCGCAGGCGCGCAGCAAGGTGTGGAAGACGCCGCGCTTCGACATCGCCGAGTTCGACCCGGTCATCTCCATGCACGGTTCGGATTCGCAGAGCCTGGACAACATGCTGGAGCTGATGGTGGCCGGTGGCATGGAGCTGATCCAGGCGCTGCGCATCCTGGTGCCGCCAGCCACCCAGTCGCTGGAATTCAAGGATCCGGACCTGGCCGCGTTCTACGAGTTCCACGGCCTGAACAGCGAGCCGTGGGACGGCCCGGCCGGCATCGTCGCCTGCGACAGCCGCTATGCGGTGTGTACGCTGGACCGCAACGGCCTGCGCCCGGCGCGCTGGATGCTGACCGCCGACCGCCACTTCCTGGTCGCCTCCGAAGCGGGCGTGTGGGAAGTGCCGACCGAGCGCGTGGTGCGCAAAGGCAAGCTCGGCCCCGGCGAGATGGTGGCCATCGACCTCAAGCGTGGCGACCTGCTCGACTCCGACGCAGTGGACCGCATCAACCGCGGCCGCGCCCCCTACAAGCAGTGGCTGCAGCAGGGCGTCACCTACCTGCAGACCGAACTGATCGACCCGTCGCTGGTGGAAGAACCCTTCGACGAAGGCACCCTGCGCAGCTACCACAAGCTCTACCAGCTCAGCAGCGAGGAAGTGGAGCAGGTGCTGCGTCCGCTGGCCGAGACCGAGCAGGAAGCCACTGGCTCGATGGGCGATGACACGCCGATGGCGGTGCTGAGCCAGCGCAGCCGCCCGCTGTACGACTATTTCCGCCAGGCCTTCGCGCAGGTCACCAACCCGCCGATCGACCCGCTGCGCGAAGACTGCGCGATGTCCCTGTCCACCCAGCTCGGCAAGGAGACCAACATCTTCCATGCCGGCCCGGAGACGGTGAACCACGTCATCCTCAATTCGCCGGTATTGAGCCAGCGCAAGCTGCGCCAGCTGCTGAAGATGGACCAGTACGTGCAGGCCAACCGCCTGCTCGACCTGTCCTACAGCGAAGATGAAGGCCTGCGCGCCGGTATCGAACGCATCTGCGCCGAGGCCGAGCAGGCCGCGCGCGATGGCATGGTGATGCTGCTGCTGTCCGACCGCTACCCGGTGGCCGGGCGGCCGATGGTGCATGCGCTGCTGGCCACCAGTGCCATCCATCACCACCTCTCGCGGCTGGGCCTGCGCTGCGATGTGAACCTGATCGTCGAGACCGGCACCGCGCGCGACCCGCACCACATGGCCTGCCTGCTCGGCTTCGGCGCCACCGCGGTGTATCCGTACCTGGCCTACCAGACGCTGTTCGACCTCGGTCGCCGCGGCATCCTCAAGCTGAGCAAGGGCGGTGAGCAGTCGCAGATCGGCCGCCGCTACCGCAAGGGTGTCTACAAGGGCCTGTCGAAGATCATCTCGAAGATGGGCATCTGCACCGTGGCCAGCTACCGCGGTGCGCAGCTGTTCGAGATCATCGGCCTGGAACCGGAGGTCGTGGACCTGTGCTTCCCCGATACCGCCTCGCGCATCGGTGGCGCCGGTTTCGCACGCCTGGATGGCGATGCACGCGAACTGTGCAGCCAGGCCTGGGACGCGCAGCAGGACGTGGATGTCGGCGGCCTGCTGAAGTACGTGCACGGCGGCGAGTACCACATGTACAACCCGGACGTGGTCACCACCCTGCAGCGCGCGGCGCGCAGCGGTGACGCGCGTGCGTGGCAGCAGTACTGCGATGCCGTGCATGCACGGCCGCCGTCGGCACTGCGCGACCTGCTGGAACTGGTGCCGGCGGCCACGCCGACGCCGCTGGACGAGGTCGCCCCGGCCAGCACGCTGTTCCCGCGCTTCGACACCGCCGCCATCAGCCTCGGCGCACTGTCGCCGGAAGCGCATGAAGCACTGGCCATCGCCATGAACCGCCTTGGCGGCCGCAGCAATTCCGGCGAAGGCGGTGAGGATCCCGCCCGCTATGGCACCGCAAAGCGCAGCA
This sequence comes from Stenotrophomonas maltophilia, assembly GCF_013464915.1. Taxonomy (GTDB): domain Bacteria; phylum Pseudomonadota; class Gammaproteobacteria; order Xanthomonadales; family Xanthomonadaceae; genus Stenotrophomonas; species Stenotrophomonas maltophilia_AT. The sequence goes on from NZ_RAVT01000012.1 coordinate 139,148, forward strand.
AGATCAAGCAGGTGGCCTCGGGCCGCTTCGGCGTCACCGCCGAGTATCTGGTCAACGCCGAAGTGCTGCAGATCAAGGTCGCGCAGGGGGCCAAGCCTGGCGAGGGCGGCCAGCTGCCGGGCCACAAGGTCAACGAACTGATCGCGCGCCTGCGCTACGCCCGGCCGGGCATCGGCCTGATCTCGCCACCGCCGCACCACGACATCTATTCCATCGAAGACCTGGCCCAGCTGATCTACGACCTCAAGCAGGTCAACCCGACCGCGCTGGTGTCGGTGAAGCTGGTCAGCCATGCCGGCGTGGGCACGATTGCCGCCGGCGTGGTCAAGGCGGGTGCCGACCTGATCACCATCTCCGGCCATGACGGCGGCACCGGCGCCTCGCCGGTCAGCTCGATCCGCTATGCCGGTGGCCCGTGGGAGCTGGGCGTGGCCGAAGCGCATCAGGCGCTGATCGCCAACGACCTGCGCGGGCGCACCCTGCTGCAGACCGACGGTGGCCTGAAGACCGGCCTGGACGTGGTCAAGGCCGCGCTGCTGGGCGCCGACAGCTTCGGCTTCGGCACCGGCCCGATGATCGTGCTGGGCTGCAAGTACCTGCGCATCTGCCACCTCAACAACTGCGCCACCGGCGTGGCCACCCAGGATGACCGCCTGCGCGAGAACCACTTCACCGGCCAGCCCGAGCGCGTGGAGAATTTCTTCCGCCTGCTGGCCGAGGAAGTGCGTGGCTGGCTGTCCTACCTGGGCGCGCGTTCGCTGGAAGAGATCGTCGGCCGCACCGACCTGCTGCGGCAGATCGAGGCCGCCCCGCGCGAGGGCGTGCGCGTGGACCTGTCGCGCCTGCTCGCCGATGCCACGTACGAAGGCAGCCACTGCGCCGCGCAGCGCCTGTACGAATCGCCGGACAGCCTGGCCACGCAGATGGACGGCCTGCTGGCGCCGGCCATCGAGCACAAGCAGGGCGGCGAACACCGCTTCCTGATCCACAACACCGACCGCAGCATCGGCACCCGCCTGGCCGGTGCCGTGGCCCGCGCGCACGGCAACCAGGGCATGGCCGACGCCCCGCTGGAACTGCGCTTCCGTGGCAGCGCCGGGCAGAGCTTCGGCGCCTTCAACGTCGGTGGCCTGCACCTGGAAGTGGAAGGCGAAGCCAACGACTACGTCGGCAAGGGCATGGCCGGCGGCCGCCTGGTGGTGCGCCCGCCGCGCGGCGCGCGCTTCGAGGCCCGCAGCACCGCCATCATCGGCAACACCTGCCTGTACGGCGCCACCGGTGGCGAGCTGTTTGCCGCCGGCCGCGCGGGCGAGCGCTTCGCAGTGCGCAATTCCGGCGCGCTGGCGGTGGTGGAAGGTGCCGGCGACCACTGCTGCGAGTACATGACCGATGGCGTGGTGCTGGTGCTGGGCAAGGTCGGCCTGAACTTCGGCGCCGGCTTCACCGGTGGCCTGGCCTACGTGCTGGACGTCGACCGCGATTTCGTCGACCGCTACAACCACGAGCTGATCGACATCCACCGCGTATCGGCCGAGGGCTTCGAGAACTACCGCCAGCACCTGCACCGCCTGATCGGCCGCCACCGCGAGCTGACCGGCAGCATCTGGGCGCAGCAGATCCTGGACGAGTTCCGCGATTACATCGGCAAGTTCTGGCTGGTCAAACCCAAGGCCGCCAGCATCGAGTCGCTGACCGAAACCCTCCGCCGCGCGGCGTGACAAGGCGGGGCGCCGTCCGCAGCTGGCGCCCCGACCTCCCCACCGCTGTAGTGCCGGCCGCTGGCCGGCATCCGGAAAACACCACAGAGCCCGCCATGAGCCGCAAGCACGCCTTCCAGTTCCTCGACCTGCCCCGCACCATGCCGCAACGCATTCCGGTGGAACTGCGCACGTCCGGCGACTGGGGTGAGCTGTACGGAAAATTCGGCAAGGAAGACGCGCAGTACCAGGCCGGCCGCTGCCTGGACTGCGGCAACCCCTACTGCAGCTGGAAGTGCCCGGTGCACAACGCCATTCCGCAGTGGCTGCAGCTGGTGCAGGAGAACCGCATCCACGAGGCGGCCACGCTGTGCCACAGCACCAACCCGCTGCCGGAAGTGTGCGGCCGCGTCTGCCCGCAGGACCGGCTGTGCGAAGGCAGCTGCACACTGGAGGAATTCGGCGCGGTCACCATCGGCGCGGTCGAGAAGTACATCGTCGATACCGCGCTGGCCACCGGCTGGCGCCCGGACCTGGGCGCGGTGCAGCCGACCGGCCACAGCGTGGCGGTGATCGGCGCCGGCCCGGCCGGGTTGGCCTGTGCCGACCGCCTGGCGCGCGCCGGCATTGCTGCGGTGGTCTACGACCGCTACGAGCAGATCGGCGGCCTGCTGCAGTTCGGCATTCCCAGCTTCAAGCTGGACAAGGACGTGATCCATCGCCGCCGCGAAGTGCTCGAGGGCATGGGCGTGCAGTTCCGCCTCGGTGTGGAGATCGGTCGCGATGTCAGCGTGCAGCAGCTGCTGGACAGCCACGACGCGGTGTTCGTCGGCACCGGCGCCTACCGCTACACCGATGGCGGCCTCGACGGCCAGGACCTGAAGGGCGTGCTGCCGGCGTTGCCATTCCTGGTGCAGAACAGCCGCATCGTCAGTGGCGATGATCCAAAGGGCAGGCCGATCGCCGGCTGGGAGGACACCATCGCCCTGCCCGACCTCAATGGCAAGCGCGTGGTGGTGCTCGGTGGCGGCGATACCGGCATGGACTGCGTGCGCAGCGCGGTGCGCCTGGGCGCGGCCAAGGTCACCTGTGCCTACCGCCGCGACGAGGCCAACATGCCCGGCAGTGCGCGCGAAGTAGCCAATGCCCGCGAAGAAGGCGTGCGGTTCCTGTTCAACCGGCAGCCGCTGTCGATCGAAGCCGGTGCCGATGACGAAGTGATCGGTGTGACCGTGGTCGAGACCCGCCTGGGCGAGCCCGATGCCAACGGCCGCCAGAACGCGGTGCCGATCGACGGCAGTGAATCGCTGCTGGAGGCGGACGTGGTGATCATCGCTTTCGGCTTCTCGCCGACGGTGCCAGCCTGGCTGGCCGAACACGGCGTGGAAGGCCAGTCCAATGGCCGCATCGTGGCCGGCGGCAAGGACCGCCTGCCGTTCCAGACCGCGCACCCACGCCTGTTCGCCGGTGGCGACGCGGTGCGTGGCGCCGACCTGGTGGTAACCGCCGTAGCCGAAGGCCGCGACGCTGCCGCCAGCATCATCCGCCTACTGGCGCACTGATTCCGGCACCAGCAGCGCGGCCAGCAAGCCACGCAGTTCCTGCGCCTCTACCGGCTTGGCCAGGAAATGATCGATGCCCGCTTCGCGGCAGGCCTCGCGGGTGCGGTCCAGCACGCTGGCAGTGAGTGCGATGATCGGGACCTGCGCGCGAACCGCGCAGGCGTCGGCACGGATGGCCCGTGCCAAGGCGAAGCCATCCATGTGCGGCATGTGGCAGTCGGTGATGACCAGGTCGAACGCCCGCCCCTGCCAGGCCTCCAGGGCCTGGCGACCATCGGTGCAGGCGTGCACCTGCAGTCCCAGATCGTGCAGCCGCTGCTCCAGCAGATGCAGGTTGGTGGGATGGTCTTCAGCCACCAGCACCCGGGCCGATGACAGTGGCCGCGCCGCCTCTGTCGGAAGCGGCAACGCCTCGGCAGGCAACTCACAGGCGTCCAGATCCAGTTCCAGCCACACGGTGGTGCCCTTGCCCGGCGTGCTGCGCAGGCAAAGTTCTGCTTCCATCGATGCGGCCAGTTCACGGCAGATCGCCAGGCCCAGGCCACTGCCGCCGAAACGCCGCGTTGTCGATGCCTCGGCCTGGGTGTAGGCAGCGAACACCGCCTGTTGCCGCTCCGGACTGATACCCACACCGCTGTCACTTACCTGCAGGCGAAGACGTTGGCCACCATCGCGCTGCTGCAGCACCTGCACCCGCAGGTCCACGCCGCCATGCTCGGTGAACTTGAGCGCGTTGCCGGCAAGGTTGAACAGGATCTGGCGCAGGCGCAGGCCGTCGGCCAGCGATCCGGCCTGCAGATCCGGATCGAGTTCGATCCGCAGATGCAGGCCCCGGCTGGCCGCCACCGGCATCAGCAACTGCTGCACCGCACGCACCAGTGCCGCCACGCTCGTGGGCCGCAGCTGCACCGGCAACGCCTGCAGCCGTTGGCTGTTCAGCACATCGTCCAGGATCTGGCGCAGCATCTGGGCAGCATCACCCACGGTCACCAGCACCTGTTGCTGGCGATGATCCAGATCGCTGCCCGCCAACTGCTCGAGCATGCCCAGCAGGGTGCTCATCGGCGTACGGATCTCGTGGCTCATGGTCGCCAGGAAATGGGTCTTGGCCAGCGCTGCCTGCTCGGCCGCATGGCGCGCCTCGGCCAGCGCATGGGTGCGCGACTGCACTTCGCTTATGTCGATCCAGTAGCCACTCCATTCAACGTCGCTGCTGTCCAGGGACAGCGGCCGCCCATGCGAGTGGACCCAACGCCAACCCAGTGGCGAGCAGATGCGGAAGGTGACGTCGATCGGCCCCCGCGCGAGGGCAGCGGCGTCGATGGCATCCATCAACCCAGAGCGATCATCGGGATGTACCGCCGCCAGCAGGCGCTGTTGATCGATCAGGGCGGTTTGCACGCTGATTCCGAACAACGCCTGCACATCGCCTGCGATCTGGGAAAAGCTGTAGCGGCCGGTGGCGGAGCGTCGCGCTTGATAGACCACCGCTGGCAGGTTCGAGGTCACCTCCTGCAGGCGTTGCGCAGCCACACGGCGCCGTTCGCTCTCGCGATGCACGCGCCAGTAGCCGAAGGCGTACACCAGCACGAGCGCCAGCAGGGTCAGCGAGGCCGGCACCAGCCAGCGCAAGGGTGACGCCGATGATGGGTGTCGCGGCTGGTCCGGCAACCAGGCCGTGCGGATCGCCTCACGTTCGTTCGCGGACAGCTGCGACGCGGCCTGCTCGAACACCGTGATGACCTCGGCGCAGGCAGGAACGGTGGCCAGGACCGGCGCGTCGTCGATTCCGGTTGGCGCGGCGATTACCAGCGGCTCGCCCTGATAGCTGCGCAACGCGGCCTCGACCTCTCCAAGATTGGCGACCACGGCATCGACCAGGCCCGTGCCCAGCAACGACAGGGCGTCGTCGATCGGAGCGGGGGGCAGCAGCTGCACGCCCGGCGCCTGTTCGGCCAGCGCCCCGATCAGCGACAGCGGGTCGGGACTGGCCACGGTGCCTCCGCGCAACGCATCCAGGCCCAGCACCGGCGATGCATCCCGGCGCCGGACGATGACCTGTGGCAGCTGCACGTAGGGAGCACTGGCCACCCAGCCCGCCGGCAACTGCGAGCGCGGCCAGCCCAGCAGCGCCTGGGTGCCGGGCGGCACCGTTCCTTCGGCGATGGCGGCGGCCGGCAATGGCTGCATCTGCAAGGGTCGCTGCGCACCCAGCAGCTTCAGGTACTCCGCGCTGAGCCCGCTCGGCCGGCCCTGCTCGCTGGAGGACAGCGGTGCGCGGTCGGCGGGCCAGGCAATGCGTAGTGGCGTCCTGCAACCCGCAGCAGCGGCCATGGCAGGCAACAACAACAGGCTGGCCACGACTGCGGTGGCAGCACGCAGGCCAGCGGCGTTCACAATGGGCATCCTCTTCTCGCGGGCGGAAATGAACGGCCGCGCAGCGGTACCGCTGCCTCTCACGCTAGCGGCGCGTGGACGAGGCGCAATGAAGAAAGTTGTAAAAGCGCCAAGGAAGGGGACTGCCGACATACACTGCCGCCTTCACCCGTATCTGCGGAGCATTCGATGCGCATCGGCCTGGCTGCCAACCGTCTCCATCACCACGATGCGCGCGCCGCCCTGTTCCGCTGGCTGCGCGTCAGCGAACCCGGCCTGCGCGAGCTGGGCGTGTCGCTGCACGCGGTCGGCCGCACCCATGACGCGATCGAGCGACAGGGCTTCCTGACCGGATACGCAGGCCTGCACCGCTATCCCTACGGTCGCGAGGGTGGCCTGATGAAGCTGGTCGCCGAGGTGGTTGGCATGGGGCCGGAACGAACGCTGGATGGCGCGATCTACCTGATCGACCCGGTCGATCCGTCCTCCGTGTTTCCGGAAGCCACGGCGCTGAAGCGGCAGTGCGTGATCCACGGCAAGCCGTTCATTTCCACCGTGGCCACCGCGCGCGACTGGGTGGAGGTGGAGCGCATCCACGCCGGCCTGGCCGCCGATGCCGGGGCTGGCGACCTGCACGCGTTCGAGGGGCAGACGCTGGCGCTGATCGCGCACGACGCGATGAAGCCGGCGATGCTGGCCTTCGCCGACGAGCACTTCGAGGTGCTGGCCCGTTTCGGTGAGCGGGTGGCAACCGGGACTACCGGCCAGCGCTTGAACGAGCTGGCCTGGAGCCGTGGCTGGCCCAGCGATACACCCTGGGTGACGCGCTACCAGAGCGGCCCGATGGGCGGCGACGCGCAGATTGCAGACCGGGTGCTGGAGGGACGCTGTCAGCGCGCGATCTTCTTCGAGGATCCGCACGTGGCGCGCCAGCACGAGGCGGATATCCAGTTGCTGGAGCGGGCGGTGACGACGGTGACCGACCAGGCGGTGTGCATTACCGCACCGCGGGTGGCGGCGCGGTGGGCGACGGCGGCGGCGATGCGGGCGGGGTGAGGGTTTCGGCCAACGGCTGAGCCCCTCGTGGTGGGTGGTATCCGAAGGCAAAGCCGTGCTTGGCCGGGCGGGGTGGATTGCGCAGGGGTCGCTGCAAGTACGTCCTTGTAAGCTCGGTCGCCGCATCCATGCGGCTCACGCCCCTGCGCAACCCMCCCCGCCCGGCCACGGACAGATTCCGGTGTGCCCACCACGGAAGGAAGAAAGAAGAGCAGGAGCGGGTCGCGCGCTGCGCGCGCTTTTGTAGAGCCGAGCCATGCTCGGCTGCTGTTGATCGCGAGGGCTGAATATCCGCGCTACGCGCGTTAGCCGAGCATCGGCTCGGCTCTACAACAGCTGGCGGAGCATGGCTTTCAGGCGTCGCCCTTCGAGCTGGAAGTAATCGCGCTGTTCGCGCCAGGCAGGGAAGCGTTGCTCCACTTCGTGCCAGAACGCGGGCGAGTGATTGGGCTGGATCAGGTGGCAGAGTTCGTGCACCAGCACGTACTCGAACGCTTCCGAACAGCCCAGTACCAATGCCAGGTCCAGCGCCATGCTGCCGTCGGGGGCCAGCGAGCCCCATTGCGAGGACATCACCTTCAGCCGCAGGCGGCTGGGCGCGCGCGGCAGGGTGGGCAGGTACTTCGGCAACCAGCGGCCGACGTCGGCGCGGGTCTGTGCTTCGTAGAACTCGCGCAGCAGGCGACGCAGGGTGGCATCACCGCCACGGGTCGGCCACTGCACGCAGGCGCCGTGCGCATCGATCTCCAGGCGCGCGTAGCGACCTTCCTGCCAGCGCAGTGGCAGCAGTTCGCCGCGCAGTGGCAGCACACCGTCTTCGCCGGGCTGCAGCGGTGCCGGCAGGCCCTGCCCCTGGTACTGGCGCAGCTGCAGCGCCAGCCAGTCGCGGTGCTGTTCCAGGAAGCGTTCGCCCATCACCAGGCTTGCCCGCGGCGGCAGGGTCAGGCGCGCGCCGCGCTCGTCCACGCTCAGTTTGATGCGCCGCGCACGCGGGTCGCGCACGCGCAGCACCTCGATCTCGGCATCCTCCAGGCGCAGGCGAACGGTGTCGCGCTGTACGGTGGCGGGCGGGGTCGGGCTGATCAGGCGGCGCAGCAGACGGCTCATGCGCTCAGCATAGCGCTGCTTCGGGCCGCCGGATGACCGGCGGCCGTCGGGTTGCCTGTTCAGTCAGCCTTGCTGAGCTTGAAGGCTTCTTCCAGCAACAGGAACAGGCGGCGGATCTCGGCGCTCTGCAGGGCGAACCGGGCGTCGAACTCGGCGCGGCGGCCGTCTTCGTCGGCGTGCTCCAGCTGGTCCAGGGCACCGTCGAGGAACTTCAGCTTGCGCACGATCAGGTCGTCGCCGATCACGAACGACAGGTTGTCCTCGAAGATCAGCGCCAGCTTGGTCACCTGCTTGCCGGCGTCCAGGTGCTTGTCGATCTCGTCGCAGCGCAGCTCCTGGTGCTGGCACTTGACCACCGCACCGCCTTCCACCGGGTCCTTCATCTCGCACTCTTCGCCCAGGCTCAGCCCGGTCGGCAGCGGCTCGCCGGCGATCCAGCCGGTCAGGATCGAGCGCGGCGCGACTTCGGCGTTCAGCGGCATGGCCGGGAAGCTGCCGAGCAGGCCACGGATGTCGGACATGAAGTATTCGCCGGTCTTGCGGCTGGAGGTATCCACCGCCACGTAGCCGTGCTGCAGGTCGATGAAGGCGTCGTTGCGCGAGGACTTCACGAAGGCGCGCGGCAGCAGTTCATGCAGCAGGTCGTCCTTCATGCGCTTGCGCTCGCGGCCACCCGGGCGGCGGCCTTCCTTCTCCTCGATCTCCTCCAGCTTGCGTTCGAGCAGGTCGTTGACCACCGCCGCCGGCAGGATCTTGTCCTCGCCGCCCACGGTCAGCCACAGGTGCTCGGCGATGCGGTGGGAGAGCAGTTCCTTCTCCTCGCGGCCGAACGGCGAGATGAAGCCGCGCGAATTCATTTCCAGCGCGCCGACCGGCTTGAGCAGGGCGTGTGGCAGCAGGGTGTCGACTTCGGAAAAATCGGTGGTGGTCGGGAAACGGAAGAACGTCAGGTTGCGAAAGAACATGGAATTCCGGATGGCAAAGAGGAAGGGCGGCCGACCTTAAACGGCGGGCGTCTCGGGATCTGCGTCGGCGTCGGCCGGGGAACCGGCCAGCCAGGCATGGGCGTCGGGCAGCGGCGCGTCGTCGCGACGGCCCAGCGCCATGAAGTCGAACAGGGTGGTGTCGGCCAGCTGCGAGGGCCGGACTTCACCCATGGCGCGCGCGATCTGCTCGATGCGGCCCGGGTGGTCCTTTTCCCACTGCTTCAGCATCAGGCCGACCTGGCGGCGCTGCAGGTTCTCCTGGCTGCCGCACAGGTTGCAGGGAATGATCGGGAACTGGCGTGCCTGTGCGTACTCGACGATGTCGCTTTCGCGCACGTAGGCCAGCGGCCGGATCACCACGTGCCTGCCATCGTCGCTGCGCAGCTTCGGCGGCATGCCCGACAGCTTGGCGTGGTGGAACAGGTTCATGAAGAACGTGGCCACCATGTCGTCACGGTGGTGGCCCAGCGCGATCTTGGTGAAGCCGTGGATCTCGGCGTAGTTGTACAGCGCGCCACGACGCAGCCGCGAGCACAGCGAACACAGCGAACACATGGTCTTGCCTTCCGGAATGACCCGGCTGACCACCGAATAGGTGTCCTGCTCGATGATGTGGTACGGCACGCCCAGCCCGGCCAGGTACTCCGGCAGCACATGCTCGGGGAAGTCCGGCTGCTTCTGGTCCAGGTTCACCGCTACCAGTTCGAACGGCACCGGCGCCTTTTTCTGCAGCTGCAGCAGCACGTCCAGCAGGGTGTAGCTGTCCTTGCCGCCGGACAGGCAGACCATCACCTTGTCGCCGGCCTCGATCATGCCGAAGTCGGCGATCGCCTCGCCGACCTGGCGGCGCAGGCGCTTGGCCAGCTTGTGCTGCTCGCGCTCGGCCACGCGCGGATCGCGGGCGGCGCGCGGCTGGGAACGCGGCAGGGGATCGGGAAGGGAAATCACGGCACTCATGGGGCCCATTCTAACGGCTCGGAGCCGCCCCGGCCGGGGGTCGGAATTCCCCTCTCCCGGCAGTCATCATCGCTGTGTATGCTCGGAGGCTGTGGACACCTACAGCCCCGCCGAGATCGTCGAACGCCTCGCCGCCCTGCGCGCCGAGCATCGCCTGCTGGATGAACAGATCACCCGCATGGCCGCCAACGGCGAGGACGAGCTGGAATCCAAGCGCCTGAAGCGGCGCAAGCTGCAGTTGAAGGACTGCATCGCCAAGCTGGAAAGCCTGCAGATTCCCGACGAGCCGGCGTGAGCGGTGGCCCATCCACGCATGGCGTGGATCTACTGCTTCGCCCCGGTAGATGCCAACCTTGATTGGCATGCCACCCGCCGGGCACAACCCGGCGCTATCTTCAATCCTGCGGCGCAGGCTCGTCCGGGCGTGCCGCTTCCGGGCTGACCCGTTCGATGGTGTGGCGCAGTTCGCGGCCGAGGATGAACTTGGCGTCCTTGGCCCAGGCATCCAGGCGCTCGTCGAACAGCAGCTTGCTGTTCTCGTCCGGCCACACCAGGCGCAGCTCGCGCAGCTTCTGGATGAAGCCGCGGAACAGGGTGCGGTCGAAGAACTCCGGCGCGGCCGGTGCATAGAGCAGGCTCAAACGCTGCGCCGCCTGCTGGCACAGGCTTTCCAGCTCGGCCGCACCCAGCACGCCCGGGCCGTTCTTCACCAGCACCGAGATGGCGATGTAATAGCGCTCGAACGCCTGCTGCAGCGAGTGGCCGATCGCACGCAGGCGGAACACCTCGTCGGTCTGCCCGGTGTTGCGCGCCAGGATACCGCCGTCGTCATCGTTGACGTTCTGCAGCAGGCCCTCGCGCACGAACACGTTGATGGTCTGGTCGATGCGCTGCGCGAACTCGTCCTCGCTCCACGGCAGGAACAGCTCGGCCTGCAGGAACGGGTACACCGTGCGGCCCAGCTGGACCAGGCCGGTGCGGCTCATGCGGCGGTTGTTCTGGAAGCAGCAGGCCACCCACGACGAGGCGGTGAACAGGTGCAGCACGTTGTTGCGGAAGTAGCTCAGCAGCACCGCGGTATCGCCGCTGACGCTGAGCACATCGCCCAGCGGGTGCTTGATGCGGGTGAGGACGTTGATTTCCTCGGCATGGGCGATGATCCGCTCCGGCGAGTGCGGGGTCACCGTCACCCGGTCCGAATACGGCATCTCGACCAGCAGGGTCTTGCACAGCTCGATCTGCGCGATCAGGTCGGCCTCGCCCATCGCGTGCTTCGGCGTGGACAGCAGCGCCAGCGCCAGCAGGTTGATCGGGTTGACGTCGGCGGCGCCGTTGATGCGTACCTGGATGCGTTCGGCCAGCGTATCCACCGTGGTCGACAGCCACGCCGGCTTCTCGTCCTCGGAGACCGCCTCGCCCTTCCACTCCGGGGCCTTCTCGGCCAGCACGTCGTTCAGCGCGATCGGCTCGCCGAAGTTCACCACCACCTGGCCGTAGTTCTGCTTGAGCACCTTGGGGATGCCCCACAGCAGCGACCAGATCGATTCCTTTTCCTTCGGCCGGCCGGACAGTTCGTCCAGGTAGCTGCCGCCTTCCATCAGCTTCTCGTAGCCGATGTAGATGGGCTGGAACAGCACCGGCTTGCGCGGCTGGCGCAGGAATGCGCGCAGGGTCATCGAGATCATGCCGCCCTTGGGCTGCAGCAGGCGGCCGGTGCGCGAACGGCCACCTTCGACGAAGTACTCCAGCGAGTAGCCACCGGCAACCAGCTGCGCGACGTATTCACTGAGCACCGCCGAGTACAGTGCGTTGCCACGGATCGAGCGGCGGATGAAGAACGCACCGCCCTTGCGCAGCAGGGTGCCGACCACCGGCAGGTTCAGGTTGATGCCGGCCACGATGTGCGGCGGCACGATGCCACGGTCGTACAGCAGGTAGGACAGCAGCAGGTAGTCCATGTGGCTGCGGTGGCTGGGCACGTAGACCACTTCGTGGCCCGGTGCGGCGGCCTTGAACTTGTCCAGATGGTGCACCAGCACGCCCGCATAGATGCGGTTCCACACATGGCTGAGCATGAAGCTGGCCGAGCGCACCACCGGGCTGGAGTAGTCCGCGGCGATTTCCCAGGCGTAGGCGTGCGCCTTCTTCCAGGCATCGGCCGGCTTCGAATTGTCGCGCTTGGCCTGCGCGGCGATCGCTTCACGCACCGGTTCGGCGGCCAGTACCTGGTCCACCAGCAGGCGCCGGGTCGACAGGTCAGGGCCGATCACCGATTCACGGATGCGGCGGAAATGGGTGCGCAGCACGCGCTGCAGCTTGCGCACCGTGCGCTCCGGTTCCAGGCCTTCGTCCACGGTGCTGCGCAGCGAGATCGGCGGCGCGAAGCGGACGATGGTGCTGCGGCCATTCAGCAGCACCGCCAGCAGGCGGCGGAAGCGGCCGACCAGCGCCCAGTTTTCCGAGAACAGCACCGCGAACCAGCCGCTCTGCTTGTCCGGCGCGCGGCCAACGAAGATCGACACCGGCACCAGGTGCACGTCCAGGTCATCGCGCACGCGGTGCGCCTGCAGGACCTTGGCCAGCGAATCGGAATGGGTCTTGGCACCGCGCTGCTCGGGGATCAGCGAATTGCTGGAGCTGCGTCGCGACAGTGCCAGGTAAGCGCGCTTGCGACCGGTCGGGTCACCGGCCAGCGGCACCAGCGGCGACGGCAGGCCGGCCTGGCGGCAGGCCTTGTCCAGGATCAGCGCGTTGGACAGGCCGTAGTCTTCCAGCACGTACATGACCGGGCGGCCATCGTTGTACTGGCCCGGGTCTTCCGGCTCGATCTTCAGCGACAGCCACGGCTCGACAAGGCGACCCAGAAGTCGTGCCCACAGCGGGCGGCGGCCGGCCGGACGCGCGTGCGCGGGCGGCGGTACCGGGTTCGGCCCGGTACCGGTCGAGGGGGACGCCGGCACCGTATCGGCGGGCGTCGACTGGGATTCTTCGCCGGGGAACGGCAGCGGGTTCTGTTTCGACATCGGCGCCATTATGGCTTAGGCGGTGGCGTTGCCGCTTCCCCACCCTCGGCGGGGGCTTCAGCCGGTACGGGGGCCGCTGCGGCGCGGGCCGCGTCGGCCTTGCGCAGCAGGGCGTCGGTGTCGGCCAGGGTTCGGGTCAGGTACCAGTGGCCTTCGCGCCGGCTCAGCGGCAGCTGCAGGCTCATCTCGCGACCAGCAAGGTCGTAGCGCAAGCGTACCAGCGCGTTGTCACCTTCCACCGACAGCAGTTCGCCGCGCAGGCTGCGCAACGCGTCGTCCACGCCCAGCCCGTAGCTGCCCAGCACCGCCTTGAGGGTGTGGATGAACGGCGCCAGCTGCTCAAGGCTGCCTTCCATGCCCGCGGCCTGCAGGCCGGCTTCGTCGTCGAAGCCGACCTTGTTGGCGGCGCCGACCAGCGCGGCGATGGTGCTGCGTGCGCGGGCACGATCACTGATCGGGGCGCCCTGCGCCCAGCCGGCCAGGGTTTCGACCAGGGCGATGTAGTGCGCCTGCTGGCCCGGTGTGTAGCCCTTCTGGTGGCGCAGGTACTGCACACCGAAGTTGCCCATCGACTGTGCAGCCTGGCGCACGGCGCCGGCCTGGCCGGCCAGCTGGCGATCGAAGCTGCGCTGCAGTTCTGCACCGGCGTTGGGCTTGCGCAGTGCAGCCAGCATCGGCAGCAGCTGGTCGCCCAGTGGCAGTTCGGTCAGCGGCCATTGGCTGTGGCCCTCGGTCCAGGCCTGTTGCAGACGCTGGTACTGGCTCGGCGGTACCGACAGCTGTGCGTAGCCGACCAGATCGTCCTCGGCCAGGCGCAGCGCCATCGCCTGCACCGCCGCGACCGGCTCGGCCGCCGGCTTGGCCGGGTCCTGGGCAGATTCACGACACGCCGCCACGGCCAGCAGCAGCATGGCTGCCAGCCCCCATCCACGCGCAGACCTTCCTCGCACTGCCACGCTCATGCACTCGGATTCCCCGGACCGGTCCGCATCTTGCGGCCTGTGACGTGACAGCGGCAAGCAGGGGGGACAACCTGGGGTCGGGTCCCGCGCATAAAAAAAGAGCCGGGATCACGGGGATCACAGGCTCTTCAAGCCGGCACAAGGCCGGTGGACAGTGTTGTGGCACATGTCCGGCCCGAGGACCGGATGGCGGCGATCCTACGCTGCGCTTCAACTTAAGGCAACACTTTACGTAACCACAAATAAATCATTGATTTAATTGAAGTATGATTCCCACCACAACGATCCCATGAAATCTACGGCAGGTTTTGCGGCGATTCGGGCACAACCACTGCCTGGCAGATGCAGAAACGCCACCCCGCGCAGGGCGGGATGGCGTTCGAGCCTGCAGCCCTGGCCGCGGAATCTCAGCGCGCAGCCAGCGCCGACGCGATTTCCTGCTGGATCGCCCGTGCTGCGGCCTGCGGATCGGTGGCCAGGCGGATCGGACGGCCCACCACGATGGCGTCAGCGCCATCGGCGAAGGCCTGGGCCACGCCAACGGTACGCTTCTGGTCGTCGCCGACCGGGCCACCCGGACGGATGCCCGGGCAGACGATCGAGAAGCCTGCGCCCGTGGCAGCGCGGATCGGCCCCGCTTCCTGTCCCGAGGCGATCACGCCATCGATACCGGCGGCCTGGGCGGCCAGCGCGCGCTCGACCACCACGTCGACCGGTTCGCGGTCGATGCCCATCTGCGCCAGGTCCGGGCGGCCCATCGAGGTCAGCACGGTCACTGCCAGCAGGCGCATGTCGCCGCTGTTGGCGGCCGCGCAGGCCTCCATCATGGCCGGGTGCCAGCCATGGATGGTGGCGTAGCTGACCGGCCACTGCGACAGGCGCTTGATCACCGCCGCGGCGGTGGCCGGGATATCGAAGAACTTCAGGTCGACGAACACGCGCTTGTCGCGGCGGGCCAGCTCGTCCAGCACCTGGAAGTACTCGCCCGACGCCAGCAGTTCCATGCCGATCTTGTAGAACGCCACGCTGTCGCCGAGGCGATCGACCCATTCCAACGCCTGCACGCGGTCGGGCACGTCCAGCGCGAAGATCAGGCGCTCGTCATCGCGCAGCGGCAGCGGCGCGCGGCTCACGGTGCGTAGTCCAGGGCAGCGCGCTTGGCGTCGTGGCGGGCCTGGCGCGACTGGCTGTAGTCGTTGTTGAACTGCGCCGGCTCGAAGCCGCCGTAGGTCGGGTTCGGCAGCATCCACCAGCGTTCGCCGAACCAGTCGTGGTACTGCTGCAGCAGGGCGTCACGGCCTTCGTTGGTGTTGGCGGTCACTTCCACGAAGTCGCCCAGCTGGTCGCCGAACTGCATCAGCACGCGGTACTTCTGCCCGGCCAGGCGGCGGCGGCAGTTCTTCTCGCTGCCAGCCTGCTCGCAGCCCTCCACCACGGTGCCCAGGCCGAGGAACACGCTGTCATCGGCCACCGGCAGGCCCTGCTCGCGCAGGTTGGCCAGGGTCGCGTCCTTCAGGTGCACGGCACGGTTGGAGATGTACAGCAGGGTCACGCCCTTGGCGTTGGCGGCCTTGGCGAAATCAACCACGCCCGGAATGGCCTTGGCCTTCTTCTCGGCCACCCACTGGTCCCAGCTCAGCTCGTCGTATTCCTTGCCGTCGCGCACCAGGCGCGCCTGGTAGGGCGAGTTGTCCAGCACGGTCTCGTCCACGTCCAGTACCACGGCCGGCTTCAGGCCCTTGGCCTCGTTGCCACGTTCTTCCGGCACCAGCGCGTCCCAGTGGGCTTCCTTCAGCGCGGCATCCAGGTGGTCGGCCGCGGCGCGGTAGGTCTGCTCGGTGATCGCCTTGTACTCCTGTGCGCGCTGCATCCACAGCACGGCGTTGAGATTGTCGTTGGCGGTCGCATCAAGCGCGCCATCAGCCTTGGCGGCAGCGGCCGGGGCCTCCGGGGCAGCGGCTTCGGCAGCAGGCGCATCCACGCGCTTGCAGGCGGACAGGCCCAGTGCCGCGGTGGCGAGCAGGGTCAGGGACAGGGAAACAGGACGACGCATGGATTCACCGGCAATCAGATATACCGGCGCATTTTACCGGCAAAGGCGGCCTCGGGACGGCTATGCTTGGCGGTTGACCCGTTGCCCTTCCGGAGGCCGCCATGACCGATTCCGTCCAGACCCCCGACGTTCCCCTGCTCGACGCCGTGCAGGCCCGACTGCTGGGCTGCCTGGTGGAGAAGGAGGCAACCACACCGGATACCTACCCGCTGACGGTCAATGCGGCCCAGTCCGCCGCCAACCAGAAGACCGCCCGCGAGCCGGTGATGAACGTCGACGCCGGCAGCGTGCAGCACGCCCTGCGCCAGCTGGAAACCCTGGGCCTGGCACGCCAGCACTTTTCTTCACGCGCCGACCGTTACGAACACCGGCTGCAGGGCGCGCTGGACCTGACCCGGCAGCAGACCGTGCTGCTGGCGATGCTGCTGCTGCGCGGGCCGCAGACCCTGGGCGAGCTGGTCTCGCGCAGCGAGCGCCTGCATCGTTTTGCCGACACCGACGAAGCCCGCCACGCCATCGAGCGCCTGCAGCAGCGCGCGCTGCTGGTGGTGCTGCCGCGCGCCAGCGGCCAGCGCGAAGACCGCTACATGCACCTGTTGTGCGGTGAAGTGGACGGCGCGGCGCTGGCAGCGAAGTACGCCAGCGGCGGCAGTGGCAACGACGCGGCCGACCCCGGCCTGGCCGAACGCGTGGCCCAGCTGGAAGCCGCGGTGGCCGAACTGCAGGCGCAGCTGGCCGAACTGCGCGGCGGCTGAAGGCATCCGCCGGGCATGGCCCGGCGCTACCGCAGGTGCACCCGGTAGTGCCGGCCGCTGGCCGACATCCAGGCATGACCCGGTTGCCGGCCAGCGGCCGGCACTACCCGACGTCGGCCGCCCCCAAGGTAGCGAACAGGCGACTGGGCGTGTCGATGCCGGGCAGCTGGATCACCCCGCGCTCGTGCATGCCCAGCCCCAGCAGAATCTTCCCCGACGCCACATTGTCCAGGTCGGTGATGCCGTACAGATCCTGCAGGCCCAGCACCGTGCGCGCGTGATTGAATACCGCCCGCGCCGCCTCACCGGCATAGCCCTGCCCTGCGAATTCCGAGAGCACCGCATAACCGATGTCCGGCCCCGGCAGGCCATCGCGCCGCACCAGCCCGGCATTGCCCAGCCAGGCACCATCGGACAACCGCTCGATGGCATACATGCCGAACCCGTTCAACGCATAGCTGTGCAGCACGCGCAGCGCGATGTACTCCCGCGCCTGTTCCTCGCTGCGCACGTTGCGGTCACCGATGAAGCGCACGAAGCCCGGATCGTTCAGCAGCGCCAGCATCGGCGCCGCATCGCGATCGGGCTCGATCGCACGCAGGCGCAGGCGTTCACTTTCGATGGGATGCATGGGCAGACCTCCAGCCGAAACCCCGATTCTGCCTCAACGCCCGGCTGTAGATTTTGATTCTGTTTTTTCTCTTTTCCGTGGCTGGCGCGCACGGAACCTGTCAGAGGCCGGGCGGGTGGGCTGGGCGGGACCGTCCGCGGCATGGATGCCGCGGCCGAGCCCCCATGGACGGGTTTACGGCGTGTCCCGACCAGCCCACCCGCCCGGCCAAGTCCAGTGCTGGTCGACTAACTGTGACTTCCCGGTAGGTTGTTCACCCGGGGCATCTGAGGAGAATGGTGGTTACCACACCAAACCTTTCGCCCCAGA
>NZ_RAVT01000094.1 GCF_013464915.1 Stenotrophomonas maltophilia
GCTGCCAAGCCTTATCTGATCGGAATCTGGCAGCGTAGGTGCCGAGAGCCGGCGTGGGCCGCCGTGTAAGCCTGGATCTCGACGATCGCCATGTAGCTTGGCGCCCACGCCGGAATCTCCCTTGATCCGCCCGAACAGTTGCTGGAGCTGACACTCGCAGTGATAAGACTGGGCAAGCGGGGGAGCTCTCGACCCTTCCAGACTATACGGAGTCCGGTGATGAACGGGATCGGGATTGATGTCAGCAAGCGCCAGCTGGATGTCGGCACGACGGACGGAGAAATCCTGCAGGTCAGCAATAACCTCACCGGGTTTTCTGAATTGGATCTCTGGTTGAGGAAACATCCGGCGAGCCAGATTGTGCTGGAAGCCACCGGTGGCTACGAACAGTCAGTACTGAACTTCCTGCACAACGCCGGTCATCCGGTGGTCCGTGCCAACGCGCTGCGGGCCCGCAGGCTGGCCCAGGGAATGGGTCAGCTGGCCAAGACCGACCGTCTGGATGCCTATGCATTGGCGCAGATGGCGGCCCTGGTGAAACTGCCTCCCTATCAGCCACTGCAGCCTTGGCAGCAGAAAATGCGGGAATTCGTACGGGCACGTCGGCAGACGATGGAAGCCCTGACCATCGCGCGGCAACAGCAGGAAATGGTCGGTGATCGTGAATTGCGCCGGCTACTACAGGCCAACATCACCCGCTTGCAGAGGCTGGTTGAACGTCTGGGAAAGCAAATTGTCGAGCAGGTTGCCCAGCAGCCTCAACTGGCCGTCCTGAAGTCGATGAAGGGCGTTGGCCCGGGCTTGCAGGCGGTACTGGCCAGCTATTTGCCAGAGCTTGGCAGTATCAGCGGCAAGCGCATCGCCAGCTTGGTCGGGGTGGCCCCGATGTCCCACGATAGCGGAACCATGCGTGGCAAACGAAGCATCCATGGCGGCAGGGCCGAGATCCGTCAGGTGCTTTACATGGCCAGTATGTCAGCCATGCGGCATGAACCTCGACTGCGCGATTTCTACCAGTCGCTGCGAGCCCGAGGCAAGGAAGGAAAAGTAGCCATCGTGGCGGTGATGCGGAAGATGCTGGTGATTCTCAACGCCCGGGTGCGCGACGCTCAAGGCGGATCGATCCCCGCCTGAAGCCAGCCTGCGCGCGCTCCAAGAGGCTGCCGGCCAGCGGCCGGCACTACCGTGCCT
>NZ_RAVT01000095.1 GCF_013464915.1 Stenotrophomonas maltophilia
TTGCGGGCATTGAGGATCACCAGCATTTTCCGCATGACCGCCACCAGTGCCACCTTGCTCGCTTTACCCTTGGCCTTCAGGCCTGCATAGAAATCGCGGAGCTTTGGCTCGTACCGGATCGCCGTCAGGGCCGCCATGTAAAGGGCCTCGCGTACCACCGCGCGCCCGCCACTGATGCGCCGTTGGCCATGCCAGGTGCCGCTTTCGCGGTTCATCGGCGCCAAGCCCACCAGTGATGCAATGGCTTTGCTTCCCAGGCTGCCCAGCTCGGGCAACTCGCAGGCAAGGGTGCTGACCAGAATTGGCCCGACGCCCTTCACCGAGCCGATGTTCTGCCAACCGGGCTGCCCTTCAAGCTGCTCGGCGATAGCTTTGTCCAATTGCTTCAGCTCGTCAGATAGCTGAGCTATATGACGTTGCTTCATCGCGATCAGATCTGGGTCTACCAAACGCCGCAAGCGCTGCATCTCGCTGACCCGCATCTGCACCAAGTGCCTGCGGCACTGGGTAAATTCAGCCAGACGTTGTTGCCAGGGCGCAGGCGGTACGTAGTGGGTAAGCGACAATAGATGGGCCATCTGCGCAAGCACCGTGGCATCGATTCGATCGGTTTTTGCAGCCCGCCCGATGCCCTGAGCAAACCGTCGTACCCGCGCGGGATTGATGCGTACCATGGGCAGACCGGCAGCATGCAAGGCATCCAAAGCATCCCGCTCGTAACCTCCGCTTGCCTCAAGAACGACCTGCTTGATGGGCCACTTCTTCAGCCACCGGACCAAGCTGGCAAAGCCACGCTTGTCGTTGCTGAATTGGCGAAACTGCTCTCCGTGGACGGCCACATCCAACATGGCCTTGCTCACGTCGATCCCGATCCCAAACATGGCAGAACTCCGCTAGGCTGACAGGGTCGAGAGCTCTCCCAGCTAGCCCAGTCTTATCAGTTCGAGCGCCAACTCAACCAACTGTTCGGGCGTTTCAGGGAGATTCCGGCGTGGGGACCCAAGCTACTTCACGGTCGAAAGACCTAGATCCACACGGTCGCCCACGCCGGGCTCTCGGCACC
>NZ_RAVT01000096.1 GCF_013464915.1 Stenotrophomonas maltophilia
TGTGTAAACCCAGTACGTTGTTCAGCGGGATTCTGGAAATAGGTGGCTGGCAGCCGATCCCCATATGGGGGCGGTGCCAATTGTAGTGGTGCAGCCAGGCCGGCAGTGCTCCGTCCCGCTCATCGGAGCAGGAATAGGCACGGGCGTAGGCCCATTCGCGTAGGCTGGTCTGGATGAAGCGTTCGGCCTTGCCGTTGGTTCTGGGTGTGTAGGGTTTGGTGCGCAGATGGCRCATCCCCAGTTCCTTCACCGTTCGGGCAAATTGGTTGGAGCGATAGCAGGCTCCGTTGTCGGTCAGCACTCGCTCGAAGCGGATACCCAAGTTCCGGTAGTACTCCACGGCCTGGCGCAAGGCCAAGCAGGCCGTGTCAGCTGTTTCATTAGGATGTACGGTGCTGAAGGCGACTCGGGAGTGGTCGTCAATGGCGACATGGACGTAGCTCCAGCCACCGCCACCGGCGTTGCCGCGCCGGTTGGCATCTACCCGGTGCCCGGGCCGCTTGAAGTTGCCAAGCTTCTTTATGTCCAGATGGAGCAGGCCGCCAGGCGCATCGTACTCGTAACGATTGACTGGTCTGGGAGGTTCCAGACGACACAGACGATTGAGTCCGCGGCGGCGCATCAGTCGCGAAATGGTGCTGGGCGGGACACCCGTGGCCTGGCTGATCGTTCGGTAGGTCTGTCGCTCGCGCCGACGTGCCGCAACGTCTTCCACGTCCTCCAACCTGGTGGCATGCGGCGTGGAACGCGGCCTGGAGCTACGGTTCTGTAACCCCTCAGGGCCCTCAGCCCGGAACCGTGCCAGCCACTTGTAGGCCGTGCGCACGCTAACGCCGCAGGCCTGGGCCGCTTCCTCGGTACGCAGGCCCTCCACAACGATGCGGCGAACAAGAAGTTCTCGACTAAACGGCGTTAAACGGGCATTTTTATGGTTGTTCATCCGGGCTCTGGGGCGAAAGGTTTGGTGTGGTAACCACCATTCTCCTCAGATGCCCCGGGTGAACAACCTACCGGGAAGTCACA
>NZ_RAVT01000097.1 GCF_013464915.1 Stenotrophomonas maltophilia
SCTCCAGATGTATCGCGGATGCCGGCCAGCGGCCGGCACTACCGACACCATTCAAAGGACTGACATGATCCACCAGACCGAACTGCGTGACCTGCTGCCCGGCATGGTCCCCTTCCCCGCCGATGTCTTCCCTGCCGACCAGGCGTGGCTCACGCAGCACCTGCTGCCGCTGCTGAAGATCGACCTTGGCGTGCTGCGCCCGGAACTGGCCGGCCAGGTGCCCACGATGTTGTGCCCGATCGAGCCGTATGACGGCTGCATCGGCGAAAGCACCGAAGAACACCACAACGATTTCACCGGCACCAACTGGATCGCCTTCGAACTGACCGCCGGCAACGAGATGCGCTTCCTCGGCAACGAGGGCTATTTCATCGGTGATGGGGTGGAAGACAAGGATGCACAGGAACACATCACGCAGATGCGCGAGAGCTACGCCAAGGCGCGCGACTACCACGCCGCCCATGGCCGCCTCGCCTGCTACTCGCGCTACGGCAAGGGTGAAGCCAGCGAGCGCGATTACCTGGATACGCTGGGCGGACAGATTTCCTGCGGCAACTGGATAGAGACGGCTGACATCCCGAACGCCTTCACCCTGGAATTCACCGACGCCGCCAACGACCGGCATGCACCGGACGATGCGGAGCTGGCAATCATCCGCCGCGATGGCAACGCGTTCTTCGCGGTGGCCGAGGTGGCCGGCTACAACTGGTGCGCCACCGGCGCCGATGCGATCGTGATGCTGTACGAACCGGAAAGCCGCACGGTGCTGTTCTCGTACGACTGGTCGTAAGACCCCGTGGTAGTGCCGGCCGCDGGCCGGCA
>NZ_RAVT01000098.1 GCF_013464915.1 Stenotrophomonas maltophilia
CAGATGTTCTCCTGGGAACTGGACCTGTTTGGGCGCATTGGCACCGCCGCAGCCATGGCCGATCGCAAGGCCGATGCCGCGGCGGCTGACGCGAGATCAGCTGCCGCAGTGCTCCAGGCCGAGGTTGCGAAGAACTACTTCCTGCTCAGGATGGACCAGATCAACCTGTCCTCTCTTGAGCGGGAGGTTGAGCTGAGCAAGGCGCGCGTTGTGCGTGTGAAGGCCCGGTATGCGGCCGGGCTGGTCGATCGCAGGGAGGCACTTGCGGTCGAATCCGAACACGCCGAGCTGGTGGCGCAGGAGGCGGCAACCGCTACCCGGCTGCAGGCGGACAGGGCCGCATTGGCGGTTCTTGCAGGCCGCTCGCCGACCGCGCAGGATGACGCCTGGGAGGCGTTGCTGGCCCCGGCTCCACTGCCGGCCCCGCCGGATCTTGCATCGCTTGCGCAGCCCACCGACCTCCTGGCGCGGCGGCCGGACGTCGCCAAGGCCGATGCACTACTGCGAGCAAGCCTTGGCAACGTCGTACTCGCCGAGCGTGCGCACCTTCCGCGCGTCACACTGAATGTCTTTGGTGGCATCCTCGCGCCGTTCGGTTCGCTGGGCGATTCCAGTGCAAAGCGCTACTCGGCGGGTCCGGAGCTTCAGTGGGAGTGGTTAAGCTTTGGCCGGAAGAAGGCCAGGGAGGAAGCCGCTCGCGCCGGCAGTGATCAGAACTGGCATGCCTTCGAGCAGACCGTACTGACGGCGCTGAAGGAGAGTGAGGATTCCCTGCATGCGTGGACGAGTTCCCAGGTCAGGATGCAGCAGGCAGTAAATGCCGAGGCACTCAGCAGCAGATCTTCGGCCTATGCCTCTTCCCGCGTGGACGCCGGAATCGAACCGAAGGA
>NZ_RAVT01000099.1 GCF_013464915.1 Stenotrophomonas maltophilia
GGGCGAGGATGCTGGGAAGGGTGGGCGCACATTCTGATCTTCTTTGGTTGAGACCATGGGATGGGCCATGGCGACAGCGCACCTAGTCTTTCGGCCCTAGAGTGTCGATCTTTGGTTCATCGGTTGGGGTAGGGAGAGGCCAGCAATCAAAGGCAAAGAACGTCCGTGACGAGACCTGCAGACTTCAGCGCGGGATCGACAGGCTCCGGGGGGCGGCCGCCAACTTCTTCATCATCCACTCGATCGACTGGGACACTGGTACGCAGGACAGATCCGGGCGAATTATCAGGGCTGAGACATTGCAACGTCGTGCCACCTGCAGCCTTCGACCACCAATTCGCACGGGCATTGGTGAAACCCCAGCGCGGAGAACATTGGCATGTTCCCGCTCCAGGTCGTGATTAAAGTAATGCAATCAATCAGAGAAAGTTGCTTGAATGACATCCTGCTCGCAGTGGACGTGATGTAACGTCCTGCTGCGACTGATGCTCAACCTTCCAAAACGCTTACTGGTGGTCACCGAAGGCGAGCCATTGCGGATTTAAGGTTTAGATCCGTCATCCGAACTGTCGCCGGGCAGGACAGGCTGGTTCTTGGGTCGCGTCTATCTGCATAGTAACGAACTCGAGACCCTGCCGGAGACCCTCAAGATAGCCGCTGGCCGCTCCGCTGCGATCGTTGGCATTACTTTCCGTGATCAACGCTGACAGTTGAGCCCACGCCGCGCGCATGGCCGCTGGGTCGGAGCAGTTCGCAAGGGCCGCAGTTACCGCATGCTCCAATGCTCTGGTGCGACCGTCGGAAATTGCAATGCGGCGCTCACACTCCCTGACGCGCAGCTCAAGCACCA
>NZ_RAVT01000100.1 GCF_013464915.1 Stenotrophomonas maltophilia
GATGAGTACGAAACCCTGCTCACCGACAACAGAATCTGGAAGCAGCGCACGGTGGGCATTGGCGTTGTGAGCCCGCAGCAGGCCATGGACTGGGGCATGACCGGGGTGATGCTGAGAGGCTCGGGCGTGGCGTGGGACCTGAGGAAGAAGCGCCCCTACGCGAAGTACGATGCCGTTGACTTCGACATTCCGGTCGGCAGCGCCGGTGACTGYTATGACCGMTACCTGTGCCGTGTCGCGGAGATGCGGCAGTCCAACCGCATCATCCGGCAATGTGTCGACTGGCTTCGCGCCAACCCCGGCCCGGTGATGGTCCAGAACTTCAAGGTGGCGCCGCCGTCCCGGCAGGAGATGAAGTCCGACATGGAAGCGCTGATCCATCACTTCAAGCTCTTCAGCGAAGGCTACCAGGTGCCGGCAGGTGAGACCTACGCAGCGGTCGAGGCGCCCAAGGGCGAGTTCGGTTGCTACCTGATCTCCGATGGCGCCAACAARCCGTTCCGGGTGCACCTGCGTGCTCCCGGCTTCGCTCAT
Organism: Stenotrophomonas maltophilia; assembly: GCF_013464915.1. GTDB lineage: Bacteria > Pseudomonadota > Gammaproteobacteria > Xanthomonadales > Xanthomonadaceae > Stenotrophomonas > Stenotrophomonas maltophilia_AT. Next base: position 535 of record NZ_RAVT01000100.1, read on the forward strand.
CTCTCTTCTCTGGATGAAATCGTCARGGGCCACATGCTGGCGGATGTCGTCGCCATGATTGGCACCTAYGACATTGTGTTCGGCGAAGTGGATCGATGAGGAAYCGGCTCAGCYCACGCATGGGCTGAGCCACGCTCCGGCGGCCGCGAAGGGAGCAGCCATGTGCGGCCTGAGCAGGTCTTCCACGGTGCGTGCCCACATCTCCAGGGCGAGGATGCTGGGAAGGGTGGGCGCACATTCTGATCTTCTTTGGTTGAGACCATGGGATGGGCCATGGCGACAG
>NZ_RAVT01000101.1 GCF_013464915.1 Stenotrophomonas maltophilia
GACAGCGCGCTGTCGGTATCAAAGCCGGTTGCGGTGCGATCGAGCCCGGCCAGTGCACTTTCATTGCCATCGCGCACCACCACTGTGCCGGCGGCAATGTCCGAGTGGGTGGTGCTGCTGTCGTTCTTCTTSGTGCCGCCCAGCAGGCTCAGCCCYGCKCCGGCCGCGCTCCCCAGCGGGTTGCTGATGCCGCCGCCGCTGCCCAACCCGGTGCCGATGCCGCCGCCACTGGTCTTGGCGCGCGATTCGTTCTCGATGTCGACAACGGTCAGGCTGCCGGTATCCAGGCGGTTCTTCGAGGCRTCRGCAGTGCTGCCGATCACGCCGCCTTCCAGGTGCGTGTTGCCGCCCACGGTGATGTYGAAGCCRCCGCTGCCGGCAACGATGCCGCTCTGTTCCTGCACGCTGCGCAGGTGGCTCTCGACCTTCTGCTGGCCGATGTTGACGGTGCCGCCGCTGCCGTACACGAAGGTGCCGCCAGCCTGGGTCTGCTTGCTGGCGTAGTCGTCGGTGTCCTGCTCGCTGATGATGGACAGGTTGCCGCCGATGCTGGCCACCACCTTGTCGCCGCTCAGCTGGGCACCCTGCAGCGTGGTGTCCTTGCCACTGATGACGGTCAGGTTGCGGTCGGCGTCCACCACGGTTTCAACATGCGTGGTGCCGTTGCCGCTGCCCTTGCCCTTGGCGGTGCTGGCCGACACGTACCAACCGGTCTGCGCGCCGATGCTGAAGCCGATCTCACCGCTGCCGCTCTTGTTCTTCGACGACTGCGTGTGGTCTTCCGCTTCGCT
>NZ_RAVT01000102.1 GCF_013464915.1 Stenotrophomonas maltophilia
TTCACCAACGCCTACGTGGAATCGGTGGTCGAGGGCTGCAGGCGGCACGACGTTGCAATGCTCTCGGCCCTGATCATCCGCCTGGACCTGACCCAGGTATCCGCGTCGCAGTGGATCGAGTGGATGAAGAAGAAGCTGGCCACCGAGCCGTCCGAGGCCGACGATCCCGCGCTGAAGTCTGCGCGTCTCGCCGCCGATGGTCTGTGGCTTGGCTCACTGTCCAGCCCTGCCCCAGCCAATGAACCGAAGATCGACATTCAAACGCCGCAGATCCCGGTGCAGCGCTGTGGCCACGGTCCGTCCCATCGCCTTGTCTAAGGACGATCAGGACGCGCGGTCGCGCGCTCATCGAACAGCAGGGATGCAACCGTGCCATGGCTAGAAGAACCAGGGAGGACGCACACGCCACGCGTGAGAGGATCCTCGATGCCGCACTGGTGTGCCTGCTGCGCCATGGGCCCGCGGGCGCCACGCTGGAGCTGATCGCCACCGAGTGCGGCTATTCGCGCGGCGCGATCTACTGGCACTTCGGGTCCCGTCAGAACCTGCTGGGTGAACTTTCCGCGCGAGGGCGGCCAGATGCACCCGAAGGACTGCGGGAAGCCGCCATCCGGCAGTGTAATGACCCGTTCAAGCTTCTGTTTGCGGACCTGGTCAGGGTCTTTGATCACACGCGCCGCACCCCACGCGTTCGCCGAACGGTTGAGCTTCTGCTGCGCTCT
>NZ_RAVT01000103.1 GCF_013464915.1 Stenotrophomonas maltophilia
TTCACCAACGCCTACGTGGAATCGGTGGTCGAGGGCTGCAGGCGGCACGACGTTGCAATGCTCTCGGCCCTGATCATTCGCCTGGACCTGACCCAGGTACCCGCGTCGCAGTGGATCGAGTGGATGAAGAAGAGGCTGGCGACAGATCCCTCTGAAGCGGACGATCCCGTATTGAAGTCTGCGCGCCTCGCTGCGGATGGTCTTTGGCTTGGCACACTATCCTGCCCTGCCCCCGCCAATGAGCCGAAGATCGACACTCCAAGGCCGGAACTCTCGGTGCAGCGCTGTGGCTATGGACCGTCCCATCGCCTCTTCTAAGGAAGATCAGGACGCGCGGCCGCGCGCTCATCGAACAGCAGGGATGCGACCGTGCCATGGCTAGAAGAACCAAGGAGGATGCACACGCCACGCGTGAGAGGATCCTCGATGCCGCACTGGTGTGCCTGCTGCGCCATGGTCCCGCCGGCGCCACGCTGGAGCTGATCGCCACCGAGTGCGGCCATTCGCGCGGCGCGATCTACTGGCACTTCGGGTCCCGTCAGAACCTGCTGGGTGAGCTTTCCGCGCGAGGGCGGCCAGATGCCCCCGAAGGACTGCGGGAGGCCGCTATCCGGCAATGCAATGACCCGTTCAAGCTTCTGTTTTCGGACCTGGTCAGGGTCTTTGATCACACGCGCCGCACCCCACGCGTTCGCCGAACGGTTGAGCTTCTGCTGCGCTCT
>NZ_RAVT01000013.1 GCF_013464915.1 Stenotrophomonas maltophilia
CGCCCCCCCCCCCCCCCCCCCCCCCCCCCGGCCAAGCCCGCCAATCCAACCGGGGCTCTCCTCGACCAACCCCACCCCGCCACGAGGGGCTTCGCCGTTGGCTGAAAATCCATGTAACCGCTTACACGGAAACGGATTTTTGCCGTAACGGGTATCATGATCGGCTGACTTCACACAGGAGCCACCCGCTCATGCGCCGCAAGATCGTCGCCGGAAACTGGAAGCTGCATGGCAGCCGTCAATTCGCCAATGAACTGCTGGGGCAGGTGGCCGCCGGGCTGCCGCTGGACGGGGTGGACGTGGTGATCCTGCCGCCGCTGCCGTACCTGGGCGAGCTGGTGGAGGACTTTGGTGACACCGGCCTGGTGTTCGGGGCCCAGGACGTCAGCAGCAACGAGAAGGGCGCCTACACCGGCGAGGTCTGCGCCGCCATGCTGCACGAGGTGGGTGCCCGCTATGGCCTGGTCGGCCACTCCGAGCGCCGCCAGTACCACCATGAAAGCAGCGAACTGGTCGCGCGCAAGTTCGCCGCGGCCCTGCATGCCGGCCTGGTGCCGGTGCTGTGCGTGGGCGAGACCCTGGAGCAGCGCGAAGCGGGGCAGACCGAGGCGGTCATTGCCAGCCAGCTGGCACCGGTGCTGGAACTGGTCGGCGCTGCCGGTTTCGCCCAGGCAGTGGTCGCCTACGAGCCGGTCTGGGCCATCGGTACCGGCCGTACCGCCACCAAGGAGCAGGCACAGCAGGTGCACGCGTTCATCCGTGGCGAAGTCGCGCGTATCGATGCTAGAATCGCTGATTCACTGCCCATTGTTTACGGCGGTAGCGTGAAGCCCGACAATGCCGGGGAACTGTTCGCGCAGCCGGATGTCGATGGTGGGCTGGTCGGCGGCGCCTCCCTGGTGGCCGCGGACTTCCTGGCCATCGCAGGGGCGGCGGCCGCGAACTAATCCTAGAAGTATTGTCCGAGGGCGGTTTCCAATGCTGATGTTGATCCTCAATGTCGTCTACGTGCTGGTCGCTGTGGCCATGATCGCGCTGATCCTGATGCAGCGTGGCTCGGGTGCGGCGGCGGGTTCGGGCTTTGGTGCCGGTGCCTCGGGTACGGTGTTCGGTGCGCGTGGCGCCTCGAACTTCCTGTCCAAGTCGACCAAGTGGCTGGCTGTCGTGTTCTTCGGCATCAGCCTCTTCATGGCCTGGTATGCCGGTCATGGCAGCCGCCCGGCGGCCGACCAGGATCTGGGTCTGATGTCCGCCCCGGCGGTGACCGCTCCGGCGGCTCCGGCGGGCGAATTGCCGGCCGTCCCGAAGGCCGATGCGGTCCCGGCAGCCCCGGTTCCGGCCGCGAATGTGCCGGCTCAGGCGGAATCTTCGGTTTCTGGTGAAGAAAAGCCTTCGGAAGGCTCCCAGAAACACTGAAGCCGGTTACAATACGCGGCGCATCGGGAAGATAGTCTGATGTGATCGTTTGCCCAGGTGGCGGAATTGGTAGACGCACTACCTTGAGGTGGTAGCGACTTAGGTCGTAGGGGTTCGAGTCCCCTCTTGGGCACCATTTGTAAGTAAAGCGGGTTCGCCTGGCGCGCAAGGCGCCAGGTAGATTCCCGTCCACTCCCCCATGCCAAAGCGCCTGCAGGCGCAGCGGCAGAGGCAAGAGAGAATCGCTGTGCTGGCCGAATATTTGCCGTCTCTGCTGTTTCTGATCGTTGCCACCGGTATCGGCATTACGCTGATGCTGGTTGGTCGATTCCTCGGTCCCCGCCGCCCCGATCTGGAAAAGCTGTCGCCGTATGAGTGCGGCTTCGAAGCCTTCGAAGACGCGCGCATGAAGTTCGACGTGCGCTACTACCTGATCGCGATCCAGTTCATCGTCTTCGACCTGGAAATCATCTTCATCGTGCCGTGGACCCAGGTCTTCATGGAGCTGGGCGCCCGTTCGCTCGTCACCATGGGCCTGTTCGTCGGCATGCTGTTCCTCGGTTTCATTTACGTCTGGAAGAAGGGAGCGCTGGAATGGGAGTGATTCAGACTCTCGATGGCCTCATGAACAACCCCACGCCGGAAGGCCGGGTTGATGACATCCTGCGGCCGGAAGGCGACAACCCGCTGCTGGAAAAGGGCTTCGTCACCACCAGCGTCGACGCGCTGCTGAACTGGGCGCGCACCGGCTCGATGTGGCCGATGACCTTCGGCCTGGCCTGCTGCGCGGTCGAGATGATGCACGCCGGCGCCGCGCGCCTGGACCTTGACCGCTATGGCGTGGTGTTCCGCCCGTCGCCGCGTCAGTCCGACGTGATGATCGTGGCCGGTACCCTGGTCAACAAGATGGCCCCGGCGCTGCGCAAGGTCTACGACCAGATGCCGGACCCGAAGTGGGTCATCTCGATGGGCAGCTGCGCCAACGGTGGCGGCTACTACCATTACTCCTATTCTGTCGTGCGCGGCTGTGATCGCGTGGTGCCGGTGGACGTCTACGTCCCGGGCTGCCCACCGACCGCCGAGGCGCTGGTGTACGGGATCCTGCAGCTGCAGAAGAAGATCTGGCGTACACAGACCATCGCCCGCTGACCCTTCCACACTACAAGAGCGCGCCAAGCCCCCATGGCAGAGCAAGCATCCTTCATCGACCGACTCTCCGCACGTTTCGCTGGTGCGAAGGTCATCGTGGTCGAACCCCGCGGCGAAGTGACGCTGGAGGTGCCTGCCGCCGAGTGGCATGCCACCGCGCTGGCGCTGCGTGACGAGTTTGGTTTCGAGCAGGCCGTGGATCTCTGCGGCGTCGACTACCTTGGCTATGGCTCCGACGAATGGGACACCGCCGACGTGTCCTCGCAGGGCTTCAGCCGCGGTGTCGAAGGCAAGGCCCAGGGCCGTTTCGCGTGGGGCGAATTCCCCACCGAGGAAAACGGTGCCGACGGCGCCCGCCCGCAGCACATGCCGACCCAGCGTTTCGCCGTGGTCGCCCAGCTGCGTTCGTACCAGCACAACCTGATGATGCACCTGCGCTGCTTCGCCCCTGACGAAGCACTGCCGGTGGTGTCCTCGCTGACCGGCATCTGGCCGGGCCTGAACTGGTTCGAGCGCGAAGCGTTCGACCTGTATGGCGTGATCTTCGAAGGCCACCCGGACCTGCGCCGGATCCTGACCGACTACGGTTTCGTCGGCCATCCGTTCCGCAAGGACTTCCCGCTGATCGGCAATGTCGAAGTCCGCTACGACGAAGAAAAGAAGCGCGTGATCTACGAACCGGTCACCTCGGTGGAGCCGCGTGTCGGCGTGCCGCGCGTGATCCGTGACGACGCCCGTCTGCAGACCGCAGAAGGCGAGCGCGCGCAGGAGGCAGTGAAGTGAGCGAGTTCCACCAGGCCCGCGAAGCGTTCGCGAGCAATCCGGCCGAAGCACGGCAGGAAATCCGCAACTACACCATGAACTTCGGCCCGCAGCATCCGGCCGCGCACGGCGTGCTGCGCCTGATCCTGGAAATGGACGGCGAAACCATCATGCGCGCCGACCCGCACGTGGGTCTGCTGCACCGTGGTACCGAGAAGCTGGCCGAGTCCAAGCCGTTCAACCAGTCGATCGGCTACATGGATCGCCTGGACTACGTGTCGATGATGTGCAACGAGCACGCCTACGTGCGCGCGATCGAGACCCTGATGGGCATCGAGGCGCCGGAGCGTGCGCAGTACATCCGCACCATGTACGACGAAATCACCCGCATCCTCAACCACCTGATGTGGCTGGGCTCCAACGCGCTCGACCTGGGTGCGATGGCGGTGATGCTGTATGCCTTCCGCGAGCGCGAAGAGCTGATGGACTGCTATGAAGCGGTCTCCGGCGCGCGCATGCACGCGGCGTACTACCGTCCGGGCGGTGTCTACCGCGACCTGCCGGACCACATGCCGAAGTACAAGGAATCGCGCTGGCACAAGGGCAAGGCGCTGAAGCAGCTCAATGCTTCGCGCGAAGGTTCGCTGCTGGACTTCCTGGAAAACTTCACCGTCGAGTTCCCCAAGCGCATCGACGAATACGAAACCCTGCTGACCGACAACCGCATCTGGAAGCAGCGTACCGTCGGCATCGGCGTGGTCACTCCGGAACTGGCTCACCAGTGGGGCATGACCGGCGTGATGCTGCGCGGCTCGGGCGTTGCCTGGGACCTGCGCAAGAAGCGTCCGTACGCCAAGTACGATGCCGTCGATTTCGACATCCCGCTGGGCAAGGAAGGCGACTGCTACGACCGTTACCTGGTCCGCGTTGCCGAAATGCGCGAATCCAACCGCATCATCAAGCAGTGCGTGGCGTGGCTGAAGGCCAACCCGGGCCCGGTGATGGTGAAGAACTTCAAGGTCGCTCCGCCCAAGCGCGAGGACATGAAGGACGACATGGAAGCGCTGATCCACCACTTCAAGCTGTTCAGCGAAGGCTACTGCGTGCCGGCCGGCGAGACCTACTCGGCGGTGGAAGCCCCGAAGGGCGAGTTCGGCTGCTACCTGGTCTCCGATGGCGCCAACAAGCCCTTCCGCGTGCACCTGCGCGCACCGGGCTTCGCCCACCTGTCCTCGATCGATTCGATCGTGCGCGGCCACATGCTGGCCGACGTGGTGGCGATGATCGGTACCTACGACCTGGTGTTCGGCGAGGTTGACCGGTAATGCCGTCCGCCACGCCAACGCCCGCTGCAGGCAGCCGGCGCAAGCCGGCGCCGCAGTTTCTGGAATTTCACGTTATGCATTTCGCTGAGGTCGGCCGATGAAGGCGACAGGTAATTTCGAGGCGGCGCGCGACGTCGACCCGATGGTGGTGCTGAGCGACAAGACCCGCGCTCACATCGATCACTGGCTGTCCAAGTTCCCGCCGGACCGCAAGCGCTCTGCCGTGCTGCAGGGCCTGCATGCGGCCCAGGAGCAGAACCAGGGCTGGCTGACCGACGAACTGATCGCCGGCGTGGCCAAGTACCTGGACCTGCCGCCGGTGTGGGCCTACGAGGTCGCCAGCTTCTACTCGATGTTCGAGACCGAGAAGGTGGGCCGCAACAACGTGGCCATCTGCACCAACATCAGCTGCTGGCTCAATGGCGCCGAGGACATCGTGCGCCATTGCGAGAAGAAGCTGGGCATCAAGCACGGTGAATCGACCCCGGACGGCCGCGTCTACCTCAAGCGCGAGGAAGAGTGCCTGGCCGGCTGCGGTGGCGCGCCGATGATGGTCATCAACGGTCACTACCATGAGCGTCTGACCCTGGAAAAGGTCGACGAGCTGCTGGACGGGCTGGAGTAAGGGCATGGCACATCACCACGAATCCAAGGGTCCGGTCGGCCCCGCGCCGCTGCCGCACCAGGTGGTCTACACCACCCTGCATTACGACACCCCGTGGTCGTACGAAAGCTACCTGAAGACCGGTGGCTACGCCGCCCTGCGCAAGATCCTCGAAGAGAAGGTCCCGCCGGAGCAGGTCATCGAGATGGTCAAGGCTTCGGGCCTGCGCGGCCGCGGTGGCGCGGGCTTCCCGACCGGCCTGAAGTGGTCCTTCATGCCCAAGGGCAACATGCAGAAGTACATCCTCTGCAACTCGGACGAGTCCGAGCCGGGCACCTGCAAGGACCGCGACATCCTGCGCTACAACCCGCATTCGGTGGTGGAAGGCATGGCGATCGCCTGCTACGCCACCGGTTCGACCGTGGGCTACAACTACCTGCGCGGTGAGTTCCACCACGAGCCGTTCGAGCACTTCGAGCAGGCCCTGGCCGACGCCTATGCGAACGGCTGGCTGGGCAAGAACGTGATGGGCTCGGGCGTGGACATCGACATCTACGGTGCGCTGGGCGCCGGCGCCTACATCTGCGGCGAAGAAACCGCGCTGATGGAATCGCTGGAAGGCAAGAAGGGGCAGCCGCGCTACAAGCCGCCGTTCCCGGCCAACTTCGGCCTGTACGGCAAGCCGTCGACGATCAACAACACCGAAACCTACGGTTCGGTGCCGGCGATCATCCGCAACGGTCCGGAGTGGTTCAAGGGCCTGAGCCTGACCGCCAACGGCGGCCCGAAGTGCTTCTCGGTGTCCGGCTGCGTGCAGAACGGCGGCAACTTCGAAGTGCCGCTCGGCACCAAATTCCATGACCTGCTGGAAATGGCCGGTGGCCTGCGTCCGGGCCGCACGCTGAAGGGCGCGATCCCGGGCGGCGTGTCGATGCCGGTGCTGACCGCGGCCGAGCTGAAGGACCTGCCGATGGACTACGACACCATCCGCGCACTGGGCTCCGGCCTGGGGTCGGGTGCGATCGTGGTGCTCGACGACAGCGTCTGCTGCGTCAAGTTCGCCTGCCGCATCAGCCAGTTCTTCCACAAGGAATCCTGCGGCCAGTGCACCCCGTGCCGTGAAGGCACCGGCTGGATGCACCGCGTGCTGGAGCGCATCGTCGCCGGCAAGGCCACGATGGAAGACCTGCACCAGCTGAAGGCGGTGGCCGGCCAGATCGAAGGCCACACCATCTGTGCGTTCGGCGAAGCGGCTGCATGGCCCATCCAGGGCTTCCTGCGCCAGTTCTGGGACGAGTTCGAGTACTACATCGTCAACGGTCATTCGATGGTTGACGGCAAGAAGGTGGAGGCAGCCGCTGCATGAGCGCGCAACCCGTAAATCCGAGCGTCCCACCCGATCACGTCACCATCGAGATCGATGGCAAGTCGCTGGTCGTGCCCAAGGGCTCGATGATCATCCAGGCCGCCGACAAGGCCGGCATCTCCATTCCGCGCTTCTGCTACCACGAGAAGCTGCCGATCGCCGCCAACTGCCGCATGTGCCTGGTGGACGTGGAGAAGTCGCCGAAGCCGGCGCCGGCCTGCGCTACCCCGGTGATGGACGGCATGAAGGTCGCCACCCGCAGCGAGAAGGCACTGAAGTTCCAGCGCTCGGTGATGGAGTTCCTGCTCATCAACCACCCGCTGGACTGCCCGATCTGCGATCAGGGCGGCGAGTGCGAGCTGCAGGACGTGTCGCTGGGCTATGGCCGTTCGGTCAGCCGCTTCAACGAGCGCAAGCGCGTGGTGCCGGACGAGGACATGGGTCCGCTGGTCGCCACAGAGATGACCCGCTGCATCCAGTGCACCCGCTGCGTCCGCTTCACCGCCGACGTTGCCGGTACCTACGAACTGGGTGGCATGTACCGCGGTGAGAACCTGCAGATCGGTACCTTCGACGGCAAGCCGCTGACCACCGAGCTGTCCGGCAACGTCGTCGACGTCTGCCCGGTCGGCGCGCTGACCAACAAGGTGTTCCAGTTCCGCGCCCGCCCGTGGGAACTGACCGCGCGCGAGTCGCTGGGTTACCACGACGCGATGGGTTCGAACCTGTTCCTGCACGTGCGTCGCGGCGAAGTGCTGCGCACCGTGCCGCGCGACAACGAAGCCGTGAACGAGTGCTGGCTGTCCGACCGTGACCGCTACTCGCACCAGGGCCTGTACAGCGAAGACCGTGCGGTCAAGCCGCTGCGCAAGGTCAATGGCGAGTGGAAGGAAGTGAGCTGGGCCGAAGGCCTGGCCGCGGCCGCCGAGATCCTCAAGGCCAACCAGGGCGACAACCTGGGCGTGCTGGTGCATCCGTCCACCTCGAACGAGGAGGGCGCGCTGCTGGCCCGCCTGGCCAAGGGCCTGGGCTCGAGCAACATCGACCACCGCATCAACAACCGCGATTTCTCCGACGCCGCAACCGCCGAAGTGTTCGGCCTGCCGCTGGCCGAGATCGAAGGCGCCGACCGCATCGTCGTTCTGGGCAGCAACATCCGCCACGAACTGCCGCTGCTGCACGCCCGCCTGCGCAAGGCGCAGACCACCAAGGGCGCGAAGATCCACGTCGTCAACCCGGTGGACTTCGACTTCGCTTTCAGTGTCGCCGGCAAGCAGATCGTCGCGCCGTCGAAGTTCGTCGACGCGCTGGCCAGCGCCGAGCTGCGTTCGGCCGTGCAGGGCGGCAACAACACCGTGCTGATCGTCGGTGGCATCGCCGAAAACCATCCGCAGGCTGCCGCGATCCGCGCCGCTGCGCGTGAGTTCGCCGCCGCCACCGGCGCCAAGCTGTGCCGCATCCCGCAGGGCGCCAATGCCGTGGGCCTGACCCGCGCCGGCGTGCTGCCGGCCGGCAAGGACGTGGCCACCATGCTGGCGCAGCCGCGCCAGGCCTACGTGGTGTACGGCCTGGAGCCGGGCCTGGACTTCGCCGACGCTCCCGCTGCGCGCAAGGCGCTGGCCGGTGCCCAGGTGGTGGCCTTCAGCCAGTTCGCCTGTGTCTCCACCCGCGACGTTGCCGACGTGATCCTGCCGATCGGCGCGCTGCCGGAAATCGACGCCACCCTGACCAACCTCGATGGCCGCGAGCAGTCGGCCCGTGCCGGCGGCAAGCTGCCGGGCGAGGCCCGTGAAGGCTGGCGCGTGCTGCGTGCACTGGGCGGCGACATGGCGCTGGCCGGTTTCGACTTCACCGACCTGGCCGGCCTGCGTGCCAGCCTGGCCCCGGTGTCGGTCGCCGTTGCCGCTTCGGCACAGCCGGTGGTTGCCGGTGAAGGCCTGGAAGTGGCTTCGACCGCCGCGATCTACCGCACCGATGCGGTGGTCCGTCGCGCGCCGGCGCTGCAGTCGCATCCGCTCAACAACGCCCCGCGCATCGTGCTGAACGCTGAAGATGCCGCTCGCCTGCAGCTGCAGGAAGGGCAGATGGCCAAGGTCGGCACCGATGCCGGCAAGGCCACCCTGCCGGTGGTGGTCGACGCCCGCGTCGCTGCGGGTTCGGTCTGGATTGAATCGGGCCACGGCGCGACCGCGCCGCTGGGTGCCGCTCGCGTATCGGTGGTGGCTGCATGAACGAATTGCTGTTGAACGCGGTCGACCCGCTGCACCAGTGGCTGCTTGGCCTCGGTGACATCGGCGCGCTGATCTGGATCATCCTGAAGATCCTGGTGATCACCGTGCCGGTGATCGTCTCGGTGGCCTTCTACGTGGTCTGGGAACGCAAGCTGATCGGCTGGATGCATGTCCGCCATGGCCCGATGTACGTGGGCATGGGCATCTTCCAGGCCTTCGCCGACGTCTTCAAGCTGCTGTTCAAGGAAGTGGTCCAGCCGAGCAGCGCCAACAAGGCGATCTACCTGCTGGCGCCGCTGATCACCCTGGCCCCGGCCTTCGCGGCCTGGTCGGTGGTGCCCTTCGATTCGCAGATCGTGCTGTCCAACGCCAACGCCGGCCTGCTGTACCTGCTGGCGATGACCTCGCTGGGCATCTACGGCATCATCCTGGCCGGTTGGGCATCCAACTCGAAGTACGCGTTCCTGGGTGCGATGCGCGCCTCGGCGCAGATGATCAGCTACGAAATCGCCATGGGCTTCGCGCTTGTCGGCGTGATGATCGCCGCTGGCAGCCTGAACCTGAGCAACATCGTGATGGCGCAGGCCGGCAATTCCGGCTTCTTCGACTGGTTCCTGCTGCCGCTGTTCCCGCTGTTCGTCATCTACTGGGTGTCGGGCGTGGCTGAAACCAACCGCGCGCCGTTCGACGTGGTGGAAGGCGAATCGGAAATCGTCGCCGGCCACATGGTCGAATATTCCGGCGGCGCGTTCGCCCTGTTCTTCCTGGCCGAATACGCGAACATGATCCTGATCAGCTTCCTGATCTCGATCTTCTTCCTCGGTGGCTGGCTGAGCCCGGTCCAGGGCTGGGTCAACTTCGGCGATGTCTCGCCGCTGGTCGACTGGATCTGGAAGGGTGGTGCACCGTGGCTGTTCGTCAAGGTGTTCTTCTTCGCCAGTGCCTACATCTGGTTCCGTGCCAGCTTCCCGCGCTTCCGCTATGACCAGATCATGCGCCTGGGCTGGAAGGTCTTCATCCCGCTGGCCATTCTGTGGATCGCGGTTACCGCCGTCATGGTGTTCTTCGGCGTGATTCAAAAGGGCGTCTAAAGTGATGAACAGGATTACCCATTACTTCAAGAGCCTGCTGCTGCTCGAACTGCTGGCGGGCCTCTGGCTGACGCTGAAGTACAGCTTCAAGCCGAAGTACACGATGATGTACCCGATGGAGAAGTTCCCGCAGTCGCCGCGCTTCCGTGGCCTGCACGCACTGCGCCGTTATCCCAACGGCGAAGAGCGCTGCATTGCCTGCAAGCTGTGTGAAGCGGTGTGCCCGGCCCTGGCCATCACCATCGACTCGGCCAAGCGCGAGGACGGCACCCGCCGCACCACCCGCTACGACATCGACCTGTTCAAGTGCATCTTCTGCGGCTTCTGCGAAGAAAGCTGCCCGGTGGACTCGATCGTCGAAACCCACATCCTCGAGTACCACTTCGAGAACCGTGGCGAAAACATCGTTACCAAGCCGCAGCTGCTGGCCCTTGGCGATCGTCTCGAAAACGAGATCGCCGAGCGTCGTGCCGCCGATGCCGCTTACCGCTGAGGTCGAGAGATGGATTGGGTAAATATCGCTTTCTGGGTGTTCGCCATCGCGGCAACGGTTTCGGCCGGTGCGGTGATCAGCGTGCGCAACCCGGTGCATGCAGTGCTGTGCCTGGTGCTGACCTTCTTCTCCATTGCCTGCGTGTGGCTGCTGGTGGGCGCCGAGTTCCTCGGCGTGGCGCTGGTGCTGGTCTACGTCGGCGCGGTGATGGTGCTGTTCCTGTTCGTGGTGATGATGCTGGACATCGATCCCACCAAGATGCGTGAAGGCTGGGTGCGCTACCTGCCGGTCGGCCTGATCGTTGCGGTGGCGATGCTGGTGCAGATGCTGATCCTGATCGGCGTGAAGGGCAGGGCGGTCACCCCGTTCCCGGCCGACAACGCCGCTGCGGTCGCTGCCGACAGCTCCAACGTCACCTGGCTGGCGCGCACGCTGTTCACCGAGTACCTGCTGCCGTTCGAGTTCGCCGCCGTCATCCTGACCGTGGCCGTGGTCGCCGCCGTGATGCTGACCTTGCGTCGCCGTACCGGCGTGAAGAGCCAGAACCCGGGTGAGCAGACCATGGTCAAGGCCGACCAGCGCCTGCGCATGGTCAAGATGGGCGCCGAAGCACCGGTCGTGCACAGCAACAGCAAGCCGGCCACCGGCGAGGAGACCCAGCCGTGATTACCCTTGGCCACATGCTTGCGCTTGGCGCGGTGCTGTTCGCCATCAGCCTGGCCGGCATCTTCCTCAACCGGAAGAACGTCATCGTCCTGCTGATGTCGATCGAACTGATGCTGCTGTCGGTGAACATCAATTTCGTCGGCTTCTCGCGTCAGCTGGGCGATCCGTCCGGCCAGCTGTTCGTGTTCTTCATCCTGACCGTCGCCGCCGCGGAAGCCGCCATCGGCCTGGCGATCCTGGTGACCCTGTTCCGTACCCGCCGCACGATCAATGTCGGCGAAGTCGATTCGCTGAAGGGCTGATCCACAGATGGAAATCACTCTCTCCAAGAGTCTGTTGATCGCAGTGGTGCTTGCACCGCTGTTCGGCAGCATCATCGCCGGCCTGTTCGGTCGCCAGGTCAAGCGCTTCGGCGCGCAGACCATCACCATCCTCGGCGTCGCGGTAGCCTGCGGCCTGTCGATGTACACGTTCTACCAGCTGATGTGGGGCGGCGCGCAGCCGTTCAACCAGAACATCTACACGTTCTTCGAAGTCGGCCAGTACTCGGCCCACGTCGGCTTCATGGTCGACAAGCTGACCGCGATGATGATGGTGGTGGTGACCTTCGTGTCGCTGCTGGTCCACATCTACACGATCGGCTACATGCAGGACGATCCGGGCTACCAGCGGTTCTTCAGCTACATCTCGCTGTTCACCTTCTCGATGCTCACCCTGGTGATGAGCAACAACTTCCTGCAGCTGTTCTTCGGCTGGGAAGCGGTGGGCCTGGTGTCGTACCTGCTGATCGGCTTCTGGTTCAAGCGCCCGACCGCGATCTTCGCCAACATGAAGGCGTTCCTGGTCAACCGCGTCGGTGACTTCGGCTTCCTTCTGGGCATTGCCGGCGTGCTGTGGGTGTTCGGCACCCTGGACTACTCGCAGGTGTTCTCGCAGGCCGGCATGCTGGCCGACCCGCGCGCCCAGCTGCAGATCTGGGACGGCACGATCCTGGGCATGCAGCTGCTGAACGAGCCGGTGATCTGGTCGATCGCCACCGTCATCTGCATCTGCCTGTTCATCGGCGCCATGGGCAAGTCGGCCCAGGTTCCGCTGCACGTGTGGCTGCCGGACTCGATGGAAGGCCCGACCCCGATCTCGGCACTGATCCACGCCGCGACGATGGTGACCGCCGGTATCTTCATGGTCACCCGCATGTCGCCGCTGTTCGAGCTGTCGCAGACCGCGCTGAACTTCGTGCTGTTCATCGGTGCTACCACCGCGTTCTTCACCGGCCTGATCGGCATCGTGCAGAACGACATCAAGCGCGTTGTCGCGTACTCCACGCTGTCGCAGCTGGGCTACATGACCGTCGCCCTGGGCGTGTCGGCCTACTCGGCGGCCGTGTTCCACCTGATGACCCACGCCTTCTTCAAGGCCCTGCTGTTCCTGGGCGCCGGCTCGGTCATCATCGCGATGCACCACGAGCAGGACATGCGCAAGATGGGCGGCCTGCGCAAGTACATGCCGATCACCTTCATCACCATGTGGATCGGTACGCTGGCGCTGGTCGGCACGCCGTTCTTCTCCGGCTTCTACTCGAAGGACACCATCATCGAGGCCGCCGAGATCCACGCCCACATGCAGAACAGCTGGGTGGCCACCTATGGCTACTGGGCGGTGCTGGGTGGCGTGCTGGTGACCAGCTTCTACAGCTTCCGCCTGCTGTTCATGACCTTCCATGGCAAGGAGCGCTTCCGCGACGCGCATGATGACCATGGCCACGGCCATGACGATCACCACGCTGCAGATGCGCACCATGCCGATGCCCACCACGGCGACGCCCATGACGACCACGGCCATGGCCACGGTCCGCATGAGCCGCACGAAACCCCGTGGGTGGTGACCCTGCCGCTGATCCTGCTGGCCATCCCGTCGATCGCCATCGGTTTCTTCAGCATCGGTCCGATGCTGCACGGCACCGACTGGGCCGGCCACCATGCGCACGAGGCGATCAAGGGCCAGGCACAGACGTTCTTCACCGGCATCGTCGACTTCTACGATCCGGCCAAGAACACCGTCGCGTTCCTGGGTGAAGAGTTCCATGGCCCGGTCGCGTTCGCGCTGCACGGCATGATGCTGCCGCCGTTCTGGCTGACCCTGGCGGGCTTCCTGCTGGCCGCGCTGTTCTACCTGTGGAAGCCGGACCTGTCGGGCAAGGCGCGCAAGACCTTCGCCCCGATCGTTTCGGTGCTGGAAAACAAGTACGGCTTCGACAAGCTGTGGATCGATGGCTTTGCCGGTGGCAGCGTCAAGCTGGGCAAGGTCTCGCGCTGGATCGACAGCAACATCGTCGACGGCGTGGTCAATCTCTCGGCACGTGTTGTGGACGTTGCAGCCGGCGTGCTGCGTCGTACCCAATCCGGTTTCCTCTATCACTACGCCTTCGCGATGATCATCGGCCTGATTGCCCTGCTGGGCGTGCTGATGCATTACCTGCGTTGATGACCTGTACGGAATAAGAAGACGTGTCGAACTGGCCTCTACTCAGTGTCCTCATCTGGCTGCCGATCATCGGTGGCGCCCTGATCCTTGCGATCCGTGATGCGCAGACTGCCCGCTGGGCGTCGCTGGGCGTCGCGGTGCTCACCTTCGTTGCAAGCCTCTCGCTGCTGAGCGGCTACAACGCGGGCATCGACGGTCTGCAGTTCGTCGAGACCCATGCCTGGATCCCGGCCTACAAGATCGGCTACAACCTGGGCGTGGACGGCATCGCCGTGGCGCTGATCCTGCTGACCACCCTGGTCAGCGTGCTTGCCCTGATCGGCGCCTGGAGCGCCATCGACAAGCGCGTGAACCAGTACGTGGCGGCCTTCCTGATCCTGGAAGGCGTCACCGTCGGCATCTTCGCTGCGACCGACGCGATGCTGTTCTACGTGTTCTTCGAAGCAATGCTGATCCCGATGTTCCTGATCATCGGTGTCTGGGGCGGCCCGCGCCGCATCTACGCTGCGCTGAAGTTCTTCCTGTACACCTTCCTCGGCTCGGTGCTGATGCTGGTGGCGCTGATCTACCTGTACATGAAGGGCGGCAGCTTCCAGCTGGCCGACCTGTACGCGCTTCCGCTGTCGGCCAAGGAACAGACCTGGATCTTCTTCGCCTTCCTGATCGCCTTCGCGGTCAAGGTGCCGATGTTCCCGGTCCACACCTGGCTGCCGGACGCCCACGTGGAAGCGCCGACCGCCGGTTCGGTGATCCTGGCCGCCATCGCCCTGAAGATCGGTGGCTACGGCTTCCTGCGCTTCAACCTGCCGATCGTCCCGGACGCGTCGCAGGAATGGGCATGGCTGGTGATCGCGCTGTCGCTGATCGCGGTGATCTACGTCGGCCTGGTCGCCCTGGTGCAGGACGACATGAAGAAGCTGATCGCCTATTCGTCGATCGCGCACATGGGCTTCGTCACCCTGGGCACCTTCATCGCCCTGTGGCTGGTGCGTGAAGCCGGCAACGCCGATGCTGCCCGCCTGGGCCTGCAGGGCGCCATGGTGCAGATGATCTCGCACGGCTTCGTGTCCGGCGCGATGTTCTCCTGCGTCGGCGTGCTGTACGACCGCATGCACAGCCGCCGCATCGCCGATTACGGCGGCGTGGTCAACGTGATGCCGTGGTTCGCCACCTTCGCCATGCTGTTCTTCATGGCCAATGCGGGCCTGCCGGGCACCAGCGGTTTCGTCGGCGAGTTCATGGTCATCCTGTCGGCCTTCCAGCGTAATCCGTGGATCGCACTGGGCGCGGCCACCACCCTGATCATCGGCGCCGCCTACACCCTGTGGCTGTACAAGCGCATCTTCTTCGGCGAAGTGGCCAACAGCCACGTGGCCGAACTGAAGGACATCAACGGCCGCGAATGGCTGGTGCTGGGCGTGTTCGCCATCGGCGTGCTGGCCCTGGGCATCTACCCCAAGCCGCTGACCGACCTGATGGAGCCCTCGATCGCGAAGCTGGCGATGCAGATCGCATCCAGCAAGCTGCTGTAATTCCAGGATTTGATGATGACCACCTCGCCGCTGCTGCCATTGACCGCCGCTGACCTGCCACCGCTCGCTCCCGAGCTGGTGCTGATCGGCAGCGCCTTCGCCCTGATGATCCTCGACCTGTTCGTCAGCAACCGGAACAAGATCGTCACCCACCTGTTCTCGCTCGCTGCGCTGGCCGTGGTGCTGTTCATGCTGGCCACCGGCGTGGGCGGGCAGGGGGAGGTCTTCCATGGCATGTTCGTGCGCGATACCGCCGCGGACGTGATGAAGACCGGGATCGTGCTGCTCAGCGGCCTGACCCTCGTCTACGGCTGGCGCTACCTGCGTGACCGCAACCTGTTCCAGGGCGAGATCCCGGTGCTGATCCTGTTCGGCACCGCCGGCATGATGATCCTGGTCTCGGCCGGCAGCCTGCTGATGGTCTACCTGGGCCTGGAACTGCTGGCGCTGTGCTCCTATGCCCTGGTCGCCAGCAACCGCGAGAACGGCCTGGCCTCCGAAGCGGCGATGAAGTACATCGTGCTCGGCTCGCTGGCCTCGGGCCTGCTGCTGTACGGAATGTCGCTGATCTACGGCGCCACCGGCAGCCTGCACCTGGACGTCATCCGTGACGCCATCCCGCACTCGGAAGAGCGCGTGCTGCTGATCACCGGTGCGGTGTTCATGATCGCCGGCGTCGCCTTCAAGCTGGGTGCCGCACCGTTCCACATGTGGCTGCCGGACGTGTACCAGGGTGCCCCGGCACCGATCGCACTGTTCATCAGCTCGGCGCCGAAGCTGGCCGCCTTCGGCATGGCCTACCGCCTGCTGGAAATGGGCGTGGGCCCGCTGTCGACCGAACTGCAGCTGCTGATCGCCGGCCTGGCCGCGGTCTCGCTGGTCATCGGCAACCTGATGGCCATCGCGCAGAGCAACCTCAAGCGCATGCTGGCGTTCTCCACCGTCTCGCACATCGGCTTCCTGCTGATGGGCATCGCCGGTGGTGGTGCGCAGGGCTATGCCGCTGCGCTGTTCTACGCACTGGCCTACGCCATCATGTCCACCGCCGCCTTCGGCGCGATCATCGCGCTGTCGCGTGCCGGCTTTGAAGCCGAGAACATCGAGGACTTCAAGGGCCTCAATGCCCGTAACCCGTGGATGGCCGGCCTGGTGCTGTGCATCATGGCGTCGCTGGCCGGCATCCCGCCGTTCCTGGGCTTCTGGACCAAGCTGGCGGTGCTGGGCGCGGCCGTCAATGGCGGCCTGCTGTGGCTGGCCATCCTCGGCGTGCTGTGCGCCGTGGTCGGCTGCTTCTACTACCTGCGCGTCATCAAGGTCATGTACTTCGATGAGCCGGTGGGCGAGGCCATGCCGCGCAGCAACGACCGCGTGCTGGGCCTGGTGCTGGGCGTGAACGCGCTGGCGCTGCTGGCCCTGGGCCTGGCCTGGAACCCGATCATGGTCTGGTGCCAGCAGGCATTTGCGCATCTTGCATAAAAGTTGACACAAAGCTGCGCGATTCGTGTAATATGCGCAGCCTGAGTTGTCACTGCAGCGGTTCAGCCAGAACATCGTTGCGGTAGCCCTCCTCGAAAGAGCAGGGCAGCAGTTCAAACACTTCCGGTGCGGGGTGGAGCAGTCTGGCAGCTCGTCGGGCTCATAACCCGAAGGTCGCAGGTTCAAATCCTGCCCCCGCTACCAACATCGAATCGGCGCCAACCGGCTTGATGAATGAGGGAAAGCTTGCATGTTTTGAAGTTATCGCTCATAATTCCGCTTCTGATGCGGGGTGGAGCAGTCTGGCAGCTCGTCGGGCTCATAACCCGAAGGTCGCAGGTTCAAATCCTGCCCCCGCTACCAACATCGAATCGGCGCCAACCGGCTTGATGAATGAGGGAAAGCTTGCATGTTTTGAAGTTATCGCTCATAATTCCGCTTCTGATGCGGGGTGGAGCAGTCTGGCAGCTCGTCGGGCTCATAACCCGAAGGTCGCAGGTTCAAATCCTGCCCCCGCTACCAAGTAAAGAGATCGCCTTCGAAGTCCTGCTTCGAAGGCGTTTTTCTTTGGGGTTTGTGTCGTTTCCGCACGATCGGGGTCAGATCCCTTTTCCTGCGGAAAAGGGATCTGACCCCTGGCCCGCACCTTGCACCAGCGCGGTGCAGCCGCTATCATCAGCGGCCTAGCAGTACCCCTGAAGGCGGCCTCCCGGCGGGAGTCCGGACCCGGAAGGAGGGCCGCAACCGGCAGGCAATGCAGGTTGCAACCGGAATCCAGTCACCGGAGTCTTTCCGGAAAAGGGGCCCAGCGGGCCCTTTGTCGTTTCCGGGGCGTCATGTTTTCACGCCGGCCAAGGCCGGCACCCAACCAAGAGATCAAGGCAGGCTGTGAGCGACAAGGCAACCGACATCGCGAATCTGCTCGCCCCGACCGTTGTGTCGCTGGGCCTGGAGCTGCTGGGCGTTGAGTATCTGCCGGCCCCCGGCGGTGCGACCCTGCGCCTTTACATCGACGTGCCGCTGGCTGAACAGCCCGAGCGCATCATCAATGTCGACGACTGCGAGCGGGTCAGCCGCGAAGTGTCGGCGCAGCTGGACGTCGAAGACCCGATCAGCGGCAATTACACGCTGGAAGTGTCCTCGCCGGGCGTGGATCGCCCGCTGTTCAACCTGGAGCAGTTCGCTCGCCACCAGGGTGAATCGGCCAAGGTCACGCTGAAGCTGCCGCAGGACAACCGTCGTCGCCTGCAGGGCCGTATCGAAGCGACCGACGAGGCCGCAGGCACCATCACCTTCATCGTCGACAAGACCGAAGTGGTGGTGTCGGCCGACAACATCGACAAGGCACGGATCATGCCCGACTGGGTGGCGCTGGGGCTGGCCCCGAGCAAGCCGACCGGTCCGGCACCGAAGCGTCCGAAGCCGAACACGAATTCTTCTTCCAACGAGCCGGCGGCAAAGAAGCCGCGCGCGGAGTGAGCCAATGAGCAAGGAACTGTTGCTGGTAGTCGACGCGGTCGCCAACGAGAAGGGCGTGCCGCGTGAAGTGATCTTCGATGCCATCGAGGCCGCCCTGGCCTCGGCAGCGAAGAAGCGCTATCCCGACGAGGAAGTGCTGACCCGCGTGGTCATCGACCACAAGGATGGCAGCTACGAAACCTACCGCCGCTGGGAAGTGGTGGCCGATGACGTGGTCATGGAATCGCCCGACCGCCAGATCCGCCTGATGGACGCCGTCGATGAAGCCGAAGGCGTGGACGTCGGCGACTACATCGAAGAGCAGATCGAGAACCCGGACTTCGGCCGCATCGCTGCCCAGGCCGCCAAGCAGGTCATCGTCCAGCGCGTGCGCGAAGCCGAGCGCCAGCAGGTCGTGGATGCGTGGAAGGATCGCGTCGGCGAACTGATCACCGGTGTGGTCAAGCGCGCCGAGCGCGGCAACATCTATGTCGACCTCGGTGGCAATGCCGAAGGCTTCATCCCGAAGGACAAGGGCATTCCGCGCGACGTGCTGCGTGCCGGCGACCGCGTGCGCGGCTACCTGGCCGAAGTCCGTTCGGAACCGCGTGGCCCGCAGCTGTTCATCAGCCGCGCCGCCCCGGAATTCATGATCGAGCTGTTCAAGCTGGAAGTGCCGGAAGTCGGCCAGGGCCTGGTGGAAATCAAGGCCTGTGCCCGCGATCCGGGCGACCGCGCCAAGATCGCCGTGCTCGCCCACGACCAGCGCACCGATCCGATCGGTGCCTGCATCGGCATGCGCGGTTCGCGCGTGCAGGCCGTGTCCAACGAGCTCAATGGCGAGCGCGTGGACATCGTGCTGTGGAACGACAACCCGGCCAACTTCGTCATCAACGCGATGGCGCCGGCCGAAGTGCAGTCGATCATCGTCGATGAAGACAAGCACTCGATGGACCTGGCTGTCGCTGAAGACCGCCTGGCCCAGGCGATCGGCAAGGGCGGCCAGAACGTGCGCCTGGCCAGCCGCCTGACCGGCTGGCAGCTCAACGTGATGACCCAGGACCAGGTCACCGCCAAGTCGGAAGCCGAGCAGGCTTCGGCCCGCCAGCTGTTCATGGACAAGCTGGAAGTGGACGAAGAGATCGCCGGCATCCTGGTCAGCGAAGGCTTCGGCACCGTCGAGGAAATCGCTTATGTCCCGGTCGGCGAACTGCTGGCTGTGGAAGGTTTCGACGAAGACATCGTCGAAGAGCTGCGCGCTCGTGCCCGCGATGCGCTGCTCAATGAGGCCCTGGCAGTCGAAGAAGGCCTTGAAGACGGCCAGCCGGCGCAGGACCTGCTGTCCCTGAAGGGCATGGACGAAGCCACCGCGTATGCGTTGGCCGGCCACGGCGTGCGTACCAGCGAGGACCTGTCCGACCTGGCCGCCGACGAGGTCATGGACTTCGGCATCGAGGGACTGGATCAGGCGCGCGCCGCTGCGCTGATCCTGGCCGCCCGTGCCGAAGAGATCGCCCGACTGGAACGCGGCGAATGAGCCGGCAATGAACAGGGCCCTGAGCCGCTCAGGGCGTAGAATCCGCGCCACCTCCAGATGCGGGGGGGCGCCCACAAGATCATAGGATCCGAATGTCGCAGCAAACCACCATCCGCAAGCTTGCCGAACTGGTCAACACGCCGGTCGAAAAACTGCTGGAACAGCTGGCCGGTGCCGGCATGAAGTTCAGCGGTCCCGACCAGGTCGTGACCAGCTCCGAGAAGGTGAAGCTCCTGGGCTTCCTTCGTCGTTCGCACGGCAAGCCCGAGCAGGCCCCGGAAGAGACCGATCAGTCTGCAAAGAAGATCACGCTCAACCGCCGGAAGCAGCAGGAAGTGACGGTCAATTCCGGTCGCAGCAAGACGACCGTGAATGTCGAGGTGCGCCAGAAGCGTACCTACGTCAAGGATGGTGCGCGCGCCATGACGCCGGACGAAGAGCGCGCCGACATCCTGCGCAAGCTGGAAGAGTCGCGTGCCCGCAACCTCGCCGAACAGCAGGCCCTGGCCGAGAAGGATCGTCTGCGCGACGAAGCCATCGTCCGTGCCCGTGAGGAAGAGGTTGCGGCCAAGGAGCGCGCAGAGGCCGAGAAGAAGGCTGCCGAGGAAGCTGCGGCCGCCGCCAAGGCTGCCGAGGCGCTGGCGGCCAGCAAGCCCAAGCGCGCTCCGATCGATGAAACCGCGCCGCGCCCGCCGCGTGCTCCGGCCGCCGCTCCGGCTGCGCCGCGCAGCGCACCGCCGCCGCCGCGCAACGACGACCGCAACAACCGCAGCGCGCCGCGCAACGAGCGTGGCCCGGGCGACCGTTTCGCCGGCCAGATGCACCTGTCGGCTGCCGACCGTGCGCGTCGTGGCAACAGCAACAACAGCAACACCCGGGGTCGTCCGGGCGGGCGTAACCAGGCCGGTGGCCGTCGCGACATGTCGCGCGGTGGCAACAATGCCGGTCCGCACGCCTTCGAGCGTCCGACCGCGCCGGTGGTGCGTGAAGTGGCGATCGGCGACACGATCACCGTGGCCGACCTGGCGCAGAAGCTGGCGCTGAAGGGTGGCGAGGTGGTCAAGGCGCTGTTCAAGATGGGCGTGATGGCCACCATCACCCAGTCCATCGACCATGACACCGCCGCGCTGGTGACCGAAGAACTCGGCCACAAGGCGATCCGTGCCAACGACAACGACGCCGAAGACGCACTGCTGGCCTCGACCGGTGAAAACCAGGGCGAAGCCACCCAGCGTCCGCCGGTGGTCACCATCATGGGCCACGTCGACCACGGCAAGACCTCGCTGCTGGATTACATCCGCCGCACCAAGGTCGCCACCGGCGAAGCCGGCGGCATCACCCAGCACATCGGTGCCTACCACGTGGATACGCCGAAGGGCGTGATCAGCTTCCTGGATACCCCGGGCCATGCGGCCTTCACCTCGATGCGTGCCCGCGGTGCCAAGCTGACCGATATCGTGGTGCTGGTCGTGGCCGCCGATGACGGCGTCATGCCGCAGACCAAGGAAGCGATCCAGCACGCCCGTTCGGCGGGTGTGCCGCTGATCGTGGCGATCAACAAGATCGACAAGTCCGACGCCGACCCGATGCGGGTCAAGAACGAACTGCTGTCCGAGCAGGTCGTGGCCGAAGATTTCGGTGGCGATACCCAGATGGTCGAGATCTCGGCCAAGACCGGCCTGGGCATCGACGACCTGCTGGACGCCATCTCGATCCAGGCCGAACTGCTGGAACTGAAGGCCGTCGACGAAGGCCGCGCCTCGGGCGTGGTGATCGAATCGTCGCTGGACAAGGGCCGCGGCCCGGTCGCGACCGTGCTGGTGCAGCAGGGCCGCCTGAAGAAGGGCGACTACCTGGTGTGCGGCATCCAGTATGGCCGCGTGCGTGCGCTGTTCGACGAAACCGGCAAGCAGCCGGAGTTCGCCGGCCCGTCCATCCCGGTGCAGGTCCTGGGCCTGTCCGGCGTGCCGGAAGCCGGTGACGACTTCGTGGTCGTCGAGGACGAGCGCCTGGCCAAGGACGTTGCCCAGCAGCGTGAGACCAAGCGCCGCGAATCGCGCCTGGTCGCCACCGCTGGCAGCCGCATGGAAGACATCATGGCGACCCTGGGCAAGGGCGAGGGCCAGCAGGTCCTCAACCTGGTCATCAAGGCCGACGTGCAGGGTTCGGTGCAGGCCCTGAGCCAGGCACTGGTCGCGCTGTCCAACGAAGACATCCGCATCAACGTGATCCACTCCGGCGTGGGCGGCATCACCGAATCGGACGCCAACTCGGCGGCCGCTTCGAAGGCCACCGTCATCGGCTTCAACGTGCGTGCGGATGCTTCGGCCCGTCGCATCATCGAATCCAACGGCGTGGACCTGCGTTACTTCTCGATCATCTATGACGTGATCGATCAGGTGAAGCAGGTGGCCTCCGGTCTGCTGGGCGTGGAGATCCGCGAAGAGATCATCGGTATCGCCGAGGTCCGCGACGTGTTCCGCAGCTCCAAGCTGGGCGCCGTTGCCGGCTCGATGGTCATCGAGGGCGTGGTCAAGCGCAACAAGCCGATCCGCGTCCTGCGCGACAGCGTGGTGATCTTCGAAGGCGAGCTGGAATCGCTGCGCCGCTTCAAGGAAAACGTCGAGGAAGTCCGCAACGGTACCGAATGCGGTATCGCGGTGAAGGCCTACAACGACGTCAAGCCGGGTGACCAGATCGAGTGCTTCGAGCGTATCGAAGTGCCGCGCACCCTGTAATGCTGCAACGGACCGGCCCTCACGGGCCGGTCCTGTTTCATCCCGTAAACTGAAAAAACGCAACCCATACGAGCCTGACGCGTGCCCAAGACTTTCCATCGAACCGACCGTGTCTCCGCCCAGCTGCGCCGTGAACTCGGCACCCTGGTGCACAACGCCGTGCGCGAGCATGGGTTGCCCTCGGTGAGCGTGTCCGACGTGGAAATCACCCGCGACATGGCCCATGCCAAGGTGTTCGTCACCGCGCTGATGCCGGAGCGTTCGGCTGAAGCCGTGGCCGGCCTGAAGGAACTGGGCTACCGCCTGCGCATGGACCTGGCCCGCGCGATGAAGCTGCGCCACGTGCCGGAGCTGCATTTCCACTACGACGATTCGGTCGACCGTGGTGAGCACATCGACAACATCCTGCGCGACCTGCCCGATACGCTGGCTGCGGAGAAGCGTCGCGAGAGCGACGAAGAATAAGCTAGCGCCGGGCCCATGCCCGGCGTCTTTCCATTCCGGCAACGCGATGCCTGTGCGGGCCGCGCTGCGGCAGCCGAGCATGGCTCGGCTCTACAACATCCCGTCATGACCCGAATTCAGTTCCGCCGCCTGGATGGCATCCTGCTGCTCGACAAGTCGACCGGCATGAGCTCCAACGCCGCCCTGCAGGTGGCCCGCCGCCTGTTCCGCGCCGAGAAGGGCGGCCACACCGGCAGCCTCGACCCGCTGGCCACCGGCCTGCTGCCGCTGTGCTTCGGCGAGGCGACCAAGATCGCCGGCCTGCTGCTCGGTTCGGCCAAGGCCTACGACGCCGAGATCGTGCTCGGCCAGACCACCGATACCGATGACGCCGAAGGCCAGGTGCTGCTGCAGCGCCCGGTGCCGGCCCTCAGTGCCGAAGCGCTGCAGGCCGCGCTTGCACCGCTGACCGGCAACATCCGCCAGCGCGCTCCGATCTATTCGGCGCTGAAGCAGGGCGGTGAACCGCTGTATGTGAAGGCCCGCCGCGGCGATGTCATCGAAGCGCCGGAACGCGAGGTCCAGGTGCATGCCATCGAGGTGCTGGAGCAGCAGCCCGAGCGGCTGCGCCTGCGCGTCACCTGCGGCTCGGGCACCTACATCCGCAGCCTGGCCCGTGATCTGGGCGAGGCGCTGGGCTGTGGCGCACACATCAGTGCGCTGCGCCGGCTCTGGGTGGAGCCGTTCCGCGAACCGGCCATGGTTACCCTGGACCAGCTGCGGGCAATGGTCGAGGCCGGCGACGAGGCGGCCATGGACGCGCTGCTGCTGCCGCTGGCGGCCGGGCTGGCGGAATACCCGCGGGTCGATCTCGATGCCGAGCAGGCCCACCGCTTCTGCGTTGGCCAGCGCCAGCGCGACCCGTCCTGGCCGCATGGCCTGGTCGCCGTGTTCGGTCCGGACGATGCTGTCCAGGGGCTCGGGCAGGTCGATGACAGCGGGCTGCTGGCCCCGCAGCGCCGCTTCAACCTCTGAACGGGGCAGGGCGGTTCAGCCCCGGACCTTGTTCCCGGCCCCCCCGACCGTTACAATTTCGCGGCCGTTTTCCGGCAGCCTGCCTCGCGCAGGTTTCATCCTCGTAGTCCACGGCGAGCCTGGCGGTGCGCGAAGCGCGTTCCTGCCGGCCACGCATCACAGAGAAAAAAGAAATGTCGATCGACACCCAGAAGGTCATTGAAGACAACAAGCGCAGCTCGGCTGACACCGGCTCCCCGGAAGTCCAGGTTGCCCTGCTGACCGCCCGCATCGAACTGCTGACCGGCCACTTCAAGACCCACAAGAAGGACCACCACAGCCGCCGCGGCCTGCTGCAGATGGTCAACCGCCGTCGCAGCCTGCTCGACTACCTGAAGAAGAAGGACGTCGAGCGCTACAAGGCCCTGATTGAAAAGCTTGGCCTGCGTCGCTAAGCAACGAATCCCCCGCGGCGCAGCGATGCGCCGCGGTTTTGTTTTGTAGCACCGCAATCCCCGATTCAGGCCGGAACGATCCGGCCACCCGCTGGCGGCAAGGGTCGCCGACGGTCCAAATTCGCAGACAGCATCCCCAAGGACACCCTCCGTGGCAAAAATCACCAAAACCTTCCAGTACGGCAAGCACACCGTCACGCTCGAGACCGGCGAAGTCGCCCGTCAGGCCAGCGGTGCCGTCATCGTCAAGATGGACGACACCGTACTGCTGGTCACCGCCGTCGCCGCCAAGAGCGCGCGCGAAGGCCAGGACTTCTTCCCGCTGACCGTCGATTATCAGGAAAAGTTCTACGCCGGCGGCCGTATCCCGGGTGGTTTCTTCAAGCGTGAAGGCCGTGCGACCGAGAAGGAAACCCTGATCTCGCGTCTGATCGACCGTCCGATCCGCCCGCTGTTCCCGGAAGACTACAAGAACGAAGTGCAGATCATCGCCACGGTCATGTCGCTGAACCCGGACGTGGACGGTGACATCCCGGCCCTGATCGGCGCCTCGGCTGCCCTGGCCCTGGCCGGCACCCCGTTCATGGGTCCGATCGGCGCTGCCAAGGTTGGTTACAAGAACGGCGAGTACATCCTGAACCCGACCGTCAGCGAACTGGCTGACTCGCAGCTGGAACTGGTCGTCGCCGGTACCTCCAACGCCGTGCTGATGGTCGAATCCGAAGCCGCGCTGCTGTCCGAAGAAGTGATGCTGGGCGCCGTGACCTTCGGTCACCGCGAAATGCAGAAGGTCATCAACGCGATCAACGAGCTGACCGTCGAAGCCGGCACCAAGCCGTCGACCTGGGAAGCTCCGGCCAAGAACGACGCGCTGATCTCCGCCCTGAAGGAAGCCATCGGCCCGCGCCTGGGCGAAGCCTTCCAGGTGCGCGACAAGCTGCAGCGCCGCGACGCCATCTCGGCGATCAAGAAGGACGTGGTCGAAACCCTGGCTGGCCGCGTGGCTGCCGAGGGCTGGAACCCGGCCGAGCTGTCGAAGGAATTCGGCGAGCTGGAATACCGCACCATGCGTGACTCGGTGCTGGACACCAAGGTCCGCATCGACGGCCGTGCGCTGGACACCGTCCGCCCGATCGCCGTGAAGACCGGCGTGCTGCCGCGTACCCACGGTTCCTCGCTGTTCACCCGCGGCGAAACCCAGGCCATCGTGACCATCACCCTGGGCACTGCCCGTGACGGCCAGGTCATCGACGCCGTTGCCGGTGAGTACAAGGAAAACTTCCTGTTCCACTACAACTTCCCTCCGTTCTCGGTGGGTGAGTGCGGCCGCATGATGGGCCCGAAGCGCCGCGAAATCGGCCACGGTCGCCTGGCCAAGCGCGGCGTGCTGGCTGTCATGCCGTCGCTGGAATCCTTCCCGTACACCATCCGCGTCGTCTCGGAAATCACCGAGTCGAACGGTTCCTCGTCGATGGCCTCGGTCTGCGGTTCGTCGCTGGCCCTGATGGACGCCGGCGTGCCGGTGAAGGCGCCGGTTGCCGGTATCGCCATGGGCCTGGTCAAGGAAGGCGAGCGCTTCGTCGTCCTGTCCGACATCCTGGGTGACGAAGATCACCTGGGCGACATGGACTTCAAGGTGGCCGGTACCGCTGAGGGCATCTCCGCCCTGCAGATGGACATCAAGATCGAAGGCATCACCGAAGAGATCATGAAGCAGGCCCTGCAGCAGGCCAAGGCTGGCCGTCTGCACATCCTGGGCGAGATGGCCCACGGCCTGACCGCTCCGCGTGAAGAGCTGTCGGACTACGCGCCGCGCCTGCTGACCATCAAGATCCACCCGGACAAGATCCGCGAAGTGATCGGCAAGGGTGGCTCGACCATCCAGGCCATCACCAAGGAAACCGGCACCCAGATCGACATCCAGGACGACGGCACCATCGTCATCGCCTCGGTCAACGCCATCGCTGCCCAGGCCGCCAAGGCCCGCATCGAGCAGATCACCTCGGACGTCGAGCCGGGCCGCATCTACGAAGGCAAGGTCGCCAAGATCATGGACTTCGGTGCGTTCGTCACCATCCTGCCGGGCAAGGACGGCCTGGTCCACGTGTCGCAGATCTCCAGCGACCGCGTCGAGAAGGTCGGCGACGTGCTGAAGGAAGGCGATGTGGTCAAGGTCAAGGTGCTGGAAGTCGACAAGCAGGGCCGTATCCGCCTGTCGATGAAGGCCGTGGAAGAAGGCGACGCCGTCAGCGCCGAATAATCGGTATTGCTGATTGTGCGGTGGGTGAGGACCGCTGGTCCTCACGCTTTCGCAAATGAAAAAGCGGGCTTCGGCCCGCTTTTTCTTTGCCTGCCGCCATCAGGCAGCGCCGGGCCATGCCCGGCGGCGCTGCTACGCTTCCTCGTCTTCCTCTTCCCCCAGCCACCACACCTGGCCCGGCTCGGGGTCACTCAGCGGATGCTCGCGCTGTTCGATGGCCTCCAGCACGCGTCCCGGGGCCGCAGCGGTCCACGTCGCCAGCAGCGTCTCCACCGCAGCCCGGCCCTGCGCGGCAATGCCCAGATCGCGCTCGCGCGCCCAGGTACCTTCTTCGACGGCCTCTGCGTTGTCGTCATGTTGATGCGGGGTGCCATAGCTGCAGCGGCGGCAGAGCCGGCGCACGGTCGCGGTCCAGTCCTCGACCATGCCGATGCCGGGCAGGTTCATGGCGCCCAAGGCAGCGATGTCGTCGGCTGAATCGCACTGCACGAACACGGTGAAGGTCGCCATGTCCGATGGCTGCAGGCGCTGCATTGCATTGAACACCGGCACCTCGTGTTCGCGGTACGTACGGCGGCCGGTCGATGCGCCGTCATGCAGCACGATGTCGCCGAAGCGGAAGCCGCTTTCGGGCAGCGGTACGTTGTCGATGCGTGCACGCACCGGATCAATGCGGCTCATGTACACCACTTCGGCGTCGGACCACGGCGCCAGGCGCATGCAGGCCACGCCGAAGTTGCCCTCGATCGGGCCTTCGCCCTCGGGCAGGGTGATGCCACAGCGGGTCCACTGGCGTCGTGCTTCGGCCCAGTCCGCCATGCCTGTGGCCGCGATGCCGGCATTCCAGGCGGTGGCGACATCCAATTCCCCACGCAGCTGCTCCGATCGCAGGTTGTCCTGCAGCGACGCCGGCCAGTCGCGCAGGTACTTGTGCGCCAGCCCGCGCATGTAGTGCAGGTAGGGCACCTCGGGAGCGATGGCGATCAGTTCGCCGAACAGCTCCACCGCCTGTGGCAGGTCGCCTTCGTGGAACGCGTCGTAGGCGCGCGCTTCCAGTATCTGCTGTCCGTCGAGGGATGCGTCGTCCAGCAGGTCGCCGTCGGGAGTGGTGTCGTGATCGGTGCTCATGTCCATGTGCGGTTGAAGATCCGCGGTCACCTTAGCCGATGCAGGGGGCGGGTGCGCTGCGTCGGTGCGTCGGTGCGTGTCCTGCTGCAATGCATGATGGCAGCGGCATGACTGCCATGTTGTCGCCCTGTGGCCGATCGTTGCTGTCCACTGGACGACATGCCACGACATCGGTCCCACAGCCTCATCGGTTTGCTAACGTGGCGGCGCCTTCGAACCGGGAGATTCCATGTTCCGCCAGACCGTGGCCGTCCTTGCCGTGCTGATTGCCGGCGCCCTGCCCATTGCCGCGCACGCCGCGCCCGCACGGCCGCCGATCTTCGGTGCCTACTACCCCGGCGGCTCCGCCGAGCGCTATCCGGTGTCGAGCATTCCGGCCGAGCGCCTGACCCACCTGTTCTACGCGTTCTCGACCATCGAGGACGGGCGCTGCACGATTGGTGCGGAAGCACCGAAGAACTTCGCTGCACTGGCCGACCTCAAAAAGGCACACCCGCATCTGCGCACGCTGATCTCGATCGGTGGTTGGGGCGCGGGCGGGTTCTCCGATGCGGCGCTGACCGAGGCCAGCCGCAAGCGGTTGGTCGATTCGTGCATGGCGCTGTTCTTCGATCGCCACGCCGGCAGCTTTGATGGCGTGGATATCGACTGGGAGTTCCCGGTCAGTGGCGGCCCGAAGGAGCTTGCGCACCGTCCACAGGATCGCGCCAACCTGACCCGGCTCGCGCAGGCGTTCCGCGTGGCACTCGATGCGCGCGGTCGCAAGGCGGGGCAGCCGATGCTGCTGACCGCCGCGCTGGCCGCCGGTCGGCTGCAGACCGATGGCCCCTACGATCCGGCCGCCAGCTACGACCTGCCGGCGCTGGCCAAGGTGTTCGATTTCATCAACCTGATGAGCTACGACATGGGCACCGGCTTCTCTTCGGTGTCGACCTTCAATGCGCCCCTGCATGAAGTGCCGGCCGACCCGCTGGCGCCGGAGCTGCGGCGCTGGAACAACGTGGCCGGTGCCGTGCAGTTCTACCGCGAGCACGGCGTGCCGGCCGACAAGCTGGTGCTGGGCGTGCCGTTCTATGGGCGCGGCTTCAAGGTCACCGGCGACGCCCCGGATGGGCTGTACCAGGCCTACAGTGCACCGGCCGATGCCGGCGACTGGCGGGTGATCAAGGCGCGCTATCTCGACCAGCCGGGCTGGACGAAGCATTGGCAGCCGCAGGCGCAGAGCCCCTGGCTGTACAACGCCGCGCAGAAGATCTTCATCAGCTATGAAGATCCGCGCTCGATCGGCCTGCGTGCGCAGTTCGCCCGCGAGCAGGGCCTGGCCGGGGTGTTCATGTGGGAGCTGACCGGCGACGACGAACAGGCCAGCCTGCTCAACGCCATGCTTGGCCCGTGGCAGAAAGCCCGCATCGGCGATTGAGCCACCCGTTGGCGGTGGGCCATGCCCGGCGGATGCGGCAACGCCATCGGCCCAGCCCCGCACATCGTGGCAATGCCCGCAGCGTTACGCTGCGGGCATGATCCATCTCGAACGCCTGGACCATCTGGTCCTCACCGTCGCCGACATCGAACGCAGCTGTGATTTCTACCAGCGCGTGCTTGGCATGCAGGTCGTGCGCTTCGGCGCCGGCCGTACCGCGCTGCAGTTTGGCCGGCAGAAGATCAACCTGCATCCGGCCAGCGCTCCGCTGCAGCCGCATGCGCTGCAACCCACGCCGGGCAGCGCCGATCTGTGCCTGGTCACGCGTACCGCCACGGCTGATGTGCTGGCGCACCTGCAGGCACAGGCCGTCGCGGTGGAGGAAGGGCCGGTGGCCCGCACCGGCGCACTGGGTCCGATCGAATCGGTGTACTTCCGCGACCCGGATGGCAACCTGATCGAAGTCAGCCGTTACCCGGACGAAGCGCACCTGCTCCGGTAGCGCCGGGCCATGCCCGGCAACGCTTCAGTTCGCCCAGACGCTGTTCGGATCGCCGTTGCGGGCGCGACGCTGGCTGGCGACTGCCAGCCGGGCGAAGCCAAAGGCCATGGCCAGCGCGATGGCATCGATCCAGAACAGCGGCCAATGGCCCTGCGCGGCGGCGCGCCACAGCCAGTCGCCACTGAGTGCGCCGTGCAGTACCGGCACCAGCGCGGTGCTGATCGCCGCAGCCCACAGCAGCTCGCGTGCGGCCTGTGCCGGGCGTCGCAGCGCGGCCCACAGCGCACAGGCCGCCCAGCTGCCGAAGCAGGCCCAGCGGATGCCATGGTCGACCGCCGCCGGTGCCAGCCGTTCCAGCACCAGTGCGCTGGCGAATGCCACCGAGATCGCCACGCACAGGCCGATGCACACGCCGACCGTGGCCCGTGCCATGTTCACCCCGGCGCGTGGCTGCTGCGGCTGGCGGCGCTTGCGCCGCGACTCGATCCACAGCAGGTTGCCCGAGTAGAACAGGAACGCACCGCCGAGGCCGAGCAGGAAATACAGCCAGACCACCACGCCGTTGCCGAACTCGCCGAAGTGCAGCGCATAGGCGGCGCTGAGCGTGGCGTGGTTGGCGTCGCGCTGGCCCGGCAGCTGGGTCGCCAGTACATTGCCGGTGGCAACGTCCAGCGCCACGGCGCCGAGTGGGCCGAGCGTGCCGGTGGATTCACCGGTGATCTCGATGGTGGCGTTGGCGTCGCCGGCGTTGGCCAGCTTCAGGTAGGCCGGCTCGAAGCTGGTCACGCCCTGCGCGCGCGCCACTTCCAGCGCCCGTGCATGCAGCACGCGCAGGCTGCCCGGCGGCGACGGAACGCCGGTGGCTTCGCGGACCGGTGCGGTGTCCATTGCCGTTGGCACCGCCTGCAGGGCCTTGCCGTCGAAGATCAGCGGGTTGAGCAGGGCCATCTGCACGAACACCAGGCAGAGCAGGGCGCCGGTCACCGCGAACATCAGGTGGAAGGGCAGGCTCAGCACGCCGATCACGTTGTGCGCGTCCTGCCACAGTTGCTTCAGATTGCGGCCCGGACGCAACGCGAACAGGTCGCCGAGCAGCTTCGGCAGGTGGATCACCAGGCCGCTGAGCAGCGCCATGCCGTACAGCAGGCTGACGATGCCCATCACGTAGATGCCGGCCACCGGCAGGCCCAGGCTGTAGTGCAGCTCGTTGACCAGTTCCGCCAGCCCGGTCTGCGGCGGCGTCGGGCTGCCGCCAATCTGGCCCGGCCAGGCATAACGCCAGCTGCCGTCATCGGCCTGCCAGTACGCCAGTGGCTGCGGATGGTCGGCGCCGGGGAAGGTCATGCCGACGTGGCGGCGGGCTTCCGGATGCGTGGCCAGCACGTCCTCCAGCAGGTACTGCGCATCGTCCAGCCCGGCCGGCAGCGCGGTGGCTGCGCCCGGCGTCTGCCACAGTGGCAGGTCGTGGTGGAACAGGGTCAATGCGCCGGCATAGAAGGCCACGAACAGGCCGAAGCCGGCCACCAGGCCGACCCAGGTATGCAGGGTGGTGAACGTGCGCAGGGTCTGGGAGCTGAACTTCATGGGGCGGGTCTCATTGCACCGCGCCGATCAGGCGCAGCAGCCCAAGCACGGCGAAGCCGGTGGCGGCGCTGCCACCCAGCACCAGCCAGGCACGCAGCGCGCTGCGGAAACTGAACGCCCACAGGGCGGCCAGCATCCACAGCGGGATGAAGGCGATCAGGGTCGGCACCAGCGCGCGCTGCCAGGGGCCGGGCGGCAGCCAGGCCAGCAGACCGGTCGCGGCCGCGGCCAGGAAGAAACCGGCGACGATGCCAGCGAAGGCGCGCGGCCACATCAGGGCGACTCCGGGCCGGGACGGTGCCAGGCGGCCAGGGCCGGCAACAGCATCGCAGCCAGCATCCAGGTGCACAGCATCGCCACCAGGCCAGCGGCAAAGCCAAGCTCGGCCATCCACAGCCAAAGCGCGGCGGCAGCGGCGACCAGGCCGATCTGGCGGCCCAGGCGGCCGGCGCGGCGCAGGCGCGGCCAGCGGCAATGCGGCGAGGCGGCATAGAAGGCCAGTGCCGAGAACATCGCTGCCAGCATGCCCAGGCTGCAGAAGCCGAGCGTGGAAAGGCCGACGGTGATCATTGCGGGCGGCCGGCGCGGCAGCGGGCCGGCGAACGCGGGGCACGGGCGGGGCCGGCGGGAGCCGGTCGGAGCGGGTGGCGCATCACGAGGTCCTGGGGGAAAGCGGGCAGGCTGGCACGGGGCGGCCTGCGCCGACATGGTAATCATTGCAATTTCACGCCGCCAGCGAGACCCATTCAGCGGACCGTACGGTAGCCCTTGGGCTTTCCGGTGCGCTGGTTTAAGATCATCCACACTGCCCTGACTGGAACAAGGTGGCCCGCGCACAGCGCCGGCCGAGCGTGCGACATGAGCACTACCACCGCCCACTGTTGACCTGCCCCCGAAGGCCCTGTGTTCCAGGCGCCCTCGTGGCGCTTTTTCATTGCCCGGGCGCCGCCCCGGGAGCGCTTTCCAGCCCGCCCCGCGGGCCCCGCACGAAGCCAATGCGATGATCAACATTACCCTCCCCGACGGCAGCCGCCGCGAGTTTGAAAACCCCGTCAGCGTCATGGACGTCGCCCAGTCGATCGGCGCCGGCCTGGCCAAGGCCACCATCGCCGGTGCCGTCGATGGCGTGCTGGTCGATGCCAGCGACGTCATCGACCACGATGCCAGCCTGCGCATCATCACCGCCAAGGACGAGGAGGGCGTGGAGATCATCCGCCATTCCTGCGCCCACCTGGTTGGCCACGCCGTCAAGCAGCTGTACCCGGACGTGAAGATGGTGATCGGCCCGGTGATCGCCGAAGGCTTCTATTACGACATCTACTCCGAGCGCCCGTTCACCCCGGACGACATGGCCGCGATCGAGAAGCGCATGGGTGAGCTGATCGCCCAGGACTACGACGTCATCAAGAAGATGACGCCGCGCGCCGAAGTGGTCGAGATCTTCAAGGCCCGTGGCGAGGACTACAAGCTGCGCCTGATCGAGGACATGTCCGACGACATCCAGGCGATGGGCATGTACTACCACCAGGAATACGTGGACATGTGCCGCGGCCCGCACGTGCCGAACACGCGCTTCCTGAAGGCCTTCAAGCTGACCCGCATCTCCGGCGCCTACTGGCGTGGCGACGCGCAGAACGAACAGCTGCAGCGCATCTACGGTACCGCCTGGGCCGACAAGAAGCAGCTCGAGGCCTACATCAAGCGCATCGAAGAAGCCGAAATGCGCGACCACCGCCGCATCGGCAAGCAGCAGGACCTGTTCCACCTGCAGGAAGAGGCTCCGGGCCTGGTGTTCTGGCACCCCAAGGGCTGGGCGCTGTGGCAGGTGGTCGAGCAGTACATGCGCAAGGTCTACCGCAAGACCGGCTACGGCGAAGTGCGCTGCCCGCAGATCCTGGACGTGAGCCTGTGGCAGAAATCCGGCCACTGGGACAACTACCAGGACGCGATGTTCTTCACCGAATCGGAGAAGCGCACCTACGCGCTCAAGCCGATGAACTGCCCGGGCCACGTGCAGGTGTTCAACCAGGGCCTGCACAGCTACCGCGACCTGCCGATCCGCTATGGTGAGTTCGGTGCCTGCCACCGCAACGAGCCGTCCGGCGCGCTGCACGGCATCCTGCGCGTGCGTGGCTTCACCCAGGACGACGGCCACGTGTTCTGCACCGAAAACCAGGTCGAGGCGGAAGTAACCGCGTTCCATCAGCAGGCGCTGGCGGTCTACCAGCACTTCGGTTTCGATGAGATCCAGGTCAAGATCGCCCTGCGCCCGGAATCGCGCCTGGGCGATGACGCCACCTGGGACAAGGCCGAGGGTGCCCTGCGCTCGGCCCTGTCCAGCAATGGGGTGGAATGGCAG
This sequence comes from Stenotrophomonas maltophilia, assembly GCF_013464915.1. Taxonomy (GTDB): domain Bacteria; phylum Pseudomonadota; class Gammaproteobacteria; order Xanthomonadales; family Xanthomonadaceae; genus Stenotrophomonas; species Stenotrophomonas maltophilia_AT. The sequence goes on from NZ_RAVT01000013.1 coordinate 33,495, forward strand.
GAGCTGCCGGGCGAGGGTGCCTTCTACGGCCCGAAGATCGAGTACCACCTGAAGGACGCCATCGGCCGTACCTGGCAGCTGGGCACCATGCAGGTCGACTTCATGATGCCGGGCCGCCTGGGCGCCGAGTACGTGGACGAGAACAGCCAGAAGAAGCACCCGGTCATGCTGCACCGCGCCATCGTCGGCTCGATGGAGCGCTTCCTGGGCATCCTGATCGAGCACCATGCCGGCCAGTTCCCGGCCTGGCTGGCCCCGACCCAGGTGGTGGTGGCCAACATCACCGACGCCCAGGCCGACTACGTCGCGGGCGTGACCAAAACCCTTGCGGAGCAAGGCTTCCGCGTCAGCTCGGATTTGCGTAACGAGAAGATCGGCTATAAAATCCGCGAGCATACGTTGCAGCGCGTGCCCTACCTGCTGGTCATTGGTGACCGCGAGAAGGAAAATGGGGCTGTGGCGGTGCGTACGCGTTCTGGCGAAGACCTGGGCAGCATGAGCCTGCAGGCCTTCATCGAGCGGCTCCACGCCGAGGGCGCGTAAGCAAAGGTCCGGTCCGGGCGCACAGGCACCCGGACCGGTTCGATACCCTTGGGAGAACGTAATATCAGCACCCCTGACAACAAACAGAACCGCAAGAATCAGGAAATCCGTGTGCCGCGCGTCCGCGTGATCGGCAGTGACGGAGAAATGATCGGCGTGTTGTCGCGCGACGAAGCGCTGTCCATGGCCGAAGATGAAGGCCTGGACCTGGTCGAAATCCAGCCGCAGGCCGATCCGCCGGTCTGCAAGATCATGGACTTCGGCAAGTTCAAGTTCGAAGCGCAGAAGAAGGCCAGCGAGGCCAAGAAGAAGACCAAGCAGGTCGAGATCAAGGAAGTGAAGTTCCGTCCGGTCACGGACGAGGGCGACTACCAGATCAAGCTGCGCAAGATGCGCGGGTTCCTCGAGGATGGTGACAAGATCAAGGTCAACATCCGTTTCCGTGGCCGTGAAATGAGCCACCAGGAACTGGGCCGCGAAATGGCCAACCGGATCGAGACCGATCTGGGCGAGGACATCGTCATTGAATCCCGTCCGCGCCTGGAAGGGCGTCAGATGGTCATGATGATCGCGCCGAAGAAGAAGACCTGAGGCCTGACGGGCCGCCTTCCGGGGCGCCTGGCTGAATGGTTCAGGGTAAGGGGACGCCGCTGGCGTCCCTTTGCTTTTGCAGGAGGCCGGTGAATTGCCGGTAAAGGGTTGCAGGGGCTGGTGGCAGGGTGGTTTTGCCTGTATCATGCCCGGCTCGACCCACCCAGGACGGGTCGTACGCCGATCATGGCAGGACGGAAAGAGCGGCCCAGGCCGCCGCCAGATCAGTCAGAAACCAGGGTCACCCCCATCAAGGACATTGCAATGCCCAAGATCAAGACCAACCGGGCAGCGGCCAAGCGTTTCCGCAAGACCGCCTCGGGCAAGTACAAGTGCGGCCACGCCAACCGTAGCCACATCCTCACGAAGAAAGCGACCAAGCGTAAGCGTAATCTGCGTCAGACGGGCCATGTCCGTGCAGAAGACGCAGGCCGTCTGGACCGCATGCTCCCTTACCTCTGAGGAACTGAAAAATGGCACGAGTTAAGCGTGGCGTACAGGCGCGTCGCCGCCACAAGAAAATCCTGGATCTCGCCAAGGGCTATTACAACGCCCGTCGCAAGGTCTTCCGCGTCGCCAAGCAGGCGGTCATCAAGGCACAGCAGTACGCCTACATCGGCCGTAAGCAGAAGAAGCGCAACTTCCGTTCGCTGTGGATCACCCGTATCAATGCGGCTGCCCGCATCAACGGCCTGAGCTACAGCCGCTTCATGAACGGTCTGCTGAAGGCCGGCATCACCCTGGATCGCAAGGTCCTGGCTGACATCGCCGTGCACGACGCAGCCGGTTTTGCCGCGCTGGCCGAAAAGGCCAAGGGCGCGCTGGCGGCATAAGTCCTTCCCGATGCCGTAACCGTTCACTCGGAACGGTGTCAGGTCAAGGCAATGCATGGGGAAGGGCGCAAGTCCTTCCCCATTCTTTTTTGGGTCCCGGCGAGGCCACGACGGCAGCGCGGGGACGGCGGTGGCGACAGGGGTCGGCCCTTCGCGCATCGCGATGGCAGATCGACTGGAGTTCCGGCCCCCCATGAGCGACATCCAATCCCTCACCACCCAGGCGCTGGCCGATGTGGCCGCCGCACAGAGCCCCGACGTGCTGGAACAGCTGCGCGTGGCCCTGCTTGGCAAGAGTGGCAGCATCACCTCGCAGCTCAAGCAGCTCGGCGCCCTGCCGGCCGACGAGCGCAAGGCCGCCGGTGAAGCGATCAACCAGGCCCGTGACGCGCTGACCCGCGCGCTGGGCGAGCGCAAGGCGCTGCTGGAAGACGCGGCACTGGATGCGCGCCTGGCCGCCGAAGCCATCGACATCACCCTGCCGGGCCGCAACGGCGATCGTGCCGGCCTGCATCCGATCACCCGCACCCTGGAGCGCATCACCGGCATCTTCGGCCGGCTGGGCTACGAGCTGTCGGAAGGGCCGGAGATCGAGGACGACTGGCACAACTTCGAGGCGCTGAACTTCCCGCCGCACCATCCGGCGCGCGCCATGCACGACACCTTCTACTTCGGTGACGGCCGCCTGCTGCGCACGCATACCTCCGGTGTGCAGGTGCGCTACATGGGCGACCACGCGCCGCCGCTGCGCATGATCGCCGCCGGCAAGGTGTACCGCAGCGACAGCGACCAGACCCACTCGCCGATGTTCCACCAGGTGGAAGGCCTGCTGGTGGACGAGCATTCGACCTTCGCCGACCTGAAGGGCACGCTGGCCGAGTTCGTGCGCGCCTTCTTCGAGCGCGATTTCGAGATGCGTTTCCGTCCCAGCTACTTCCCGTTCGTTGAACCGGGCGCGGAAGTGGACATCGCCTGGCAGCAGCCCGATGGCAGCACCCGCTGGCTGGAAGTGCTCGGCTGCGGCATGGTGCATCCGAACGTACTGCGCAACGTCGGCATCGATCCGGAGCGCTACACCGGCTTTGCTTTCGGCATGGGCGTGGAGCGTTTCGCGATGCTGCGCTACGGCGTCAACGATCTGCGCGCGTTCTTCGAGAACGACGTGCGGTTCCTGAAGCAGTTCGCGTAACGAACCAGGTAGCGCCGGGCCATGCCCGGCCGATTCAACAACGCAGGCCCAGGCGCATGCGCCGGGCCCACCAGGGTGACACCATGAAATTCTCCGAAAACTGGCTGCGCAGCCACGTCCCGACCTCCGCCTCGCGCGATGAACTGAGCGCGGTGCTGACCGCCATCGGCCTGGAAGTGGAAGAGGTGACCGCACTTGGCGAAGGCCTCGACCACGTGGTCGTGGCACGCATCGTCGAAGCCGTGCGCCATCCCGAAGCCGATCGCCTGCAGGTGTGCAAGGTCGACGCCGGGCAGGGCGAGCTGCTGCAGATCGTCTGCGGCGCACCGAACGCGCGGCCGGGCCTGGTTGCGCCGCTGGCGATGGTCGGTGCGCAGATCGGCGAGCTGAAGATCAAGCCGGCCAAGCTGCGCGGCGTCGAGTCCAACGGCATGCTGTGCTCGGCCAAGGAGCTGGGCCTGGACAATGATGCGTCCGGCCTGCTGGAGCTGCCGGACGATGCCCCGGTCGGCCAGACCCTGGTCGAGTACCTGGGGCTGCCGGACGCCAGCATCGAGATCAAGCTGACCCCGAACCGCGCCGACTGCTTCAGCCTGCGCGGCATCGCCTACGACGTCGCTGCGGCCACCCGCAGCGAAGTGCTGGATTTCGCCGCCGATGCCATTGCGCCGGCCGGCAGCCGCGAACTGTCGATCCAGCTTGACGCTGGCGCCGAAGCGCCGCGTTACCTGGGCCGCGTCATCGAAGGCGTCAACGCCGCCGCCAGGACCCCGCTGTGGATGGCCGAGCGCCTGCGCCGCAGCGGCGTGCGTCCGGTCTCGCTGCTGGTCGACATCACCCAGTACGTGATGCTGGAGCTGGGCCAGCCGATGCATGCCTACGACCTCGGCACCCTGCAGGGCAGCATCGGCGTGCGCCGTTCGCGCGCCGGCGAAAGCCTGAAGCTGCTGGATGGCCGAGATGCCGCGCTGGACGACAGCTTCCTGGTGGTCACCGATGCCGACCGTGCGGTCGGCCTGGCCGGCCTGATGGGCGGCTTCGACACCCGCGTCACCGATGACACCACTGCGGTGTTCCTGGAGGCTGCGCACTTCGCGCCGGCCGCGATCATGGGCCGTGGCCGCAAGCTGGGCCTGCACACCGATGCCGGTCACCGCTTCGAGCGTGGCGTCGATCCGGCGCTGCCGCGCACCGCCATCGAATACGCCACCCGCCTGGTGCTGGACCTGGCCGGCGGCAACCCGGCGCCGGTCACCGAGGCCGTGCGTGCCGATGACCTGCCGCAGCCGGCGACGATTGTGCTGCGCCGCGCGCGCATCACCCGCGTGCTGGGCATCACCATCGACGACGCAGAAGTCGAGCGCATCCTGCGCGCGCTGGGCATGGACGTGGCTGCCACGGCCGAGGGCTGGCAGGTCGCCGCGCCGAGCCGTCGCTTCGACATCGCCATCGAAGAAGACCTGATCGAAGAACTGGCCCGCATCCACGGTTACGAGCAGATCCCGACCACGCTGCCGGGCGGTGCCTCGCGCGTGGCGATGCCGAGCGAGACCCAGCTGGACGCGCTGAGCGTGCGTCGCCAGCTGGTCGCCCGTGACCAGCAGGAAACCGTCAACTTCGCCTTCGTCGACGACGCGCTGCTGACCCAGTGGCAGCTGCGCGACGGCCTGGTGCCGCTGGCCAACCCGCTGTCGGCGGAACTGGCGGTGATGCGCCCGTCGCTGCTGCCGGGCCTGGTCGCCACCCTCGGCCGCAATGCCGCGCGCCAGCTGGGCCGCGTGCGCCTGTTCGAGATCGGGCGCGTGTTTGCCGAGCAGGCCGGGGACGGTCAACCGGCACCGCTGGAAACCCCGCGCGTGGCCGCTGCGGTCTGCGGCGATGCGCAGGCGGTGCAGTGGGGCCTGCCGACCCGCAAGGTCGACTTCCACGACCTGAAGGGCGACCTGGAATCGCTGGCCGCCGCCAGTGGTGCGCAGCTGGAGTTCCGCCCGTCGGCCCGTCCCTACGGCCACCCGGCGCGTTCGGCCGAGGTGTTCCGCGATGGCGTGGCGATTGGCTGGATCGGCCAGGTCCACCCGCGCCTGGCCAAGGCGATGGACATCGAAGCCGACGTGTACGCCTTCGAGCTGGACCTGGAACCGCTGACCGCCCGTCGCCTGCCGCGTGCAGGCGAGCTGTCGCGCTTCCCGGCCGTGCGCCGCGACCTGGCGTTCCTGGTGCCTGAACAGGTGGCCTGGGCCGACCTGGCGGCGACCGTCCGCCAGGCCGCCGGCCCGCTGCTGCGCGACCTGAACCTGTTCGACCGCTATGTTGGCCAGGGCGTCGAGCCGGGATTCAAGAGTCTCGCTATGGGCTTGATTTTGCAGGACAAGTCGCGCACTCTGACGGACCGCGACGTGGATGCGGTGGTGGCCGAGGCGGTCACTGCCATCGAGCGTGAACACCACGCCCGGATCCGCGGCTGAGCGGGCAGCACTCGGGGGTAGCAGGCAATGGCATTGACCAAGGCGGAGATGGCGGAAAAGCTGTTCGACGAAGTCGGTCTGAACAAGCGGGAAGCCAAGGAATTCGTCGACGCGTTTTTCGATGTGCTGCGTGAAGCATTGGAACAGGGACGTCAGGTGAAGCTGTCGGGCTTCGGTAATTTCGATCTGCGGCGCAAGAACCAGCGCCCGGGTCGCAACCCCAAGACCGGCGAGGAAATTCCGATTTCCGCCCGTACGGTGGTCACCTTCCGTCCGGGCCAGAAGCTCAAGGAGAGGGTGGAAGCTTATGCTGGATCCGGGCAGTAACCGCGAACTACCGCCGATCCCGGCCAAGCGCTACTTCACCATCGGTGAAGTCAGCGAGCTGTGCGACGTAAAGCCGCACGTCCTGCGCTACTGGGAAACCGAATTTCCCAGCCTTGAGCCGGCCAAGCGCCGAGGCAACCGCCGCTACTACCAGCGCCATGACGTGCTGATGGTGCGGCAGATCCGCAGCCTGCTGTACGAACAGGGCTACACCATCGGTGGTGCGCGCCTGCGTCTGGACGGCCCCGATGCGCGCGAGGAATCGGCGTTGAGCAACCAGATCATCAAGCAGGTGCGCATGGAGCTGGAAGAAGTGCTGCAGTTGCTGCGCCGCTGATCCCATTTCCATCGTAATCCGCTATACTTCACGGCCCGCCGCACTGGCGGGCACATCGCAGCATCAGTCGGGGCGTAGCGCAGCCTGGTAGCGCATCTGCCTGGGGGGCAGAGGGTCGTCGGTTCGAATCCGGCCGTCCCGACCACTGTGATGAATCAAGAAGCCTGCGCAGCAATGCGTGGGCTTTTTTGTGCGCGCGGTGTATGCTGCGCGCCACTCGTACTACCGCGGCTGCTGAACCCGGTACTCACGAGAACACATCATGGAATCTGCACGAAACCGTGCCTGGCGTCGCAGCCAGGCCTGCAACCGCGGTGGCGACCGCGCCACGACCGCCTACAGCTACAAGCCCGAGAAGAACTGGAAGCTGTTGTATACGCGTGATGCCAAGCTCGCGCGCGCACGCCAGCTGGGCTTCACCTATCCGGTCCTCAGCGCCCGCCAACTGCAGGAACAGGAATGATCAACCTGCTGTTCGTTTGCAGCCGCAACCAGCTGCGCAGCCCGACCGCCGAAGCCATGTGGCGACGGCGGCCCGGCTTCACTGCGCGGTCGGCCGGCACCAGCCCGCATGCACGACGCCCCATCGACCCGGCGGACATCCGCTGGGCCGATGTCATCTTCGTGATGGAGGCCAAGCACCAGCATCGCCTGCAGGCCGCATACGCGCGCCTGCTGGAGCACAAGCGCCTGCATTGCCTGGACATCCCCGACGACTATCGCTGCATGGAACCCGTGCTGATGGACCTGCTGGACACCAAGGTGACCACGTATCTCGATCAGCTGCCGGCAAAGCGGTAGATCAGCTCCGGATCGCCTGCGTCCAAACCATGCACGATGCCGCTGTCGATGAAACCCGAGGCGGCGAGCAGGCGTTGCATGGCGATGTTGGAGGCATTGGTCGAGGTGAACAGCTTGCGTTGTCCACGCTGTGCGATCGCGTGCCGCAGCAGTGCGGCGCCGACGCCCTGGCTGCGTTGTTCGCGCGCCACCATCAGCATCTCGACGAAGGCTTCGCCGAAGAAGTGATGGTGGATGGCCAGGTAGCCGGCCAGCTGGCCGGCCCGTTCGGCCACGTGGACGCCACCGCTCGCCTGCCAGTCGCTGATCTGCCGTGCGCGCTGCGGATCGTGGGGCGCAACGCTGTCGAGCGCGATCAACGCGGGAACGTCTGCGGGCAACGCCTCGCGGATATGCAGCATCGTCGAAGAAGGAGCGGGCGGCACCATCGAAGGCTCCCGGGGGAGGTACGCCCAGTCTATCGATCACGCCGGCCGTGTCTGCACATCCGCCACAGCCAGCGCGCGGCCGGCAGTCAATACACCCGGAACTCGGCCCTGCAGCCGTCGCTGACCCAGATACCGCGTCGGTCCCAGCCCCAGTTGTGGTCTTCGATGCAGGCCGTCACCGACTTCTGCCTGACCATGCGCACCTCATGACGCACGCGGATGCGGCATTCCTTGTCCTTCTTTTCATAGGACTCACAGACCAGGCGTTCACCCTCATCGTCGCGATCACGGCCCCGGCCGCGTCCCGGCCAGCGGCCATGTCCGTCGGCGACGAACTCGGCACGGCAGCCATCGGTCACCCACAGCATGCGACGGCTCTGGCCCCAGTTCTGGTTTTCCACGCAGCGGGTGACCGACAGTTGCCTGGCCAGGCGCATCGGGCCCTCGACCGGGCATTGCTCGGTCTTGTTGAACTGGGATTCGCAGCGAAGTGCGGGAATGCGCGCTGCGTCGTAATCCTGGGCGGTCACGGTGGTGGCTGCAAGCAGCATGGCCAGGGAGATGCCGCCAATGGGCAGCAGCAGGCGATGGGTCATGGGGGCCTCGTTGAGGGAGCGGGGCGGCAAGAATGACCCAGCCCGGGTCCATTGGAACGCTTCGTTCCCGACGTGGCTCAGTGGGGATTTAGTAGTGCGCGCAGGTCCATGCAGAGGCTTACATCCCGTATCATCGCTGCACATCCGATCGCATCGGGTTACACCTTCTTACACGTCTTCCACGCCTGTTGGCGCGGCCTGTGGCGGCCGTCACTGGCGCGCGGCCGGCCTGTGGAGGACGATGCGCGGACCACGACGACCACAGGGGGTTGCGTTGATCAGCAGTATCGTCATTCATCGCTCGGTAGGCGCAGGCGCGGCCGAGGTGCAGGTCCTGGACACTACGTTCAAGGGCAAGCATGTGTTCGTTGCCTGGGGGCTGCGCGGGCCGGAACTGACCCGCAGCGCGGACCCGGCTGCCACTGTGGCTGCGCGCAAGGCGCTGCAGGCCGTGGCAGGGCACAGCGAGGGGCCGCGCAGCCCGGAAGTGTTCATTGCCAACCAGTCGGCGGTGGCGATCACCGTCTATCGCCTGCTCACCGAAGCGCGCTCGGGAGATGGCGTCTTCTTCCTGTGCGATTCGCAGGCCGTGGTCGACTGGTTGGTCACCGCGCTGGAAGTGCAGGGCGCGGACTGATTCCACGCTCCGGCGTGCATCGATTCACGCCAGCACCGCGTCCACGGCGGCCCGCGCATGCAATGCAGTGGTATCGAACAGCGGTACGGCGCTGTCTTCCGGCCGTACCAGCAGCATGATCTCGGTACAGCCCAGGATGATCGCTTCAGCGCCGCGCTCGACCAGGCGCGCGATCACGCCGGCGTAGACCTGTCGCGAGTGCTCGCTGACCACACCGGCGATCAGTTCCTGGTAGATGATGTCGTGCACGCTGCGACGATCATCGGCTTCGGGAACCAGGACCTCCAGTCCGAAGCGTTCCTGCAGGCGGCCTCGATAGAAGTCCTGCTCCATGGTGAAGGCGGTACCGAGCAGGCCGACTTTGCGCGCGCCTGCCTGCAGGATCGCGGTCGCGGTCGGATCGGCGATGTGCAGAAGCGGCAGCGTGCAGGCCGCCTCGATGCGATCGGTCAGCTTGTGCATGGTGTTGGTGCAGATCATCAGCAGGTCGGCGCCGCCCGCCTGCAGGCGCCGCGCGCCATCGACCATGTGATCACCCAGGGTGTCCCAGTCGCCGTCGTGCTGCAGCTGCTTGATGCCGGCGAAATCCACCGACCACAGCAGCAGCTGTGCGGAGTGTGCACCTCCGAGCCGCCGCCGTACCTCCTCGTTGATGAGCCGGTAATACTGCGCCGAGCTTTCCCAGCTCATGCCGCCGATCAGGCCGAGAGTCTTCATGCGCTGCTCCAGGGAAGAGATTGTCATTGCAGCACAGATGGGCACAGGCGTGCGGTGCGTGCCATCTGTAACCTCCACATCCATGCCGTGCTGTATGTACCACGTGCCGTGCCCACGGCCTATGCTGGCGTGCTCTTCCGAGGTGGATGTCGAATGGCCCTGCATACCTGGTGGTGGTTCCTGGCCACGGTCTTTGTCCTGTGCGGTACGCCGGGGCCGAACATGCTGCATATCCTGGGGCGCAGCGTCGGGCTGGGTTTCCGTGGCAGCATTCCGGCGATGGCAGGATGCCTGCTGGCGATGCTGCTGGTGCTGGCCGCGTCCGCTGCTGGCCTGAGCGCGCTGCTGCATTCCTCGCCGATGCTGTTCGAAGTGCTGCGCTATCTGGGCGTGGCCTACCTGGCTTGGCTGGGCCTGAAGGCATGGCGCGACAGCTGCCGTCCCGCGCCACCGGTGACGGTGGATGCCGCAGTGCCGATGACACCGGCGCTCGGTGCCTGGCCCGTGTTCCGGGGTGGGCTTCTGGTCGGCCTGAGCAACCCCAAGCTGCTGTTGTTCGCTGCTGCGTTCCTTCCGCAGTTTGTCGATCCGTCGCGCAGCCAGGCCGTGCAGTACAGCGTGCTGGTGGCCACCTTCGCCGCCTGCGAACTGTTCTGGTACGTGATGTACGCGGCGGGTGGACACGGCCTGCGCCGCTGGTTGGCCAGGCCGTTCGCGCGGCGCTGGTTCGAGCGCCTGGTCGGAAGCGTGTTCCTGGCATTCGCGGTCGCGCTGCTGCGCTTCCGGCCGCGCTGATTCACGCCGCGCACGCGGCCTGTTCACGAGTACGGCATCGGCGCCGGCCTAGCCTGATCCCACTGTTTATAGTCCCTGCGGGGAAAGGATCGACATGATCAAGTGGGCCATCATCTTCGCCATCATCGGCGTCATTGCGGGCGTGCTCGGCTTCGGCGGCATCGCCGGCGCCGCCGTCGGCATCGCCAAGTTCCTGTTCTGGGCCGGCATCATCATCGCCGTAGTGTTGTTCCTGCTCGGCATGACCGTAGCGAAGAAGGTCAGCTAGCGTTGATCGCGCAGCAGCATGCTCAGTGTGCGCTGCTGCGCGAGAACAGGTTGATCACCAGCACGCCGGCGCAGATCAGGCCGATGCCGATCAGCGCCGGCGGATCCAGGCGCTGCTTGAACACCACCAGCCCGATCAGCGAGATCAGCACGATGCCGACCCCGGACCAGATCGCATAGGCGATTCCGGTCGGTATCGATTTCATGGTCACCGACAGCAGGTAGAAGCACAGTCCGTAGCCGACCAGCGCACCCAGCGTTGGTGCCAGTCGACTCATGCCGTCGGATGCCTTCAGCAGAGATGTGGCGATCACTTCCAGCACGATTGCGGCGGCGAGATAAGCGTAGGGATTCATCGCGGGCTCCGACTCACAGCGGGTCGCACAGCTTCAGCGCCTGTTCGGCCATCGCCAATGCGTTGATGCGTTCTTCCTCGTCCAGCGGTCGGCCGTAAGCGGTGGCCCAGTAGCCATCGGCGGCGCAGCGCGCGGCATACAGCCGTGGATCACTGGCTTCGTCGGGGAACTCGGCCAGCATCGCGCGCTTCCAGTCGCGCCAGTGCGCAAGCAGGCCCGGTTCCATCAGGTTGCCCAGGGTCAGGCCGATGTCGTTCTCCTGTTCCTGCTGCAGCAGGTGTTCGAAGTTGGCCTGTACATAGGCGCGGCTGAAGCTGCCATGTCCCACCGGATTTTCCTGCAGCAGGGCGCGCACCCGTGCTTCGAACTCGCCGATGAGCGCCCCGATGGCTTCGTCGACCAGGGCCTGCTTGCTGCTGAAATGATGGAACAGCGCGCCCTTGCTGACCCCGGCTGCCTGCGCGACGTCCTGCACGGTCAAGGCCGCCAGGCCCTGCTGGCCGATCACTTCAATGGTGGCCTGCAGCAGCGACTGGCGCACGCTGTCGGGCGCCTTGCGGCGCGAACGGGAAGGGGATGCGGACATGGCAGGAAGAAACCGACTGGACGGTACGATTGTAGCGCAGGCGCTGCACTGCCACTGCCGGCGCGAGGCCGGCAGCCTGTACTCAATCGCCGATGCGGGCGAAGCGCGGTTGCGGTCCGTGTTCGCCAGGGACCTGTTCAATGAACATCGGATACGGGCGCACCCACAGGCCGCCTTCACCATAGAGGGCGCGATACAGCACCAGTGGCTCCAGCGTCTCACTGCTGCGCACGATGTCGATCACTTCGTACTCGCCGCCCTTGAAATGGCGGTAGCGGCCCGGGGCGAGGGTGGGCAGCGGGCTCAATTCAGCCATGGCGCGCACCGCTTACTTGCGGGCCGGGCTGGCCGGCTTCGCGCAGTAGCTGTCGATGGCCTCGGCGGTGTTGGCCAGGCCCTGCGCCTGTGCCAGTTCCCACGGGCGTTCGCAGCGCTGGCTGTGCTCGCACCACTGGTAGCCGGCCGAACCGATGCAGCCATGGGCATCGCGATCGCCACCGACGACCGGCGTGGCCGGGGTTGCGGCTGCAGCATCGGCGCGCGCGGCCGCCTGATCCTGGCTCGCGCAGGCGGCCAGGACCAGCAGGGCTGGAATCAGAAGAAGCGCTTTCATCGGGTGGGCTCCGTGCCTAAAGCAACAGTGTCTGCCGCAGCCTTGCCGGCAGCAAGCGCTCAGTGCACGGCGGCCCGGATCAGTTCCTCGATCAGCACGAGGTAGCTGGCCACGAAGTAGAACTTCAGCAACGTCCAGCGCTGCTGCGAGAAGAAGGTGCGCATGTGGAAGGGGCCCCTGTTGATGACGATAGTGTGAAGCCCGGCTGACTCCGTGACAAGGATCACGGAATGAACAGGCTAAACGGACTCAGGGATGTGAGGGGAGGCCGACCGCGTCCGGTGGCATTTTCGTACATGTCCGATAGGCCATCCCTGAGGCGATCGCTAGCCTGTGGAGGTACCGGCCAGCATCCAACCGCCTGCCGCTGCATCCTTTCACCTGCAGGAGCCTTTCATGGTCATCACCGTTCAATGCACTGCCCGGCACTGGGCCGTGCTGCATCCACATGCGCCCGATGCCGCGTGTTACGTCCGTGGCGCCGACGCTTTCGACGCGGCCTTCGCGCTTGCCCAGGAGCACCATCGCCGCACGGGACAGTGCAGCACGGTGCGGGTCGCCGCATTCGGCACGTCAGTGGAAGCGGTCCGTGTTGGAGAGTGAAACCTGGGGCAGTCCGGTGCGGTCAGCCGCGGTTGAGTAGTTTGAATGGGAAAAAACCGGAACAGCGCGCCCCCCTGTGCGTCGTGCCGCGAATCCCGGATGCTTGCGCCATCGTATTCATCTGGAGACATCGATGGGCAAGGCACTCACCTGGCGCACCGTGGCCTGCACCCTGCTGCCAATGCTGGCAGCCGCCGGTGGCGCGCAGGCGCAGAGCTATGGGTACGGGTATGACGACGACCGCTACGGCGGCCGTGAGGGCAGTGGCATCGTGCGCTGCGAGTCGATCAAGAACCGTAGCAACGAGTGCCGCCTGGAGGGCCGCGCGCGGATGATCCGCCAGTTGTCCGGCTCGCCGTGCGTGGAAGGTGAGACCTGGGGCCAGTCGCGCTATGGCGTCTGGGTGACCCAGGGCTGCCGCGCCGAGTTCGTTGGCGAGTACCGCCGTGGTGGCGGCTGGGGCAATGGTGGGGGTTGGGGCAACGGCAATGGCAACGGTTGGGGCGGCGGTGAGGTGATCACCTGCCATTCCAATGGCCACCGCCAGGAGTACTGCGACGCCCGCATCCGCCGCGGCGTGCGCCTGGTCCGGCAGGATTCGCGCAGTGCCTGCATCGAGGGCCAGACCTGGGGCTGGGGTCGTCGTGGCATCTGGGTCAGTGACGGCTGTCGGGCACAGTTCCAGGTGAATTGAGCCTGGCCCTCTAAAATCAGAAAAATCTGATACAGCTCACATTTTGAACTGTCGTATCTTCTGCGATCAGGGCGCCTCTGTGTGTCCCTGATCTGTTGCGATGATTCCTGCCGTGATCGGCAGGAATGGTCCAGCCACCATCGATACGCTGCCTCAAGGAGTGAGCCGCATGTTGATCCGCCTGCAATGCGAACAGCGCCAATGGCGCGTGCTGCATCCGGACCGGCCGGAGCCGATCGATTTCCGCGACGGTGCCCGGGCCTTCGACTTCGCTGAAACCCTGGCGCGCCTGCACTTTGTCGATACCGGGCAGCGCGCTGCCGTGCGCGTGGAAGCCAGCGGCGCCTTCGTGGAAGCGGTCAGCTACGGCTGAGTGCGGGGCCCGCCGGCTCATTTTTCCGGGAGCCACCATCCACGCATGGCGTGGATCCATCTTGTATCTGTTTCCACGCATGGCGTGGACTGGCCTCTGCTCCACAGTAGATCCACGCCATGCGTGGATCCATGGACGTGTGATGGGCCTCAGCCCGCCGCGCTCAGCGGTGGGGTACCCGCAGCCAGCTGCGGCCAACGCTTGAGCACGGCCGCACGGATGCCCGCTGCGTCGATGCCGGCTTCGGCCAGCAGGTCCTCGCGGCTGGCATGGTGCTGGTAGCTGTCGGGCAGGCCCAGGTGCAGGATCGGGCGCAGCACGCCTTCGGCATTGAGCAGCTCACCGACACCGGAGCCGGCGCCGCCGGCCACCACGTTGTCTTCGATCGTCACCAGGCCTTCGTGCTGGGCGGCCATGGCCAGCACCAGTTCGCGATCCAGCGGCTTGATGAAACGCATGTTGACCACGCTCAGGCCCAGTTCGCGGCCGACCTGTTCGGCGGCGGCCACGGTGCTGCCGAAGGCGAGCAGGGCAACGCGGGTGCCCTGCAGGCGCAGTTCGCCCTTGCCGATCGGCAGGGTGGACAGATCGGTGCCGGCTGCAACGCCGGTGCCGGTGCCCCGCGGATAGCGCACGGCGGCCGGGCCCGGGTGCTGCAGGCCGGTGCTGAGCATCTGCCGGCACTCGGCCTCGTTGGACGGCGCCATCACCACCAGGTTCGGCACGCAACGCAGGAAGCTCAGGTCGAGGTTGCCGGCATGGGTTGCACCGTCCGGGCCGACCACGCCGGCGCGGTCGATCGCAAACAGCACGTCCAGGTCCTGGATCGCCACGTCATGCACCAGCTGGTCGTACGCGCGCTGCAGGAACGTGGAATAGATCGCCACCACCGGCTTGCCGCCCTGGGTCGCCATGCCGGCGGCCAGCGTGACCGCGTGCTGTTCGGCAATCGCCACGTCGAAGTAGCGTTGCGGGTATTCCTTGCTGAATCGCACCAGGCCGGAGCCTTCGCGCATCGCCGGGGTGATGCCGTACAGGCGCGGCTCGGCGGCGGCGGCATCGCACAGCCAGTCGCCGAACACATCGGTGTAGGTCGGCTTCTTGGCGCCGGCCTTGGCCACCAGGCCCTTGTCCGGGTCGAACGGGCCGACGGCGTGGTAACCGATCTGGTCGCCCTCGGCCGGCTCGTAGCCCTTGCCCTTGGTGGTCATCACATGCAGCAGCTTCGGGCCCTTGGAGGCCCGCAGCGTCTTCAGCGTGGACAGCAGGGCGGGCATGTCGTGGCCATCGATCGGGCCGGTGTAATGGAAACCCATCTCCTCGAACATCGTGGACGGCACGAACATGCCCTTCCAGTGTTCTTCCCAGCGCTTCACGAAGCGTGCCGGGTTGTTCTTCTTGTCACCGAGAATCTTCTTGCCGCCTTCGCGCAGCGCGTTGAGCGTGCGGCTGCCGGTGGCACGGCCGAGCATCTTGGTCAGGCCGCCGACCGCCTCGGAGATCGACATGTTGTTGTCGTTGAGGATCACCAGCAGGTTCGGTTCCGGGTCCATGCCGCCGGCGTGCATCAGGGCTTCGAAGGCCATGCCGGCGGTCATCGCGCCGTCGCCGATCACCGCAACGACCTTGCGGTCGTCGCCTTCGGACTGGCGCGCGATGGCCATGCCGAGTGCGGCCGAGATCGAGGTCGAGGAGTGGCCGACGCCAAAGGTGTCGTATTCGCTTTCCTCGCGTTTCGGGAACGGCGCGACGCCGTCCTTCTGCTTGACGGTATGGATCTCGTCGCGACGGCCGGTGAGGATCTTGTGCGGGTAGGTCTGGTGACCCACGTCCCAGACCAGCTGGTCGTGCGGGGTCTGGTACAGGTAGTGCAGTGCCACGGTGAGTTCGATCACGCCCAGGCCGGCGGCGAAGTGGCCACCGCTCTTGCCCACCGATTCGATGAGGTAGGCGCGCAGTTCGTCGGCGACCGCCCTCATTTCGGATTCGTCGAACGTGCGCAGGTCATCCGGTGTCTGGATGCGCGCGAGGCGGGGATAGCGGGCAGAGTCGATCATCATGTTCGCACTTGTTCTGAACGCCCATTTTCGCCCTCAAACGGGGGTGGGGCAAGCAAACGCCGCCGCCCGTGACAGGACGGTGAGGGTTGCATTTTCGGCGATTCAGGTGCTCAGTTTTGACCGCTTCGGCAATTGCGCCTTCAGGAAGGCCATCTGGTCGGCCAGGATGTTGCGGTTGGACAGGATCAGATGCTCGATCCAGCTGGGCCGGTAGGGCACCGCCAGCAGTGGCATTCCGGCCTGCTGCGGGGTGCGGTCGCTCTTGCGCGAGTTGCAGTGGAAGCAGGCGGTGACCACGTTTTCCCAGCAGTCCAGGCCTCCCTTGGACAGTGGCATGACGTGGTCGCGGGTGAGCGTGGGGCGGTTGAACTGCTGGCCGCAGTACATGCACAGGTGGGCGTCGCGGGCGAACAGGGCCGGGTTGGTCAGGTTCGGCGTGGGGTCGATCGCGCGGGAGCGGGCGTGGCCGCGGGCGGCGATGATCGGGTGCAGGTCCATCCCGCTCTGCAGGCCGCTGAAGCGGTTGGTGCCGCCGTGGATGTGCAGGCAGGGATCGCCGAGTGTCCAGGCGACGGCTTCGCGGGCGTAGAGGCACGCCGCATCCTGCCAGGTGATCCAGTCCAGTACGCGTCCGTGGGCATCAAGCGAGAGCAGCCGGACCGAACCGGGGCGATGCAGCGTCGTGGCGTTGGGCGATGCTTCGGCGCCCGGAGCAGAAAACGGAGCTCCGGCTTCGATCAGACCCAAGCGTGTAGTGTCTGTCTCCATCGGGAGAACAGCTTATACCTGAATTGTTGCGTTTTGGGTATCGCTACTTGGGCKATACCCAAAACGCAACAATTCAGGTCCGCGCATTCCTCCTATTCCCCGCGCCTGTCGGCGCGCCCCCTTTAACAAAAGGGGGCTTTTCTCCAGATGGATTGTGGGGCGGACTGTCAGGCTGGGGTCGGATCCCTTTCCGCAGGAAAGGGCTCTGACCCCTCGTCCACGCATGGCGTGGATCTGCCGTGTCGACCAAGGTCGACACCTACACAACAGCAGCAGAAATCTGTCGAAGGCGGGGTGGGTCCGGTTGCGGGGGCGTGAGCCGCATGGATGCGGCGATCGAGCTTACATGGACGTACTTGCAGCGTCCCCCGCAATTGGACCCACCGCGCCATCCCGCAGGAAGCCAGCTCTTGCCGTTGATGTTGCTGTTGCGGTTGCTGTTGCGGTTGCCGGCCAGCGGCCGGCACTACCGCGGGTGCCGGGCGCAGCCCGGCTCAGGCGCCGAAGCGCTCGTCGTCCATCGCCATCAGCGGGGCGGCGCCCGCCTGGATGGCGGCGGCGTGGCTGAGGGTGCGCGGCAGCACGCGGGCGAAGTAGAACCGCGCGGTCTCGCGCTTGCCCTGGGCGAAGGCGGCGCCGTGCGCGCTGGCATCGGCGGCGGCCACGCTGCGGGCCCACCAGTAGGCCAGCACCACGTAACCCGAATAGAACAGGTAGTCGTAGCTGGCCGCACCCAGTTCGTCCGGGTTGGCGGCCGCGCGCTGCAGCACGTCCAGGGTCAGCTTGCCCCATTCGGCGGCCTTGGCGCGCAGCGGGCCGATGAATTCGGCCAGCGCTTCGTTGCCCTCGTTCGCCTTGGCGAAGGCTTCGATCTCGGCCAGCATCAGCTTCAGGCCGGCGCCCTGGCTGGAGGCGGTCTTGCGGCCGATCAGGTCCAGTGCCTGGATCCCGGTGGTGCCTTCATACAGGGTGGTGATGCGGGCATCGCGGGCCAGCTGCTCCATGCCGTGCTCGCGGATGTAGCCGTGGCCCCCGAAGCACTGCAGGGCGTTGTAGGTGTTCTCGATACCCCACTCGGTCTGGCAGGCCTTGGAGATCGGGGTGAGGAAGCTGACCAGGGTGTCGGCGCGTTCGCGCTCGGCGGCGTCTTCGGCGTGGTGGGCGACGTCGATCAGGGTGGCGGCGTGCAGGGCCAGCAGGCGGCTGCCTTCGACCAGCGACTTCACCGTCAGCAGCATGCGACGCACGTCCGGGTGGACCAGGATCGGGTCGGCCGGCTTGTCGGGGAACCTGGCGCCGCTGAGGGCGCGCGACTGCAGGCGCTCACGGCTGTACTTCAGCGCGTTCTGGTAGGCACGCTCGGACAGGCCGATGCCCTGCAGGCCAACACCCAGGCGCGCGGTGTTCATCATGGTGAACATCGCCTGCAGGCCCTTGTGCGGCTGCCCGACCAGGTAGCCCTGCGCACCATCGAAGTTCATCACGCAGGTGACCGACCCCTTGATGCCCATCTTGTGCTCGATCGACCCGCAGCGCAGTGCGTTGCGCTCGCCGACGTTGCCCTCGCGGTCGACCTTGAACTTCGGGGTGACGAACAGCGAGATGCCCTTGGCGCCCGGGGGCGCGTCGGGCAGCTTGGCCAGCACCAGGTGCACGATGTTGCCGGTCAGGTCGTGCTCGCCGGCGGTGATGAAGATCTTGGTGCCGGTGATCGAGTAGCTGCCGTCAGCGTTCGGCTCGGCCTTGGTCTTCAGCAGGCCCAGGTCGGTGCCGCAGTGCGGTTCGGTCAGGCACATGGTGCCGGTCCAGCGGCCCTCGATCAGCGGCTTGAGGAAGGCCTCGTGCTGCCAGGCCTCGCCGTGCTGCTTCAGCGCTTCGATGGCGCCATGCGAGAGCAGCGGGAAGTTGCCCCAGGCGAGGTTGGCGGCGTTGATCATTTCGTTGAGCGGCACGCCCAGGGTGTGCGGCAGGCCCTGGCCGCCCAGCTCCGGCGAGGCGGTCAGGCCGGTCCAGCCGCCATCGACGAACTGGTCGTAGGCCTGCTTGAAGCCGGGCGGGGTGGTCACTTCACCGGTGGCCTGGTCGAGCACGCAGCCGATCTCATCGCCAACGCTGTTGAGCGGGGCCAGCACGGTGGCGCTGAAACGGCCGGCTTCTTCCAGCACGGCATCGACCACGTCGGCGGTGGCGTCGGTGAAGCCCAGCCGGGCGAACAGGGGTTCGACCTTGAGCACGTCGTGCAGGGCGAAACGGAGGTCGGAAAGCGGGGCGGTGTAGCTGCTCATCGGTACGTCTCGATTTGATCAGGGCAGGGGAGAACGGCGCCAGGCGCCGCGACGGAAGGTGGGAATCAGCGCAGCACGCCGGGCAGGCCCGGGGCCTGGTTGAGCGTGCTGCGGCTGCTGATATCGAAGCTGCGCTGCTTCTTTTCCTGCGGCGTGGCTGCCACCGTTCCCTTCAGGCCATAGGCCAGGGTGCGGTTGCCGGCCAGTGCATCGGCCACCACCAGGCGTGCGGCCGAACTGGGTACCAGGTCGACGTTGATGACGTCGGCCGAGGTGCCGCCGATGGAAATGCCCGGCTTGGCCTGCAGGGTGCCGGCTTCGGCATCGCCGACGGTCAGCGCCAGCGAGACATCGTCGAAGGTCATCGGCATGGAGCTGAAGTTCTGCAGGCGCAGGGCCACGGTCCAGTTGCCGTCGGCGCGCACGGTCAGCTGCTGCAGGCTGGCCGCCGGTTCCGAAACACGCTTGACGATGCCGTTGTTGCAGGCAACAAGGGCGAGGGTGCACAGGACGATCAAGGCGATACGGAAACGGTGGAGCATGGGCGCAGGTCCTCTGGAGGGGTGCGTTGGATAAGCATACTACGGCGTATGGTCGTTTGGATCGCCTGTGGCGACCCGTCGCAGAGGGTAGCGCGTGAAGATGGCGGCCGGGCGTGCGCGGCGCTGGATCTTCGGGTGCGCGGTGCGCGTGCGGATCGAGCGGCAGCTCAATCGGCGGGCGTATCGCGAAGCGGGGCCATCAGGCGCAGCGGGCCCAGGTCGTAGCCCATGGCTTCGGCTTTTTCTTTCAGCTGTTCGAACCGGGCGCGATCCATTTCCGGCAGGCGCGAGAGAATCCACAGGTATTTCCGGTCCGGTTCACCGACCAGCGCCCACTGGTAGTCCGGGTCAAGCGCCAGCACCCAGTAGTCCGCCCAGACCAGTGGCACCCAGCTCAGCCAGTCCGGAACGAAGCGCACCTGCAGCTGGCCGGGATGGCCGGCCACCGGGCGTGCCACGCCTTCTGCGACCACGCGTTCACCGTCGGCGTTGCGGCAGGCATTGGTGACACTGATGCGGCCATCGCGGCGCAGCCCGTAGTTGGCGGTGATGTCGCCGACGCATTGCTTCTGGAACGACACCGGCAGGTGCGCGATCTCGTGCCATTGGCCTGCATAGCGGTCGATGTCCAGCGTGTCGACCGCCCGCACCGGTTCGGCGGCGATCACCGGGGAGGCGGCCAGCAGCAGGCAGGCGAGCAGGGCGGGGCGCAGAGGCATCGGCAGGCTCCAAGCAGGAGTCTGGAGCGTAGGTGCCGCCGCACATGCCGGTGTAAATGTTTCGTCAACCGGGTGGTATGGCCGCCGCTTGCGCGGAGCGCGAACAAAAAAAGACCCGCATTTCTGCAGGYCTYYGAADDTGGTGGCCGAAGACGGAATCGAACCGCCGACACGGGGATTTTCAATCCCCTGCTCTACCAACTGAGCTACTCGGCCACATGTTTCGTAGCAGCGAGGTCGCTGCCAAGGAGGCGTATATTACGGAGGTCGGATGCCTTCGGCAAGCGTTTTGCCAAGATTTCTTCACATTGCCGTCTGCGCGCCCGCAAGTGGTTGATCCGCCGTCGCGGTACAGGGCGGGAAGGGCCTGGAATCGATGCGGGCGCCCCGGCGCGATCCTGATCATCCCCTGTGGCGGAAATCAGCAGGCCGCGGTGATCGGCAATGCCGCAACGGCAAGGCCTGTGTCGGTGCCGCGTCGGGGCGGGCGATGGAACGCTGTTTTCGCGGCCGCTACCGGCGATCGTTGCGGCGTAGTGTCGGCATTCCTTTCCTGATGCTGGCAACAGCAGAGCCGGTCACCATGTCCGATTCCCGCGTTACCTCCCGTATCGTGCTGGCCTCGCGTCCGCAGGGCGCACCACGCGCAGCCAACTTCCGTCTGGAGCAGGCCGCACTGCCGGAACTTGCACGCGGCGACGTGCTGCTGCGCAACCGCTATCTGTCGCTGGACCCGTACATGCGTGGTCGCATGGATGAGGGCCCCTCGTATGCTGCGCCGGTGGCCATCGATGCGGTGATGGAAGGCCAGACCGTGGCCGAGGTGCTGCAGTCGAAGGCTGACGGCGTGTCGGTGGGTGACCTGGTGCTGGCGCCAGGCGGATGGCAGACCCATGCGGTACTGCCGGCCAAGGCACTGGGGCGTCGCCTCGATCCGGCCGGGCTGCCACTGAGCACGGCGCTGGGCGTGTATGGCATGCCAGGATTCACTGCGTATTCCAGCCTGCATGAGATCGCCCGCCTGAAGCCGGGCGAGACGCTGGTGGTCGCGGCCGCGACTGGTCCGGTGGGCGCAACTGTTGCGCAGCTCGCGAAGCTGCAGGGGGCGCGCGTGGTCGCCATCGCCGGTGGCGAAGCCAAGCGTGCCTATCTGCAGACGCTGGGCGTGGACGTGGCGCTGGATCATCGTGCGGCCGACTTTGCCGAACGGCTGCGCGCGGCGGTGCCCGCGGGTATCGACGTGTATTTCGAGAACGTGGGCGGGCACGTGCTGGATGCAGTGCTGCCGCTGCTCAACGACTTCGCCCGGATTCCGGTGTGCGGCACCATTGCCACCTACAACGAGCGTGGCGTTGAACAACCCGGCCCGGACCGGCTGCCGGCACTGTTCAGCCAGATCCTGCGCCAGCGCCTGACCGTGCGGGGTTTCATCGTGCACGACTTCAACCACCTGTGGCCGGACTTCGAACGCGAGATGCCGCAATGGCTGCGCGAAGGCCGCATCCAGTACCGCGAGGATGTGGTGGAAGGGCTGGAGAATGCGCCGGAGGCGTTCTTCGGGCTGCTGAAGGGGCAGAACTTCGGCAAGCTGGTGGTGAAGCTGGATTGAGTGTTCGCCGGGCACGGCCCGGCGCTACCGCAGGGCGTGCCGACCAAGGTCGGCACCCACTTCAGGCAGTCGAGGCCTTTTCCCGGCGCAGCAGTTCGCGCTTGCGCGCCACGCCCCAGGCGTAGCCGGACAGGTCGCCGTCGCGGCGTACGACGCGGTGGCATGGGACGGCCACCGCCAGTGGATTGCTGGCGCAGGCGCGCGCCACCGCGCGGCTTGATCGCGGGGCGCCGATGCGCGCGGCGATGTCGGCATACGAGGCGGTCTGGCCACGTGGGATCTGCTGCAACGCCTGCCACACGCGCTGCTGGAAGGCGGTGCCGCGGATATCCAGCGGCAGCGTGGCGCCCCGCGTCGGATCCTCGACCAGCCCAACCACCTGTGCCACCAGTTGTTCATAACCGCCATCGGCGCCGACCAGTTCGGCCTGGCGGAAGCGTTGCTGCAGTGATTGCAGCAGCGCTTCCGGATCATCGCCGAGCAGGATCGCGACCACGCCGGTGGTGCTGCTGGCCACCAGCACGCTGCCCAGTGAACTTTCGGCAAGCGCGAAGTGGATGACTTCGCCGCGACCACCGGCGCGCCATTGCTTCGGGGTCATGCCCAGCAGTTTCGGTGCGTTCTCGTAGAAGCGCCCGCTGGAACCGAAGCCGGCGTCGTGGAAGGCATCGGTGATGCGTTCCTGCTGTTGCAACCCGGTGCGCAGGCGGTCAGCGCGCAGTGCGGAGGCGTACTGCTTCGGGGTCAGCCCGGTGGCCTGCTTGAACAGGCGGTGCAGCCGGGTGGGGCTGCAGCCGGCGATCATGGCCAGTTCCTGCAGCGAGGGTTCGTCAAGGCTGGCCTGAAGGTGGCGGCAGACCCGTTCGACGCGGGCGTCGGTCGTGGGGAAGGCGGTGCTGTCCATGGCTGGATTCTGGCATGTGCCGGTGCTGCGGAAACTCCGTTTCCTGCACCGATCGGCCTGGCCCGGAAACGGAGTGTTGGCAGTCCGGAGGCAAGGCATCGTTGTGGCCACTTCACAACGGATGCCACGCCCATGCGCCTGAACAACAAGATCGCACTCATCACCGGAGCCAGCGCCGGCATCGGCCGCGCCAGCGCGCTGCGCTTCGCTGCCGAAGGGGCAAAGCTGGTGCTCAACGCACGGCGGCCGGAGCCGCTGCAGGCGCTCGCCGAGCAGATTCGCGCCGCCGGTGGCGACGCCGTGGTGCATGCCGCCGACGTGGCCGACCCGGGCACGGCGCAGGCGCTGGTCGATCTGGCCCAGCAGTCATTCGGTGGCCTGGACATCGCGCTCAACAATGCCGGCATGCTCGGCCCGGGCGTAGCGGCGGCGAAGTTCCCGGTGGACGCCTGGCGCGAAGTGATGGCGACCAATCTGGATGCGGCCTTCCATGCCGCACGCGCGCAGTTGCCGGCACTGCTGGCACGCGGCGGTGGCTCGCTGGTGTTCGTTGGCACCTTCGTCGGCCACACCGTGGGCTTCCCGGGCATGGCGGCCTATGCGTCGAGCAAGGCCGGGCTGATCGGCCTGAGCCAGGTGATCGCTGCCGAATACGGTGCGCGCGGAGTGCGCAGCAACGTGCTGCTGCCGGGTGGCACCGATACCGAGATGGGACGGCAGGCCGCACCCACTGGCGATGCCCGCGACTTCGTGCGCTCGCTGCACGCACTCAAGCGCCTCGCCGAGCCGGAGGAGATCGCCAATGCGGCGCTGTTCCTGGCCAGCGATGAAAGCAGTTTCGTTACCGGTACCGCGATGCGCGTGGAGGGTGGGGTGTCGATTACCCGTACCTGAGTGGGGTCACGAGCGTGGCAAGTAGCGGATGCCGCTGCTTGCCATGAAGCCTTTCGGATCGAACCGGGCCCAGGCTTCGCCCCAATTGAACCGGGCGCGGCCACCGGCCAGTTTGCGCCCGAGTGCCGCGCCCAGCGCGCGCTTCATGAACGCAACTTCGGCGTCGATCGCTGCCTGGGTCGGCCAGCCGTCTTCCAGTGCTGCACCGGGCAGATCGACTGAAACGGATGGATCGGATTCTGGAGGCGCGGGAACAGCGTCGGCAAGCCGAGGCTGCACGCCCTGTTCGCGCCAGGCTGACCGGCAGATCACTCTGCAGCCCCTAGCCTGCTGGCAGGTTGGACCTTCGCCAATGCGGGAGATTTCAATGAGTGAGCGCGACAACGATCAGGGCGACCCGAAGCAGGGCGTGCAGGAAAGCCGCCAGGACCGGAAGCAGGATGACGTGGCAAAGCGCCGGCCGGCACAGCGTGATGAACAGGTGCGCGATGCGCATTCGCGCAGTCCGCAACGCAAGGATGGCGGCCTGGAGTCCGCCTGAGGCGGAATCCAGAAAAGAAAAAACCCGCAGATCGCGAGGATCTGCGGGTTCTTCTGAATAGTGGTGGAGCCAAGGAGGATCGAACTCCTGACCTCGTCATTGCGAACGACGCGCTCTCCCAGCTGAGCTATGGCCCCACGGAGAAATAAGTCCTTACTAATCAATGGATTGGCTGGTCTCGCTTGATGTCGGGCATTCCTGTAAGTGATTGGGAAGCCGTACGGCTTAGATCCCCAAGTCCTATCTGGTAGGAGCCGCCCCTAAGTGTCCACTGTGCGCAAGCTTGCCTTGCTTCCGTCAGTGATACTTCCCGTCAACACCTAATACGGAGCCAGGAGGGTGGTACTCGCCGTCAACTCCTATGAAGTATCCGGGAGGGTGGTACTTGCCATTGATTCCCTGAACGCTTCCCTTCGGATGGTACTTGCCATCCATGCCCAAGAAGTGATCTTTCGGATGATACTCCCCGTCAAGACCAAGCACCCAGTCTTGCGGGTGGTACTTCCCATTGAGACCTAGAACCTCGTTCTTCTTGTGGTACTTGCCATCAAGCCCAGGAACGGAGCCCTTTTCGTGGTACTTGCCGTCGAAGCCTAGGGCGGCTCCGGGCTTGTGGTACTTCCCATTGATGCCAAGGACGTAACCCTTAGGATGATATTTACCATCAGCGCCGAGGAATGATCCCGGGGCGTGATACTTGCCGTCCATACCTAAGAACCAGCCGACTGGGTGGTACTTGCCATCTACGCCCAAGAACTTGCTTTGCTTTGCCATCTGCTCCTCCATTGCGGATCACGCGGCAGCACTTAGCTGTGCAATTTGCGTAGCACTCAAAGAAGACTAGCCGGGTGTTTTTGATCCTCTGTGAGAGATGGTGGTGTTCGTTTGAGGACGAACACCACCAGCGCCACAATGCTTAGTGCAGCTTGCTCATCGCGTTAGCGACTGTTGCCTTCATCTGTTCCGGATCGTAGTCATCGTAGACCCGGATAAGGCGCTTACGCGGGATATCGACGATGGCAACGTCAGCGTTGATCTGCCTAGCATCGGCGATGTACTGCGCCAACTGGAGCAGTGTCTCGGCCTGCTGAGCCTTCATCGGCGTGTCCACAACGTGGAAGTAGAGAAGCAGTAGTCGGCCGTCCGACTTTTTCGATGCAACCAGATCCTGTCGGGTGCTGAGCGTCACGCCCTCGATCGACGTATTGCAACCTTTGGGGCTCTCCTGTGGGGTGAAGTCTATATCGTCGTTTGCAGCGACAATTTCCTGAAAGCTTCGGATCAGCCCGTGTGCCTTCGCCTTCAGGGCGTCTGGGAAGTTTGTAACCCTCAGAAATGCATCCTCTGCGCTCTTCCCTTCGCAGATATCCCTAGCACCAAGCTTCAAGCAATTTGTGTACCACAAGGGGAACGACATCCCTTCGCGTTGCTTGACCTTGGAGTACTTCAACGCCTCTTCCGCCAGTTCTTCTTCGGTCGCTGCAAAGAGCTTGCTTGCCTTGCGTACGGTCATTTTTGGCTTCATTGAACCTCCTATATGAATAGATGCAGTAGGGGTTCCGCTCAACCTGTACGTCATAGATGCGTAGGCTCTTTACACTCGGCCTCGTGCGTTCTATAATTTTTGGGTTGAATTTGGTGTTCAGGGTGAACTGAACCCACATCTGCTTGATTGCTGATGATGCCAGTGGCTCACTCGAATGGGCTGCTGGCTTTCCTTTTGAGGCCTCATAAAAATTAGAAATTTAAATGCCCTCATTTAACAGTATGAGTTGTTATTTGCGCTTGTGCAAGATGTCGCGAAGTTGAAATTCGCTGTTCATTCATGTTCTGTTATGTGATAAGCGTCACCTATTGCCTTGCGTGAAGCAGTCCCAGCGGGGGCGCTGTAAGTCAGGTTGAGGGTGCGTGCAGCCCTGTCACTCAGGATGACGCGCCCTCTCCGCTGGGCTGTCGCTTCGGGGCTTGTGATTCAACTGGATAGGTCAGGGGTGATCCTCGGTACGGTGGAGGCTAAGTGCCGCCTAAGCCGATGCCGAGCGAGTGGGGTGCGGTGTCGCGCTGGGCCGGGTTACCGACTTGTGAAGGAATCTCTGGTGAGGCTCGCTATTTGCGTGCTCTGCCGTGCTCTGCGCGCGATGCGGGGTGCGGCGCGTAGGGGTAGGGGTGCTATCGCTAGATGCGCGCCAGGAGTGCGTACAGGAGCTCCTGCGAGGGGCTTTTGCAGGCGGCTACTGCTAGCGTCGCGCGTTGCAATCTGGAAGTCCTAGACACGCACCGGGGCGTCGCTTCCGATCAATGCCGAAAAAAGGGAGTCATTACAAAAACTCCATACAGGCCGTGTGTTCTATTATCGAAACACAGTGTTGACAATTTTTCTTCAATGTTGGATGATTAGTTTGTCTGCTAGTTGAGGCAGGCATTTGCCATCTTTATCGGGACGCCTACGTTCGGGATGGTAAATCAGCCAAGCGCAGTGCTTGGCTCGCCCCAGAAGATATCCGGCTCAGGGGTAAGCGGTGCGGTTCCCTCCCAGGGGGTCGTGGCAGCCGCGCCGGTGATGCGAGCTTCGTTGCCTGACGATCAGACGAAGCCGAGCTACAGATCAGTGCCGCAAGGATCGAGTGTCTGAGAGAGAAGACCTTCTCATTTCAGCAGGCTGCCTCCAATCCCCGCTTCTGTGTGGGGTTGGGGGCGGTTTGCCTCCTGAAAGAGAAGGTAGGGGGGGAGGGTTTGAAGAGTAGATGTAGGAGGGAGCGGGGCTGGTAAGTCTGGTGAGCTTTATTGCAAGCCTTCTGGCGACGCAGAATGTTCCTCAATGCTCTTGATATCCAACGCACTCTCGATGATGGTTTTCTGCGGGCAGCGGTACTCTACCGCCGCCAGCGTCGCGAGGCCTGTCATCCGGTAGCTTCATCGTGTCAACCACATGCCAACCTCAAGTCGTTGCTCGTCAAGACGCATTATCTTCTTGATCGCTATGACTAGCGCTTCCTTCCACATTCAATCCTGATGGCATTTTTTTGGTACATGGGGCCATGTATGAAGTGTGGGGGCTTCTTGGGTGTCATGCTGGCGCGAGAATTATTGTGCTCCTCAAATTTCGAGCGCCATGGCCTTGGGGATTGTGGCGACTACTGATGACCCTGAAGGGGGGAGCTACGGTCTTGAAGTTCGTCGCTCCGCTTCTTCTGTGGCTTTCGCCAAAGCCCGGTAGGAGCTAGTGGCACGAGACTCGGGCTGTTGGGGTGCGAGTTTGGCTCCGCAATGTTTGCAAACGAAGGCTGCCGCCAAAACGATTTCAGCACATTGCGGGCAGGGCCTTTTTCGGCCAGTCGTACCCCCACTAGCAAGGCACATTCCGATCCCGAAGAGCAGGGTGACCCCGCTTCCAGCCATCAGCGCGACTAGTCGCTCTTGTGAGCGTTTTGCTTCGTGTGCTTCGCGTTGCCATTCGGCTGATCGGGCGCTTCCGAACGTCATGACACTCTGCATGTATGCGTGGTTTGCCCGGTCCTTCAAAGAGAGGTAGCCGATTCCTGTTCCTAGTGTGCCCAGCACGCCCAGCAAGATGAGCCACCAGCTAAACACTTTGATGTTCATGGGTAGGCCTCAATGCACGATGGGGTGATCTGGGGCGCGGCATCCTGGATCACGCTAGTCCCCCGCCTGGCCACGGCGGGTAACGGGTGGTGCTTCATACAGACCCCTATAGCGACGAATGCGGGTCGTCCGCATCGAATGCCCTTTACGACCCACTTCAGTAAATGTAGAGTCTACGCATAGTGAAGCGCAAGTGTGAAGATGCCAGTGGTTCCCCACTGCTGATTTCACTTGTCCGACAAAGCAACGGCCATATTTGCGCAGCGATTGAAGGAGGCCCGTGCGATGCGGGGCGTATCGCAGCGCGCGCTGGGAGCCAAGATCGGGATGACCAAGCAGGCCGGTAGCACGCGTATCAATAGATATGAGCAGCAGACGTCTCGTGCTGACATGGACACGGCTGCAGCGATGGCGAAGGCTTTGGGCGTTCCATTGGCGTTTCTGTTTGCAGAGGACGATGACTTGGCGGAGGCAATTCTGGCTTTCTCCAAGCTACCAGCCGATCAGCGTGCACGCATACTCGACCACATGAAGTCGCTGGCTGCGCAAACTATGGAGTAACGATTGCACGGCAACAGCTACGTCTCCTTTAACGGAACGTCTGAGGGCGGTTAGGTGTTGGGCGCTGGCACTAGGCCTTGAGTAGTGCTGTTGGCAGTCGTGGCGAGCATCGCATAAAGATCGCCATGGATGCTTGTCTCATAGGAGCCCTGCTTGGTTCTGTGGCCTTTGCCCCCATTCGGGCGGGGGCATTTCGAGAAGTTGCGAATAGTCGTCTCGCCCCTTAAGTATGAGCACCTTTCGCAGCGCAATTGGCGAGCAGCCCAGGAGCTCGGATATCTGATCGTGCTTGCCAGATGCAATTAGCATGTTCGCCTGTACCTTCGGCTCCATGTTTTCCGCATCCAATCTGGTAGGTTCAGGCACGGCCAACCAGCGTCCGTAGTCCAGGGCGGCGCGGCTAGCGTGTAGGCTGCCGCCCTTCACATCGGACTGGACCATCACGACGCCCTGCGCCAATCCGGCCTGGATACGGTCTCGTTTGACGAAAAACTCCGGTCGCGCTTCCACGCCGAATGGATACTCGGAGACCAATGCTCCGCCCTTGTCCAGGATTTCTTGGGCTAAGGTCTTATGCTTGGAGGGCGCCACGGTGTGCAGGCCATGGGCCATAACTGCCACAGTATGTCCTCCCGCTTCCAATGCAGTTTGGTGGGCGACGGCATCCAAGCCAAGGGCTAGGCCGCTGACCACTGACCAGCCATGAGCGACCAAAAATTGGGAGATGCGCTCGGCGATCATCACCCCGTGTTTGGTTGGCTGACGGGTCCCAATCACTGCGACTGAATGGTTAGGGTTGTCCGCAAGAGAGCCTTTGACGTACAAAATGACCGGATCGTCTCTGGTGGCTCTGAGTAGCGCTGGGTAGGACGGGTCGAGCACCGACAAGATTTGTGCGCCCGTCTTTTCCGCCTGTTCTACCTGTACTTCGGCCTTCTCCAATGCCTCCGCCCACAGCGTAGTGTGAGTGACGGACGCCAAGCGAGGAACCTGCTTCGCGATCGATTCTATAGGGGCCGAGGCAAAGTTGGCTACATTAACGGCCATTCGCAGCGAAGCAGGACCCACGCCTTTTAGCATGGACAGCGCCAGCAATTTTCCGGTGCCTGGGGAAATGACGGTCACAGCACATTGCTCACGTTCTTGGAAAGGGCGAACAGCGCCACGCTGCGGGCGCCCGCATCCATCAAGCGCTTGTGGGCGTACATCAGGGTCGCGCCGCTGGTGCAAACATCGTCAAGGATAACAAAATCCTTGCCCCCTACATCGGCTGGATTGGTGACCACCAGGTGATCGCGCACGTTCTCAAAGCGCGGAACCCGCTTGAGGTGCTCCCCGCTGTGTGATCGGACGCCATTCCTGTAAGACAGTAGTGTGGTGCTGAATTGCACTGCATCGTGCGTTGTGCCCAGTGGTTCTCGCTGTCTAAAGTCGTTTTGTAGCTGCGCGATGAAGTATTGCATGCGTGGACTGCGTCCGGGGCGTGCAGGTATGGCGGCCACGGTCACTGTGCTGTCGAGGAACGACAGCAGTGGAAAGGTCCTGCGGACATAGGCGTATACGGAATTGCACCACTGCGCCGGGAACTGCTGAGCATCCTTGTGAGCGTGGATGTTGTGTGTAAGGGCGTGCCATTGCAGGCGTGCTGCGACGGAGGGCCAGTTTGAGAAGTGTCGCCCCGCGAAGCTAATCTTGACCCTCGTGTTGCCTTCACCTACTTCGCGCGGAAAGATGTGGCTGAACTCGCAAAAGCTGGGTTGATGCGAATCATCCATCGAATTGTTGAACTGCCACTCTAGGTTCAGGGCATACGACTCAATGTCTTCAAGAACTTGGTGGAGCGTTCTTGGGAACTCGATGACTGCGTCAGGAAGAAGCTTCAATGCGTCCCAGTGCTTATAGTTGTCCCAGTTCCGCCAGTCATTAGGCCACGAGGCCTTGTCCAGGACCGTGTAGCAACCAGCATTGTAGGCGGCTTTTACATCGGCAGATTCGTCGCCGACCATAACCACGCGGCGAGGGTCAGCAATACCCATTCGCTGCATTGCCAGCCTGATTCCTTCTCCATTTGGCTTCCATAGGCCATAAGCCACATCTTCATAGCCAATTCCCACATCCCAGTGCATGTTGGGATATGCGGCTTGTAACAGTACTTGTGCATAAGCGCGTGGTGCACGAGTGAAGATACCCATCTTCATTTGAGGCCATCGTGCCTTCAGTGCATCTAAGTGCGCTGGTGCGTAAATGTATCGCGGCGCTGGATCTCCGAAGCTATGCAGCAGCTCAGCCGCGTATGCTTGATCCGCTTGTTTCCCGACGCCCTGTGGCCGAATTACATCCAGGTCATCGGTGCGAAGTAGGGTGTTATCCAGGTCGAAAAGGCACAGGTCAATCATTGTCGAAATCCTTATCAGCCATCCCCCTGATGGCATAACCAGAATACTCGATGCCTTGTGGGAATGGCGAGTGGTATGTCGCGCTATGAATGACACTTAGAGGGCGTGCTAGTACATCTAGTGCATAGTGTGGACCTGCCGGCCTGCAGTTCAGGTCGAGGGCATCTGCGATAAGGGCCCTGAGAGACATGTATGTGTATTCAGGGGGGCTCGAATTGAGCTGGTTCTGAAGCGGGTCTCGCTTTGCGCCGCCTGCATGCAGATTATCGAGGTTCCCCGAATTGCGGGGCGCTGGCTGGGCGTGGCTGCCCGTAAGTTAGCTTTGCCACTGCCGCTGCAAGATGTTCTGGCGCAAGGTGTGCGTAACGCAGGGTCATCGTCAAGTCAGCGTGACCCAATAGTTCCCGGACAGTGTTTAAATCCACCCCCGCCATAACTAGCTTGCTGGCAAAATGATGGCGCAGATCGTGGAAACGGAAGTTGATGATCTTGGCATCGATCAAGAGCTTCTCCCACGATGATTTCATGCCAGCAACCCCAAACACAGCTCCATTGCCCGTTGACTGCGATACCCACTGGCGCAGTACGGTCATCGCCTCGCCATTTAGCGGTACATGGCGTTGCCTCCCAGACTTGGCATGTTCAGGTCGAACAGTCAGAAGCCGCGCTTGCATGTTGATATCCGACCAGTCCAGCGAAAGTAGTTCGCCTTTGCGGAGACCAGTATTCATGGCTAGTAGCACCAATGGATGCAAATGATCGGCATAGGCTCCTGTAGGTATTTCCGGGAGCAATGCGCGTTTACGATCTGCACGCCACCTGTTTCCCGACTTACGTGCCAGCGAGACGGCACAATCGCGGGATGTGAGAGCAGCACGCAAGGAGTGCTCCTCAGCGGGACTGAGGAAACGGACCACGCTACGAGGCTTCGAGACCTTCAGTGCAGCTTCCGTGACGGGGTTGGCTTCCAGCATTCCCCACTTAACTGCCTTGGACAGGGCTGACCGTAGGGTAGCCAAATTCCGCGATGCGGTGGCCTTTGTGATGGTTTGTCTAGCACCGGGTCGAACAGTGTCCTTCAGTCGCGTGACCCACCATCGTTCGATGACTTTGGCGTTGATGTCTTTTAAAGTCATAGGCAGCAGGTCAGCGAAGGCCTGCTCGATGCGCCGCAGCGCGTCGTCCGCCCGCTTAAGCTCTGTTTTGGCCCAAAGGGCGTAGTGGTCGTCCAGATACGCTCGGAGCGTGATCCTTGGGAGCTCTGGCTTTGCGATGTTGGGTAAGCCCGATTGGACGTACTCGGCCATCACTTTGAGGGCAATATCTCGAGCCTGGTCAAGCGAGATATGATCGGTAGACCCAAGCGTACGACGCTTTCCGTGCGCCCAAGTGACAATCCAAGCTTTGTATCCAGAGGGCTGCACCCGGAGCAGTAGACCGCGCACCTGCGCGTCCCTGAGCTCGTAGGGGCGATCCTTCGGTAGAACAGTAGCAACGGTTTTCTTGGTGAGGGCGATCCGCATCGGGCTTGTTTCCGTAAGTTCGGCTTAAGCCAAACGTAGGAAAACGGGTCGAAAGATGGTCGGACACGGATCATCCGCATTCACGCAGATGCCGGTTAAACCCTTGAAAAACAAAAAAGCGCGCCTCGCGGCACGCTGTTTTGTCTGAATAGTGGTGGAGCCAAGGAGGATCGAACTCCTGACCTCGTCATTGCGAACGACGCGCTCTCCCAGCTGAGCTATGGCCCCACGGCAGGCTTTCAGTGTAGCGCTGCCTTCCGGGCTTGCCAAGCGCCGGGCCGGGACGGCGGCTGCACAGGGTCCACCACCGTCCCGGACCGGTTCAGGACAGGGCCTGGCGCAGCAGATCGCCTGCGCGCTGTACCGCCACGCCGGTGGAAACTGCCACGCCCTGCAGGTGGATGCAGGCGTGGATCATTCCGGGCAACCGCTCGAGCGTGCAGTCGATGCCGGCCGCCTGCAGCCGCCGCGCATACTGCTCGGCCTCGTCACGCAGCGGGTCGTGCTCACAGCTGAGGACGGAAGCCGGCGCCAGTCCGTGCAGGTCCGTTGCATGGGCTGGCGAGGCCAATGCTGGCGGCGGAGCCAGACCCCGCAGATAGGCCTGCCAGCAGCGCTGCATCAATTCGGCGCTGAGGTAGTAGCCGTTTGCGTAGTCGCGGTAGGAATCGCTGCCCATCCCGGCATCGAGTGCCGGGTACAGCAACAACTGGTGGCATGGTTGCGGCAGGCCGAGATCGCGCAGCAGCAGGCAGCAGGCGGCGGCCAGATTGCCACCGGCGCTGTCGCCGCCAATTGCCAGCCGCTGCGGGTCCAGCCCAAGGCCTTCGGCGTTGGCCTGCAGCCACGACCACGCATCGGCAACGTCGTGCAGCGGTACCGGGAACGGGTGTTCCGGCGCCAGCCGGTAACCCACGGCGACAATCACGCAACCGCTGGCATTGGCCAGCGCGCGGCAGGGGCCGTCATAGACCGCCAGCGAACACTGGAACCAGCCGCCGCCATGGGCGAACAACAACGCCGGCGCCAGTCCATCGGGCAGCCCTTCCGGTGTGTAAAGGCGGACGTCCAACGCGTGACCGTCGCGTGCGATCACCGCATGTTCGATCACATGCGCAACCGGCTGCGGCGCGCCCTGCAGCTGTGGCAGCGCGCTCTCGCTGATCGCCCGCAGTTCGCGCAGGTCTTCCGGCAGCGGATGGGCGGCGACGGCGTCGACGAACTGCTGCAGCGCCGGTTCAAGCAGCATGGCGAGCCTCCTGCAGGAACGGCAGCAGCTGTGCCAGGAACGCCTGCGGCGCTTCTTCCATGATGAAGTGACCACAGCCCGGCACGATGCTGCCGCGCACGTTGTCGGCATGCGGTTGCAGGGTCAGCATCGGCGCATCGGCGGTGGCGTGCTCGGCGCCGATCGCCAGCACCGGCATCGCCAGCCGCCGCTGTGCACGTTCCTTGTTCTGGCGGATGGTTTCCGGAATCGCACGGTACCAGGCGAAGCCGGCCCGCAGTGCGCCGGGGCGGCTGTAGGCGGCGATGTAGGTATCGGCAGCCACCGCGTCGCGGCGATACGACCAGCGATCGAACATGAACTCCAGGTAGGCGCGCTCGCGGCCGCTGATCAGAGCCTCCGGCAGATCGGCGACCTGGTTGAACATGAAGTGCCAGAGGAAAATGTTGTCGGCCGGTGCGGCGAAGATGCCAGGTTCCGGCGCCAGGCCGGGAATCACCGCTTCGGTGACCGCCAACTGGCGCACCGCCTGCGGCTGGTCGCTGGCCAGGGCATAGGCGATCCACATGCCGATGTCATGGCCAACTACCTGGTAGCGGTCGTGGCCCAGCGCCAGCATGGTCTGGTGCAGCACGGTGGCGGCGCTGCCGGTGTCGTAGCCGTGGGCAGGACGGTCGGATTCACCGATGCCCGGCGGATCGACCGCGATCGCTTCAAAGCCGGCTTCGGCCAGGGCGTGCAGCACGTGGCGCCAGGCGTACCAGGTCTGTGGCCAACCGGGAATCAGCAACACCGGTTCGCCGTGGCCGGCGGAGACGCAATGCACGCGCTGGCCATCGATGCGCAGGTAGTGGTGGCGCAGGGCGGTATCGCCGGCGGTGCCAGCGGGAAGGGAAGTCGTCATGGGGGAGTGCTCCGTTGCGGCTCAGGCGATGCCGAGCATGTGCTGCATCTGTGCGGTGCTGATCGGTGCACCGGCGAAGTCGTCGAAGATCTTGTCGGTGACCGGAATGATGTGATCGCGGATGAACGCAGCGCCTTCGCGCGCACCGGCTTCCTGGTCCTTCAGGCAGCACTCCCACTCCAGCGTCGCCCAGCCCTGGTAGTCGTACTGGGCCAGCTTGGAGAAGATCGACTTGAAATCGACCTGGCCGTCGCCGAGCGAGCGGAAGCGACCGGCCCGTTCGGTCCAGTCGGCATAGCCGCCATAGATGCCCTGGCGGCCGCTGGGACGGAACTCCGCATCCTTGACATGGAACATGCGGATCAGCGGGTGATAGATGTCCAGGTACTCCAGGTAGTCCAGCTGCTGCAGCACGAAGTGGCTGGGATCGAACAGGATGCGGCAGCGCGGGTGCTGGCCGACGCGTTCGAAGAAGCGCTCGAAGCTGGTGCCGTCATGCAGGTCTTCGCTGGGATGGATCTCGTAGCAGAGGTTGATGCCGTTGTCCTCACAGGTATCGAGGATCGGCCGCCAGCGTCGTGCCAGTTCATCGAAGGCGGCATCGATCAGGCCCGGTGGGCGCTGCGGGAACGGGAACAGGTAGGGCCAGGCGAAGGAGCCGGAGAAGGTGCCCATGTCCTGCAGGCCCAGCCGGCGCGAGGCACGGGCGGCCAGGTGCAGCTGCTGCTGCGCCCATTCGCTGCGCGCCTTCGGGTTGCCGCGCAGTGCTTCCGGCGCGAAGCCATCGCAGAGTTCATCGTAGGCCGGATGCACGGCCACCAGCTGACCGAGAATGTGGGTGGTCAGCTCGCTGACCTGCAGGCCGTGCTCGGCCAGGGTGCCGCGGATATCGTCGCAGTAGTCCTGGCTGTCGGCGGCGGTGGCCAGGTCGAACAGGCGTGCATCCCAGGCAGGAATCTGCAGGGCCTTGAAGCCATGGCCGGCGGCCCACGCGGCAATGCCGGCGAGGCTGTTGAACGGGGCTTGGTCGCCGGCGAACTGCGCCAGGTGCAGGCTGGGGCCCTTGAGGGTCTGCATGTGTTGCTCCAATTGTTTGTCGGTCGACAAAGAATAGGAGCGACCCTCGCGGTGGTCAACACCCGCGTTACACTGCGCGCCTCACTGGAGCAGGCAGGCAGATGGCAGGGCGACCGCGCGAATTCGACAGGGACCAGGCGTTGCGCAAGGCGATGCTGCTGTTCTGGCAGCACGGCTATGAAGGCACGTCGATGTCGGCACTGGTCGAAGCACTGGGCATTGCCTCTGCACGCATCTACGCCGCGTTCGGCAGCAAGGAGCAGTTGTTCCGCGAAGCCGTGGCGCTGTACGAAGAGGGCGAGGGTGGTTTCGCGCCGCGCGCGCTGGAGCAGGCCACGCTGCGTGAGGCGATCGGGTCCATGCTGCGCGAGGCGGTGCTGACCTACACCCGTCGTGGGCGTCCGCATGGCTGCCTGGTGGTGTCCTCGGCCAGCAGCGTTTCGCCTGATGGCGAAGGCGTGCGGGACTGGTTGGCCAGCCATCGTCGCCAGCGCACGGCGGCGATCATCGTGCGGCTGCAGCAGGCGCAGGCCGAGGGTGAGCTGGCCGACGACGCGGCGGTGCAGGCGCTGGGTGACCACTTCGCCACGGTGCTGCATGGCATCTCGGTGCAGGCACGTGACGGCATCAGCCGCGAGCGGTTGCTGGCGATGGTCGATATCGCGCTGACCCCGTTGCCCTGAGTTCCGGGGTCAGATCCGTTTMCCCAGGGGAAACGGATCTGACCCCAGGCGGTGCTGGCTGACTGTGCCGAAACCGCTTGTTTCGTCGGGCTTGGGTGCCGCGCAACGAAATCGTAACAATTTGGGGGATAATGGCCGCTTGCGCAGTTTTCCTCCTTTTTGCCGCCCGGCTCGCGCAGGCCGCACGGACGCCTCCTCAGAGCATTGCATGCCCTCCCATACCGATTCCCGCCGCCTGTCGGGTC
The DNA here is from genome assembly GCF_013464915.1 of Stenotrophomonas maltophilia. Lineage (GTDB taxonomy): Bacteria > Pseudomonadota > Gammaproteobacteria > Xanthomonadales > Xanthomonadaceae > Stenotrophomonas > Stenotrophomonas maltophilia_AT. Next base: position 69,788 of record NZ_RAVT01000013.1, read on the forward strand.
TGTCGTCTTCCCTTGTTTCCTTCCGCCGCCACCCGCTGGCACTGGCCTGTGCCGGTCTGGCCCTGGTCGGCAGCTTCGGTGCCGCCGCGCAGGACAGCGCGCCGACCCCGACCGGGCTGGACACGATCACCGTGACCGCCGAACACCGCGAGCAGAACCTGCAGGAAGTGCCGGTCTCGGTCGGCGTGGTGCAGGGCGAGCGCATGCGCGACTTCACCGCCGGCGGCGACGACACCCTGCTGGCGCTGTCCGGCCGCGTGCCGAGCCTGTATGCGGAAACCACCACCGGCCGCATCTTCCCGCGCTTCTACATCCGCGGCCTGGGCAACATCGACTTCTACCTAGGTGCCTCGCAGCCGGTGTCGATCATCCAGGACGACGTGGTGCTGGAGCACGTGGTGCTGAAGTCCAACCCGGTCTATGACGTCGACCAGGTGGAAGTGCTGCGCGGCCCGCAGGGTTCGCTGTTCGGCCGCAACACCACCGCCGGCATCGTCAAGTTCGACACCCTGAAGCCGACCCAGGACTACACCGGCCGCGTCAGTGCCAGCTATGCGACCTACAACAGCGTGTCGATCGACGGCGGCTTCGGCGGCCCGATCAACGACATCGCTTCGTTCCGCGTGTCGGCCCTGTACCAGCACCGCGACGACTACGTCGACAACACCTACAAGGGCCCGAGTGCCGATGGCACGGTCAGCCCGAAGAAGAACGCCATGGGCGGCTTCGATGACCGCAACGTGCGCGCGCAGCTGCTGCTGACCCCGAGCGACCAGTTCTCGATCCTGGCCTCGGCCCACGCCCGCGATTATGAAGGCACCTCGACCCTGTTCCTGCGCGGCGCGCTGACCAAGGGCTCGAACAAGACCGACGTGCCGCGCGACAAGGTCGCCTACGACGAAGCCGACAACAACCCGCAGGCGTACAAGACCTACGGCGGCTCGGTGAAGGCACGCTACGACTTCGGCGCGATCGACTTCACCTCGATCACCGCCTACGAGACCACCTCCGGTTACAGCCGTGGCGACACCGACGGTGGCGCAGCAGCGAACTTCCCGGTGAACGGCGTGCCGAACGGCTACGGCCAGTCGATGGGCCGCATCCGTGACCTGGACCAGTGGACCCAGGAGTTCCGCCTGGCCAGCCATGACGACAGCGCCCTGCAGTGGCAGGCCGGTGCGTTCTACTTCAACGGCAGCGACACCACCGACTTCTACCAGCGCGCGTGGTTCCTGCAGGGCGCCGCCCGCAACCCGAACAACTGGGTGCGCCTGCGCAACAAGAACACCTCGTGGGCCGGTTTCGGCCAGCTGAGCTACGCCTTCACCGACAGGTTCACCGTCACCGCGGGCCTGCGCCAGACCAAGGACGAGAAGCACACCCGCCTGCTGAAGACCGCCGATACCGCTGCTGGTGTGGTCACCTACAAGGGCCGCACCGACGTCAAGATGTCCGACACCACCCCGAGCTGGGATCTGAGCGCGATGTATCAGATCACCCCGGACGTGAGCGTCTATGCCAAGGTCGCGCGCGGCTTCCGCGGCCCGACCATCCAGGGTCGTTCGGCGGTGTTCAATGCCGATTTCACCACCGCCGATTCCGAGACCATCCTGTCCTGGGAAGCGGGCGTGAAGAGCAGCCTGTGGGACAACCGCCTGCGCCTGAACGCCACCGCGTTCACCTACACCGTCAACGACATCCAGCTCAACGGCAACGATTCGGACGGCAATGGCGTGCTGTTCAACGCCGACAAGGCCAAGGCCTACGGTTTCGAAGCGGACATGGAGCTGCGCCCGATCCCGAACCTGACCCTGAGCGCCGGCCTGAGCCTGCTGCACAGCGAGATCAAGGACAAGCGCGTGTACGCGCAGGTCTGCGGCCTCAATGGCCAGGTGGTCTGCACGGTGAATGACCCGACCATCAAGGTCGGCGCCAACACCTTCGCGCAGATCGACGGCAACCCGCTGCCGAACGCGCCGAAGTACAACGTGAACCTGGCGGCCCGTTACGACTTCCCGGTCAGTGACGCTGGCACCATGTTCGTCTCCACCGACTGGAACAAGCAGGGTTACACCAGCTTCGTGCTGTACGACAGCAAGGAGTTCAACTCCAAGGGTGACTTCGAAGGCGGCCTGAAGATCGGCTACTCGGGCAACTACGGTGCCTACGAAGTGGCGCTGTTCGCGCGCAACATCACCAACGAGAAGAACCTGAAGGGCGTGATCGAGAACTACATGGCCGCGGTCTACAACGAACCGCGCACCGTGGGTGTCTCGCTGAACATGAACTGGTAAGGCGCTGGCGCGGTGGCGGGTTCTCCCGTCATCGCACTGCTGGAATGCAAAGGGCGGCCCGGAGTTMCGGGCCGCCCTTTTCGTTGTTTCAGACCGCGGTAAGGTCGCTGTCCTGGCTGCGCTGGCCGAAGGTCAGCGCCCAGGTGGCGCTGTCCACCTGCTGGCGGTCCTGCGCCTGCTGCTTGCGCGCGCGGCTGGCGCCGAACCAGCGGCCTTCACCGTTGATCAGCGGCGCCATGCGCACCACATCCACGTACTCCGTATCGATCTCGCTGGCGCGCTGCAGCCAGGTCAGGGCAAGGAAGGCGTTGGCCGGCACGCCGTTGCCGAAGTGGTAGACGTCGGCCAGGTAGCCGGCGGCCCACAGCTTGTCGTCGTCCTCACCGCGCCACCACAGCGGAATCAAGGCGCGTTCGACCGCATCGCGCTTGTGCGCGTCGTTCTGGCCATCGAAGGCCAGGCAGGCCAGGTTGCGGCAGGTCGGGCCCCACACGCGCTCACCGGCGTCGGCTTCGCGCAGGCAGCGCAGGTACAGTTCGCGCGCACGCGCTTCGTTGTCAGCGCCACCGGCGGCAACCAGGCGCACGCCAAGGTTGTAGGTGGCGATCAGGTCGCCGCCCTCGACGGCACGCTCCTGCCAGTACAGGGCTTTCTGGGCATCAACGAAGTCCGGCTGGTCGCGGCCGCCCAGCCGGCCCTTGTACAGGTCGCACAGCGCGGCCATCGCACCGGCGTCGCCGTCGTCGGCCATGCGCTGCAACAACGACAGGCCCGCGTCCTGCGAGACATCGCAGAACAGGTTGGACGCAAAGGTGACCGTGGACGTCTTCTGCTGCGCCGCCAGTTTCAGGGCGCGCTGCAGCAGGGGCTGCGCACGTGCCGGATCGGCGGTCTGGCCCAGCATCCCATGCTCGATGGCGGTGGCCGCCCAGAGCAGGCCGAGCGCCGAATCGCCTTCGCGTGCAGCGTAGTCCACGACCTGCGCGAACAGCGCTTCGGCGCCGTCGACATGGGCGAACCAGGTGCAGGCCTCCAGGCTGCTGAAACCGCCGTGCAGGACCATGTCACGATCCAGTGCCCACGCGTGCTGCAGGTCCTCAAGCGCGGCCTGCATGAATCCGGTGTCCCATTGCACCTGGTCTTCGATCTCCTCGATGCGCCCGAGATGAAAGCGGAGTGCGGCACGCTGGGTCAGGACTTCTGCACGCACGTAGCCCTCCAGGTGCCAGTCAAGGATCTGTTCATACGCGCGCTCGTGCACGGCTACCGCTTCGGCATCGCCGCGGCGCGGCAGCTCGCCCATCCAGTCCTGTTCCTTGCACCAGCGCAACGCATTGCGCTGCGCCAGCTCCAGGCCACGGCACCAGCCACCTTCGATGAAATCCTCCATCGCTTCGTGACTGCCGCCCCAGCGCGGGTACAGGTAGTAGAGGGTGTCTTCCAGCGTGTCCAGGTCGTCCGGACGCTGTTCCAGCACCAGGCGCATCCAGTATGCGAGAGGGGCATCGAAATCGTCCTCGCTGCGATCGCGCAACAGCGGCGGCAGGCTTTCCGGCATGCGCTGCAGGGGCGCACCGAAGCGTGACAGCAGCTGCAACGCCTGCGGCCACGCCTGCGGATAGTGCTCGGCCAAGGCGGCTTCATCGGATTCCGGCGATTGCCCCGCCTGGAGCGCGCGCAGCCAGTTCGGCTCGCGCAGGTAGCTGGTGATGCGCTTGATGCCATCCAGCGCCAGCGCCGGGCGCTGCGACAGCGCGATCGCCTGCAGGTAGGCATGCACGGCGTGGTCGCGTGCCTGCTGTGCGGCCAGCCACTGGCTGTCTTCCACCAGTGCGGCCACATCGGCGCTGCGCAGGGCGCCAGCGGCCGATTCCCAGCAGGCACCCAGGCGCAGGTGCGCGTAGTAGCTGTGCGGAGCGGCGGCAACCCATCGTTGCGCCTGCTGCAGGCGTTCATCCAGGGGCAGCGCCGCGTCCTGCAGGTTGCGCAGGCGCCAGCGGATGCCGGGCAGCGGCCGGGTGCCGTTCAGCCAGGCCTGTTCGTGTGGGGCAAGCAGCGCCTCGAGTGCTGCATGGTCGTGTTCCCGCAGTGCGCTGCGCGCCTGCGCGCGCCAGGCCAGGTCGTCCAAGGAAAGGCCGTCTTTCGCAAGTCCATTTGTCATCTGATGCAATCCAACAATAGCGGGGACGCTATTGGACAGGTCCACGCGCGCGCCGGCAAGCGTGGCAGATGCTCATGTTTGCGGTGCCGGCGCCGGTTTGCCCGGCGCCGGTTGATCTCAGTGCGCGGGCAACAGTGCCTGCAGCCGCGACTCCAGTTCCTGCTGGCGCCAGCCGGCCAGTGCGGCCGGCCACTGGCGACGTTCCAGATAGCTTTCCAGATGCTTGCGCGAGGCGAGGATGCCATCCGGCAGCCCCAGCTCACGGCTGCGCTCGGCGACGGCATCCTGCAGTTTCTTCAGGGCCTGCTTGTTGCTGTCGTTGGCCGGCAGCGCCAGCGGCGCGTCGGCTTCATCGGCCAGCGGCGTCTCCAGTGCCTGCCACACGGCGCCGGCCAGCTTGCGCGGTGCCTTCGGGAACTGCTCGAACAGCTTGCCCAGCGCCGCCGCGTCAGCCGGAGGCGTGCGCGCGAGGGTGGCGGCCAGCTCGTTATCCAGGATCCAGCTGCGCGGGCGGTCGCTGCTGCGTGCCTGCACATCGCGCCAGCGCAGCAGGCGCAGCAGGCGGCGCTGTGCAGCGGCATCGAGGAACTGTGCCGAGCGCATCGCCAGGTGCGGCCAGCGGTCTTCATCATTGGCGATGCTGGCCAGCAGCCGCTCGCCATCGTCGTGCAGCCACTGCTGGCGGCCCAGCGCCTGCAGCCTGGCATCGATGGCGTCGTGCAGTGCGAACAGATGCTCGACGTCGTCGGCGGCGTACTGCAGCTGCGACTCGGACAGCGGGCGGCGCATCCAGTCCGAGCGGGTCTCGCCCTTGGCCAGCGCCACCCCGGTGATCTCCGCCACCAGCTTCTGGTAGCCCATGCCGCCGCCGATGCCGGCCAGCGATGCCCCGATCTGGGTGTCGAACAGTGGTCGCGGCAGCACGCCACAGGCCCACTTGAAGGCAACCAGGTCTTCGCTGGCGCTGTGCATCACCTTGGTGATGGATTCATCGGCCAGCCACGGCGCCAGCGCCTCGGTCATGCCGGGAATCAGCGGGTCGATCAGCAGGATGTCCTGCCCAACGGCCATCTGCACCAGCGCCAGCTGCGGCCAGAACGTGCGTTCACGGATGAATTCGGTGTCCAGGCCGATGCGGGTCGGGCGCTGCTGGAAGTACGCATCCAGCTCGGCGGGGGTGGTGATCCAGGTTGCCACGGGTCAGGGCCTACTACTCGGGTTTGCTCAGGCAGGGGAGAATAGCCTAACGTCGGTCCGCGTCCGTGCCGAAGGAGGCTCTGCTTGCGTTTTCCGTTGTCGCCCGTGCTGTGCACCGCCCTGGCCGTGGCCCTGGCCGGCTGCACGCCGTCGCCGTCCGCGCCGGCGGACAGGGCCGCCAGCGGAGAGGCGCCCGCGGCCGAGGGGGCCGACACCGGCACCGATGCCAGTCCGCAGGCCGGGCAGGGCAGCGTGACCATCGCCGGTGAAGATGCCGCCGAGGACGTACAGCAGTGGACGCCGCCACGGGTGGACCGCCAGGGCCGCAGCCTGGCCCAGTTGCGGCGCGCCGCCGAGCAGGCGTTCGCCGAAGGACGGCTCTATGAAGATGCGGACGCTGCCATTCCGCTGTGGCTGGCGGTGCAGGAAGAAGACCCGGATGACCGCCAGGCCCGGCTGGGCCTGCAGCGTGCCCGCCAGCGACTGCAGCAGCTGGCCGATGCCCTGCTGGAGCGGCCGCTGAAGCAGCGCGAGGCACTGGCCGAGGCCAGCCGCCAGGCACTGGTGTTGCTGACCCTGGCACCGAAGGATGAGAAGGTGCGTGCGCTGCAGGCGCGGGTGGAGCTGGCGCAGCGCGTGGTGGCCTACAACCGGGCTGGCGAGGAGGACCTGCGCTCGGACCGGATCGGCGAGGATGGCGACGGCGCCATCGGCAACTTCCGTGAGGCGCTGGCGCTGGATGAAGACAACAGCCGCGCGCGGCAGGGCCTGGCCGCAGCCGAGAGCGGGTTGATCCGCCGTGCCGAAGACGCCGCGCGGGCGCGCGATTTCGCCAGCGCGGGTACCTGGCTGGCCGAAGCCAGCAAAGTGCGCGATTCATCGCCGACGATTGCCGACGCGTTCGAGCGCATCGAGCAGATCCGTGCCGCCACGCTGCTGCAGCTGCGTGATGACGGCCTGCGTGACCTTGCCACGCCGCAGGGCCTGAAGCCGGCGCGCGAGAAACTGGCCGAGGCGCTTCGCATCGCTCTGCCGGGTGATGCAGTGGTGGGCCAGCTGCGCGAGCGCATCGACCTGGCCACCCATTACGGCAGCTTCCGTCCGGGACAGGTCTTCAGTGATGCGATGCGCGATGGTGGGCGCGGGCCGCAGATGGTGGTGGTGCCTCACGGTGGCTTCCAGATGGGCGCGGGCGATGCCGAGCCGGGCTCGAGTGATGCCGAGCGTCCATCGCACTATGTACGCTTTGATCGCGGCTTCGCGATGGCGATCACCGAGGTCACGGTCAGCGATTTCGAGCGCTACGTGAAAGCGTCCAATGCGCGTCCACGCGCGACCCGGCGTGGCCATTCGGTGGTCTACGACGAACGCAGCGGCAATTTCATCCGCCGCAGTGGCGTGGACTGGCGCTCGGACTATGACGGCGGCCGCGCGCTGGGCAACTCGCCGGTGATGCACGTCAGTGTGCGTGATGCCGAGAACTATGCGGCGTGGTTGTCCGAACAGACCGGCCGCAGTTACCGGCTGCCCAGCGAAGCCGAGTTCGAGTACGCGCTGCGCGCTGGCAGCAGTGGCCGCTATCCGTGGGGCGATGCCGGCGTGCCGCCGCCAGGCAGCGGCAACTTCACCGGCAGCAAGGACGTTTCGCCTTCGGGCCGGCACTGGCACAACGCGTTCATCGGGTACGGCGATGGCTGGTGGGGGCCGGCGCCGGTGGCCAGCTTCCAGGCCAATGCCTTTGGTCTGCACGATATGGGCGGCAACCTCAGTGAATGGGTGGCCGACTGCTGGCATGCCAGCTACCGCCGCGCACCGTCCGATGGCGTCGCCTGGTTCAACCCGGGCTGCCGATCGCGGGTGATCCGCGGTGGCAACTGGGCCAATGCCCCCGAGCAGACCCGTGCGGCCTGGCGGCAGTCCCAGGATTCGGATACCACCAACGCCCGCATCGGCTTCCGCCTGGTGCGCGGCATCTGAGCGGCACCCGGCTTCACCCGCTGCGGGCAGCGGCGCACTAAGATTGCGCCGTGCCCGCCGGCCGGCGGGGCCAGCAGGAAGTCCCCCCGATGCGCAACGATCCCTTCTCCCGCTCGTCGCAAGGCCCGCAGCGGCGTGGCCTGTTCGGCAACATCCGCTGGTGGGTGCTGCTGCTGGCTGCCGGCTATGCGCTGTTCTACTGGTTCTCCAACCGCACGGTCGATCCGTACACCGGCGAGAAGGTGATGATCGACAGCAGCCTGGACGCGCGCCAGGAAACCGCGCTGGGGCTGCAGGCCTACCAGCAGATCCTGTCGCAGGAACGGCCGATGGACCCCAATGCACCGATCGCACGCGATGTGCGCGACATCGCCCAGCGGCTGATCGCCAAGGTGGACGTGGTGGAGACCGCGCTGGCGCAGGAGCATGGCGTGCAGCCGGCGCATTTCGCGCGGGATTTCCAGTGGGAAGTGAACGTGATCCCGTCCGAGCAGGCCAATGCGTTCTGCCTGCCGGGCGGCAAGATGGCGGTCTACACCGGGCTGGTGCCGGTAGCGCGCACCCGCGATGCGATGGCGGTGGTGATGGGCCATGAGATCGCCCATGCGCTGCTGCGCCATGGTGCACAGCGCATGGCCCAGCAGAAGCTGACCCAGATCGGGCAGGTGGCCGGTGCCGCCAGTGGCATGGATGCGCAGCAGCAACAGATGATGATGTCGGCGATGGGCTATGGGTATCTGCTGCCCTATGCGCGCAGCCACGAGACGCAGGCGGATGAAGTGGGGCTGATGCTGGCCGCAGCGGCCTGCTTCGATCCCCGCGAGGCGGTGCCGCTGTGGCAGCGCATGGGCCAGGCCAGTGGCGGCCAGGCACCGCCGGAGTTCGCCTCCACCCACCCGAACCCGGGCACCCGCATCCAGAACCTGCAGGCGCTGATGCCGAAGGCGCTCGAGTACCGGCAGAAGTTCTGCGAGCAGGCAAAGTAGGGGGTTGTTCGGCAGGGCTGCGCCCTGCACCTGCCGAAGCCAGAGCAACAGCAACAGCAACAGCCGAAGCAAAAGCTGGCTATCCGTGGGGTGGCGGGGTGGGTCCGGTTGCGGGAGACGCCGTAAACCCCCAGACCGGCCCAGCCGCTGGCGGCTGTGCGTTCGGGCGCTTGCGAAGCAGTGCTTCGCAAGCAAAGCGCCCTCACCCATGGGGGCTTGGCCGCGGCATCCATGCCGCGGACACTCCCGCAACCGGACCCGCCCCGCCTTCGACAGATTTCTGCTGCTGTTGGTAGGTGTCGACCTTGGTCGACACGGTAGATCCACGCCATGCGTGGATGCTTTTCGATCTTGATTCGAAATATTCGATTCCGATGGAGATTCATCCACGCATGGCGTGGATCTACCCGATCGCGGAAAACTGTCAGAGGTGGGGCGGTGTCGGAGTGCGGGGTGTCAGCCGCATGGATGCGGCTGCCAAGCCCCCATGGACGGGTTTACGGCGTCCCCGCACTCCGGCACCGCCCCGCCAACCCACGGAATGCCAGCTTTCGCTGTTGCCGTTGCCTTGGCTTGAAGCCTCTGCAGGTGCAGGGCGCAGCCCTGCCGAACACCCCTTTACTTGACCTGCACGTCGATCACGCCGTCGCCGACGCGTGCCTGCAGTGCATCCCCCGCCTGCACCTGGTCGACCTTCCGCACCAGGGTGCCATCGTCGCTGCGGGTGAGGATGCTGTAGCCACGGGCCACGGAGGCCAGCGGGCTGACCGCCTCCAGCGAACGCGCCAGCCCGCGCAGGCGCAGCGCATCGCGTTCCAGAAGGCGCTGCATTGCCGCCTGCGGACGCCCACGCAGGGCGGCCAGGCGGCGCTGCATCGTGTCGAGCTGGCGCTGTGGATGGTGCCCGCGCAACACCGCCGCTGCATGACGCAGGCGCGCGGCACGACGTTCCTGCTGCTGGTTGAACGCAGCATGCAGGCGCCGGCCCAGGTCCAGCTGGCGGCGACGCAGCAGATCCAGTCGCGCCTGTGGGCTTTGCGCGTTCAGGCGCAGCAGGGCGCGATCGGCGCGCTGCATCGCCTGCTGCATCGCGTGCCGTTGCAGCTGCACCATGCGTGCGGCCGTGCGGCGCAGGCGCAGCGCCAGTTCGCGCTGGTCCGGGACCAGCAGTTCGGCGGCCACCGACGGTGTCGGCGCGCGCAGGTCGGCGGCGAAGTCGCTGAGGCTGAAGTCGGTTTCGTGGCCCACCGCCGACACCACTGGCGTGCGGCTGGCTGCAATCGCGCGGGCCAGCGCTTCATCGTTGAAGGCCCACAGGTCTTCCAGCGAACCGCCACCGCGGGTCAGCAGGATCACGTCGTAGCGGCCACTGGCATCGGCGGCCTGCAGCAGGCGGGTGATCTGCGCGGCGGCCGTGCTGCCCTGTACCAGGGTCGGCAGCAGGTCCACTTCCAGCAGCGGGAAGCGCCGGGCAAGCACGCTCAGCACGTCACGTACGGCGGCGCCGGTGGGCGAGGTGATCACCGCCAGGCGCTGCACGTGGGCCGGCATCGGCCGCTTGCGTGCCGGGTCGAACAGGCCCTCGGCCTCCAGCCGTGCCTTCAGCTCCTCGAACGCGCGGCGCAGTGCGCCTTCGCCGGCTTCCTCCATGTGGTCCAGCACCATCTGGTACTCGCCACGGGCGTCGTACAGGGTGACCTTGCCGCGCACCAGCACACGCATGCCTTCGCGCGGCACGAACTTCAGGTACTGCGCCTTCATCCGGAACATCGCCGCACGCAGCTGGGCGCGGGCATCCTTCAGGGTGAAGTAGAGGTGCCCGGAGGCGGGGCGTGCCACGCTGCCCAGTTCGGCCTCGACCCAGATCGCCGGGAAGCTGCCTTCCAGCAGGTCGCGGGCCAGGGTATTGAGCTGGCTGGGGGTGAGGATGTGGTCGTTGCGTGGCTGCATGGGAACGGCGTGAGGCAGGTGGAGCGGGTGCTCAGGATCGCACGTCAGCGCGGTGCGTGCTGGCCCAGCGCCCACTGCACGTGTTCGCGCACCAGGGGTGAGGGATCGTCGGCACGGGTGTGCAGTGCGGCCAGCGTTTCGGCCGTGGTCGGCGCATTGCCCAGGGCCACGGCGATGTTGCGCAGCCAGCGCTCATGGCCGCTGCGGCGGATCGGGCTGCCTTCGGTGCGGCGCAGGAACTCGGCTTCGTCCCAGGCGAACAGCTGGTCCAGACGGGCCGTGTCGAGGTTGTTGCGTGCGCGGAAGTCGGCTTCGTCGGTGCGCTTGGCGAACTTGTTCCAGGGGCAGACCAGCTGGCAGTCGTCGCAGCCGTAGATGCGGTTGCCCATCAATGGCCGCATGTCTTCGGGAATGGCGCCATCGTGCTCGATGGTCAGGTAGGAAATGCAGCGCCGTGCGTCCAGTCGCTGCGGGCCGGTGATCGCACGGGTGGGGCAGACATCGATGCAGCGCGTGCAGGTGCCGCAGTGCGCAGTGGCCGGCGTATCGATCGGCAGCGGGATATCGATGTAGATCTCGCCGATGAAGAACCACGAACCGCCGTGGCGATCGATCAGGCAGGTGTGCTTGCCGATCCACCCCAGCCCGGCGTTGCGCGCCAGTGCGCGTTCCAGCACGGGGGCCGAATCGACGAACACGCGGTAACCCAGCGGCTCCACGTCGTCGTTGATCTGCGTGGCCAGTTTCTGCAGCCGGTTGCGCATCAGCTTGTGGTAGTCGCGGCCCAGCGCGTAGCGCGCCACGTAGGCGCGTCCCGGGTCGGCCAGGGTCGCCCAGGCTTCGGTGTCGTCCTTGTGGCTGTAGTCCATGCCTACCGAGATCACCCGCACCGTGCCGGGCAGCAGCTCTGCGGGACGCGCGCGCAGGGTGCCGTGGCGCGCCATCCAGTCCATCGTGCCGTACAGGCCCTGGCCCAGCCAGTCGGCCAGGTGCGCCTCATCCTCGCCCAGCTCGATGCCGGCGATACCGCAGCGCTGGAAGCCATGCGCACGCGCCAGTTCGCGGATGCGCTGCACGGCCTGGGCCGGATCGACAGGGGTGGGGGCAGGGGACATGTGCACCAGTATAAAATCCCTGCATGGCCAACCTTGCCGATCTGTTCGATTCCGCCGCTGCGCGTGCGCTTGATGCGCAGGCCTCGGCACTGGCTGCCGATGGCGGCTGGGGCCTGATGGCCCAGGCCGGCCACGCCGCCTGGCAGTGCCTGCTGCAGCACTGGCCGCAGGCGCGGCGGATCGGCGTGGTGGTCGGCGCGGGCAACAACGGCGGCGACGGCCTGGTGCTGGCCCGCCATGCACGGCAGGTGGGGCGCGTGGTGACGGTGATCGCCTTGCCGGGCAAGCCACCGTCAACCGTGCTGGCACAGCGTGCAGCATCGGATTTCAAGTCCGACGACGGCACCATCACCGATTTCGACGGCGCGCTGCCCGAGGCCGATATCTGGGTCGACGCCCTGTTCGGGCTGGGCTTCGACCGCGCGCCCGAAGGCGCCGCGCAGGCGCTGATCGCCGCCCTCAACGCACAGGCAGCACCGGTGCTGGCGCTGGACGTCCCCAGTGGCGTGGATGCTGACCGCGGCGCGGTGCCGGGTGTGGCGGTGAGCGCCGCGCTGACCCTGCAGTTCATCGTGCCGCATCGTGGGCTGTATACCGGGGATGCGCTGGATCATTGCGGGCAGAAGGCGCTGGCACCGCTGCAGCTGCCAGCGGTTGCATGGCAGGGCGTGTCACCCACTGCGGAGCACTGGACACAGGCTCGTTTGCCGGCACTGCTGCCACCGCGCCGCGCCAATACCCACAAGGGCGAATCCGGGCACGTGCTGTGCGTCGGCGGCAACCATGGCAGCGGTGGGGCCATCGCGATGGCGGCCGAAGCGGCACTGCGTGCCGGTGCGGGGCTGTTGAGCCTGGGCACCCGGCGCGATCACGTCGGCCCGTTGCTGGCCCGGCTGCCCGAGGCCATGACCCATGCGCTTGAAGATGGCGATGTGCTGCCGGCGCTGCTGGACAAGGCCAGGGTGGTGGCGATCGGCCCCGGCCTGGGCCAGGACGAATGGGCGCACGCGTTGTTTGCGCGGGTGCTGGCCAGCGACAAACCGGTTGTGGTTGATGCCGATGCACTGAATCTGCTGGCGCAGGATCCGCGCGCGCTGCCGGACGCCATCCTTACGCCACACCCGGGCGAGGCCGCGCGCCTGCTAGGCTGCAGCACCGCTGACATCCAGGCCGATCGCTACCGCTGTGCGCAGGCGTTGGCCGAACGCTTCCACACCGTGGTGGTGCTGAAGGGCGCAGGCAGCATCGTGGCGGCCCCCGGGCAGGCGCCACGGCTGATCGCTGCAGGCAATCCCGGCATGGCCGTGGGCGGCATGGGCGACCTGCTCACCGGCATCATCGCCAGCCTGCGCGCGCAGGGGCTGGCCGCCTTCGACGCTGCCGCCGCTGGTGCACTGCTGCATGCGCTCGCAGGCGACGCCGCGGCCGCCGACGGCGCGCGCGGCCTGCTTCCCACTGATCTGCTGGTGCCGCTGCGGCGACTGGCCAACCCGGAACGCTCTTCATGACTGAATTCTTCCTTGCCGACAGCGACGCAACCGAACTGCTCGGGCAGTGGCTGGCGGCGACCCGACCGCCGCAGGCGCTGATCGAACTGCGCGGCGACCTCGGCGCCGGCAAGTCCACCACGGCCCGTGCACTGTTGCGCGCGCTGGGCGTGCAGGGCGCCATCCGCAGCCCGACCTATACCCTTGTCGAGCGCTATCCGCTGGCCAGTGGCGGCGAGGCCTGGCACCTGGACCTGTACCGCATCGGCCAGGCCGGCGAGCTGGATTTCCTCGGCCTGGACGAGGGCAGCGCAGTGTTGTGGCTGGTGGAATGGCCGGAACGGGGCGCCGGCGCGCTGCCACCGACCGACCTGGTGGTGGCGCTGGAAATCGAGGGCCAAGGGCGTCGCGTGCGTCTCACTGGGTCCAGCGACGTGGGCAGTGAATGGCTGAAACGGCTCCCTCAAGGGGGCGACTTGCAGGCCATTTCTGTCGGCTGACGAGAACAAACACCGGCAGGTTACGGATTATTAAGGAAAAAGGTGTTGCATTCCGTTCAGCGCGGTGATTGAATCCTGAGCCATGCGCCCGGGGAACCGTCTCATCGCCATCTGTGCCGCCGTCGGACTGGGTCTGGCGAGCGTCAGTGCGTGGGCCGGTGAAGTCCGCCAGGTCCTGCTGAATACGGGCGCCACCGGCACCCGTGCCGAGATCTCGCTGGTCGGCAGTGGCGGTTACAAGACCCTGTCACTGGCCGGACCGAACCGCCTGGTGGTCGATTTCCCGGACTCCAGCGCCATACGCAACCTGAAAATGCCGGCCGCGCAGGGCGTGGTCACGGCGGTGCGTACCGGACAACCGGTCCCGGGTACGTTCCGTGTCGTTTTCGACCTCGCCGAATCGGTGGCGCCATTCCGCCCGCAGATGCAGCGCGAGGGCAATGAATCCAAGCTGGTGATCGAATGGCCGGGCGATGGCCCGGCCGTGGCCGCCAGCCGCCCGGCAGCGACGCCGGCGGTGCAGCCGCAGGCACCGGTGGCCACGCCCGCGCCGACCCCGGCCGAAAGCGCGCAGTCGCGCAACGATGCCGCGCGCGCCACCGCGCTGCTGACCGCACAGGTGCAACAGCAGGCCAGCGCCGCCGCTGCCGCACCGGCCACACCGACCCCGGCCCCGTCCACCGCACCGGCCCAGGTCGCGGCAGCGGGTACGGCTGCCAGCAGCACGCCGCCCGCATCGCCGGCTGCAATCCTTGCCGGCCAGCGTACCGCCGCCGTGGTAACCACGCCGTCGGCCACAGCGCCTGCACCGGTTCCGACCACGGTGGTGCCACCGCGTCCGGCCATGCCCAGTGATGCCTCGCGCATCCGCATGCAGGCCGGCATGCGTCATCTGGTGGTCGCCATCGATCCCGGCCACGGTGGCCAGGACCCGGGCGCGATCGGCCCGACCGGCAAGCGCGAAAAGGATGTCACCCTGGCGGTGGCCCGTGAGCTGGCCCGCCAGGTCAACGCGACGCCGGGCCTGAAGGCGTACCTGACCCGCGACAGCGACGTGTTCATCCCGCTGCCGATGCGCGCGCAGAAGGCGCGTGCGAACAAGGCCGACATCTTCATCTCGATTCACGCCGATGCGGCCGAAAACCGTTCGGCCACCGGCTCGTCGGTGTACGTGCTGTCGACCAAGGGCGCCTCTTCGCAGCGCGCCCGCTGGCTGGCGGACAAGGAAAACGCGGCCGATCTGGTGGGTGGCGTACGCCTGCAGCAGACCGAGGGCACGCTCGCCAACGTGCTGCTGGACCTGGCCCAGAGCGGTTACATGAAGGCGTCTGAAGATGCCGCCGGCCACGTGCTGGGCGGCCTGAAGCGGATCGGCAACAACCACAAGCCGAACATCGAACGCGCCAACTTCGCCGTGCTGCGCACCTCGGACATGCCGGCGATGCTGGTGGAAACCGCATTCATCTCCAACCCGGACGAAGAACGCCGCCTGATCGACCCGGCCTACCAGCGCAAGATCGCCGGTGCCGTACTCGATGGTGTGCACACCTTCTTCAGCCGCCAGCCGCCGCCGGGCACGTTGTACGCCGCCCGCGCCCAGGCCGAGATCGATGCCGCCGGGACCATGGCCGGCGGCAGCAAATAATCCGCTTCCCGTAGGGCGCGGTAGAGTCGACTGTTAGTCGACTACGCGCGCAGCGCGGGGTTCTCGGTGCCCGGCGAGGAGCAGTCGACTGACAGTCGACTCTACCGCGCAGCGCGGGGGTTTCGGTGCCCGGCGAAGGGCAGTCGACTGACAGTCGACTCTACACAGGGCGGCTCCGCTATCATCGACCCATGAAGTCTGCTGCCCATCCTCTCCCATGAGCGCGCCCGGCCCGCGTCCGATCCGGCCGTTGCCGGAAATCCTGATCAACCAGATCGCCGCCGGCGAAGTGGTCGAACGTCCTGCATCGGTGGTCAAGGAGCTGGTCGAGAACGCGATCGATGCCGGCGCCAGCCGTGTCGATATCGACCTCGAGGAGGGAGGTGTCCGCCTGATCCGCATCCGCGACAACGGCAGTGGCATCGCACCGGAACAGCTGCCACTGGCGGTATCGCGCCATGCCACCAGCAAGATCGCCGACCTCGACGACCTCGAATCGGTGGCCACGCTCGGTTTCCGTGGCGAAGCACTGCCCTCGATCGCCTCGGTCAGCCGTTTCACCCTGTCCTCGCGTCGCGCGCATGACGAACACGGTTCGGCGCTGCAGATCGAAGGCGGCAAGATCGGCGATGTCATGCCACGTGCGCATGCACCGGGCACCACGGTGGAAGTGCGCGAGCTGTTCTACAACGTACCTGCGCGACGCAAGTTCCTGCGCGCCGAGCGTACCGAACTGGGCCATATCGAAGAATGGTTGCGTTCGCTGGCGCTGGCGCGACCGGATGTCGAGCTGCGCGTGTCGCACAACGGCAAGGCCTCGCGCCGCTACAAGCCGGGCGACCTGTACTCCGATGCACGGCTGGCCGAAACGCTGGGCGAGGACTTCGCCAAACAGGCCGTGCGCGTGGACCACAGTGGCGCGGGCCTGCGCCTGCATGGATGGATCGCGCAGCCGCATTACTCGCGGGCCAGCGCTGATCAGCAGTACCTGTACGTCAACGGCCGTTCGGTGCGCGATCGCAGTGTCGCCCACGCAGTGAAGATGGCTTACGGCGATGTGCTGTACCACGGCCGGCAGCCGGCCTATGTGCTTTTTCTGGAGCTGGACCCGACCCGCGTCGATGTCAACGTGCATCCGGCCAAGCATGAAGTGCGCTTCCGTGATTCGCGGCTGGTGCATGACTTCGTCTACCGCACACTGAAGGACGCCCTGGCTGACACCCGCGCCGGCATGTCGGCGCAGGAGATCGGTGCGGGTCCGGTGCATCCGGCGGACGCCGCTGCTGCACCGATGGCATCGAGCGCGGGCGCGTCGGGTTTCGGGCTGGCGCGTGGGCCTGCGCCCGGTGCCGGTTCAGGCGGCGGTGGTGGTGGTTTTTCCGGCTGGCGCCCGCAGCAGCCCCTTGGGCTGCAGGTGGCTGATGCACCGGCGGCCTACGCCGCGCTGTATGCCGCCCCGGCCGGTGCCGAACGCGGGGCGGTGCTGCCGCCGATGCCCGCTGAGAACGGCCTGCCGGTCACCCGTGCCGATGCCGGTGTGCCGCCGCTGGGCTATGCGATCGCGCAGCTGCACGGCATCTACATCCTGGCCGAGAATGCAGAAGGCCTGATCGTGGTCGACATGCATGCCGCGCACGAGCGCATCGGCTACGAGCGCCTGAAGAACGCGCACGACGGTATCGGCCTGCAGTCGCAGCCGCTGCTGGTGCCGATCACGCTGGCAGTGGGCGAGCGCGAGGCCGACACTGCCGAAAGTGAAGCCGAAACGTTGGCGGCGCTCGGCTTCGAGGTGACCCGTGCCGGTCCCGGATCGCTGCACGTGCGCAGTATTCCAGCGCTGTTGGCACATGCCGAACCGGAGGGGCTGCTGCGCGATGTGCTGACCGACCTGCGCGAGCATGGCCAGAGCCGCCGCGTGGCCAGCGCACGTGACGAACTGCTGTCGACCATGGCCTGCCACGGTGCGGTGCGTGCCAACCGGCGCCTGACGGTACCGGAAATGAACGCGCTGCTGCGCGACATGGAAATCACCGAGCGGTCCGGCCAGTGCAACCACGGCCGGCCGACCTGGGCCCGTTTTTCGCTGGCGGAGATCGACCGCTGGTTCCTGCGCGGACGTTGAGGGGAGCATCGATGCGTTATCGGGGAATGGGCGGCCTGCTGGCCGCCTTGCTGTTGGCCGCGTGCAGCCCGGCGACACCGCCGGCGCCGAAGGTCACTGAAGATCCGGCCTATGCGGCCGCGCAGCAGCAATGGCGGGTGGCCCGCTACCAGGACCTGACCCGGCCCGATGGCTGGACGGCCCTGGTCGGCCTGCATTGGCTGCAGAACAAATCACACTTCGTCGGTAGCGGCGCCACCAATGGCATCCGCCTGGCGGTCGGCCCGGACAAGCTGGGCCTGCTGCGTCGCGAGGGCAGCCAGTGGTGGTTCACGCCCGAAGCCGGCGTGGACGTCGGCCATGACGGCCAGGCGGTACGCGGCCGTATCCGCATCGACACCGACAAGGATCCGCAACCGACCCTGCTGGCCTTCGACGGTGGCAAGGGCCAGCTCAGCATCATCCGGCGTGGGCCGCGCGATGCGTTGCGGGTCAAGCATGCCGATGCGCCGGCGCGCCGTGATTTTGCCGGGCTCGAATACTGGCCCGGTGGCCCGGACTGGCAGGTGCAGGCACGTTTCATCCCGCATCCGGCGGGCAAGACCCTGCCCATTGTCGACATCACCGGCCTGACCACCGAGATGCCCAATGCGGGTACGGTCGAATTCGAACGCGACGGCCGCACTTGGCGGCTGGAAGCGATCGGAGCCACCGGGCAGCCGCTGTTCCTGATCTTTGCCGACCGCACCAGTGGCCGTGGCAGCTATCCGGCCGGGCGCTATCTGGATACCGATGCGCCCGCTGCCGACGGCACGGTACGCATCGATTTCAACCATGCCTACAACCCGCCGTGTGCATTCACCGCCTATGCCACGTGCCCGCTGGCGCCGCCGGAAAACCGGTTGGACCTGCGCGTGGAAGCGGGCGAGAAGGCCTACCACCTGTCTGAAGGAGAAGGCTGAGATGCCGTTGAAGCGACTGTTCCGTGCAACGCTGCTGATGGCGGCGTTTGCAATCGCACCGCTGGCACCGGCGCGCAATGCACCGGCCACCGACGCCGCTGCCACGACGGCGGGCAAGCCGCCGGTGCCGTTGCTGTGGAAGGTGACCGGCCCGGGTGATTCACGCGTGTACCTGCTTGGATCATTCCATCTGTTGAAGCCGCAGGACTACCCGCTGTCGCCCGATGTCGAGCAGGCCTTCGAGGCCTCGCAGCGGGTCGTGTTCGAACTGTCGCCGGAGGACATGCAGTCGCCGCAGCTGGCCAGCCGCATGGTGCAGGCTGCAGTCCGCACCGATGGCAGCGAGCTCAAGCGCGATCTTGACGCGGCCACCTGGCAGAAGCTGCAGGCGTTTGCATCCGGGAACAAGCTTCCGCTGGCACAGATGCAGGGCATGAAGCCCTGGTTCGTCGGTCTGAGCATTTCGGTCGGGCAGATGCAGAAGATGGGCCTGGACCCGGCGCTGGGCCTGGACCGTCATTTCATGGAGCGCGCGCAGAAGACCGGCCGCAGGACCGCCGGCCTGGAGGACATCGATACCCAGATCGGCATGCTCGACGGCATGACCGTGCAGGAGCAGCGACAGATGCTGTCCGAGGCGCTGGACCAGGCGGGCAAGGGCGATGAGCAGGCACGCCAGCTGCACGACGCATGGCGGCGCGGCGACGAGCGCGTGTTGTGGACGAAGATGGCCGCGGAAATGCGCCAGCAGTACCCGCAGCTTTACCAGCGCATCAACACCGGGCGCAACGATGCGTGGGTACCGAAGCTGCTACCGTACCTGCAGGCCGGGCAGGGTGGCACGCTGGTGGTGGTCGGTACGCTGCACCTGCTGGGCAGTGACGGCGTGGTCGAGAAGCTGAAGGCGAAGGGTTACAAGGTCGAACGCGTATGCACGGGGTGCAAGGCGAAACGTTGATGCTCCGCCGGGGGCATAAAACAGAACGGCGCGCCACAGGGCGCGCCGTTTTCGTATCCGCCGGTACAGCGGCTCAGCGGCGGGTCTTGCCGCCGGTGCCGGTACCGGTGCCGGGTTCGTTGGGCTTGTTGCCGGTACCTGCGCCGGTGCCGGTACCGGTACCCGTGCCACCCGGGCGCGGACCACCGAAACCGGTGCCCATGCTGCGCTGGAATTCCTGCCACAGCTCCAGGTTGCGCTCGGTCAGCTGGTTCATCATCGCCCACGGGGTCTGGCCCAGCAGGTTGCCCATCTGCTGGCGGAACTGCTGCTGCTGGTCGAGGAAGACCTGCATGCTGCGCTCCAGGTAGTTGCCCATGAAGCCCTGCAGGGAGTCGCCGTAGAAGCGGATCAGCTGGCTCAGCAGCTGGGTGGACAGCATCGGTTCGCCGTCCTGTTCCTGGTCGGCGATGATCTGCAGCAGGACCGAACGGGTGAGGTCGTCGCCGCTCTTGGCGTCACGGACTTCGAAGTCTTCACCGTCCAGGATCAGCTGGCGCACGTCCTCGATGGTGATGTAGCTGGAGATCTCGGTGTCGTAGAGACGGCGGTTCGGATACTTCTTGATGATGCGGGTCGCAGCCATTGAAGCGGTCACTCGTCACAGTAGATGCGCAGCATGGCGCAGTGCAGCAGCCGTTGCAACCGCCTCAGCCCCCGCCAGGCTTGGCTTTCGCAGGGGATCATGTTGCGCAACAAGGGTTTGCGTGCTGCGCAGCATGACCATCGGCAGGGGCGGCGGGTGTGCGCCGCTGCGGCCGCCGGCGCGGCTTACCAACCCATATGGTGGCCGCCATTGATGTCCAGGTTGCTGCCGGTGATCCACGAGGCTTCCTCCGCCACCAGGAAGGACACCCCGTAGGCGATTTCCTCCGGCTTGCCGAGGCGCCCGGTGGGAATGTCGGCGACGATCTTGGCGCGCACTTCTTCCGGCACCGCCATCACCATGTCGGTGGCCACGTAGCCGGGCGAAATGGTGTTGACGGTAATGCCGAAGCCGGCGTTCTCGCGGGCCAGCGAGATGGTGAAGCCATGCATGCCAGCCTTGGCGGCCGCGTAGTTGGCCTGGCCGTACTGGCCCTTCAGGCCGTTGATCGAGCTGATCTGGATGACCCGGCCCCAGCCCCGCCGGCGCATGCCCTCGATGACCGGGCGGGTGACGTTGAACACCGAATTGAGGTTGGTGTTGATCACATCGTGCCACTGGTCCGCGCGCATGCGATGGAAGGTGGTGTCGCGGGTGATGCCGGCGTTGTTGACCAGGATCTCGACCGGGCCCAGTTCGGCCTCGACTGCACGCACCAGTGCTTCGGCACTGTCCGGATCGGAGACATCACCCGGGAAGATCGACACGCTGTAACCGCGTTCGGCCATCACCTGCTGCCAGGCGCGGGCCTTGGCCTCGTCGCGGTAATTGGTGGCGACCCGGTGGCCCTGGTCGACCAGGCGTTGGCAGATGGCGGTGCCGATGCCGCCGGTTCCGCCGGTGACCAGTGCGACGCGAGATGTCATGGAATGCTGTCCGGAAATCAGGTGGGGGAGGGGTGATTCTGCAACATCGGCGCGGAAAGTGCGCCGGCCGGCATCAGGATGTCGGCGCGCGGCAGCTGGGTGGGGTCGAAGGCCTGTCGAGCCGCGGCCAGCAGCGCGTCCAGATCGTGCGCGTGGTCCAGGGCCGCAGGCGCCTGGCCCAGCAATTGCCAGAGCTGGCGCAGCACGGGCAGCGGGCGCGAGCTGTCCACCGGCAGTGCGGCCAGCGACTTGGACAGTTTGTGGCCCGGCGCATCCAGCAGCAGCGGCAGGTGCCAGTAGTGCGGCACCGCCAGCCCCAATGCCTGCTGCAGCAGGATCTGCCGCGCGGTGGAGTCGAGCAGGTCGGCACCGCGCACCACTTCGGTCACGCCCTGTGCGGCGTCATCGACCACGACTGCCAGCTGGTAGGCCCAGCAGCCATCCGCACGGCGCAGCACAAAGTCGCCGACCTCGGCATGCACGTCCTGCTGCTGCGGTCCACGCAGGCCATCGGTGAAGCGCACGATGCTGCCACGTGGGATACGGAAGCGGACGGCGGGGTCCGGCCGGGGTTGCCGGGCGACGCAACGATGGTGGATGCCACCGCTGGCAGCCAGGTCGCTGCGGCTGCAGTGGCAGACGAAGGCCTGGTCGCTGGCCAGCAGCACGTCCAGCGCAGCCTGGTAGGCCTCGCCGCGCGTGCTCTGCCAGAGGACCGCACCATCGTGGGCCAGCCCGAACGCAGCCAGCGCCTGCAGTTGTGACTCGGCGGCGCCGGGCACGGTGCGCGGTGGGTCGACGTCTTCGATGCGCAGCCGCCACAGGCCGCCGTGATGGCGCGCAAGCAGCCAGCTGCCGAAGGCGGCGAGCAGGGATCCGGGGTGGAGCAGGCCGGTCGGCGAGGGCGCGAAGCGGCCGCAGGGAATGGGGGCGGTCATGCTGGCTGAATCGTCGGTCAGGTTGGCGCTTGAATTCAAGCTGACCACACCGCAAATTGACCGGTATCGACCCCTTCCGAGCCGGATTTTCCCATGTTTACCCGCATTGCCCTGTTCCTGGCGACCAACTTCGCGGTCCTGATCCTCGCCAGCATCGTGATGTCGCTGGCGGGAACCGACCCGAGCAAGATGAGCGGTCTGTTGATCATGGCCGGCATCTTCGGTTTCGGTGGTTCCTTCATCTCGCTGCTGCTGTCCAAGTGGATGGCCAAGCGTTCCACCGGTGCTGTGGTGATCACCGAGCCGCGCAACCAGACCGAACGCTGGCTGCTGGCCACGGTCGAGCGCCAGGCCAAGGCGGCCGGTATCGGCATGCCGGAGGTAGCGGTGTATGAAGGCCCGGAGATCAACGCCTTCGCTACCGGCGCCAACCGCAACAACGCGCTGGTGGCGGTGTCCACCGGCCTGCTGCACAACATGAGCGAGGACGAGGCCGAAGCGGTGCTGGGCCACGAGATCGCCCACGTCGCCAACGGTGACATGATCACCATGGCGCTGTTGCAGGGTGTGCTGAACACCTTCGTGATCGTGCTGGCCCGCGTGGTCGGCGGCATCATCGACAGCGCGCTGTCGGGCAACCGCGAAGGTGGTGGCCGCGGCTTCGCCTACTACATCATCGTGTTCGTGCTGGAGATGGTGTTCGGCCTGTTCGCCACGATGATCGCGATGTGGTTCTCGCGCCACCGTGAGTTCCGCGCCGACGCCGGTGGCGCCTCGCTGGCGGGTCGTCAGAAGATGATCGCCGCGCTGGAGCGCCTGCAGCTCAACCACGGCCAGAGCACGCTGCCGACCCAGATCGCCGCCTTCGGTATTGCGGGTTCGACCGCGAAGAAGCTGTTCATGAGCCATCCGCCGCTGGAAGAGCGCATCGCCGCGCTGCGGGCGTCGACGGTGGCGTAAGTCTTCGCTCCTTGTTAGTGCAGGAACGCCTGGCCCCGCGCCGGGCGTTTTTGTATGTGCGCGCACGCATTGGTGGCGCCGGGTACGACCCGGCGAGAGTCGTTTCCGCGACCGCGGAGGAGTGTCACTTTCTTTGCGCGCAAAGAAAGTAACCAAAGAAACGCTCCGCCGGTCGCGAGCCGTCGCTACGCGCCGGTACCCTGCGCTTCTCGGTGAATCAGGGGACGGCGCCGAACTCGCTGCGCTCAGACACCGGCGCCTCTTCGCCCCTGATTCCCCTGCGATGCTCGGCTCGCTCAAGGCGGACTGGAAGATCAAGATCAAGATCAACAGCATCCACACGTGGCGTGGATCTACTGGGTGCAGCTGTGGCATTTGACCTTGGGACCCGCCTTGAGCGAGCCGAGCACCGCAGGTCCGGCGAGGGCGAAGAGGTGCGGGTGTCTGAGCGCAGCGAGTTCCCGCACCGTCCCTCGGCGGGCCGAGGAGCGCAGGGTACCGATGCGCAGCATCGGCTCGCGCCCTGGCGGCGTGTTTCTTTGGTTACTTTCTTTGCACGAGCAAAGAAAGTGACACCCCACCGCGGTCGCGGAAATGATCCCCAGGCATCGCCTGGCGCGCCAATGCGTCGGCGCACAAACGAAAACGGCACCCTCGCAGGTGCCGTTTCAGTGAGCCACGTTGCCGGGACGCTTAGAACTTCGCGTCGAACTCGGCGGCGTAGCCGGTGTTCACCAGCACCTTCTGCAGCGACTCGGCTACCTTCAGGTTGCCGGCCACGATCTGGTGGGTCTCCGGACCGCGGTTGTCCATGCGGCCCAGGGTCGCGCCCTTGAAGTCGCAGACCTTGCCGCCCGCCTCGCGGACCAGCAGCAGGCCGGCAGCGATGTCCCAGGCCTTCACGCCGGCTTCGAAGTAGGCATCGGCACGGCCACAGGCCACGTAGGCCAGGTCCAGCGCGGCCGAACCGGTGCGGCGGATGTCCTCGCCGTGCACCAGCAGGGCGTCGACCGCCTTCAGCTGGGCGCTGGCACGGCTGCGCTCGCGCGGGGCGAAGCCAGTGTGGATCATGGTGCCTTCCAGGTCCTTGCGATCGGCCACGCGGATGCGGCGGTCGTTCAGCACGGCACCGGCGCCACGGCTGGCGGTGAACAGTTCATTGCGCAGCGGGTCGAAGATGACCGCGTCGGTCGGCTCGCCGTTCTCGACCAGGGCGATCGACACGCAGTAGTGCGGCACTCCGCGCAGGTAGTTGCTGGTGCCATCGAGCGGGTCGATGACCCACATCTGGCGGCGCTCGCCCTGCACGCCACCTTCTTCACCGAAGATGCCGTAGTCCGGGTAGGCGCGCTTGAGTTCCTTGACGATGACCTTTTCCGCATCCGCATCCACTTCGCTGGCGTAGTCCATCCGGCCCTTCTGCACCACGTTCAGTGCCTCGAGCTTGTTGATGTTGCGCAACAGGACGTTGCCGGCGAGGCGGGCGGCCTTGACCATGACGGTGACGGCGGGTTTCTGCATGGCGTGGGCTCCCGGAAAGGCAGAAGAGATGGACTGGCGGGGGAAAAGAGCGGGTCCGGCGCAGTGGCCGGCCGCACAGTTTACCATTGGTCATCGTCCAGCTCGACCTTTTCCCTGTTCATGTCCCAGTTTCCTGCCGCCACCCGCCTCCGATTCGTCCTGGTCGGTACCCAGCACCCCGGCAACATGGGGGCTGCCGCCCGCGCCCTAAAGACCATGGGCCTGGCCCGCCTGGTGCTGGTCGCCCCCGAAAAACCGCTCGACGAAGAGGCCTTCCGCCGCTCGGCCGGTGCCGAAGACGTGCTGGGGGACGCCCCGGTGGTGGCTACCCTGGCCGAGGCCGTGGCTGACTGTCGCCTGGTACTGGGCTGCACGGCCCGTGCCCGCCGCGTCCAGCTGGAGGAGTACCTGCCGGCCGATGCTGCCGCCCGCGCGGTGGCCAAGGCGGGCGAAGGTGCCGAGGTGGCACTGGTGTTCGGCCGCGAGCGCACCGGCCTGACCAACGAGGAGCTGCAGCTCTGCCACGCCGCAGTGCACATCCCGTCGGACCCGGAGTTCAGCTCGCTCAACCTGGCCGCCGCCGTGCAGGTGCTGGCGTACGAAACGCGCATGCAGCTGCTCGGGGCGCAGCCGGTTGCAGGAACCGAACCCAGCTTCCGCGAGCAGGCGGCCAGCCATGAGCAGATGGAGAGCTTCTTCGCCCAGCTTTCCGACACCCTGGAAGAGATCGATTTCCACAAGGGGCGTGCTCCGGAATCGGCGATGCGCAAGCTGCGCCGCCTGTTCCTGCGCAGCGAACCGAGCGAGCAGGAAGTGCGCCTGCTGCGCGGCATCCTCGCCGACACCCAGCGCATGGCGCGTCTGGCCCAGGCCGGTAGCAAGGACAGCTGACGACGTTCTCATTTTTTCGGGTAGTCTGTCTGGATACCCAGGGGGGATGACGTCTGTGTCGGGTCTGCGAAAGGCAATGCAGGGGGGACTGCTGAGCCTGGCCATGGTCCTGCTGGCCGGAGCCGTGCATGCAGCGCCGGATCCGGTGCTGGTGCTGGGCCGGATCAGCGATGATCCCAAGGCCCACTACGAGCAGCTGCAACCGCTGCTGGACTACGTTGTGGCTCGCATGCATGACGTCGGCATCCAGGAGGGGCGGATACTGATGGCCCGCGACCCGCAGCAGATGGCCAGCTATCTGCGGCGGGGACGGGTCGACTGGGTCACGGAAACCTCCGGTACGGCGGTGGCGTTGGGTCAGCGCAGCGGTGCTCGCCCCTTGCTGCTGACCGAACGCAACGGGGTGCGCGAGTACCAGACGGTGTTCTTCGTGCGCAGCGACAGTCCCATCCAGCGGGTGCAGGATCTGCGCGGCCATCGCCTGGCCCTGCAGAACACGGCTTCCACCAGCGCCTACCTGGTGCCGGTGATGACCCTGCTGAACCATGGCCTGTCGCCACAGATCCTGGCCGGGGTCTGGGACGTGCCAGGGCGCGACAGCGTGGGGTATGTGTTCGCGCGCAGCGAGTTGAACATCGCGACGTACGTGCACAAGGGGATGGCGGATGTGGGGGCGGTGAGCAGCGTGGACTGGAATGACGAGCGGCGGGTGCCGGCTGCATTCCGGCGCGACTTCCGCGAGCTGCTGCGCACCGAACCGTACCCGCGTGCGGTGGAGATGGTCCGCGCCGACCTCGATGCCCGGGTGCGCGATCGCCTGCAGGAAGTCCTGCTCCAGGCAGCCAGCGACCCGCAGGCGCAGGGCGCGTTGCATCGTTTTTTTGGCACTTCCGGTTTCCACCGTGTCGATGCGCATGCGCAGCAGCGGTTGGATGAATTGAAACAAGGATTGACGCGCGTGCGGATGGAAGTGGAATGAAGTGGCTCGGCTCGGGGATGCAGGCCCGGTTCCTGCTGGCGATGGGCGGAGCGATGGTCGTGGTGGTCGCGATCCTGGCGGTGCTGCTGGGGCGCCAGACGGCGATGCAGAGCGAGGTGCGCACCCTCAGCGGTGGCGTCATCCATGAACTGTTCGACCGCAGCGTGCGCAGCCGCGGCGAGGCGATGGCGCGCGAGTTGTCCGATGCGCTGGCCAACCCGCTGTATTACCGCGACCTGGACCAGGTGGGCGTACTGGTGCGCAGCACGGCGCGACAGCCGGTGGTGCGTTATGTACTGGTGTTTGACGAGCGTGGCCGGCTGGTGCACGACGGCTCGGTCGAGGTCTCGGGATTCGGCCAGCCGATGGCCGATCCCTTGGCGCCCAAGGCTGCGGCGGCGCAGGCATTGCTGGTGCAGGAATCGCCGAAGGTGCTGGACAACACGATGCCGATCATGGTCGGCAACCAGCGCATCGGCGGTGTCCGCGTCGGGATGGCGCTGGACGAGGTGCAGCAACGCGAACAGGCGGCCAATGCCACCCTTGGCGAGCGCCTGCAACTGGTCGGCAGCCGCCACCTGGGATGGTTGCTGCTGATGCTGGGGTTGCTGGTGGTGATTGGCGTGGTGGTGATCCTGTACGTGCAGCGCACGCTGGTCGCGCCGATCCGCGACCTGGCCGCGGCCGCGCGCCGCATCGAGGCGGGGGACTATCAGACACCGCTGGCCGAGAACACCCGTGACGACGAAGTGGGTGAGCTGGTGCGCGGCTTCGCCCGCATGCGCGATGCGATCGCCCGCCATGACCGTGAAGTGCGGCACATGGCCTACACCGATGCCTTGACCGGGCTGACCAACCGGCTGGCGTTCCGCGAAGCGCTGGATCATCGGCTGATGGCGGCGCGTGCCGCCAACCATCGCTTGGGCCTGCTGTTCGCCGACATCGACGATTTCAAGCGGGTCAACGACACGCTTGGCCATGAGGCCGGTGACGAGGCGCTGCTGCAGTTCGCACAGCGCATCGGTCGCGCGGTCGCGGAAGCGGGCGGTGACGAGGCCCTGCTGGCCCGCTTCGGTGGCGATGAATTCGTGATTCTGGTCGGCGACGGTGACGTGGCCGCCAACGCACGGCTGCTGGCCGAGGTGCTGGTGCGTGAGCTGGGCAGGCCGCTGGTGGTGCAGGGGCGGGAGCTGTTCCTTGGTACCTCGATCGGCGTGACCCTGTTCCCCGATGATGCGGCCGACGCGACGACGCTGCTGAAGAACGGCGACATCGCCATGTACCAGGCGAAGATGGCGGGCAAGAACTGCTACCGCTACTACAGCCGGGCGATGGACCATGCGGTCGAGCGCCGCGTGCACATGGAGCAGGAGCTGCGCGGGGCCTGGGAGCGTGGCGAACTGCGCCTGGCCTACCAGCCGATCTTCCGCATGCGCGACCGTCGCATGGTCGGCGTCGAAGTGCTGCTGCGCTGGCAGCATCCGACGCTGGGCACGATTCCGCCGTCGGTGTTCATCGAAGTGGCCGAGCAGAGCGGGCTGATCGAGATCATCGGCCCGAAGGTGCTGCGTGCGGCCTGCATGGAGGCCTCGCAATGGCCACGTGGCGTGGCAGGCGACGACCTGTTCGTATCGGTCAATGTGTCACCGCGGCAGCTGCGCGGCGGCGAACTGCCGGCGCTGGTCGCGCAATGCCTGCATGAATCCGGGCTGCCAGCGTCGCGCCTGCATCTGGAGCTGACCGAGACCGCGGTGATCGGTGACGAGATGGTCGCCGCGCAGCTGCTGGACAAGCTGCATCGCACCGGCGTGAAGGTCTGGCTGGACGATTTCGGCACCGGCTTCTCCGGCCTCAGCCACCTGCGCCAGGTGCCGGTGGACGGCGTGAAGATCGACAAGAGTTTCGTCGCCGACATGCAGCGTGATCCCGATGACCTCGCGCTGACCACGGCGATCATCGCCATGGCCCACGCGCTGGGCATCACGGTGGTGGCCGAGGGCATCGAGCAGCAGGCGCAGTTCGAACTGCTGGCGCAGCGCGGCTGCGATCTGGGGCAGGGCTACTGGCTGAGCCACCCGGTCACCGCCACCGAAGTGGTGCGGATGATCGAGTCGGGCGTCTGACCGATTGACGTTGTGCTGGGGTCGGATCCCTTTTCCGCAGGAAAAGGGATCCGACCCCGGTAGTGCTCTTACACCGGGCGCTTGCTCGGGTCGCCCGGCAGTTCGCGCACCAGCTTGGGAACCAGGTAACCGGACAGGCGTGCGGTCAGGCCGGCAATCAATGCCTTGGCCTGGGTGTCGTCCACTTCGAAGTGGGCCACGCCTTCGACCCGGTCCAGCTGGTGCAGGTAGTAGGGCAGCACGCCGGCGGCGAAGCTGCGCTCGCTCAGGTCCTGCAGAGCCTGCACGCTGTCGTTGACCCCGCGCAGCAGGACGGCCTGGTTCAGCAGCTGGGCACCGACGCTGCGCAGGCGGCCCATCGCCGCGTCCACGCCGGCGTCGAATTCGTTGGCATGGTTGGCGTGGACCACGATGGCCAGCGGCCACGGCAGGCTGCCCAGCCAGGCCAGCAGTTCCTCGTCCACGCGCTCGGGCAGCACGATCGGCAGGCGGCT
The DNA here is from genome assembly GCF_013464915.1 of Stenotrophomonas maltophilia. GTDB lineage: Bacteria > Pseudomonadota > Gammaproteobacteria > Xanthomonadales > Xanthomonadaceae > Stenotrophomonas > Stenotrophomonas maltophilia_AT. The sequence goes on from NZ_RAVT01000013.1 coordinate 98,578, forward strand.
GTGGATGCGCAGGCGGCGGATGTGCGGAATCGCGCGCAGGGCATCGGTCAGCTCGACCAGCTTGTGCGTGGCCAGAGACAGCGGATCGCCGCCAGACAGGATCACCTCGTCGATGTCAGGGTCGGCCGCGATGGCGGCTACGGCCTCCTGCCAGCCCCCCTTGGCGGCATTCTCCGCGCCATAGTCGAAGTGGCGGCGGAAGCAGTAGCGGCAATTGATTGCACAGCTGCCCGTCGCCACCAGCAGGGCGCGGCCTCGGTACTTCTGGATGACGCCGGTGGCCTTCTTGGCCGCGCCATCGCCCACCGCATCGAAGCTGAACCCGGGCGCGGGGCGCATTTCCTCGTCGATCGGCAGCACCTGCCGCAGCAGCGGATCGGCCGGATCGCCCTTGCGCATGCGGGCCACGAAGCCCTCCGGCACGCGCAGCGCGAACTGGGCCATGGCCGCGTCCGAGACGCCCAGCGCGGCCGGGTCCAGCTGCAGCCGGGCCAGCAGGGCCTGCGGGTCGCGCAGCGCCTGGCGCCAGAGCTGCTGCCAGCGCGCGGGCGCACCTGGCGACTGGGGCCGTGGGAAGGCGGAAAGCTGCATGGAGAGGGGGCCTGCGGTTATCATGGGGGCAGAAAAACAGTCGCCCACCGGCATCCGGTGGGCTTTCCATTCTAACGGCTCGCCGCACCCGCGGCGTTTTTGCCACTCAGGAGTTTACGCATGGCCAGCTACGGCATGAACGACGTCAAGAACGGGATGAAGATCCTGGTCAACAACCAACCGGCCGTCATCATCGACACCGAATACGTCAAGCCGGGCAAGGGCCAGGCCTTCACCCGCGTGAAGTACCGCCTGATCAAGGACGGCCGCACCCAGGAAGTGACCATGAAGTCGACCGACTCGCTGGATGCAGCCGACGTCGTCGATACCGACATGAACTTCATGTACAGCGATGGCGAGTACTGGCACTTCATGGACCCGGAATCCTTCGAGCAGGTCCAGGCCACCAAGGCCGGCATGGGCGGCGCCGAGAAGTGGCTGAAGGGCGAAGAGTCCTGCGTGGTGACCCTGTGGAACGGTGAGCCGATCTTCGTGCAGCCGCCGAACTTCGTCGAGCTGAAGATCACCGAAACCGATCCGGGCGTCCGTGGCGACACCTCGGGCGGTGGCGGCAAGCCGGCCACCCTGGAAACCGGCGCCGTGGTCCGCGTGCCGCTGTTCGTCAACCAGGATGAAATCATCAAGGTCGATACCCGTTCGGGCGAGTACTCCGCACGCGTCAAGTAATCCGGCGCAGCCGGATTACGGTAGTACCGGCCGCTGGCCGGGTACGCGCCATCGCATTCGCGCTGGCGCTCCCATGATCTGCTTCGGCAGATCATGGGCTCCGCTTCACGAGTCTCCAGACCCCGCCGCTTCGCGGCAGCCCCTGACTCAGGGGCGTGTCCCCCAGAAGTATCTCGCCGCCCCCACAGCCAAGTGAGCCCGCATGAGCGATAGCCCGCACCTCCCCGAAGCCTGCGACCTGCTCATCGAAGCCGGTTACGTCGTTCCGATCGAGCCGCATGCGGTGGTGCTGGAAGACCACGCCGTTGCCGTGCGTGGCAGCGAGATCGTCGCCATCCTGCCGCGTGCCGAGGCGCGCGCGCGCTTCCGTGCCGCGCAGGTGGTCAGCCGCCCCGAGGCGGCGCTGATGCCGGGCCTGGTCAACGCGCACACGCACAATCCGATGACCCTGCTGCGCGGCGTCGCCGACGACCTGCCGCTGATGACCTGGCTGCAGCAGCACATCTGGCCGGTGGAAGCGGCGGTGATCGGGCCGGAATTCGTGGCCGACGGCACCACCCTGGCCATCGCCGAGATGCTGCGCGGCGGCACCACCTGCGCCAACGAGAACTACTTCTTCGGCGACGTGCAGGCCGCGGTCTACAAGAAGCACGGTTTCCGCGCGCTGGTCGGCGCGGTCATCATCGATTTCCCCACCGCCTGGGCCAAGACCGACGACGAGTACTTCGCCAAGGCCGGTGAACTGCACGACCAGTGGCGCACCGATCCGCTGATCGGCACCGCGTTCGCGCCGCATGCGCCCTACACGGTCAACGATGCCAATTTCGAGCGGGTGCGGATGCTGTCCGACCAGCTCGACATGCAGGTGCACCTGCATACCCACGAGACCGCGCAGGAGATCAACGATTCGATCAAGCTGCACGGCCAGCGCCCGCTGGCGCGGCTGGACCGGCTCGGCCTGGTCAACGACCGCCTGATCGCGGTGCACATGACCCAGCTGACCGATGCGGAAATCCACCTGTGCGCCGAACGTGGCGTCAGCGTGGTGCACTGCCCGGAATCGAACCTGAAGCTGGCCTCCGGTTTCTGCCCGGCCTGCGCCCTGCAGCGCGCCGGCGTGAACCTGGCGATCGGTACCGATGGCTGCGCCAGCAACAACGACCTGGACATGTTCAGCGAGAACCGCACCGCGGCGATCCTGGCCAAGGCCGTGGCCGACGATGCCACCGCGCTGGACGCGGCCACCACGCTGCGCGCGTCCACGTTGGGTGGCGCGCGCGCGCTGGGCTTCGGCGATCGCATCGGCTCGATCGAAGTCGGCAAGCAGGCCGACCTGGTCTGCGTCGACCTGTCGGCGCTGGAAACCCAGCCGCTGCACAACGTCCTGTCGCAGCTGGTGTACGCCACCGGCCGCCAGCAGGTCAGCGATGTCTGGATTGCCGGCAAGCCGAAGCTGGTGCAGCGCGAGCTGGTCGGCATGGACCTGCCGGGCATCATCGCCAACGCGCGCCAGTGGCGCGAGCGTATCCGTCATATCCGCGCCTGAACCCCGGCGCTGCAAGGACTTCCCCATGACTGCCCCCCACGCATCCTCCAATTTCGATCAGGCCGAGCTGGACAAGTTCGCCGCGCTGGCCAACCGCTGGTGGGACGCTGACGGCCCGCAGAAGCCGCTGCATGCGCTGAATCCGGTGCGGCTGAAGTACGTGGCCGACCGCGTGCCGCTGCGCGGCGCACGCGTGCTCGACATCGGCTGCGGTGGCGGCCTGCTGAGCGAGGCGCTGGCGCAGTCCGGTGCCGACGTCACCGCCATCGACCTGGCCCCGGAACTGGTCAAGGTCGCGCGCCTGCACGCGCTGGAAAGTGGTGCCAAGGTCGATTACCGCGTCCAGGCCGCCGAGGACCTGGCCGCCGAGCAGCCGGGCAGCTTCGACGTGGTCACGTGCATGGAAATGCTCGAGCACGTGCCCGACCCGGGCGCGATCATCGAGGCCTGCAAGCGCCTGCTGAAGCCGGGCGGCCACCTGTTCCTGTCGACCATCAACCGCACCGCTGCCGCCTTCGCGGTGGCGATTGTCGGCGCCGAGTACGTGGCGCGGCTGCTGCCCAAGGGCACCCATCACTACCAGGAATTCATCAAGCCGGCCGAGCTGGCGCGCTGGCTGCGCGAGGCCGACATGCAGCTGGTGGATGTCAGCGGCATGGCCTACGAGCCGTGGCGCAACCACGCCCGCCTGAGCAGCCGTACCGACATCAACTACCTGGCCTACGCGGTCAAGCCGGTATGACCTCCAACGGTTTCCCGCGTGCGGTGCTGTTCGACCTGGACGGCACGCTGCTGGACAGTGCGCCGGACTTCGTTGCCACCTGCGATGCGATGCTGGCCGAGCGTGGCCGTGCACCGATCGATCCGGCGCTGTTGCGCCCGGTGGTGTCGAAGGGCTCGCGTGCGATGGTCTCGGCAGCCTTCCCCGAACTGGACGTTGCCGCACGTGACGCGCTGATCCCGGAATTCCTGCAGCGCTACGAAGCATTGATCGGCCAGCACGCGGTACTGTTCGATGGTGTTGCAGACATGCTTGCCGCACTGGATGCTGCCGGTACGGTGTGGGGCATCGTCACCAACAAGCCGGAGTATCTGGCGCGGCTGATCGTGCCGCAGTACGGCTGGCAGCAACGCTGTGCGGTGCTGGTGGGCGGTGACAGCCTGGCCGAGCGCAAGCCGCATCCGCTGCCGCTGCTGCACGCTGCACAGGCGATCGGCATCGTCGCCGAAGACTGCGTGTACGTGGGCGACGACGAGCGCGACATCATCGCTGCGCGGGCCGCAGCGATGCCGTCGGTGGCGGCGCTGTGGGGTTACCGCCTGCACAGTGACGACCCGCTGGCCTGGCAGGCCGACGTGCTGGTCGAGAACGCCGGACTTCTGCAACTGGCCAGCCTCTGGCCGACCCGGCCGGCAACCCCGGCCCAGCCGTAAGGAATGACGTAGTGAGCAGTACCGCGCTGGACAGTTTCCTCGACAAGTGGCGCAGCCGCTGGCCGGAATGGTCGGTGGCCGCCCCGTTCGTGGCCGAATCGCAACGCGAGCTTGCAGTGGCGTGGTTCGCGCTGCTGCAGGAATTCGACGACATGCTCAACACCAGTGGCGACCCGCTGCCAGCCGATGCCAAGCTGGCATGGTGGGGCGAGGAGCTGCGCAGCTGGGCTGCGCACCGGTCGCGTCACCCGTTGGGCCGCCTGCTGGAGCCGGTGCGTGCGCCGTGGGCGCAGCTGGCCGAGGCCCTGCCGGATCTGGTTGAAGCGCGCACGGTCGCGCTGGATGCGGCCAGCGCCGAGCGCGCGCTGGCCAACTACGCCGACGCGGTTGCTGCGGTGGAAGCGGCGCTGTTCAACGACAAGCCGCGCACCGGCGCCGGCCGCGCGGTGCAGCTGCAGACCCTGGCCCAGCGCCTGCAGGACGCCGGCGTGGCCGGTGTGCCGCGCAGCCTGTTGGATGAGGATTCCAGCACGGCCGCGCAGCGCTGGGCGCAGTACCTGTTGAAGGGGTGGGGCAGCCGCGTACCCGGCCCGCGCCCGCGCCGCGTCTGGTCCAGCCTGGCGCGCGCACGCGTGGCCGCGCAGGCCGCAGGCAAGCCGATTGAAGCGACACCGGTGCGCACGCTGTTGCGCGTGTGGTGGGCGGCGCGCGGCTGATTGATCGCCGCTGGTAGTGCCGGCCGGTGGCCGGCAGCTTGGGCGCTGCAGGATTCATGCAGTTGCCGGCCAGCGGCCGGCACTACCGCCCTGGGGCGTTTCAGAACTTCCTGACGTCGTTCATCGCAGCACGCAGGAATTCGCGGTCAAGCGCCGCAGCGCCCGGCTCGCGCCGCGCTTGGACTGCATCAAGAATGCTCATCCACGCCATGTAGATCTGCTCGCGCTCTTCGGTTTCGATGAATCCGCTGTGGCGGTCCAGTGCGTTGAAGCCTTCGGTGTAGTCGCGGCCGATCTGCGCCAGTGCCGCGCCCAATCCCGTTGTGTCCCCGCCACCGGTGCTCAGCTTCAATGCCTCGGTGCAGGCCTTGCGATACAGCGTGGCGGCCTTCTTCGCCTGCACGGCACTGACATGCGCGCTGCCTTCCCAGTTGCGGAATGGGTTGTCCAGGTTGGCGGCCAGCCATTCGGGCCTGCGCAGTTGTCCCACGTCCAGATCCAGGCCTTTGGCCACCTCGCCCTTGTAGGCCTTCTTGATGGCGGTACCGAGTTCGATCGGCAGGCTGTGCAGCCACAGCCGACACAAGCGGGGCCAGCATTCCGGTGCCGGAAACAGTGCTTCGGCAGGAGGGAAGAGCTCGCTGCCGCCAAGGGTATGCAGCTGCCGTAGATCGCCCAGGTGGTGCAACTGATGCAGCACGCAGGGGGCGCCGCTGATGGTCAGTGATTGCAGTTCTGGGAACTGCCCGGCGATGCGTGCGGCATCGAGTTCGCGTACCTCGCGCAACTGCAGTTCACCGAGACGCGGCAGCCCCAGGCCTGGCAGCAGCGGATCGGTGCTGATGAGGGTCAGCCAGCGGCCTTCGTCTTCGGCGTGGATGATCAGGCCGGGATCGATGCTGCCGGTCAGTGTCAGGCGATCCAGCTGCGGGTTGAGGTGGAGCGATCGCAGGCCGGTGACATCGATCGTCATCTGCAGGAGCCTGGTTCCTCGCACATCGGCGTCAGTCTCCTGCTGGCCACTGATCTGCAAGGTATGGATCAACGGTCGTGTACGCAGCCACGGCAGCAGGCCCGGCACCGGTGTGCTGATCTCCAGCTGGGTGAGCAGCGGCAGGGCATCGAATACAGACAGTGACGGCGCACGGTTCAGGGTCGCGCTGTCCAGTTGGCGGGTGCAGCGACGCACCGGAAAGGCATCGCTTTCCAGTACCACGCTCTGGTCTTGCGGCACGGACATCGCGGCGTGGAATGCGCGCACGGCATCGGTATCCAGTGCATCCCACTTGCGTTGCGCGACCCATTCGGCGCCATCGGGCCAGCTGCCATAAGTTCTCGGACGATCGGCGATCAGCGGCTCGCGCCAGCCCACCTGCCGGAAATCGCGCGGGACGCGCTTGCCTACCCAGCGGTGCAGGATCGCGGGCGCCGCACGGAACGGGCTGAAGCGGGCAGGTTGCATGGCTGCAACGGCGGCGGCATCCGGCAGGGCACTGCCCACCCAGTCCAGTGCCAGGATGGCGAAGCTGCCGTCCTCCGTATTCTGGTGGGTGAGCTGGTAGGCCACGTAGGCGCCCAGGCGTGCGTTGTGGACGACGTGGATTTCACCCGCGACGGGCATGCAACGCTCCTTGTTTCCATGCGTCGAAACATCGCGGTAGCGCCGGCCGCTGGCCGGCATCCAGATTCGCCGCGAAGATCATGGTATTGCCGGCCCGCGGCCGGCACTGCCGTTACTTCCGCTCCAGCACCAGCAACGGATCGATGCGGGTGTCGAACCAGTTCATGCCCCAGTGCAGGTGCGGGCCGGTGGCGCGGCCGGTGGCGCCGACCGCCGCAATCACCTGGCCCTGCTCGACACGGTCACCCACCTTCACGTCGATGCGCGAAAGGTGCAGGAAGTTGGAGCTGACCCCGAAACCGTGGTCGAGCAGCAGCGTGCCGCCGGTCAGGTACAGGTCGGGGCCGGCGAAGGTGACGATGCCGGCGGCCGGTGCCTTGACCGGCGTGCCGGTCGGCACCGCGATGTCCATGCCGGAATGACCGGCGCCGGGCTGCCCGTTGTACACGCGCGCATTGCCGAAGCGACCGCTGATGCGGCCCTGCACCGGCCAGATGAAGGTCTGCGTGAAATCGGTACGGTCGTCATCGCGGGCACGCGCGGCGGTCACCTGCGCCTGCTCGCGCTTGATCCGCTCGGCAATCGCCGGCGGCGGATTGACCGTCTTCGGCGGCACGCCGTTGACCCGCTCGGTGGGCCAGTCGCGCGGCGTCACCGCGATGGTCACGGTTTCACTGCCGCCGTCGGCGCGCTGCACCTGCACGCGCAACGGGCCCTTCTCGTCGCGGCCGATGCCGAACACTACGCTGCCGTAGTTGCTCACCCGCAGCTGGCGGCCGGCGTACTGCACGCGGCTGCCAGCGGGTACCTTGCCGATCACCAGGGCGCCCTGCGACGCGCTGGCCGGGAACACCACGCGGCTGTCGATCAGGCTGCCGATGCCGTCCTGCGCCTGCGCCGGGGATGAGGAAAACAGGGGCGCGGCCAGCAGCAGCGCCCCGAACAGAAGTGCCGGACGCATCAGCGGTCGTAGGTCATGCGCTGGCCGGCGGGTTCACCCACCAGCTTGCTGCCGTCCCACACCTGCTGGCCGTTGACCCAGGTGGAGGCGATGCGCGAACGGAAGGTGGTGCCTTCGAACGGCGACCAGCCGCACTTGGACAGGACGTCCTCGCGCTTGACCGTGAACGGCACGTCTTCCACCAGCACCAGGTCGGCGAAGTAACCCTCGCGCAGGAAGCCGCGCTCTTCCACGTCGAACAGCTGTGCCGGCGCGTGTGCGAACTTCTGCACCACCTGTTCGCGGGTCAGCTTGCCTTCGTGCACGCGCTCCAGCGCGGCCACCAGCGCGTACTGCACCAGCGGCAGTCCCGACGGCGCCTGCGCGTAGGGCTTCTGCTTCTCTTCCCAGGTGTGCGGCGCATGGTCGGTGGCCAGCACGTCCAGCACGTCGTCGGCCAGCGCGGCGGTGATCGCCTCGCGGTCGGACACTTCCTTGATCGCCGGGTTGCACTTGATCAGGTTGCCCTTGGTCGCGTAATCCGGGCGCGCGAAGTGCAGGAAGTGCACGCAGGTCTCGGCGGTGATCTGCTTGCGGCTGCCGTCGGCGCGGATCAGCGGGCCCTTCTCGAACAGCGCCAGCTCATCGGCGGTGGAGATGTGCAGCACGTGCAGGCGGGTGCCGTGCTTGCGTGCCAGCGACATCGCCAGGCGGGTCGACTTGATGCACGCTTCGCGCGAGCGGATGTCCGGGTGCATGTCCGGCGTCAGCGCATCACCGTACTTTTCCTGGAAGGCCTTCAGGTTGGCATCGATCATCGGTGTGTCTTCGCAGTGCGTGATGATCGGGGTCGGGCATTCGCGGAAGATCGCGTCCAGCGTTTCCGGGTTGTCCACCAGCATGTTGCCGGTGGAGGCCCCCATGAACACCTTCACGCCCGGGGCCTTCTTCGGGTCCAGCGCACGGATCGCGTCCAGGTTGTCATTGCTGGCGCCGTGGTAGAAGCCGTAGTTGGCCCAGGCGCGGCCGCGCGCCAGTTCGTACTTGGCTTCCAGGATGGTGGAATCCAGGGTCGGCGGGTTGGTGTTGGGCATGTCCATGAAGCTGGTCAGGCCGCCGGCCACGGCGGCCGCCGATTCGCTGGCGATGTCACCCTTGTGGGTCAGGCCCGGTTCGCGGAAATGCACCTGGTCGTCGATCATGCCGGGCAGCAGCCAGCGCCCGGCCGCGTCCACCACCTGCTCGCCGTCGCGCGGCGTCAGGCCGCTGCCGATCTGCGCGATGCGGCCGTTCTCGATGCGCAGGTCGCCGTCGAAGGTGCGGCCTTCGTTGACCATCCGGGCGTTGGTGATGAGGGTGGAGGACATGTCAGTGTTTTCCTGTGCAACGGCAAGAGGGGGCGTGGGTGGATTCGGGCACCGGGTCGAAGCCGCCGGGATGGAACGGGTGGCAGCGGCCCAGCCGGCGCGCAGCCAGCCAGCTGCCGCGCAGCGGACCGTGTCGGGAGATGGCGTCCATCGCGTATTCAGAACAGCTCGGCACGAAACGGCAACGCGGCCCCAGCAGGGGGCTGATGAAGCGCTTGTAGAAGCGCAGCAGGGCAATGAGCAGGCGCGAGATCACCCAGTCATCTTATGCCAGTTGGCATGAAGGCCGCATTTGTGCAGGATGGGCCGTTGGTCGCATGTCGCCGATGGCCTGCGACCGGTACCAGCACCTTCGGGTGCTGGCCAGGTTCCGTACCGCGCAAGGCGGTCCGTGTTCGTCGGACTGCCCCTTGGGCACCTTGACTCCAGGACTGAATGGAGCAGGGTGCCGAGGTTGCTGCTGCGGGTCGGGTAGGCTATAAAGGCCCGCTTTCCCGGGCCCCGGGGAATCCAAGGAAGAGCGTTTCGTGGCTGCTAAAAAAACTGCAAAGAAGGCCGCAACGGCCGCCAAGAAAACCGCCAAGCCTGTTGTGAAGAAGTTGGCGGCAAAGCCCGTTGCCAGGAAACCGGCCAGCAAGCCGGCGACCAAGGCAGCGTCCTCGCAACCGGCGGCCAGGAAGGCCACCGCAAAGAAAACGCCGGTCAAGGCAACCAAGCCGGTGGCGAAGAAGGCCGCTGCGCCTGCCAAGGCCAAGCCCGCCGCTGCCAGCAAGAAGGCGCCGGTGGTGAAGAAGGCCGCCAGCAAGGCCGCGCCGGTCAAGAAGGCCGCCGCCAAGCCGGCGGCGAAGAAGGCAGCAGCCAAGCCGGCGCCGAAGGCGGTGGTGAAGAAGGCTGCAGCCAAGCCCGTCGCCAAACCGGCGGCCAGGAAGGTCGCTGCGGCCAAACCGGTCGCCACGCCTGCCGCTGTAAAGAAGGTTGCCAAGAATGTTGCCGCGCCGGCCGCAAAGCCGACCCCGGCCCCAGTAGTGAAGTCCGCACCGAAGCCTGCTGCCAAGCCGGCTCCGGCCAAGCCTGTCCCGGCCAAGACCGTGGCAGTGGCGGCAGCCCAACCGGCCTCCAAGCCGGCCCCGGCCGCCGCTCCTGTCGCTTCGACGGCCCCGCAATCCAAGAATCCCGTGCCCGTTTCGAAATCGCCTGCCAAAACCGCCGTGAAATCCGATTCCGCCCCGAAGACCGTGTCGCGCCCTGTCGGCAAGGTTGCCGTGGCCGTCGCCGCCCGCTCGGCGGCACCGGCCCCGCGCAGCAAGTACAAGGTGGTCGAGTACAAGACCGACGAGGCCACCGGCCGCCCGATCCTGCCGGCTGGCTACAAGCCGTCCTCGGAAGAGGAATACATGAGCTCGCTGCAGCAGGAGTACTTCCGCCAGCGCCTGCAGAACTGGCGCGCTGACCTGGTGGAAGAGTCCAAGCAGACCATCGAGAACCTGCGCGAGGAAGTGCGTGACATCGGCGACGAAGCCGAGCGCGCGACCCGCGAGACCGAGAACTCGCTGGAACTGCGTACCCGCGACCGCTACCGCAAGCTGATCGGCAAGATCGACAGCACCCTCAAGCGCCTGGAAGCAGGCGACTACGGCTACTGCGTCGACACCGGCGAAGAAATCGGCCTGGAGCGCCTGGAAGCGCGCTTGACCGCCGAGCGCACCATCGACGCCCAGGAGCGTTGGGAGCACCTGCAGAAGCAGCAGGGCGACTGATTCCTGATCGTTGTATGGTCATGCGAAAAACCCGGCCTCGGCCGGGTTTTTTGTTGGGAGGTGGTTGGCTGGGTAGAACGGCGCCTTCCGGGTATCGGACCCACCCGCAGGCTCTCGACGGTTTCCTGCGTGCGCGGTTGCTGTAAAGCCGAGCCCATGCTCGGCTCAGGCCGAAGCCGGAGGGCAAGGAAGAGCAAAAGCAAAAGCAAAAGCAAAAGCAAAAGCAGCCAAGCATGGCTTGGCTCTACCAAGGGCGGTCATGCGTGCGCTCGCGGCTGTTGGGTCCGCCTTGTAGCGAGCCGAGCACCGCAGGGGAATCAGGGGCGAAGAGGCGCCGCTGTTTGAGCGCAGCGAGTTCGGCGCCGCCCCCTGATTCACCGAGGAGCACAGGGCACCGGCGCGCAGCGCCGGCTCGCGGATGGCGGAGCGTTTCTTTGGTTACTTTCTTTTCGCGAAAAGAAAGTGACAAACCCGTTCATCGAGGGAAAGTGACGTGGCCAGGCAAACGCCCGGCGCCGCCGAACGCGCTCTCCGCGGGGTCACTGCAGATCACGCAAATTCAGTTCCCGCAGCGTCGGGTTCTTCCACGCCGTGATCCCGGCCACGCTCAGCACCGCGAACCCACCCAGCACCACGGCCGGTACCAGACCGAGCAGACGCGCCATGGTGCCGGCATAGAACGCGCCCAGCTCGTTGGACGAGCTGATGAAGATGCCGTTGATCGACGATACCCGCCCGCGCATTTCTTCCGGCGTGGCCAGCTGCAGGATGGTCGAGCGGATCACCACCGAGACGCCGTCGAAGGCCCCGTAGAACAGCAGGATCAGCGCCGACAGCCAGAAGTGCTGCGACAGCCCGAAGCTGATCACGCACAGGCCGAACCCGGCCACCGCGAACAGCAGCACGCGACCGGCATTGCGGTGCAGCGGGTGGCGGGCCAGCCACAGGCCCACGCACACCGAACCCAGCGCCGGCATCGCGCGCAGGATGCCCAGGCCTTCCGGGCCGTGATGCAGGATTTCGTGCAGGAACGCAGGCAGCATCGCCACCACGCCGCCCAGCAGCACCGAGAACATGTCCAGCGCCATCGCGCCGACCATGATCCGGTTGCCGACCACGAAGCGCGCACCTTCGGCGATGCTCTTGAAGATCGGTGCGGCCGGACCGGTGTGCACTGGCTCTTCCACTTTCAGCGTGGCCAGGCAGGCCATCGCCACCAGTGCGAAGCCGGTGGCAACGGCATAGGACAGGCCCTTGCCGCCGAAGCCGACCAGCACGCCGCCCAGCGCCGGGCCGGCGACCATGCCGGCCTGGAACACCACCGCGCCGAGCCCGGCACCGCGCGCGAACTGATCGCGCGCCAGCACGCGCGCGAACAGTGCGTTGTAGATCGGCGACAGGAAGGCACGGACCATGCCGGTCAGGGCGATGGCCGCATAGATCGGCCATACCCCTTCAAACGGAAGCCAACCCGTGGCGACGCCGGTCAGCACCAGCGCCGTGGCGATCAGCCCGGAACAGGCCACCATGCCCAGCCGGCGCCGTGGCAGGTGATCAACCAGATAGCCGGCGAACGGCGCCACGCAGAAGAACGGCAGCACCTCGGCCAGGCCAACCAGGCCCAGCGAGAACGGATTGCGGGTGACTTCGTAGATGTGCCAGCCGACAGTGACCGCGACCACCTGGTAGGACAGCATCGCGAAGATGCGGTAGGCCAGCAGCTTGGCGAAACCTGGCCGGGACAGCAGGCCCAGCGCGGTGTCCTCGGCTGTGGCAGGCTCGCTCACGACGGGTCGCGCTGCAGCTGGGCCTGAGCGGTCTCGCGGATGAACGCCAGCATCGCCGCCACGCCGTTGCTGCGGGTGGGGGAGAGGTGGCGGGCCAGGCCGATGTCCTGGATGTAGCTGGGCTCGGTATCCAGGATCTCCTGCGCCGAGCGCCCGGAGTACACGCGCAGGGCCAGGAAGATCAAGCCGGAAACGATGGCCGAATCACTGATGGCGTGGAAGCGCAGTGACTGCGCATTGCCTTCCGGCACGATCCAGACCATCGACTGGCAGCCGAGCAGGCGATGCTCTTCGGTCTTCCATTCGTCCGGGAAGGCGGGCAGCTTGCGGCCGAGGTCGATCAGGTACTGGTAGCGCTCGGACCAGTCGCCGAAGAAGCCGAATTCCTCGGCGATGGCGGTCTGGGCCTCGGCGGCGGTGGGTTCAAGCGGGAACGGGGAGTCGGTCACAACAGTCTCTACAGTGGGGGCGKGGCCGGCGGGCCGGCCACGGGGCAGGGCAGGTCAGCCGCGCTTGCGCGACCAGCGGACGCCCTGCGGGGTGTCATCCAGCACGATGCCTTCGGCGGCCAGCTGGTCGCGGATGGTGTCGGCACGGGCGAAGTCACGCGCCTTCTTGGCCGCAGCGCGCTCGTCGATCAGGCCCTGGATGCGCGCATCGTCAGCGTCATCGCCGGCGGCGGTACCGAACCACTGCGCCGGATCGGCCTGCAGCAGGCCCAGTGCCAGGCCCGCACCGAGCAGCTCGCCCTTCAGGCGCGCCTGTTCGGCCGGGTCGGTGGCACGACGCGCGTCGGCGGCAATTCGGGCCACTTCGGCCAGCGCCTGCGGGGTGTTCAGGTCGTCATCCAGGGTCGCCTCGACGGTGGCCGGGATCACGGCCGTAGCCTCGATCGACGCCAGTTCGCGCAGGGTGCCGTACAGGCGGTCCAGGGTGCGCACCGACTGCTCGATCAGGCCATCGGACCAGTCCAGCGGCTGCCGGTAATGGGCCGACAGCAGGGCCAGGCGCAGGGCTTCCGGCGGATGCTGGCGCACCAGGTCATGCACGCGCTCGATGTTGCCCAGCGACTTGCTCATCTTGGCGCCGCCGAAGTTGAGCATGCCGTTGTGCAGCCAGTAGCGGGCGAAGATCCTGCCGCCGTGGGCGCATTCGCTCTGCGCGATCTCGTTCTCGTGGTGCGGGAACTGCAGGTCGACACCGCCGGCATGGATGTCGATGGTCTCGCCCAGATGGGCGGCGGCCATCGCCGAGCATTCGATGTGCCAGCCCGGGCGGCCACGGCCCCAGGGCGATTCCCAGCCGGGCAGGTCGTCGGTGGACGGCTTCCACAGCACGAAATCGCCCGGATCGCGCTTGTAGGGGGCGACATCGACGCGGGCGCCGGCCAGCATCTCTTCCGGATCACGGCGCGAGAGCTTGCCGTAGCCGTCGAAGCTGGCCACCGCGAACAGCACGTGGCCCTCGGCGGCATAGGCATGGCCGTTGGCGATCAGCTGCTCGATCATGGTGATGATCTGCGGCATGTGCGCGGTCACTTCCGGCTCGATGTCCGGCGGCACCACGCCCAGCGCGGCCATGTCTTCACGGTAGGCGGCGGCGAACTTGTTGGTGATGGTGCTGATCGGCACCCCCTGCTCGCGCGCGGCGGTGTTGATCTTGTCGTCCACGTCGGTGATGTTGCGGGCGTAGCGCAGTGCGCCGAAACGCCGCCGCAGCAGGTCGGCCAGCACCCCGAACACCACCGGGCCACGGGCGTTGCCGATGTGCACGTAGTTGTAGACCGTGGGGCCGCACACATACAGGGTCGGACAGGCCGGATCGAGCGGGGTGAACGGTTCGAGCTGGCGAGTCAGGTTGTTGTGCAGGCGCAGGGTCATGGGGGTGTGGCTGGGGGACAAGCCTGTGATTTTAGAACGTGTCGGCCCCCTTTGGGTGCACCGGTTGCCACCGGTGGACGCCGGCTTCACCCAAGGTGGGGTGGGCAGGAGCAGCGTGGACGGGTAATGTTCAGCCCCTTGCGCTCGTCACTGCCTACACTATTGCCGTGTCCTTGCTCCCGTCGCCACTGAAATCCACCGCGTTGCTGACCCTGGCCTGCCTGTCGGCGACGGCCGCCGTGGCCCAGGCGCAGGAGGCCGAGCCGCGCAACCGTGTGGTGATCGTCGAGAACGTGAAGTTCGACTATGCGCAGGTGCTGAACGTCGAGCCGGTATTCCAGACCCTGCGCGCCACCCGTACCGAGGAACACTGCGAGCCGATCTCGACCCGCACCCTGGCCCCTGTCAACGTGACCGGGGAAGAGCCGGTCGAGGACAAGGGCCGGATCGGCCGCTTCTGGGATTCGGTGCGCTCGATGTTCAAGCGCAGTGACGAGGAGATCCCTGAGGAGGCCGCGACCGAGACGCCGGCCCCGGCGCCAGCCAACAATGGCCCGATGCTGACCCGTGACTGCCGCATCGTGCCGGTCGGGCGTGAATTCCGCCGCCCCATCGCCTACGACGTGGACTACGTCTACAAGGGCACCAAGTACCGTTCGCGCCTGCCGGAAGACCCCGGCAACCGGCTCAAGATCCGGGTCTCGATCACCCCCTGGGTCGGCCCCGAGCAGGGTGCCGCCGGCAATCCCTGATTCTGCGACCCTGGCCCCTTGCGCCGGCCCCGGCCGCATGCAAAGATTGCCGGCCATGAAGCTCACTGACTTCCAGCACGACAGCAGCGCAGCCCGACAGGCGTCGGGCATGACCTCGCGTGCGCGTCGACCGGAACCCCACATCCTCGCTGGGTAACCGGAGCTTTTTGCTGTTCGTCCGAAAAAAACCCAGCCCGCCGGCTGGGTTTTTTCGTTTCTGCGTCCTGAAAGCTGCAACTGCAACCTTTTCGATCCACCTTTGGTTCCTGCTTTTCCCTTCCACCGCGTCGAACCCGGCGCCGCCACGCAAGGAAAGATGATGTCCCCCAAGCACTTCCTGAACACCCAGGACTGGAGCCGCAGCGAACTTGACGCGCTGCTGACCCAGGCCGCGCTGTTCAAGCGCAACAAGCTCGGCGACCAGCTCAAGGGCAAGTCGATCGCGCTGGTGTTCTTCAACCCGTCCATGCGCACCCGCACCAGCTTCGAACTGGGCGCGTTCCAGCTCGGCGCCCACGCGGTGGTGCTGCAGCCGGGCAAGGATGCGTGGCCGATCGAGTTCAACCTCGGTACGGTGATGGACGGCGACACCGAAGAGCACATCGCTGAAGTGGCCAAGGTGCTGGGCCGTTACTGCGACATCATCGCCGTGCGTGCGTTCCCCAAGTTCCAGGACTGGGCCTACGACCGCCAGGACATCGTCCTCAACAGCTTCGCCAGGTATTCGCCGGTGCCGGTCATCAACATGGAGACCATCACCCACCCGTGCCAGGAGCTGGCCCACGTGATGGCGCTGCAGGAGCACTTCGGCACCCAGGACCTGCGTGGCAAGAAATACGTGCTGACCTGGACCTACCACCCCAAGCCGCTGAACACCGCCGTGGCCAACTCGGCGTTGACCATCGCCACCCGCATGGGCATGGACGTGACCCTGCTGTGCCCGACCGCCGACTACATCCTCGACGACCGCTACATGGGCTGGGCCGAGCAGAACGTCGCCGAGAGCGGCGGTTCGCTGAAGATCAGCCATGACATCGACAGCGCCTACGCCGGTGCCGACGTGGTCTACGCCAAGAGCTGGGGCGCGCTGCCGTTCTTCGGCAACTGGGGGCCGGAAAAGCCGATCCGCGACCAGTTCAAGCACTTCATCGTCGACGAGCGGAAGATGGCGCTGACCAACAACGGTGTGTTCAGCCACTGCCTGCCGCTGCGCCGGAACGTGAAGGCCACCGACGGCGTGATGGATTCGCCGCAGTGCATCGCCATCAACGAAGCCGAGAACCGCCTGCACGTGCAGAAGGCGATCATGGCCGCGGTTGCCGGGCGCTGATTCCCAAGCATTGAAACAATCCGCCGGGCATGGCCTGGCGCTACCCCACCTGATTGGACATTACCCCCATGAGCAACAAAGACGTCGTTCTCGCCTTCTCCGGCGGCCTGGATACCAGCTTCTGCGTGCCCTACCTGCAGGAGCGTGGCTACAACGTGCACACCGTGTTCGCCGACACCGGCGGCGTGGATGATGAAGAGCGCGATTTCATCGAAAAGCGCGCCGCCGAGCTGGGCGTGGCCAGCCATGTCACCGTCAACGGCGGCCCGGCCATCTGGGAAGGCTTCGTCAAGCCGTTCGTGTGGGCCGGCGAAGGCTACCAGGGCCAGTACCCGCTGCTGGTCTCGGACCGCTACCTCATCGTCGATGCCGCGCTGAAGCGTGCCGCCGAACTGGGCACCAACATCATCGCCCACGGCTGCACCGGCATGGGCAACGACCAGGTCCGTTTCGACCTGGCCGTGAAGGCCCTGGGTGACTACCAGATCATCGCGCCGATCCGCGAGATCCAGAAGGAGCACACCCAGACCCGCGCCTACGAGCAGAAGTACCTGGAAGAGCGTGGCTTCGGCGTGCGCGCCAAGCAGCAGGCCTATACCATCAACGAGAACCTGCTGGGCCTGACCATGTCCGGCGGCGAGATCGACCGTTGGGAAGCCCCGGGCGAGGGTGCACGTGGCTGGTGCGCACCGCGCAGCGAGTGGCCGGAACAGGCGCTGACCGTCACCCTGAAGTTCGTCGAAGGCGAAGCCGTTGAACTGGACGGCAAGGCGCTGCCGGGCGACCAGATCCTGGCCAAGCTCAACAAGCTGTTCGCTCCGTACGGCGTTGGCCGCGGCGTCTACACCGGCGACACCGTGATCGGCCTGAAGGGCCGCATCGTGTTCGAGGCCCCGGGCCTGGTCTCGCTGCTGGCCGCGCACCGCGCGCTGGAAGATGCGGTGCTGACCAAGCAGCAGAACCGCTTCAAGCCGGACGTGGCACGCAAGTGGGTGGAGCTGGTGTACGAAGGCTTTTACCACGACCCGCTGAAGACCGACATCGAGGCCTTCCTGAAGTCCTCGCAGGCCAAGGTGAACGGTGAAGTGGTGCTGGAAACCCGTGGCGGCCGCGTCGACGCAGTGGCGGTGAAGTCGCCGCACCTGCTCAACACCAAGGGTGCCACCTACGCGCAGTCGGCCGACTGGGGCGTGGAGGAGGCCGAAGGCTTCATCAAGCTGTTCGGAATGAGCTCCACTGTCTATGCGCAGGTCAATCGCGGTTGACCTGTGACGGGGGTGCCGGCCGCTGGCCGGCGCCTCGCAACGTCAATGGAGGGTAGTGCCGGCCGCTGGCCGGCTCGTGGCACGGCTGGATCATTGCGGAGCCGGCCAGCGGCCGGCACTACCGATTTCGAACCCTACGGATATTCAGACACATGCTTGAACAGACGCTCGATCACCTGCAGGCCCTGGTGTCCTTCGACACCCGCAACCCGCCGCGTGCGATCACCACCGGTGGCATCTTCGATTACCTGCGCGCGAACCTGCCCGGCTTCAACGTGGAGGTGATCGACCACGGGGCCGGTGCGGTCAGCCTGTATGCCGTGCGTGGAACGCCGAAGTACCTGTTCAACGTGCATCTGGACACCGTGCCGGATTCGCCGCACTGGAGTGCCGACCCGCACGTGATGCGGCGCCTGGACGACCGCGTGGTCGGCCTGGGTGTGTGTGACATCAAGGGCGCGGCGGCCGCACTGGTGGCCGCGGCCAATGCCAGCGACGGTGACGCGGCATTCCTGTTCTCCAGCGACGAGGAAGCCAACGACCCGCGCTGCATCGCCGCGTTCCTGGCCCGTGGCCTGCCGTACGAAGCGGTGCTGGTGGCCGAGCCGACCATGAGCGAAGCGGTGCTGGCGCACCGTGGCATCAGCTCGGTGCTGATGCAGTTCGCTGGCCGCGCCGGGCATGCCTCGGGCAAGCAGGATGCCGCCGCCAGCGCATTGCACCAGGCAATGCGCTGGGGCAACCGTGCGCTGGACCATGTGGAATCGCTGGCGTCGGCGCGCTTCGGTGGGCTGACCGGCCTGCGCTTCAACATCGGCCGCGTCGAAGGTGGCATCAAGGCCAACATGATCGCCCCGGCCGCTGAAGTGCGCTTCGGTTTCCGGCCACTGCCGTCGATGGACATCGATGCGCTGCTGGCCACCTTCGCCGGTTTCGCCGAGCCGGAAGCCGCGCTCTTCACCGAAACCTTCCGTGGCCCCAGCCTGCCGGCCGGCGACATCGCCGAAGCCGAGAACCGCCGCCTGCTGGCGCGCGACGTGGCCGATGCGCTGGACCTGCCGATCGGCAACGCGGTGGACTTCTGGACCGAGGCTTCACTGTTCTCCGCCGCTGGCTACACCACGCTGGTGTTCGGCCCGGGTGACATCGCCCAGGCCCACACCGCCGATGAGTTCGTGACGCTGGACCAGCTGCAGCGCTACACCGACGCCGTGCACCGCATCATCGCCGCCGGCGCCTGATTCTTCCCTTTCCGACGAAACCGAAATGTCTCCTGCCCTCCAGCCCCACCGCCAGACCCGCCAGACCATCGTGCGCCTGCTTTCCAGCATGGCCAGCGCGAAGGAGATCAGCCAGTACCTCAAGCGCTTTTCACAGCTGGATGCCAAGCGCTTCGCCGTGGTCAAGGTCGGCGGCGCGGTGCTGCGCGATGACCTCGACGCGCTGACCTCCTCGCTGTCGTTCCTGCAGGAAGTCGGCCTGACCCCGATCGTGCTGCACGGCGCCGGCCCGCAGCTGGATGCCGAGCTGTCGGCGGCCGGCATCGAGAAGCAGACCGTGAACGGCCTGCGCGTGACCTCGCCGGAAGCGCTGGCGATCGTGCGCCGGGTGTTCCAGCAGTCCAACCTGCGGCTGGTCGAAGCCCTGCAGCAGAACGGCGCGCGCGCCACCTCGATCACCGGTGGCGTGTTCGAGGCCGAGTACCTGGACGTGGATACCTACGGCCTGGTCGGCGAAGTGAAGAAGGTCAACCTGGCACCGATCGAGGCCAGCCTGCGTGCAGGCTCGATCCCGGTCATCACCAGCCTGGGCGAGACCGCCGGTGGCCAGATCCTCAACGTCAACGCCGACTTCGCCGCCAACGAGCTGGTGCAGGAACTGCAGCCGTACAAGATCATCTTCCTGACCGGCACCGGTGGCCTGCTGGATGAGCAGGGCAACGTGATCGATTCGATCAACCTGTCCACCGAATACGACCACCTGATCGCGCAGCCCTGGATCCACGGCGGCATGAAGGTGAAGATCGAACAGATCAAGGATCTGCTCGACCGCCTGCCGCTGGAATCGTCGGTGTCGATCACCCGTCCGGCCGACCTGGCCAAGGAACTGTTCACCCACAAGGGCTCGGGTACGCTGGTGCGCAAGGGCGAGAAGGTGCTGCGCGCCACTGCCTGGAACGAACTGGACCTGCCGCGCCTGAAGGGCCTGATCGAATCCAGCTTCGGCCGCACCCTGGTGCCGGACTACTTCGAGAAGACCAGGCTGCTGCGTGCCTATGTCAGCGAGAACTACCGCACCGCGGTGATCCTCACCGACGAGGCCGAAGGCGTGTACCTGGACAAGTTCGCCGTGCTCGACGACGCACAGGGCGAAGGCCTCGGTCGCGCGGTCTGGAACGTGATGCTGGAGGAAACCCCGCAGCTGTTCTGGCGCTCGCGCCATGGCAACCCGATCAATCACTTCTACTATGCCGAGTCCGACGGCTGCTACAAGCAGGACCACTGGAAGGTGTTCTGGTTCGGCGCCGATGGCATCGATCGCATCCACACCTATGTCGATCACTGCGCCAGGCGCGCCCCGAGCCTGCAGGGCTGAGTGATGAGCAACCCCGACGCCTGGAATTCGGTCCCCAGCCTGCGCGGCCAGCACGTATTGCTGCAGCCGCTGCAGATGCAACATGTGCCGGGCCTGCGCGCTGCGCTGGACGGCAGCGGCCTGGATCAGCTCTGGTATACCCAGGTGCCGTCGCCGGAGCGGGCCGAGGCCTATGTGCAGGCCGCGCTGCAGGCGCAGGCCGAAGGCAAGGCGCTTCCCTTCGTGATCCGTGATGCCGCCGGTGAGATCATCGGCAGCACCCGCTTCTACGACCTGGATGCAAGCGTGCCGAAACTCAGCCTCGGCTACACCTGGTACACGCCGCGCGTGCAGCGCACCGGTGCCAATACCGAAGCCAAGCTGTTGCTGCTGCAGCACGCCTTCGAAACGCTGGGCTGCATCAGCGTGGTGCTGGAAACCAGCTGGTTCAACGCCACCTCGCGCACTGCCATCGCCCGCCTCGGCGCCAAGCAGGATGGCGTGCTGCGCAACCACAAGCGGCACGCCGACGGCACGCCGCGCGATACCGTCATCTTCTCCATCATCGATGCGGAATGGCAGGGCGTGAAGCGCCACCTGCAGTACCGCCTGGACAGTCACGCATGAACGATTCGACTTTCACCCTGGGCATCGTCGGTGCCCGCGGCCATACCGGCGCCGAGCTGATCAAGCTGGTGGCCGCCCACCCGCGCCTGGAACTGGCCTTCGTCTCTTCGCGCGAGCGCGCCGGGCAGCGTCTGGCCGACCATCATCCGGAGTTCCACGGTGACCTGCAGTACGAAAACCTGGACGCCGACGCGGTGGCCGCCAAGGGCGTGGATGCGGTGATCCTGGCCCTGCCCAATGGCCTGGCCGCACCGTTCGTGGCCGCGCTTGAGGCAGTGAAACCGGACACCGTGATCGTCGATCTTTCAGCCGACTACCGCTTCGACAACAGCTGGTACTACGGCCTGCCGGAGCTGACCCGCGGGCGCTACAACGGCCAGAAGCACATCAGCAACCCGGGCTGCTATGCCACTGCGATGCAGCTGGCGGTGCATCCGCTGCTGGATCTGCTGGCCGGTCCGCCGCAGTGCTTCGGTGTCTCGGGCTACTCCGGTGCCGGCACCACGCCGTCGGACAAGAACAATGTCGAACTGCTGGCCGACAACCTGATGCCGTATGCGCTGACCAATCACGTGCACGAGCGCGAAGTGTCCGTGCAGTTGGGCGTGGCGGTCGAGTTCATGCCGCATGTCGCGCCGCATTTCCGGGGCATCACGCTCACCGCCAACCTGTGGCTGAACCGCGTGCAGACCCGCGAGCAGATCGTCGAGCGCTTCCAGCAGGCCTATGCCGGTGAACCGCTGGTCGAGGTGGTGGACGAAGCACCGTGGGTCAGCCGCATTGCTGGCCGCCACGGTGCCCAGGTCGGCGGCTTCACCCTGGCCCCGGGCGGCAAGCGCGTGGTCGTGGTGGCGACCCTGGACAACCTGCTGAAGGGCGCGGCCACCCAGGCCATGCAGAACCTCAACCTTGCGCTGGGCATCGACGAACTGACGTCGATCCCGCACTGATCCCGCCTTCCGGAGCCCCCATGGCAGACCTTCTTTGGCAGAAGCCGGGCGTCGCTGTCGACGCCCAGATCCAGACCTTCCTCGCCGGCGACGACGTGATTCTCGACCGCGAGTTCTTCCTGCATGACATCGCCGCCAGCGCGGCGCATGCGCAGGGCCTGCAGCACATCGGCATCCTCGGTGCCGACGAGCTGGCTGGCCTGCTGCGCGAGCTGGAGGTACTGGCGCAGGACTTCCGCGCAGGCCGCTTCGTGCTCGATACGCAGTATGAGGATGGCCATTCGGCCATCGAAGCGCGCTTGACCGAGCGTCTGGGTGATGCCGGCCGCAAGATCCACACCGGCCGCAGCCGCAACGACCAGATCCTGGTCGCTACCCGCCTGTGGCTGAAGGAAAAGCTGCAGCGCGTGGCCCAGCTCAGCGCCGAAGTGGCCAAGGTCGCGCTGGACCGCGCGCAGGCCGAGAAGGATCTGCCGATTCCCGGCTATACCCACATCCAGCGCGCCGTGGTGTCCTCGGCCGGCATGTGGTGGGCCGGCTGGGCCGAAGCCTTCATCGACAATGCCATCCGCGCCCGTGACACCCATGCGCTGGTCGATGCCAACCCGCTGGGCACGGCTGCCGGCTACGGCGTGAACCTGCCGCTGGACCGCGAGCACACCACGGCTGCGCTCGGCTTCGCGCGCATGCAGATCTCGCCGATCTACGCGCAGCTGTCGCGCGGCAAGTTCGAACTGGCCGCGCTGGAAGCGCTCGGTGGTGCCACCCTGGACCTGCGCCGCATCGCTTGGGATCTGTCGCTGTTCACCAGTGCCGAGTTCGGTTTCGTCGCGCTGCCGGCGCAGTACACCACCGGCAGCTCGATCATGCCCAACAAGCGCAACCCGGACGTGATCGAGCTGATGCGCGCCACCCACGCCAGCGTGGCCGCCGCACGTACCGAGATCGAGCAGCTGCTGTCGCTGCCGTCGGGCTACCATCGCGACCTGCAGTCGTCCAAGGGCGCCATCTTCCACGGCTTCGGCCGCGGCCTGGCTGCGCTGGAACTGCTGCCGGCGCTGCTGGCCAACCTGGAATGGCGCGACGACAAGCTGCGCGCGGCCATCGACTCGGGCATGTACGCCACCGATGTGGCGGTGGAAGCGGCCGTGGCTGGCGTGCCGTTCCGCGAGGCCTACAAGGCCGCTGCGGCCAGTGCCGACAGCGCAGGGCAGGGGCGTACGCCGGAAGGCAGCCTGGCCGCCCGTGTGTCGCCGGGTTCGGCTGCCGACCTGCGCCTGGATGAACTGCGCACGCGCTGGCAGGCGCTGGCCTGATGGCGGGCACCGTCTACCTGGTGCTGGCCATGCGCCGGCCCGATTTCAATGCCGCCGCGGTGCAGCCGCACCGTGATTTCCTGGATGCGTTGCAGGCGCAGGGCAAGCTGCAGCTGACCGGCGGCTTCGCCGATGGCAGCGGTGGCGCCTACGTGCTGTGCAACGTGGACAGCCTGGCGCAGGCACAGGCCATCGTTGCCACCGATCCGCTGGTGACGATGCAGGCCTCCGACCTGACCGTGCACGAATGGAACACCCGCTGAGACCCTGACCGATGACCCTGCACGCTGCCAACGCCGCTTCGCCGTTCCCGCAACAGGCGCTGCCGCCGTGGCGGCGTGCGGTGCTGAAAGTCGGCAGCAGCCTGCTGGCGGCCGACGGTGGCGGCCTGTCGCCACGCCATGCGCTGGGCCTGGCGCAGTTCGTGTCGGCCAACGTACTGGCCGGGCGCGAGGTGGTGATCGTGTCATCCGGCGCAGTGGCGGCCGGACGCGCGATCCTGCCGCGGGCCGATGAGCCGGGCGCAGCCATGGCGGCGCGGCAGGCCCTGGCGGCGCTTGGCCAGGCCCAGCTGATCGGCCTCTGGCAGCGCTTCTTCGAGCGCCCGGTGGCGCAGGTGCTGCTGACCCATGACGACCTGCGCAACCGTCGCCGCTACCTCAACGCCCGCGCCACCCTCAACGAACTGCTGCGGCTGGGCGCGTTGCCGGTGGTCAACGAGAACGACACCGTGTCGGTGGACGAACTCAAGCTTGGCGACAACGATAATCTGGCAGCGACGGTGGCGGCGCTGGTCGATGCCGATGCGCTGTTCATCGCCACCGACATCGACGGCCTGTACAGCGCCGACCCGCGCTCGCATGCCGACGCACGGCCGCTGCACGATGTTGCCGAATTGAATGACGAAGTGCTGGCGATGGCGGGGGGCGCGGGATCACGTGCCGGTACCGGTGGCATGCGCACCAAGCTGGAAGCGGCGGCCAAGGCGGGCCGCCTCGGCATCGAGACCTACCTGTTCAATGGACGCAACGGGGAGGTGGTGCGCGCGCTGGCACAGGACCGCCTGTTCGGCACCCGCATCCACGCCGCGCGCAGCCGCGAGGCCGCACGCAAGCACTGGCTGCGGCACGCACCGCTGGCCGAAGGCGCGATCCTGATCGATGCCGGTGCTGCACAGGCGATGCGCGAGAAGGGCGCTTCGCTGCTGCCTGGCGGCATCACCGGTGCGGAAGGGACGTTCCGCCGTGGCGACATGGTGCAGGTGTGCTGGGACGCATCGCAGGGGCGCGTGTGCATCGCCCGCGGTGTCAGCCAGTACGCGGCCGACGACGTGCGCCGCATCGCTGGCCGTCATTCGCGCGACATCCAGGCCGTGCTCGGCTACAACTACGGCGGCAGCGTCGTCCATCGTGACGACCTGGTACTGCCATGACCGCATTGAAGGACATTCCGATGAGCGACATCGAAGCGCAGGCGCGGGCCTGCCGTGACGCGGCCCAGGTGGTCGCCGGTCTCGACAGTGGCGCCCGGCGCGCGCTGCTGCTGGCGATGGCACAGGCACTGGAAGTGAACGCCGGGCTGATCCTGGCCGGCAACGCGCGCGACCTTGCCGCTGCACGCGGGAAAGGCGTGGGCAGCGCCATGCTTGATCGGCTGGCACTGGATCCGCCGCGCCTGTTCGCGATGGCCGAGGCTGTGCGTGAAGTGGCCGGATTGCCAGATCCGGTCGGCCAGGTGACCCGCGATGACGTGCGCCCGAACGGGATCCGCGTGCAGAAGGTGCGCGTGCCGCTGGGCGTGATCGCGATGATCTACGAGGCGCGCCCGAACGTGACCGCCGAAGCCGCCGCGCTGTGCCTGAAGGCTGGCAATGGCGTGATCCTGCGTGGCGGTTCCGAAGCGATCCATTCCAACACCGCCATCGCGCAGGCACTGGCAGGAGCACTCAAGGCCAATGGCGTGCCACCGGCCGCAGTCACAGTGCTGACCGACCTGCGCCGCGAAGCGATGCTGGAACTGCTGCAGTTGCATGAGCTGATCGACCTGGCGATTCCGCGTGGTGGCGAAGGCCTGATCCGCTTTGTCGCCGAACACGCACGGGTGCCCGTGATCAAGCACTACAAGGGCGTCTGCCACCTGTTCGTGGATGCCAGTGCCGACCTTGGCAAGGCCATCGATCTGCTGGTGGATGGCAAGTGCAGTCGTCCGGCCGCCTGCAACTCACTGGAGACCCTGCTGGTGCACCGTGATGTGGCGGGCGCTTTCCTGCCCCGCGTGGCGCAGGCGCTCGGTGAGCGCGGCGTGGAGCTGCGCGCCGACACGAACGCACAGCCGCTGCTGCCGGGCAGCGCGGAAGCCACCGAGGAGGACTACGCCGCCGAGTTTCTCGATCTGGTGCTGGCGGTGCGCGTGGTGGACGATCTCGATGCGGCCATCGCGCACATCCGCGCGTACACCTCCGACCATACCGAAGTGATCGCCACTGAAGATGCCGGTCATGCCGAACGCTTCGTCAACGCGCTGCGCTCGGCGGTGGTGATGGTGAATGCCTCATCGCGCTTTTCCGATGGTGGCCAGCTCGGCCTGGGCAGCGAGATCGGTATTTCCACCACACGGCTGCATGCCTACGGACCGATGGGTCTTGAAGCGCTCACCGTCGAGCGTTTCGTGGTGCGTGGCGAAGGGCAGACGCGCGCATAAGCAGATCCACGCCATGCGTGGATGCGCTGCGCGGTAGACCCCGGTGCCGACCAGGGTCGGCACCCACCAGGCCCAAGCGCCGACCAAGGCCGGCAGCTACCGGCTTGTCGGCCTACACCACCTCGCGGCGGATGCCCACCGGCCGCGCATGCTCATCCATGTGCAGCGTAGCGGACTTGCAGCCCAGCAGCCGCTCGGCCAGGCCGGTGCTGGCGCCGAGATCGGCGGCTACTTCATTGAGGCTGGCCAACGGCCGTGGCAGGCGCCTTTCGCGGCCACGGAAACGCGCGCGGTTGTACTCGGCCCAGCCGATCAGCAGCACGCTCGCACACAGCAGCATCAGCGGCAGCGCGACCAGCACGTAGGGGTCGAACTGGTTCTTGCGCTCGTACAGCTGCTGCCAGGCCATCTGCCCGCCGATCAGCCACGAGAGCAGGGTCACCAACGGTGCCCACAGGTAGAAGTAGAACCCCCAGAACGCCAGGGTGACAAAGCCCCAGGCGGTGCGCTGGAAGCGCGGTTGATGATGTGGCTTGCGGATCATCCGCGAGTCGAAGCGGTTGGACGGGTGTTGTGCGTTCATCGGATCCCCCGGTCAGGGCTGGTCCAGGTAGCGCGCTTGCTGCGGCGGCGCAGCAGGGTCTTGGGAAGCGCCACCAGGGTGGTGGAAAGGCTGATCAGCCAGTACGCCATCGGGTACCAGATGACCCAGAAGTAGTTGCGTCCAATCTGTGTTTCGTAACGACGGTCGATGATCAGGCTGCTGGCGAACTGCAGCAGGCAGACCAGGGCCAGGATCACGCCATGCCATTGCGGCAGCAGGCTGGCGATGTACAGCTGCGGCGGCATGTCGATGAGCTTGCCCAGCACCCACAACACCACGATGAACAGCATGGTGTAGGCCCAGATCACGCTCAGCACATACTCCAGCAGCACGCCCCACATGCGCCGCTCCTTCCAGTGCAGCAGTGAACGCGCATGCCGCAGCATCACTTCCACGCCGCCCTGCGCCCAGCGCAGTCGTTGCCGCCACAGGCCCTTCAGCGTTTCCGGCATCAGGATGAAGCACAGCGCGTTGGGCTCGTAGCGGATGTCCCAGTGCGCACGCTGCAGGCGCCAGCTGATGTCGATGTCCTCGGTCACCATGTCGTCCGACCACCAGCCGACCTCGTGCAGCGCGGTACGACGGAACCCGGCGATGACCCCGGAGATGGTGAAGATGCGCCCGTAAACACGTTGCGCGCGCTTGATCATGCCGATGATCGAAGAGAACTCGGCCACCTGCAGGCGCCCGAGCAGGGTGGAACGGTTGCGGATGCGTGGGTTGCCGGTGACCGCGCCGACCCGGTTGCCACTGACCAGGTGCCAGACCATCCAGTGCAGGGCGTGTTCCTCCAGCATGGCATCGCCATCGATGCACACCAGGTACTCCGAGCGTGCCGCCAGCGCCCCCATGCGCAGCGCATTGGCCTTGCCGAGGTTGCGGTCAAGGTGCAGCACGCGCAGCCGGGGATGCTTCGCCGCCAGCACATCGAGCCGGGCGCCGGTGTCGTCACTGCTGCCATCGTCGATGGCGATCACCTCGTAGTCGGCCGGATAGCGCTGCGCCAGCGCGGCCCCCAGGGTGTCGTCCAGGTTCTCCGATTCGTTGTGGCAGGGAATCAGCAGGCTCGCGAACGGTGGATCGACCATCAACGGTGGATCATTGCGCGGCCGCGAATGGCGTTCGCGCCGGAAGTAGTAATACAGACCGCCCGACATCCAGAAGAACGCCATCACCATCGGGTAGTAGAAGGCGAACTGGAACAGGACCTGCAGCAGCGGATGCATGTCCATGTCACTTCTCCGGGTACGGGAAGTTGCCGGCGGACATCGCCGCGCGGGCATCATGGGTGGAAGGCTGGCCGGCGATGAAGTCGTCCGGATACCAGGCGAAATGGTGGACGCCCTGCGCCTGCAGCTGGCGGATCTGCGCGCGCAGGCGTTCGGCGGGAATCGGCTGGCCGCTGCGCCAATCCACGGTCTGCAGTTCGAACAGGGTGTGCTGCAGCTGGGGATCGTGCGCGCGAACCGCGGCCAGCAGCTGGTCCAGCCAGCGTTCCGGGTGCCTGCTGCCTTCCATCCATGGCATCGCCATCAGCGCGGTCTGGTCGTAAGCCTTGTTGAACAGGTCCAGGCGCTGTGCAAACCAGGCCTCACTCTGCGGGCGCAACACCGGCTCGGCATACAGGTTGCGCACTGTCGCCAGCTTCGGTCGCCAACGCTGCGCGCTGTCGCGCAGGGCCAGCGTGAAATCGATCAGCGCCCGGGTGCGTGCGCTGCCATCGTCGCCGGCCGCCAGCGCCGGCAGTTCTGTGTCGCGCAGGTAACCATCGTCATGGAAGAGCAGGCCTTCGAAGTACGAGTTGACGGCCAGATCCTCGTAGATGTCGAGCATGATCTGGCGTGCCTTCGGATTGGTGAAGTCCAGCCGGTACATGCCGTCGGCATCGCCATTGTGGATCGCCAGCGCTTTCCGCTGCACCGGATCGGGCAGTTCGAACCCGAGCACCGGCAGCCAGGCGTACACCTTCACCCCCGCGCGCGACTTCAGCTGCCAGGCGACCCGGCTGAACAGGTCCGCGCGCATCGGCATGTGCCGGTTGGGGAAGTACAGTGCATCGGCAGTGTTGTTGCCGTCCGGGTCGGCGAAGGCCTGCAGGTAGACATGGGTGGGCGAGATGCGCTTGACCCGCTCGATCAGCGCATCGAGGTTGCGCGCCTGCTGCGCCGGGTCCGGGTCGTACACATCATCCAGGTCGACCTGCAACGCGCGGATGCCATCAAGCGCAACGTCGCGGCGCAGCTCGAAGGCCAGGCCCTCCACGGTCGGGTTGTCGCTGACCAGGAAGCGCGCCAGCCCGTGCAGGTCGCTGGCCACCGGCGTGCTGCGGCCTTCCAGATCGAAGGATACCGGCATGCCAAGCTGCTCGGCGATGTCGTTGCTCAGCTGGTTGTAGGCGGCATAGGGCCAGACGATGGCGCGCGGGCGGACGCCCAGGTGCTGCTGGATGCGCTGCACGCTGCGCGAAAGGTCGGCGCGCAGGCGTTGTTCGTACTGGGCTTCGCTTTCGTAGCTGTGGGTGGCCGGGCTGTACACGCGGGTCACCACCGCCGGCGTGGAGTTGCCCTGCGGATTGGCGAGCACGCCGTGATGCAGGTCGTCGGTGTGGCTGGCCACTTCGATCAGGCCACTGTCACGCATCTGTTCCAGCTGTGCCCAGGTGACGAAGTCGTCATGCCCGAACGGGCGGTAGCCATAGTCGATGGTTCGCCCTGGCGCCATGTCCACGTAATCGGTGATCACTGCCACCAGCGCCGGGTAGCGGTAGGCCTGCAGCAGCGGGAACGCTTTGTCGTAGACGCTGCGCAGGCCGTCATCGAAGGTCAGCAGCACGGGCTTTGGCGGCAGCGTGGCGCGTCCCTGTGAGGCGTCGATCACCTGCGACAGCGACACCGGGTGATAGCCGTGCGCACCCAGCCAATCCAGGTGCGCGGCGAAGTTCTGCGTGCTCACCGCGTAGGTATCGGCATCGCCCTTGGCGGCCACCTGGTCGCGGATGTCGTGGTAGCTGAGGATCAGCAGGCCGTTGTCGATCGCATCGAGATGCAGGGCCTGCTGCGCGAACGCCGGCGGTGCGGCAGCCAGCAGCAGGAGCACGATCAGTCGCAGGATGCGGGCCATGTCATTCTCCCCAGCGCAGTGCGGCTTCGAAGCCGATATGACGCTCGCGGTGGCCGTCGTAGACCGGCCGCGACCAGCGCACGCCGTACTCGAACACGCGGCCCTGGCCCAGCTGCCATTCGTGCATGTAGGACACCGAAGGGACCAGCGCGCTGCCGAAGCCGTCCTGCCAGTAGTCACCCAGCGAGACCGTCAGCCGGTGCCGGAAGTGGCGCTCGTAGTGCCGCCACAACTGCTGGTCGATGCGCATTCCGATCTCGACCATGCGGTCGCGCTTCGGGTTGAAGTAGGGCGCGTCGTCGCGGCTGCCCCGGCTGGTGTAGGCACTGGCGAGGCCATCGATCAACCAGCGCGGACGGGTCAGCAGGCGCTGTTCAATGCTGGTGCTGAACAGTTCGCGATGGTTGCCGTCGTCGTAGCGGAAGCGGCTGGCGCCGAACATCCAGTGGGTCAGCTCGCTGCGCCGGTAGTCCACCTGCGCGCTCACGCTGTCAGCGGTGATGCCGGCCACGCGCGCCTGCATCGAGGCTTCCGGATCGTTGCGTGCGGCCACCAGTCCGGCGTGCCAGTAATCGTTGAACTGCCAGCCAACACCGAGGCGCAGGCCGGTGTCGCCGACGTGGTCGTTGGCACGCAGCGCGGCGGCTTCCGCATCCAGTCGGCCGAAGCGGTAGCGCACGCCTGCACCCAGCCACAGCGGGTCGATGCGCTGGTCCTGGAAGTCGACCGAGCGCCTGTCGGCGAAGGCGAACAACCGCCAGCGGTCATCGAGTACCGGCGTCTGCACTTCCATGCCGTAGTGGCGGTCGTTGTTGCCCAGCGGTGATGTGCCGCCACCGCCGGAACTGCGGCCAATGTCGGTCCATGCCTTCAACTGCCAGCCGCGATGTACACGCCAGGCCTGGTCCATGCGCTCGACGGCGGGTTGGGTCGGGTAGCGTGCCAGCAGATCATCGTGCAGCGGCCGCGCCAGATCATCGCGTTGCAGGGCAACGTATGCCTCTTCCATGCCGAGCCGCGGCTCGATGTCGCGTGGGTCCAGCGCATGTGCCATCTGCTGGCGCTGCAGGGCCATGCGTGGCCATCCGCGCATCATGTACACACTGCCCAGCGCGCTCTGCAGGCCGCCGTTGCCCGGTGCGATGTCGACCATCGATTCCAGGTCGTGCTGTGCGGTGCGCAGGTCGCCGCTGTAGGCGCGCACCATTGCCAGGTTCAGGTCGGCCTCGTAGCGCGACCAGTTCGCATACGGCGACTTGCCATTGCTCCAGCGCCACGCCGGTTCCTTGTCGCGCCATGCCTGCAGCAGGTCGATGGCCTTTTCCTGCTGTTCGCTTTCCAGATAGGCGTACGCCAGCTCCGAGTGCGAGGCATCGCGCGTGGGATCGCCGGCCACCGCGGCCTGCAATACCGGAATGGCCTCCTCGGGATGGAGGGTACCCATCAGGGAGTCACCGACCGCAGGCAGGACATAGTCGGGCAACGTGTGGCCCTCCGCCTGCAGGGCCCGCGCTTCCTCGCGCACCTGCGCATGGCGGCCGAGACGGTTGAGCAGGATCAGCCGGTCCATGCGGATCCGCAGCGGGGCCTGGGCGGGCGGCGTGCCTTCGCTGCCGAGGTAGCGCTGCATGCGCGCCAGCGTCGATTCAGCCTCTTCCAGGCGGCTGTCCTCGCTGCTGCTGTAGGCCAGGCTCCACACCACCAGCTTGGCCAGGTAGTCGCCTTCCAGGCGTTGCTTCTGGGCAGCGTCGAACAGCTGTGGACGCTGCTGGTACAGCGCCCATGCGCGCCAGGCATTGCCGATGTCGCCCAGGGTCAGCACGCGCAGCTTGAACAGCAGATCGTCGTTGGGCTGTTGCTGGCTGGCACGTTCGATGGCGCCCAGCGCATCCAGCCATCGGGCCTGGTCGCGGTAGCGGCCGATCTCGGCCAGGGCCGCCTCGCGATCGGGCGGGGCAGCGCCGCTGGCCCAGGCCAGGGCAGTGCAGGCGAGGCCGACGCAAAGCGCCAGCCGGCGGTGGACAACCATTGGGGACCCCCTTGGCTTCCTGACCAGACAACCGTGAAAAATGTGACGCACATCACATGCCAGCTTTTGGGGTGGCCGTGCCCTGCGTCACTCCCTTCGTGCACTCCCGTCCAGCCAAGGACGGGTACAACCCGGACAGCGACCTGCAATGTCTTGTCTGAAGCGAGAATCCCCCGCACACCGAGTGGTGGCCTGGGCGGCCAGGCCGCCCCCATGCCCAATGCCGGCACGCGGCAAGGATGGGCATTCGTGGGCACTATCCGCCCGGAATTGTCAGTCCGGCGTCAATTTTCCTGGAATGGCTGACCAGCGGCAGGCGGGGCCGGCGTGCGGCCCCTCAACGGCTTACCAGAGGTCTTCCAGCTTGCGCGGCTTGCAGGCCACCCAGGAGGCGCACAGCATCAGGGTGGCGCAGCCGAACAGGAAGCTGAACGGGAGCGTCCAGCCGTCGCTGACTGTGTGCAGCCAGCCGACCAGGAACGGCCCCAGGCAGCTGAAGCTGTAGCCCACGCCCTGCATGAAGCCGGACAGCGCCGCCGAGCCGGTGGGGGTGCGCGTGCGCAGGTTGATCAGGGTCAGTGCGAGCGGGAAGGTGGACGGACCGACGCCAAGCAGGCAGGCCCACAGCAGGGGGGCCTTCATCGGTGCCAGCAGCAGGCCGGTGAAGGCGATCACGAACGAGAAGAAGCCGATCAGCACCAGCGGGAACGGGTTCTGCATGCGCACTGCCATTGATGGAATGACCAGCGACGGCAGCAGCCCCAGCGCCGAGAACACCGCCACCATCACGCCACCGAAGGCCGGCGTGCCACCGGCCTCGACCACGATGCGCGGCAGCCAGGTGAACATCGAATAGGTCATCAGCGAAGTCATGCCGAACATGAGCGTCATGCTCCAGCCCAGCGACGTGCGCCAGACCTTGCCGTGCGGCTGCGCGGTGGGATCGGTAGTGTCGGCCAGTGGCTTCGGCGCGCGCCTGGCCAGCAGCAGCCACGGCAGTGCAGCGGCCAGTGCCAGCAGCGCCCACATGCCCAGCGACACGCGCCAGCCCGCTGCATTGGCTACCGGTACCGCCAGCAGCGCCGGCAGCATGGTGCCCAGCTGCAGCACGCTGATGTAGAGCGTACTCATGGTGCCGACCTTGTTGGCGAAGTAGCGCTTCACCAGCGGCGGCACCACGACGTTGCCGATGCCCATGCCGGCCAGTGCCACCACCGAACCGAGCAGCAGCGTGCCGACGTTGCCGGCGCTGGAACGCAGCAGCAGGCCGGCCATCGCCATCACCATCGCCAGCAGCGTGGTGCGCTCCAGCCCGAGGCGCCGCGCCAGTGCCGGCGTGGCCACGCCGAACAGCGCGAACGAGGCGGTCGGCAGCATGCCCAGCACGCCGGTCATGGTGGTGCCGAAGCCGAACTGCTGGCCGAGCACGTCCAGCAGCGGGGTGATCGAGGTGACCGCAGTGCGCAGGTTGACCGCTGCCAGCAGGATCGCGGCGAACGCGAGGACACGACCGTGCAGCAGCGACGGCGAATCGGAAGTGGAGGAACTCATCGGTGGTCCTTGCAGGTGTCGCACGCCGCAGCGGCGGCATGCAGCGCCGGCATCGGTCTACGCCGAAGCGGCAGGTGGGGGTGGTGCTGCAGGTGGGCCGGCAGCGCGGCCATTGTACGTGCGCGGTCCGACAAGGTCCCGTCATGCGGGCGGCCTGGCGCTGGGTACAAAAAAACCCGGAGGACAGTGATGTCTTCCAGGCTTCTTGGTGACCACCGAAGTGGTCGGGGAGACAGGATTCGAACCTGCGACCTCTACGTCCCGAACGTAGCGCTCTACCAGACTGAGCTACACCCCGAAGGGAGCCGCCTATTCTAGCGATTCACCCCGATGGCGGCAAGGGGTAAATGCTGTTTTCTTCACACTGCCGAAGCAGTGCCACTTCAGGGAACAAAAAAGCCTGGACGACTTCACCAGGCTTCAATGCGACCACTTGAGTGGTCGGGGAGACAGGATTCGAACCTGCGACCTCTACGTCCCGAACGTAGCGCTCTACCAGACTGAGCTACACCCCGAAGGAGCCGCCTAAGATACCGTGTGAAGGCCAAGGCGGCAAGGCTTTTTTACAGCTCAGCGACGATTTTCCTTCTCGATGCGGTTCTGCTCGCGGGCTTCGAACCACATGCCGTTGAGGATGGCCACCGTCGAGGCGAGGCCGGCACCGAGAATCCAGGCGAAATACCACATGATCAGTCTCCTTCATTCCGGGTAGGTGCCGACCGTTGGTCGGCACACGTGCAAGCAATCAATACGCGTTGGGGTTGTTGCCCATCTCTTCGGTGGTGGTCTTGCCCTTCAGCACGCGGTACACCCAGGTGGTGTAACCGATGATGATCGGCAGGAACACCGCCGTGGCCAGCAGCATGATCCACAGGGTCAGGTGGCTGGAGGAGGCATCCCACACGGTCAGGCTGGAGGTGGGCTGGCTCGAGGACGGCAGCAGGAACGGGAAGATGGCGAAGCCGACGGTCAGGATGATGCCGGCGATCGCCGCACCGGAGGCGATGAAGGCCAGGCCGCCGCGACGGGCCCGCAGCAGCACCGCACTGGCCAGCAGGCCGGCCAGGCCGAGCAGCGGGGCCAGGATCGTGGCCGGCATCGTGCTGTAGTTGCGCATCCAGCCACCGGCGGCGCCGAGTTCGGCGGTCTTCAGCAGCGGATTGGTTGCACCGTCGGTGACCACCTGCGAGGTGATCTGGTAGCCCGGCAGGCCGAAGGCCACCCAGGCGCCGCCCACGGCGAACAGCACGAAGGCGATGACCGCAGCGATGCTGCCGAAGCGGGCCGCACGTTCGGCCACCGGGCCGTCGGTCTTCAGTACCAGCATGGCGGCACCGTGGGCGACCAGCATCGACACGCTGAGCAGGCCGGCCAGCAGTGCGAAGGGCATCAGCAGGCCGAAGAACGAGCCGGTGTAGAAGATGCGCATGCTGTCATCGAAGTGGAACGGCACGCCCAGCAGTACGTTGCCTACCGCCACGCCCATGATCAGCGCCGGGATGAAGCCGCCGATGAACAGCGCCCAGTCCCAGGTGTTGCGCCAGCGCTCGCTGGGCATCTTGCTGCGGAACTTGAAGCCGACCGGACGCAGGATCAGGGCGAACAGGATCACGAACATCGCCAGGTAGAAGCCGGAGAAGCTGACCGCATACAGCGGCGGCCAGGCGGCGAAGATCGCACCGCCACCGAGCACCAGCCACACCTGGTTGCCTTCCCATACCGGGCCGATGGTGTTGATCACCAGCCGGCGCTCGGCGTCGTTGCGGGCAACGAAGGGCAGCAGGGTGCCCACGCCCAGGTCGAAACCGTCCATCACGGCGAAACCGATCAGCAGGATGCCGAGCAGCAGCCACCAGATCACGCGCAGCGTGGTGTAGTCCAGAAGAATGAAATCCATCGTGGTTCTCCTGCCTCAGGCCTGGCCGGCGGCCGGCGCCGAGGCATTGTGGGAAGCATGCGGCTGGGGCGACTGCAGCGACGGCAGCACCTCGTCCGGACCCTTGCGGATCGCCTTGAGCATCAGCTTGATCTCGACCA
The DNA here is from genome assembly GCF_013464915.1 of Stenotrophomonas maltophilia. Lineage (GTDB taxonomy): Bacteria > Pseudomonadota > Gammaproteobacteria > Xanthomonadales > Xanthomonadaceae > Stenotrophomonas > Stenotrophomonas maltophilia_AT. The sequence continues at coordinate 133,759 of NZ_RAVT01000013.1, forward strand.
CGATCAGCGCGGTGTAGATCGCGGTGAAGCCGGCCAGGGTCAGCACGATTTCGTGCAGGGCCAGGCCCGATGCCGCATAGAAGGTCGGCAGCACGCCATCCACCGCCCACGGCTGGCGACCGTACTCGGCCACGAACCAGCCGCACTCGATCGCGATCCACGGTGCCGGCAGCGTCCACAGGGCCAGCTTGAGGAACCAGCGCTTGTCCTGGAAGTTGTTGCGGCAGGAGTAGTAGAAGGCCAGCGCGAAGAAGGCGATCAGGTAGAAGCCCAGGCCGGCCATCACGCGGAAGGTCCAGAACAGTGGCATCACGCGCGGCACGGTGTCCATCGCCGCCTGCGAGATTTCCTGCGGGGTGGCGTTGAGGATGTCGTCGCGGTAGCGCTTGAGCAGCAGGCCGTGGCCCAGGTCCTGCCAGTGGCGGTCGAACATCTCGCGTGCTTCAACGTCGTTCTTGTTGGCGCGCAGGCGTTCCAATGCACCGTAGGCCAGCTGGCCGCCGCGCACGCGGTGTTCGGCACGCTCGACCAGTTCCAGGATGCCCGGAATCGGCTGGTTCAACGAGCGGGTGGCGATCAGACCCATCAGGTACGGGATCTTCACCGCGTAGTCGTTCTGGTGGGTTTCCTGGTTAGGGATGCCGAAGGCGGTGAAGTCGGCCGGCGCACGCTCGGTCTCCCACATCGCTTCGATCGCGGCCAGCTTCATCTTCTGGTGTTCGCTGGCGGCGTAACCGCTCTCGTCACCCAGCACCACTACCGACAGCGAGGACAACAGGCCGAACGCAGCCGCCACCGCGAACGAACGACGGGCCAGGTCCTTGTGCTTGTTGCGCAGCAGGAACAGGGCACTGATCGCCATCACGAACACCGCACCGGTCACGTAGCCGGCGCTGACGGTGTGCACGAACTTGGCCTGCGCCACCGGGTTGAACACCACGGCCATGAAGTCGACGACTTCCATGCGCATGGTTTCCGGGTTGAACACCGCGCCGGTCGGGTTCTGCATCCAGCCGTTGGCGATCAGGATCCAGATCGCCGACAGGTTGGTGCCCAGCGCCATCAGCCAGGTCACCATCAGGTGCTTGACCTTGGTCAGGCGGTTCCAGCCGAAGAAGAACAGGCCGACGAACGTGGCTTCCAGGAAGAAGGCCATCAGGCCTTCGATCGCCAGCGGCGCACCGAAGATGTCACCCACGTAGTGGCTGTAGTAGGACCAGTTCATGCCGAACTGGAATTCCATGACGATGCCGGTGGCAACGCCCATGGCGAAGTTGATGCCGAACAGGACGCCCCAGAACAGGGTCATCCTGCGCCAGATCTCCTTGCCGGTCATCACGTACACGCTCTCCATGATGGCCACCATGAAGGACAGGCCGAGGGTGAGCGGTACGAATAGGAAGTGGTACATCGCGGTCAGCGCGAATTGCAGCCGCGACAGTTCTACGACTGTCTGATCAATCATGGCCTGGCTACCTCGTGGATAGTGCCGTTGCAGGTGGCGGGAAGGGTGGTCTACGACGTGAATGATGTGACCGACTACTTCAAACAGCCTTGATCCAGATCAATGTATGAACAGGTATGCGAAGGGATCGTATGCGAACCTGATGAAGACTGCGACCGACGGCCGCAGGGGCGGGCTGTTGCCTGCGCCTACAATGCCGTGTCTCCCCCGATGCCCGTGAAGACCCCTTGAGCGCTGCCGAAACGACCCCTGACGGCCTTTCCCCTGAAGCTGAAACCGCCCGCCAGCGGCGCGCACGTACGGCCTGGCTGGCTGATCTGGCGCGTGCCGCTCGAGGCCGCCAGCGCCTGGCGGCGCTGTGCATCAGTCTGTCCGGGGTGCTGCTGATCGGCCAGGCTGCCGCCATTGCCTGGCTGGTGCAGCAGGTGCTGGTGGAGCGCGCGCCGTTGGCATCGGGTCTGCCGGTGCTGGGTGGGCTGGCGCTGGTCCTGGTGCTGCGCACGCTGCTCGGCAGCGCCACCCAGGCTGCTGCAGGTGACGTGGCCGACGCCGCCCGCCTGGCACTGCGCGAGCGCGTTTTCGCGCGACTGCTCGGGCATGGCCCGCTGTGGCTGCGGCAGCGCCGCACCGGTGAGCTGGGCGAACTGATGCTGCATCACGGCGATGCGATCGAGAATTATTACAGTGGCTTTCTGCCGGTGCGCACCGAAGTGGTGGTGGTGCCACTGCTGATCCTGGCCGCAGTGGCCTGGGTTGATTGGGTGGTCGCGCTGATCCTGCTGTTCACCGCGCCACTGGTGCCGTTCTTCATGATGCTGGTGGGCTGGGGCGCCGAAGCCGCCGGCCGTGCCCAGCTGGGCGAACTGGCGCGGATGAGCGGCCACTTCGCTGATCGCATCAAGGGCCTGGGCCTGCTGCGCCTGTATGGCCGTGGCGAGGCCGAGCTGGAAGGTATCGAGGCCGCCGCCGAAGGGGTGCGCGTGCGCACCCTGAAGGTGCTGCGCATCGCCTTCCTGTCGTCCACGGTGCTGGAATTCTTCGCTTCGGTGAGCGTGGCGATGGTCGCGCTGTACCTGGGCCTGAGCTACCTGGGCATGATGTCGCTGCACTCGACGGTGCCGACGCTGGGCGCGGGCCTGTTCTGCCTGCTGCTGGCGCCGGAGTTCTACGCGCCGCTGCGGCGGCTGGCCGCGCACTACCACGATCGTGCCAACGCACTGGCCGCTGCCGCCGAGGTGGAACGCCTGCTGCAGTCTCTGCCCGATGAGCAGGGCCTGATCGAGAACGAGACCGCACCGCTGGCGGTGGAACCGGCCGAAGCCGCATTGCCGCCGCTGCAGGCACAGGGTCTGGTTCTTCGCCCGTTGGGCGCGCCACACGATGTGCTGCACGATCTGGACGTGCTGCTTGAGCCGGGGCAGCGCCTGGCCCTGGTTGGTCCCAGCGGTTCCGGCAAAAGCACCTTGCTGGAAGCGCTGGCCGGTTGGCTGCCGCCGCGTGCCGGCAAACTGCAGCTGCGTCCTGGTGTGCAGGTGGCCTATGCCAGCCAGCGTCCGTACCTGTTCCACGGCAGCATCGCCGACAACCTGCGCCTGGCCGATCCGGGCGCCAGCGATGCGCGCCTGCGTGCGGTGGCCGAGGCCGCGCAGGTGCTGCAGTTCGCACAGCGCCTGCCACGGGGCCTGGATACGGTAATCGGCGAACGCGGCTTCGGCCTGTCCGGCGGTGAAGCCCGTCGTATCGGCCTGGCCCGGTTGTTGCTGCGCGACCCGCAGGTGCTGTTGCTGGATGAACCCACTGCGTTTCTCGACGCCGATACCGAGGCCGCACTGCTGCGCAGCCTGGCGGCCTATGCACGAGGCCGCAGTGTGGTGGTCGCCACCCACAGCCCTGCGGTGATCGCCTGGGCAGACCGCTGCCTGCTGCTGCCGGAAGGACGCCTGGTCGAACCGGCACAGGCGGTGCGCGCATGAGCCGCTCGTCTGATTCGCTGCGCGTGGTGTTCCTGCGTCATCGGCCGCGCCTGCTGCTGACCATGCTGCTGTTGTGGACCACCATGCTGGCCGGCACCGCATTGCTGGGGCTGTCCGGTGGCTTCCTCACTGCCGCCGCATTGGCGGGTGCAGCCGGCCTCGGCCAGGGCTTCAACTTCTTCTCGCCGTCCGCGGGTATCCGCGGGCTGACGGTGGCACGCATCGTGTCGCGCTACTTCGAGAAGCTGGTCGGCCACGATGCCACCCTGCGCATCGCCCGCGACCTGCGCGTATGGTTCTTCCGCCGCGCGCTGCCGTTGGCACCGGCACGGCTGGGGGCTACGCGCACCGGCGAACTTCTGGCGCGCCTGCTCGGTGACATCGGTGAAGTGGATGGCCTGCTGGTGCGTGCGATCGGGCCACTGGTGGCGTTGGGCGCGTTGTCGCTGGTGGCGATTGCATCGGCGGCGCTGATCCTGCCGTCGGCGGCGGTGCTGCTGGCGGTGCTGGCGCTGCTGATCGCCTTCGGCGTGCCGTGGCTGGGTGTGCGCGGCCGCGACGATGAAGAGATGGACCGCGCCGTGCATCGCGCTGCGTTGCGCACCGCTGCATTCGAGGGGCTGGAAGGGGCAGGGGATCTGGCCGCACTGCATGCCGATGCGGCATGGCAGTTGAAGGTGCGGGTGGCGGCCAAGCAGGTTGCTTCGCGCGACCGGCGCCGTCGCTGGCGCCTGATCGCGGCATCGACCCTGCATGGCCTGGTCGCTGGGCTGGGCCTGGTGGCGATGCTGGCGCTGGCGCTGCACGCGGCCGAACAGCAGCGCATCGCGCCGGAGATGGCGGCGGGCCTGGTGTTCCTTACCGTGGCGCTGATCGAACTGTGGGCTGGCATGGGCCTGGCCTGGCAATCGCTGCAGTCCGGGCGTATCGCCGCTGATCGGTTGCAGGCCATCGTCGAGCAGCCGCCGACGGTGGAGGATCCCGCAGCGCCGCAGCCGGTGCCGCAGGCCGCGCGCGTGCACTGGGATGACGTGCATTTCCAGTGGCCGGGCGCGGTGCGGCCGGTGCTGTCCGCCCTGCAGCTGACGTTGGCGCCGGGGGAGCGCATCGCCATCCGCGGCGACAGTGGCAGCGGCAAGACCACGCTGTCCAGCCTGCTGCTGCGGCTGTGGGACCCGCAGCAGGGGCGAATCACCTATGGTGGCCGCAACCTGCGCGACTTCGCCCAGGCCGAGTGGCATCGGCAGTTGGCGTGGCTGCCGCAGAACGCACCGGTGTTTGCCGGGAGCGTGGCCGAGAACCTGCGATTGGGTGATCCCGATGCCAGCGACGCCGCGTTGTGGACGGTGCTGCGCCGCGTTCGCCTGGGCGAATGGGCCGAGAACAATGGTGGCCTGCAGGCCTGGGTGGGCGAGAACGGCGCAACGATGTCGGCCGGCCAGGCGCGGCGCCTGGCACTGGCGCGGGCGCTGCTGCGCAATGCGCCGATCCTGCTGCTGGACGAACCGACCGAAGGCCTGGACGTGGATACCGCACGTGCGCTGCTGCAGGACCTTTCCGGGTTGCTGGACGGGCGCAGCCTGCTGATGATCACCCACGACGACCTGCCCGAAGGCGTGGTCGATGCGCAGTAYCGGCTGCGTGATGGGGTGTTGATCCGCGAAGCGTGAGAACATCCTGGTAGTGYCGGCCGCTGGCCGGCAACCTCATGGCGTTTCACACGAATACGTGATTGCCGGCCAGCGGCCGGCACTACCGATTGCGAGCGTTACCGCGAGAACTCGCGCAGCATCACCGCGATCGAGGCCRCATTGGCCAGCACGCACAGCCAGAACACCCATTGGAATGCCGCTTTGCGGTGCTTGTGGCGGAACAGGGCCTGGCCCAGCAGCGCGCCCGGCCAACCGCCGGCAAAGGCCAGCAGCTGCAGGGTGCGTTCGGGAATCCGCCACTGCTTCCGCTGTGCTGCCCGCTTGTCATGCCCGTACAAGCCGAACGAAACCGCGCTGGTCAGCAGGCACCAGCCGCCCAGCCACAGCGGCAGCACGCCGCTGGCCATCAGTGCGATCAACGCGCCGAACGCGGCGAGCGCGAGGTTACGCCGCCATGCCACTTACAGCGCGTCGAGGAAGCCGCGCACGGCCGGGCCGAAACGCTCGAAATCGACCAGGAAGGCGTCATGACCCTGCGGTGACTCCAGGCCGATGAAGTGCGCATCGGCACCGCCGGCACGCAGGCCGTCGGCGACCTGTTGCTGCTGCTGCACGGGGAACAGGATGTCGGTGTTGGCACCGATGGCCAGCGCCTTCTCCACCCGGGTCTTCGCCAGCCCCGCCAGCACATCGCCATCGGCGTACTCGGCCAGGTCGAACCAGTCCATCGAACGGCTCAGGTACAGATAGCAGTTGGGATCGAAGAAACGCACGAAGCGCCGTGCGTGGCCTTCCAGATAGCTTTCCACCTGGAATTCCAGACCGAACGGATCGTCATCGGTCTGGTCCGAATCCAGCCGCACGCGGCCGAAACGGCCGTCCCATTCCAGTGCCGAGCGGTAGGTGATCACGCCCAGCTTGCGTGCCATGCGCATGCCGGACTCGGGATACGCGTCGTCGTCGTAGTGGCCACCGTTCCAGCGCGGATCAAGGCGGATCGCTTCGCGCTGCAGCGAGCGGATCGCGATGGAGAACGGCAACGCCTGCGCGCTGCCGGAAATGTTGACGTGGCTGCGCGCGATGCCTGGATGTAGCATCAGCACGGCCAGGGCGGTCATGCCGCCCATCGAATTGCCGATCACGCAGGCCAGCTGCTCGATGCCCAGGGCGCGTACAACTTCGATGGCGGCACGTGCGCCGTCTTCGATCGACAGCTCGGGGTAGTCGAGGCGATACGGTTCGCCCGTGGCCGGATTGAGCGAGGCGGGGCCGGTGGAGCCCTTGCAGCTGCCCAGCGAGTTCACGCACACCACGAACCAGCGGTTGGTATCGATCGGCTTGCCGGGGCCAACCATGCCTTCCCACCAGCCCGGCGCCGGATTGGCGTCGTTGGCTGCTGCGTGCGCATCCGGCGAAAGACCGGTCACGATCAGGATCGCGTTGCCTGCGTCGGCAGCCAGCGTTCCCCAGGTTTCATAGGCCACACGCGCACCGTGCAGGGCGCCACCGCGCTTGAACGGGAACGGCGAGGGCAGGGCATGGAAACGGGTGCCGGGCGGAATGAATTCAGTCATGCGGGCATTCTAACGGGGCCGGATGTGCAGCTGGCGACATGCTGGTTTCCATCGGCGATGCACCCGGTAGTG